>NZ_JBMOUD010000005.1:0-308739 GCF_049319665.1 Rouxiella sp. Mn2063 | reverse complement strand
GCGCACTCAAAATGCCACCGGTGGAGTGGTGAAAGACAATGGATTTATCGTTGGCTTGAACCCGGAGGCGGGGAGCCAGGAAGGCTGGCATTTGCGCTATCACTGAAGCTGCTGAAACATGGCTTCCGCCGGACTGGATATCGAGGTTGGAAAAGGCGCTGGATTGCGAAGGAACGCGCCTTCGTTCCTTTGCTCGGTTTCGGCTGCGGGGTCGCATTGATCACTACACTTCAAAAACCGAAATATTCACCTTACTGGTTTTAGAAAACCGCCCAAATTCCGGTCTGGATATAATTATCGAAATATTCACCTTACTGGTTTTACAAAACCGCCCTAAAGCACGGTCATTGCTTTAAAAAACCGGTCTAAATCCCGGTCTGGATTTACTTTTTCCCCTAAGATTAAATTTTTATGATTTTCAGAGGGCTAATCTCAGCCCGCCTTCTTCTGGGGAGCGTGTTCATGCCATTTCCATTTCGTCGTTGTTTGTTAGCTTCGTCGTTGTTGCTTGCTTGTTCTGCTTCAACTTATGCCGCACCGGCGGGAGATTTACCGTTGATGCCTTGGCCGCAAAAGGTTGAGTTGGCGGCGCAGCAGGGGAAGTGGGTGTTGAGCAATGCGCTGTCTATCGCGATTAGCGGCGATGATTTAGAGGCTGATATTCCGCGTTGGCGAAATCGTATTGAGTTGCAAACCGGGTGGGTGTTGCAGCCCGAAGATGCTAAGCATGCGGCGATTACCATTATGATTAAACAAAAAGTCGCCGCTCAGCCGATGCCAGATAGCGATGAAAGCTACCAGTTACATGTCACGCCGCAGGGGGCGATGTTGACGGCTAATACTCGGTTTGGTGCGCTGCGCGGGATGGAAACATTGTTGCAACTGATTCAAACCGATGGCGAAAATACCTTTATTCCGCTGCTGAGTATTGAAGATGCGCCGCGCTTCCCGTGGCGCGGGGTGCTGCTGGATTCGGTACGGCATTTCCTGCCGGTGACAGATATTAAACGCCAGCTCGACGGTATGGCGGCGGCCAAATTTAACGTGTTGCACTGGCATCTAACGGACGATCAGGGCTGGCGTTTTGCCTCAGAGCACTATCCAAAGTTGCAACAACTCGCGAGCGACGGCCAATTTTATACGGTCGAGCAAATGAAAGACGTGGTGGCTTATGCCACCGCGCTGGGGATTCGGGTGGTCCCGGAGATTGATATGCCGGGGCACGCATCGGCTATTGCGGCGGCTTATCCTGAATTAATCAGCGAGCCTGGTCCCTATAAAATGCAGCGTGAATGGGGCGTGCACCCTCCGACGCTCGACCCATCCAATCCACAAGTTTATAAGTTCGCAGATCGGATTATCGGCGAAGTAACGCGTATTTTCCCCGATCCTTATCTGCATATTGGTGGCGATGAAGTCAACGATACGCAGTGGCAGCACTCGCAGGCTATCCGCGCCTTTATGGCGAAAAATCATCTGGCGGACAGTAACGCGCTGCACACCTTTTTCAATCAACGTTTACAGAAAATCCTACACCAGCATCATCGACGGATGGTGGGATGGGATGAAATTTTGCAACCCAATTTGCCGCACGATAGCGTGATCCAATCCTGGCAGGGACCGGACTCTCTTAGTGCCAGTGCTCAGCAAGGTTATCAAAGTATTCTCTCGACGGGTTTCTATCTCGATCAACCGCAAAGCAGCGCCTATCACTATCGCAATGAAATTCAACCGCAACCATTGGGTGTTGATCCGTTGGTAGCCTCTGATGAGAAAGCACAAAGCTGGGCCTTTACTATGCCGCGTTTGAAAGGCAGTCCGGTTACTGGCAGCTTTACTCTTATTGACGGTAAAAATGGTTGGCGGGGCTATATCGATTTCGCCGGTAAATCCCGCCGTGCGATGCGAGATATCGTCTGGAATAGCGATGGACAGGTGAGCTTTGCCGTGGATACCTGGATGGGGGATACCCGCCCAACGCTCAATTTACAGCATGCGCCATCCAGCGGGTATTTCCTGATTGGTAATGTGCGCTACCCGGCGAGCGTTGAGAAGCTGGCGGAAGCACCGCAAGGCATCATGCCATCTGTGCCTGATGCGCAGAGCATGAAAAATATTTTGGGTGGCGAAGTGGCGCTGTGGCAGGAGAATATTACTTCGCAAATTCTGGATCTAAAATTGTGGCCGCGTGCTTTTGCGGTGTCCGAGCGTTTGTGGTCGGCGCAGGACGTGCAGGATGTCGATAATATGTATCAGCGCCTTGGTGCCGTTGACGCTTGGTCGGTAGTCTCGGTGGGGTTACAACAGCATCAGGAATCGGCGCGCTTGATGACGCGTTTGGCTGGCAGTAGCGATATTATGCCGCTACAAATTCTCTCCACGGCGCTGGAACCTGCGCAGTATTACACCCGCCAGCATTTGAAATTCCAGGCCGGGCACTACAACCAATATGAGCCGCTAAATCGCCTGGTCGATGCGCTACCAGCAGAAAGCAACGTGGTGCGTGAATTGGGCCAGCAGATAGATCGCTTGGTCGCTAACCCGCAGGATACAAAAGCCGCGCTCGCCATTCGTTGGCAGCTTACACAGTGGCAGACGAATAACGCGCAGGTTCAGCCACTATTGGCGCGTAATGTTATCCTAAAACCTATTGAACCGGTGGCGAACCAGCTCAATCAACTGGCGTCATCAGGATTGTTGTGGCTGGACAAATTGCAACAAGGAAAAGGCCTAAGTCCCCAGCAGCGCCAAGAGGCGAAAAAACAGTTAGATGCGGCAGCTGTGGTACAAGATGAGCTGGTGATTGCGGCCGTTTATCCGCTACAGCATCTGCTGAATGCACTGAAAAATAGTCAGTAGGTGTAAGCGTTTTTGGAGCATGCTAAAGGCCCGGTTTCTGCTCCGGGCCTTTTACTATGAGGGCTTAGTGATGTCTACTTTGATCGGCCTTATGGTTGATCCATGCATTAATCCCCAGCGTCAGCGCCAAGATTGTCCCGATCACGCCTAACGAGATTCCCACTGGAATATGGATGATATCGAGCAATAGCATCTTGATCCCGATAAAGACCAAAATGACCGATAGACCATATTTGAGCATTGAAAAGCGCTCTGCCACGCTAGCCAACAGGAAGTACATGGCGCGCAGGCCAAGAATAGCGAATAGGTTGGAAGTTAAAACGATAAAGGGATCGGTGGTTACAGCAAAGATAGCCGGAATGCTATCAACAGCGAAGATAACATCGCTTAGCTCGACCATGATCAATACCAACATCAGTGGAGTGGCATATAACAGGCCGTTGCGGCGTACAAAGAATTTATCGCCAGATAGCTCCTCGGTCAGTCTCATGCGGCCACGTAGCCAGCGAATCAGGGGCTTATCACCGATGGCATTATCGTCATCATCTTTGGATAACGCCATTTTAACGCCAGTAAATAGCAAGAAGGCGCCGAAGATATACAAAATCCAACTGAATTCTGTTACCAACCAACTTCCGGCAAAGATCATTCCGGTACGTAATACGATAGCGCCAAGCACGCCGTAAACAAGCACCCGGCGTTGCAAGCTGGCCGGTATTGAGAAATAGCTAAACAGGATTAGCCAGACAAAGACGTTATCTATTGCCAGGGCTTTTTCCAGCAGATAACCAGTAAGGAAAGCTAGCGTCTGTTTATCGGCCATTTCGCGGCCAAATTCGCCTTTGAAATACCACCACAAGCCCAGGCTGAATAGCAATGACAATCCTACCCACAGTAAAGACCACAGCGCGGCACTTTTCATACTCATGCTGTGTTCGCCTTTGCGTCCTTGTAGCAGCAAATCGATAGCCAACATCACTACCACTATTGCGGCAAAGCTGCCCCATAGAAGCGGATTACCCACAGAGTTCATGTTAATACCTCGAAAAATAAGCAAAAAAAACGGCCAACGTCAGAAGACGTAAGCCGCTCTCTCTGAGCTATAAGCAAACCTCGCCTTCCGGCAAGGTCTCACTTACAACGCTGATTAATTCTGGTATCAGGGCTGCCCGGTAACCGGGTGAAGTAGAAGCTCTTGGGCGCTGATTGGGTAGATGCGCGTGAGCTGTTTTATTCTATTCACCGTAATGACGATTATCCGACTAGGAAGTTACTCCCCTTTGCGTGTGCAAAACTAATGCAAATTATTTCAGCCGTCAAGCGCGCTGAAATAATTTGCTGTTATCCCGCTAATGCGCGCTGTTTACCAAGCGCCTCAGTGAAGGCGAGCAGCAAGCCTTGGCTCAATGGCGTTTCATTAATCTGTTGTAATTTATGATCATAATCAACGCCATCATCTGGTGACACTTGTTTTAACCACGGCAGATAGGTTTTCATAATTGCTGCGGTGAATTCTGGGTGAAATTGCGTGCTGACGGCATTTGGGCCGTAACGCAGGATCTGATGTGGATCGTGTGCAGAGCGTGCTAGCACCGTGGCACTCGCCGGAGGCGTTAATACCGTCTGCAGGTGGATCAAGTTGGCATTAAAATGGGTTGGCAGATCACAAAGCAACGGATCTTTTGTCGCTTCAGGCAGCAGCTCAATCTCAACAGTGCCGACTTCCAGTCCCGCAGGGTGATAATCGACTTCTCCGCCGAGTGCATAGGCCATTAGCTGGTGGCCGTAGCAGGCACCAAATAGCGGCAAATTAAGCAACATAGCTTGGCGGATCCAATCAGCGGCAAACTCACTCCAATCCAAATGCTCTGTCACCATGCTGCGTGAACCCGTAATGATCGCGCCAGCATAATGCTCGGGTGATAAAGGGCGCTCATCGGCTTGCAAGTCAACAATCTGCACCTGATGAGTATCAAGGTTACCCTGTCGCAAAAACATCTGCGGGAAATTACCGTGCTGATTGCGAATGTGATCGGGGGCGTTGCCTGTTTGTAGAATAACCAGCGGTTTCTGCGATGATTGACTCATTTAAGCTCCTGATGACTGTCTGCCGGGAAGATCACACCGGTTTGACGGCGGATCTCATCGAGTAACTTGGCGGTAATGCGTGAGACTTGCAACCCTGGGTGGTCGATAAACTGGTTTTCTACCAACAGAGAAAAGGTTTCCGCTTCGTATAGCATCGTATTAATGTGCTGCAACTGAGAAATATCCAGCTTCTTACTATCTTGTGCATTGCCAGAGTTTGCCCGCGGATAAAAACTCAAGGTTGGACAGGTAGAGATTTTATCGATTAACAACGTGGCTTCTTCGCCCTGGATTTCGCTTGGCAGATAAGAATCAGCAATTTTGGAATGGTTAATCACCACTTCAAAGCTGCCTCTTTCACTATTTTCGTAGTTGAGCAGCACGCTACCTTGCCCATCGACACCGCTTTCTAACAACGTCGCAGTAGCAATGACCGATTGCGGCTCGCCAAATAGCGCCACGCTACTTGCCAGGCAGTAATAACCAATATCCATAATCGAACCATTAGAGAATTCAGGATTAAAAGTATTGGGGTTTTCACCGGCTAAATAGCGTGGATAGCGTGACGAGTATTGGCCGAAATTAAATACTGCTTTACGCAGCTTTCCCATGCGCTCAAGCGTACTTTTGGCATGCAAAAAGTTAGGAAGATAGGCAGTTTTAAAGGCCTCAAACAGCACGACGTCGTGCGCTTTGGCACAGGCAATCATGCTATTGACTTCGGCCTCTGTTGAGGCAAGAGGCTTCTCACAAATGACGTGTTTTTTATGGCTAAGAAACAGCAGTGCCTGTTGGCAATGCAGAGAATTGGGGCTGGCAATATATACGGCATCAATAACATCAGAGCTTGCTAACGCATCGAGCGAATCAAAATAGTGACTGACTGGATACTCTTCCCCGAAGGCTTTTGCATTATCGAGGTGGCGAGAATAAATCGCCGTTAGTTTCATTTTTCCGCTTTCATGAGCGGCATCAATAAAACGTTCAGTGATCCAATTGGTACCGATAACAGCAAACCGAATCATGCATTCACTCCAGTAAATCAATCATAAAGTTTGCCGAACAAGTCCAAATGGGTCAGATACATGCGCGTATCAAACTCCAATTGATGATAATCCGGCGTCATATGGCAGCATAAGCTGTAAAAAGCTTTGTTATGGTCTTTCTCTTTCAAGTGTGCCAACTCATGTACCACGATCATTTTCAGAAATGCTTCTGGGGCACTTTTAAACACGGTTGCCACGCGGATTTCTGCCTTGGCCTTAAGCTTACCGCCTTGGATCCGTGAGATCGCGGTGTGCAGGCCCAGCGCATGTTTCATTACATGGATTTTATTATCGTAGGCCACTTTACTCAGCGGCGATGAGCTGCGCAAAAATTGGTTTTTTAGTCCGAGAGTAAACTGATACAGCGATTTATCAGTGGTCAGTTCGTGCGGTTGCGGATAACGCGAAAGCAAGACACTACCAAGGCGTTTCTGATCAATCAATTGGCGTACCTGAGCTTGTAATGCTTCAGGATAGCCCTGCAAATATGTCAGTTCAGCCATAACCACACCCATATATTCATATTGCCACCTTTTTCATCATCAGCGGATGATACCACCTCTCTCGCTGGATCCTTCAAGCGGCGATACGGTTATATAAATGAGCGTGCCATTTTGCTCCCTCAAACTACTTGTCCGTAGTAAGCTCATCGAGATTTTCTCTCTTACCGCCTCAAGCAACTGCAAGTGTTTATGAAATGTATAGTCTTATGAGGGTAAAACATGAGTATCCGTAATTTCACTCAGCAAATTATTTCTGAGTTGATGCATAATTCGCAATATATTGAAGATGCCGAATTAGACGAGATTATAAAATCTATCCGCCAGGCAAAACATATCTTCCTGGCAGGAGCGGGGCGCAGTGGTATTGGGGTACAAGGCTTCGCTAATCGTTTAATGCATCTGGGGTTTGATATCAGCTTGGTGGGGGAAATCAGCTCACCACATACCAAAGCGGGAGATCTGTTAATCATCGCTTCTGGTTCTGGGGAGACCGGTAGTTTGGTGGCATTAGCCACGAAAGCTAAAGCTGCCAAGGTTAATCTGGCCGTTATCACGATGGACCGCACCTCCACGATTGCGCGTCAGGCTGATACAGTCGTGATGTTGCCTGGTGTTTCTCCCAAACTTAAGCATCAAGGTGTTGATATTACGTCTATTCAGCCGATGGGATCGGCCTTCGAACAGCTTTGCTTTCTCGTCTATGATGCCATTGTGCTTGCGCTCATGGACGAACTGGGAGAAACCTCTGCCACAATGTTTGAGCGACACGCTGATTTAGAATAAAAATGGGGGCGGTATCTAATCCGCCCGACTCTTTACGCCATTCATCTTTTTTCTTTCCCTTCTGCCACCCCTTAATTTCATCAAGTTATGGCGATGAAGTACCAAACTATCGCGAATAATGCCGTTTTAACTGAAAAAACATTTTACTGATCGCACGATTTAGGGGATAAACAGCGCAAATTGAATATTGAGGAGGGCCAATGAGCCAATTCGAACTGGGTGAACTGCAACTTGAGCTGGAACGTTATCCGCTGGAAGAAGAGTCCACCACGCTGCAAGCTTGGGAAGCCGCTGATGAATACCTGCTGCAAACCCTAAGCACCGAGACACTCAATGGCCGTCCGCTACTGATTTTTAACGATGCCTTTGGCACGTTATCTTGTGCGTTGCAGGCGTTCTCGCCAGTGAGCATCAGCGACTCTTATATGAGCCAGCTAGCCACCCGTCATAACTTGCGTCTTAATGGTTTGGATGACAGCCAAGTTACATTGCAAAGCAGCCTCGACCCGCTGCCAGCGGCACCAGGACTGGTCATTATCAAAGTGCCCAAGACGCTGGCACTGCTAGAGCAACAACTGCTGGCGCTGCGTGCGGTTGTGGCACCAGATACGCAGATTATTGCCGGTGCTAAAGCGCGTGATATCCATACTTCAACGCTGCAGCTGTTTGAAAACATCCTCGGTACCACCAAGACCAGTCTGGCATGGAAAAAAGCCCGTCTGATTCACTGCCAGCCGGAAAAACAGGCCGACAGCGTTGAGCGAGTGACCAGCGATTGGGCGTTGGATGGCAGCGATATGCGTATCACCAATCATGCGAATGTCTTCTCCCGTACTGGATTAGATATTGGTGCACGCTTCTTTATGCAGCATTTACCGGATGGTATTGAAGGGCGTATTGCTGACCTTGGCTGTGGCAACGGTGTTATCGGTCTCACTGCGTTGGCGCTGAACCCAGAAGCAGAAATGCTGTTTGTTGACGAATCTTATATGGCGGTGGAATCGAGTCGCGAAAACGTAGCAAATAACCTGCCGCAAGATATGGCACGTTGTGGGTTTGACGTGAATAACATGTTGGCTGGTGTTGAGCGCGAAACCCTACATGCTGTGTTGTGCAACCCGCCGTTCCATCAGGGTCATGTCATTAGCGATGACACCGCATGGCGTATGTTCTGCGATGCTAAACGCTGTCTGCAAGTCGGTGGTGAACTGCGCATTGTTGGTAACCGTCATCTGGATTACTACCAGAAACTGCGCCGCCTGTTCGGCAACTGCACGACTATTGCCACCAATCAAAAGTTCGTCATTTTGAGCTCGATTAAATCGCCACGATAAGACTGAGATAGCCTCTATTTTGACCTTAAGTCCTTGACCTTCAATAGCGCATCTTGTCGGCCAAGCGAACGAATGAGGCCAGGGGAAAGCAGACAAGACGTCTGCTTTAGGTTGAGACGGGCAGGACGCCCGCCTCAGCCGACCCGTGAGGCCCTTGCCGGTCGCGTTCACCAGCGCTGATATATTACAGGCGACCGAACTTGCACAATACCCACATAATCAGCCCTTCGATGGCTAAAGCTAGATTTCCAATCCTAACCGGGTTCCCTGATCAATAGCGCGACGGGCATCCAACTCGACCGCCAGACTCGCTCCTCCAATCAGATGCACCCTTTTATCCATTGCCTGCAAAGGTTGCAGCAGCGTTTGGCAGGGTTCTTGCCCGGCGCAGATAATCACATTATCCACCGCTAACGTCTGTAGTTTGCCCTGATATAAAATATGCAAACCTTCATCGTCTATTGAATGATAATTTAGATCATTCAATAGCTTGACGCCACGATTGAGCAGACTCGCTCGATGCACCCAGCCAGTTGTTTTCCCCAGCCCAGCGCCTACTTTGGTATTTTTACGCTGTAACAAGGTTATCTCACGCGGTGAGGTTTCTGGCTGTGGGCCGCCTGGCGCTAAGCCGCCGGGCTGAGTCAGGTCACGATCGATTCCCCATTCATGGCTGAATGCTGCACTATCCAGGCTGGTCGATAAGCCAGATTGGCTGAGGTATTCCGCAGTATCAAAGCCAATACCGCCAGCACCGATAATCGCGACGCGCTTACCCACCGGTTTTTTATCGCGCAATACATCAAGATAAGTCAGAACACTGGGGTGATCGATTCCAGGAATATCTGGCAGACGCGGTGCAATACCGCTGGCAAGCACCACCTCGTCATAACCTGTCAGTTGTTCGGCTTGTACTCTTTCCCCTAATCGCAGGCTGACCTTGAGCAGGCCCAGTTGACGCGAGAAATAACGCAGCGTCTGATAAAACTCCTCTTTACCGGGGATCTGTTTGGCGACATTAAATTGACCGCCAATCTTATCATCGGCATCAAAGAGCGTGACGTGGTGACCACGCGCGGCTGCTGTAGTGGCAAAAGATAGCCCTGCGGGGCCAGCGCCAACTACTGCAATGCGTTTGGGTTGCGATGCGGGCAGAGGGTTCATTTCGGTTTCACGGCAGGCGCGAGGATTAACCAAGCAAGAGGTGAGTTCACCGACAAAAATCTGATCCAGACAAGCCTGATTACAGCCGATGCAGGTATTGATTTCATCGGCTCGCCCTTGTGCCGCTTTCACTACAAACTCAGCGTCGGCTAAGAAAGGCCTCGCCATCGACACCATATCGGCACAGCCGGAGGTTAGTACTTCCTCTGCCACAGCAGGATCGTTAATTCGATTGGTGGTGATAAGCGGAATACTGACTTTGCCCATCAGCTTTTGCGTGACCCAGCTAAAACCAGCGCGCGGCACCATGGTGGCGATCGTTGGGATCCGCGCTTCGTGCCAGCCGATCCCCGTGTTGATCAAAGTGGCACCAGCTTGCTCTACTAGCAGTGCCAACTCCTCGACCTCTTGCCAGTCGGAGCCTTCCTCGACTAGGTCGAGCATCGACAGACGATAGATAATAATAAAGTGTTCGCCGCAGCGTTGGCGCACGCGGCGTAAGATTTCCAGTGCAAAGCGTCGACGGTTTTCTACGCTGCCGCCCCAGCGGTCTTCGCGTTTATTGGTGCGCTGCACCAAAAACTGATTAATCAAATAACCTTCCGAACCCATGATCTCGACGCCGTCATAACCTGCCTGCTGTGCCAGTGCGGCGCAGTGAGCAAAATCAGCAATGGTTTGTTCAATTTGTTCTTCACTGAGTGCCTGCGGAACAAAGCGATTAATTGGCGCTTGTACAGCGGAAGGCGCGACTAAATCTGGTTGCTTGCTATAACGACCGGTATGCAAAATTTGCAGCGCGATTTTGCCGCCAGCCTGATGTACTGCATCAGTGACCAGTCGATGGCCTGCGACTTGTGAAGGGTGATCAAACACTGCGCCGCCGCGATGTGTCGCGCCTTGTGGGTTGGGCGCAATCCCGCCGGTAACAATCAGTCCTACGCCGCCTTTGGCCCGCTCGGCGTAAAACGCCGCCATGCGTTGAAAACCGTCTTCATGCTCTTCAAGGCCGGTATGCATTGAGCCCATTAACACGCGATTTTTCAGGCTGGTAAACCCTAAATCCAACGGTGCCAACAGGTGAGGAAATGTCGTCGTGGCGGTATCGGTCATAATAGGCTCGGCTAAGTGGTCGGATGAGATAATATCAATCTAGCCTAAGACAACCCATTACGAAAGTAAGGTTGAAGGGAGTGTGAGCAAGCTCAAAATAAAAAAATTCACCTAATTATGGATTTTTATAGCGTGAAATCATCAGGTTAATTTGGAAGGGGATAGATGGGGATTCTGTTATTGATTGAGCCACCTGCATTAATTTCATGCAGGCGGCTCATTATTTACGTGGGGATTTTATTCCAACAAGAATGAGCTTTGCTGCACATCTTGTGAATCTAACCCGATAAAGACATTGAATTTGCCTGGCTCAGAGGCCCATTTCAACTGGGTATTGTAGAAGCGCAGCTGTTTTTCATCGATAGGGAAGCTAACGCGTTTTTCTTCGCCCGGGGCTAACTCAACTTTCTCGAAGTTTTTCAGCTCCTTCACCGGGCGGCTAATCGAGGCGGTGACATCTTGCAGATAGAGCTGCACGATGGTTGCCCCGGCGCGTTTACCGGTATTTTTCACCATCACGCTGGCAGTCAACTGACCTTTAGCGTTGAGCGTGGTTGAAGAGAGCGTAATATCCGAGACGCTGAACTGGGTATAGCTCAGACCAAAGCCAAACGGATACAGAGGTCCGTTGGTAATATCGAAATAGCGAGAGGTGTATTTCTCCGGCTTTTTCGGGTTAAACGGACGGCCGGTATTCAGCACGCTGTTATACAGTGGAATTTGCCCCACAGAGCGCGGGAAGGTCATCGGCAACTTGCCCGATGGGTTGTAATCGCCAAAGAGTACATCGGCAATGGCATTGCCACCTTCGGTGCCGCTAAACCAAGTTTCCAGCATCGCATCAGCATTTTCAGCTTCCCAATTCAGCGTCAACGGACGGCCGTTCATCAGCACGATCACTAACGGCTTGCCGGTAGCTTTCAGTGCTTTTAACAGATTACGTTGGCTTTCTGGAATGCTGATATCAGAACGGCTAGAAGCTTCATGGGCCATACCTTGTGCTTCGCCCACTACGGCGACGACAACATCAGATTTATCGGCGATTTTTACCGCATCATCAATCATCTGCTGTGGCGTGCGTTTGTCTGGTACCACTTGTTGTTCGTAAGTATTCAGGTAATCGACAATATCTTTATCGTCGGTTACGTTAGCGCCGCGCTCGTATAATAGTGTGGCTTTATCACCGATGGCATCCTGCATGCCTTTCAATACCGTCACGGCTTGTTTAGCAACGCCAGCCGCCGACCAACTGCCCATAATATCGCGTTGGCTATCGGCCAATGGGCCGATCAGCGCAATGGTGCCTTTTTTCTGCAGCGGTAGCGTGTCTTTATCATTCTTCAACAGCACCAATGAAGTACGTGCGACTTCGCGTGCCTGTTGGCGATGCAAACGGCTTTCTGCATTGGTATCTGCCGGGTCGCTCGAGGCGGGGCCCAAATGACGATAAGCATCGGCAAATAAGCCCATATCCCATTTGGCATCCAGCACGTGACGCACCGAACGGTCGATCTCTTGTTGAGTGACCAGACCATCTTTCAGCAGGCCTTTGAGATATTTGCCGTACATATTATCGGCCATATCCATATCGACACCGGCTTTCAACGCCATCATGGCAGCTTGGCGATCGTCTTGCGCTACGCCGTGTTTGACCAACCCGCCAATGGCGCCGTGATCGCTTACCGTTAATCCGTTGAAATGCCATTGCTTGCGCAAAATATCTTGCAGCAGCCAGACGTTGGAAGTGGCTGGAATACCGTTAACACTATTAAGCGCGACCATCACGCCACCGGCACCAGCCGCCAGTGCGGCTTGGTAAGAGGGCATATAATCGTTGAACATGCGGGTCAGGCTCATATCGACCGTGTTGTAGTCACGACCGCCTTCCACAGCGCCATACAGCGCGTAATGTTTAACGTTAGCCATAATGCTGCCTGGTGCCGACGGGTCGCCGTTTTGATAGGCTTTGACCATTTCCGCACCCATGCGCGAGGTCAGGTAAGTGTCTTCACCAAACCCTTCTGAGACGCGGCCCCAACGCGGGTCACGGGTAATATCCACCATCGGTGAGAAGGTCATATTCAGGCCATCGGCCGCGGTCTCTTCAGCAGAGATACGCGCGCTGGTGGCTACGGCGTTGAGATCCCAACTTGCCGCTAATCCGAGGCTAATTGGGAATACGGTACGCTGGCCATGCACCACATCGTAGGCATAGAACAAAGGGATTTTTAGGCGGCTATATTGCACCTGGTCCTGAATACGGCGGATGTCGGGTTTGGTGACGGTATTAAACATACCGCCGACTTTGCCTGCGCGGACATCGGCCATAATAGCTTCTTTAGTATAATCTGGGCCGACGCTAACTAAATTCAACTGACCAATTTTTTCATCCAGTGTCATCTCTTTCATCAGGTGTGAGACAAATGCATTTTTCTCTTTCACCTGATTTTGCGGGATCCCGCCGCTATCTTGTGCGTAAATTGACGCGCTAACAAATAAAGCCAAAACACCAATCACGTGGTGGGTAGTCATCAGATTTCCTTTAGCCAAAAAGATTAGCCAGCCATTAAAAGAGGAAGCTAATAAGTAAGTAAATAACGCTCATTTTTAGTAGAGCAGGAGTAATGCCCGCTCGGTGATAAGTAATAGAGATGTGTCTATAGTACCTTAGCTCACCTGATTGGAATCTATATTAATAGAAAACAGAATAGCGTTATCAGATTGCTAGTTTTTTGCCGCCTATCACAACTTGTACGATAACAATAGCATGCAGCATGGGTACAGACGAGCCTGTCATAAGGCTGTCATGTAGGGCCTCTAGACTCCTGCTAAATTTTTATTGTCTCTGTTAGGGGTCTTTATCTTGCGTAATTTTGCTGCTGTCTTAGCTTTTCTTTGTGCCGGTTCGATCTTCAATGTTCAGGCTGCCGAAGAAGCCAAACCGTTTATTACCACTCATGATTTGGACCTGACCCAGTATTTGCCAGCACCTCCGGCCAATGATTCCGCGCAAACCAAAGCAGAAATTGCTGAGTTGTTGGAAATTCAGGCCACGCGAACCCCGGCACAAGAGAAAGCCGCGATTGCTGATGCACAAGAGAATGTCTGGCGTTTTGCTGACGTAATGGGCCCAAAATTTGACGAGCAGAAATTACCAAAAGTTGCCGCTTTCTTCGCCCGTGTCGTTGCCACCGAAGATGTTATCGACGACCTGCCGAAAAAATTCTTCAATCGCTCACGCCCTTACATGGTGTCAGACCAACTGCACCCGTTGTTGAAAAAATCTAAATCAGGCTCCTGGCCTTCAGGCCACTCGACCTTGGGTTACTCTATGGCGACGTTGTTAGGCGATATGGTGCCTGAGAAGCGTAACGAGCTGTTTACCCGCGCGGCTGACTATGCCAATAACCGCCTGGTCGCTGGTTTCCATTATCGTTCAGATACCGTAATGAGCCGTACCGGTGCTGCATTGATGGTACAAAAAATGTTTGAGAAGCCAGAATTCAACGCAGAATATGATGCCGCAAAAGCAGAACTGCGCGCAGAGCTGGGTTATAAATAAGAAATTTGCTGTCGCTGCTTAGATATAAGCAGATTATATATAAGTAAAATAAAACCCCGGCCATTGATGGTCGGGGTTTTATTTTGTCGGTATTTAAGTCGGTAGTGAAAGGACTATTTCACATTAGCATACTGTTTTTTCGCATCGGGGCTCGCGGCTGGGCGCAGTGGTTGAGAGCCGTGCTCTTTGGCTGACTTGATCCATGCCCAGGAGCCGAATCCAGCGATGCCAATCAAAATCAGGTATTCCAGAGACATCACATAAACGCCCTGAACGGCATAAAGCACAACGCTTATCACATCCAGCGCACACCAGATGATCCAGTTTTCTACGTATTTTTTGATCATCAATACCGTGGCGACAATCGACAGCACCAGAATTGTTGAGTCCGAAAGCGGATAAGAGTCTGGGATCAATGTCGGTTCAGTCGCATTGATGCCTAATTTAGAGAGAAGCCAGAAAGCAAAGTCGGTCAACATGGAGAAAATAGCATTAATTTTAAAGGTCATTAATGCAATGAATCCCACGCTGATAACGGCCGTGATAATAAATTTCTCCAGCGATAACCAGCGTATTTTGATCTCTGATGTTTCTTTCTGATCGTCTTTATACCAAATGATCCATCCCACGACATTGGCGACAAAGAAAAACACCTGCAACATCATGCTGGCGTAAAGCTGGATTTGGAAAAAGATCGCGGTAAACAGCGTGACATTTAACAGGCCGAATAGATAGTTAATGGTTTTTTCACGGCTTGCCAGCCAGATATTAAGTAATCCAAATAATGTACCAACCGCCTCGATCCATGAAAGCTGATAAGCCTCGGTGCCGAAGGGAATGCTGACCATGATGTTATGAATACTGAAAAAAGAAAGCATAGCGCCTACCTCTGATTACAAAATTATTTGTCGGGCTAGTGCAATAGACATCTGCCCATTATTATTCATCAAGCGTTAACGGAGGCTTGCTGGTTCTGCATGGTTAAATGCGCAATCACACTGGCGCTATCTGCCACCCAACCATAGTTCTCATCTAATACGGCCAGACATTCGACCTTTCTGGTGGCGCTCATTGATTCCACGGCATCTGAGACAACAATGCTGGCGTAATGATGGTAGTAAGCTTGGCGTACCGAATCTTCAACACAACATTCCGCCACCACACCGGTGAATACCAAGGTATCGACGCCAGATGCACTTAAAATGTCGTGCAAGTTAGTGCCATAGAAACCACCGAAACCGTGTTTAGGTACGATAGGTTCACCGGCAATCGGTGCCAGCTCATCGATAATGGCAGCGCAGTCAACCGGCTCACTGCTATCTTCATAGCTTCTGAAATGGCCCACACGACAAGCTTTAGTGTTTTCATCTAAAAACTCGGTCCAGGTGAATTTACTTTCTAGTCTGCGCCACGGATCATTAGCCACGCTAACCCACTGTAAAAAGATCACCGGGTAGCCATTTTCACGAAAGTATTTCAGTAGCGACTGTTGTGGTGCGATGGTCTCTCTACCGCCTGGAACTTCAAACGGCGCACCCTGACGGACAAAATCATTTTGCATATCAACGATGATCAAGGCAGGTTTTGGTGCAACGGGCAAAAGATGTAATGACATAGTTTTTATTTCCCTTGGCAAAACAACAGGCTAAATCTGTAATCGGTTGCTATTTTTATACTGTTATTAAAAATGACTACATCGGCGATATCACAGTATTTGCAAAATCTTCTGCAATACCTATGCCAAGAGAATTCCTGCTGAGATCTAAATAAGCGGCAATAAGAAATGGGGATATACTCAACGTAGTGAAATAGTCTATTTAATGCCGTCAGAACAAGGTGTTGGTGCTTAAAGTTTGAGATAATACGTGTGGGAAATAAAATGCGCGTACTTTTATCTCTCCTTAATAAATGCAATAAATAACTTCGCAATGTAAGTTTTTATTAATAAAATCCCGCGCTAAATGTGAATACAGCAATCGTTTGTACTGGAAACCGCGCCATACCCTATTATCCCACTGCACTCTTTTAATCCATGCTGAGTAAAAATGACACAATGTGGTGCAATGGTGCGCTTTACGGGCATTGAGATGGTGCAATTGTATTTGATAGGTTATACGACTAGCGCAGTGATTTTGAATATTTTGGTCGCATAGAGCTAACCGCCGCCAACCCCATGATTTGATCAGCCTCCCGCTTAATAATCGCGATAACTTATGCCTAAAGCCGACGGCTTTTTTCTTTATTATGAATGTAGGTATAAGGACATCATGAAAAATAACGCTGATAAATCCGCCGCTGGCCAAGCGAAAATTGCATTGGTTACGGGGGCCAGTAAAGGTATTGGTGCAGAAATTGCTCGTCAACTCGCGCGTGATGGTTTTGACATTTGGCTTAATTATCACCGCGATCACCGGGCGGCGGCCGTTGTTCGCGACGAGATACAGGGTGAAAAGGGAAAATGCCTGCTAGTGCCCTTTGATGTGGCTGATATACAGCAGGTGAGGCAAGCGCTACAGCCTTTGCTTGATGAGCAGGGCGCGCCTTTTGTTTTGGTGAATAATGCGGGGATCACCCGCGATAAACTGCTCGCGATGATGGAAGAAACCGAGTGGTCACAGGTTTTATCTGTTCATCTCAACGGTTTTTTCAACGTAACCTCGTTAGTGACCCCGCTGATGCTGCATAAAAAACAGGGGCGTATTATTACGATTTCATCGACCGCAGGCCAAACCGGCGTTGCCGGGCAGGTGAACTACTCGGCAGCTAAATCAGGGCTTATCGGCGCCACCCGTTCGCTAGCAGTTGAATTGGCACGTAAAAATGTATTAGTGAATGCCGTCGCGCCAGGATTTATTGCCACCGAAATGATCGGTGAGTTACCGCTGGATGCGATTAAGCAGAGTATTCCTCTGCGTCGAGTCGGGCTGCCTGCCGAAGTTTCGGCAGTGGTCAGTTTTCTCGCCTCTCCGGGGGCCAGCTATATTACCGGCCAGGTTATTGCGGTAAACGGCGGCTTATTTACTGGCTAACTGGCGATAGTATGTCGTCGCCAGAGTGGCTCTTGTTTAAAAAACAAGAAGCCACTTAATCCTATGCGAGATTTACCCCTGCAACTGCACCAGATTTCCATCGTTGATAGAAATCATGAAGAAAGGTCGGCTGTTCGAGCATCAGTTTTCGCCGCGCATCAATAAACATCTGCACCGAGTAACCTGTTGCGACAATCTCTTGCGCCTGATTCTTAATCAGGTAAGACAAATTGAGCCTTGCCGCTTCACTCCAATGCAGCAACGCGGTAATGGTGCAGCGTTCATCAAAGACTAAGGGTGCTCGGTAATCGACGTACATTTGGCGCACCGGTGCCAAAATGCTGTGCTGCATCATCACTTGGTAACCAATATCATAGAAATTTCCCAGTGCGACGCGCGCATCTTCAAAATAGCTGGCGTAGTGCCCGTGCCAGAGCACAGCCATCAAATCGACTTCTTCAAAACGCACAGTTCGTTCGACTGTAAAAGGCAGAGGTTCAGGGATCGGGTTGCCATTTAGACAAGGCTGCGGCGTAAAGTAGGGGAAGCGTTTCATGTTATTCATCCGTTATCCGTATTGCAGTTCAAATAACAAAGCTGCAGCTCAAATAACAACGTTGCTGAACGAATACCGTTGGCCAATATGGTGCTTGTATAACGATGGGCCCGGTCGGCGGCGACTTGATCAACACGAACATCAATACGATCGTTAGGTTTTATCTGGCTGGTAAATTTACATTGTATGACATCAGTCAGTGTACTTGGCTCACCACATGCCGCCGTATATTGCGCTAACATGATCTGCACAATGCCTGGCACGACAGGGTTTGTCGGGAAATGACCTCGAAAACCGACAAAATCATCACCAAGACAAAATTGAGCGACTGTGCTTTTTTTGCCATTTGGTTGGCAGAACTGCTGCGGCGGTGTGGTAATAAATCTCGGAATATCTGCGGATAAGTCTGTCATAGCATTTTTCCTCTCCTGTGCCTGTTATAGAAAAAGGCAGGTGCTAGTTCACCTTAGCTTTATTGCCGTTTTTGCCTGCGTCACTCGGAGGTGCTGGCACCTTTTTTTAGCTTGTGCTCGGAGTTCCTGCTGCTCATCGTGATTCAAACAATCATAGAAAAAGCGCGCTGTGGCATCGGCAACGGATTGGCGCTCTTGGTCGATAGTGACCAGATGGTAGCTGTCTTGTAAAAGCAGCAGTTCATTAGGGCCTGCGTAATGTTTATGGACATATAGGGCATTAGAGACACTGGCCAAATCGTCCTCCTGGGCATGAACAATCAGTGCTGGCACCTTGCCTCTTGGCATCACCAGCCTGGCGTCTTTGGCAAGGTCTAACATTTCATACAGAATCACGCCCGGCGTGCTGGTGTGGCCCGCCGCTGAGCTGTCACCGCTTTCGAGTTTCATCACGATACGTTCACGCAGCGGCTCATTTTTGATGCCATAGGGATGAGATTCTTTAAAGCGGTAGTGGTTGCGGAATAACGGTATTTTGAGTAATAGCGGTAGTAATATGCCTAGCCGGGATACGCTCCAGCCATCGCAACGTAATGTGATGGAATAGAAAGCAAGGCCGGTAATATCAGGATATTTATCCGCCAACAAAATACTCATGGTTGCACCGGCCGATAAACCACCGACAAACACTTTGTAGCCTTGGGATACCAGACGACAATATTCCTGTTCTATGCTAGCCAACCAATCTGTTTTATTGGTACTCAGCAAACTATCAATAGTATTGCAATGCCCTGCAAGAACGGGGATAGAGACCGTAAATCCATAGCGGTGTAATCTCCGCGCCAGAGAGTCCATCTCCTTTGGTGTGCCGGTTAAACCGTGGATCAGGAGAACGGCAAACCGACTTCCTTGATGAAAAATTCCTTTCTCAGTCAACATCAATCCATTGTTCCCTAAATGACGCGGTTCAGTCCTCATGCGCTCGGGCCCATCGCTGTTATTGGGCATAGAAGACTTTTAAGCTGCCAGACGCAAGCAACTGGTGTTGGGTGGCTATCTTGAAATCTAACACCCGTATTTCCGCTAATTCATGCGCAATACTCACTGAGATGAGCAGGACGTCATCTTCATAGGCATCTTTGTGGATCACGACGTTTTGCACGCCAGCAAGCCAAGCCGTGGCGGGGAGATTGCTTTTTTGCCCCAGCCCCATCAGGGCGCAACCAGACTGTGCAGCGAGTTCGATAAAGCCAGCCCGTACCAAAACTTTCTGCTGTGTCAGTAAAATATGCTTGGGGTGCAGCGTAGCGGTCACCGAAATACTTATTCCGGCGCTAGCGATAATCTCATCAATACAACACATCTCACCCTGCTGGGGGATGAAATGCGCTGCATTGACAGGAAATTGCAGCTTGGGTTCATTCATAGCAGGTACGGCCTATAAATCGCGGATGTCTGTTCATTAAGAAGCCGCTTGCTGCATCGTAATTTTCTCAATCACAAAGTCCTGCAATTGTCCTAACGTCTTAATAGTCAGCACGCCGGTATCTTTGCCGATTTTAATAGTGAAGGCTTTTTCAAACGCAATCACCATATCTACTGCATCCAGACTATCGAGTCCTAACCCTTCATAAAGATCGGCCTCTGGTTTGAGATCGCCCATTTCGAGTTCAAATTCATTAACCAGGATCTGGTTAATTTCTTTTTTTAATACTGTTTTATCCATCATAATTTTCTCAACACTAAGCTAGAAATCACGCCACCGAGCGCAAAACTATTTTTTATAACGGTATTAACGCGGGTGGATAACTGAGATTGAACATGCTGTATTCCCTGGCATTGTTCGTCTGGTGAAACAAGATTGCGGGTGGGGAATAGGGTATTGCGCTGCATCATCGCCAGACAGGCGATAAGCTCAATGGCACCGCTGGCGGCCATCGTGTGTCCAAGATGCCCTTTCAGGCTAGATACCGGGATGTGTTGCTGGCAAAGCATGCGAATGGCCTGGCTTTCCGCAATATCTCCCGAACGCGTGCCGGTTGCGTGAGCATTGATATAACTGACATCACTTATATCAAGGCGGGCGCTGGCTAAGGCGCTTTGCATGCAGGCTAATAGCGGCTCAGGGGCCGGACTGGCAATACTTGATGTATCGCTTGCGCTAGTAAATCCTGCCACCTCACCTAAAATTGTGGCTCCGCGCTGCTGCGCAGAATCGTAAGATTCGAGTAACAGCAGGCCAACGCCCTCCGAGCAGACGACACCATCGCGATCTTTATCGAAAGGCCGGGGCGTGCATTCTGGCCTATCGTTATAGTGCCGCGATGCCGCCGACATTAGGTCGAAGGTGGCGATAGTGAGAGGATGCAGCTCGTCAGCACCGCCGCATAGCATGATATCTTGTGCGCCACAGGCGATAGCTTCAAACGCCGCCCCAACCGACTGCGCACCTGACGCACAGGCCGCAGACAGCGCCATTACGCGTCCCGTCACGCCAAGCATTTGTGCTAAATTTGAGGCGACGGTATGGCCCATCATTTTGAAAAAAGCGCTGGTTTTGACCGTATCAAAACGATGCTCCGGCAAATAATTTTCGAATACCGATTGGTAAGCCTCAACGCTACCCATTGTGGAGCCGACAATGATCCCAAAACGTGGGTTATTGATATTCTCCAGCGGCAGTTGTGCCTGAGTTAAGGCTTCCTGAGCGGCGAGTACAGCATATAGCGACATGGGCGACATAGTTCGCCGATGCTTACGCGCGATCGTACTTACGTCGATATCCGTCACCCGGCCTGCGATTTGCGGCACGGCTTCATTGTCGTTGCGATAGGCGGGGGCGGGTAATACGCTAATACCACTTTGACCTGCTGCCAGCGCCGCGATGAGTCGATCGACGCCCGGCCCAAACGGCGTGATGGCACCAACCCCGGTTATAACCACTCGTCTTATTTGCATGCTCGAACTCCGTCTATTAACGTGGAATGACCCACTACGAAACCACATGCGACAAAAGCAGAAATGATGGCGCCAAGCACGCCAGGTGCCGTTATCCCCTGGCCTGCAAGATAAAATCCCGGCACTTTGGTATTCGGCAGCGGTGGGTATTGAGTGATATCGTGTGCTACGCCATACATGCCGCAGTGCGGCGAATGAAGATATTTCTGTAGTGTAAGCGGCGTTCCTCCGCCCACGACACGAAACCCGTTCATCTCAGGAAGCGCGGCGAAGAGTTGTTGTGAAAAATCTTTCAGACGCTCCTTTTTTAGCTGCCGATACTCCGCCGGACGTTTACCGCTGCCGGTGCCATAGAAAGGCAAGTATTCGTCTGGCAGGCAGGGTGCTACCGCAATGTAATCGCCGATAGCATCAGTATCACCCGGTTGTTGTGCCAGAACTGACGGCCCGGACATGACATAAAACGGCCCGCCGTGGCCACTTTTTTGCGGCGCGAACTGTTGGTTAAACGGCAGGTCGTGGCGGCAATACAGCACATTCTTTTTATTAAGAATATCCGGCGGTGGCCGATCCGAGGTCAGATAGAGTAAATGCCCAGACATCGAATCGTTGAGTTCGCGCAAGCGGCTGCGAGCCGCGGGACGCATTGCATGTTCTGGCATTAACTCTGGAAGATAGTGAGGATGGCCGGTATAAACGGCGACGTCACAACTAAGGTGCTCACCATTATCGAGTTCGACATCCTGCAACTGACCATCTGCCCGGCAGTGAACTTTTATTGCGCGGCGTTGACAGTGCAATGCCACTCCGGCCTCGTTGAGTCGTGTTTCAAACGCCTCAGACAGACCCAAGCCACCGCGTGCGAAGGTGCGTACGCTATCCATATGAGTACCAGCAACCCAGGCATGCTGGATAAACAGCGTTTTGTCCGGCTCTACGCCGTGATACAGACAGGGGATCGCCAACAAGGTACGCAAATAAGGATCGCGAACATGTTGCGCGATAATATGTGAGGCGGGCACCTGCCACTGTGGGTAATCGCGTTCTACGCCGGGCTGCGCGCCTTTGCGTAGCGAATGGAAGGGGGAAAGATAATACGCCTCGCGCAGCGTACTCATGTAGCGCTGGATACCCTGTTTTTCCGCCGGAAAATCATTGATAAGCTGTGCCGTCATCGCGGCATAACCGACCGGAATATCAAATTCGCAACCGTCTGAAAAACGTACCTTTTCAAAACAGGTGGGATCAAAATCGACACAGTCGAGTTTGCTCAGGCCCAGATAGCTCAGATAAGCGGTGAGCAAACCATGTTCGGACAGTTCCCCGGCAAAGTGCATGCCGCTATCGAAGTAAACCCGGCTCTTATAAAAGCCACGCAACATCTGCCCGACCTTCTTGTCAGATTCAATCAGCGCGACTTGATATCCATGCATGGTTAGCAGCAATGCGGCAGTCATACCAGAAAGTCCGGCCCCAATGACAACAGCGGAAGGTCGCTTTTGCATATCAGAAACCCAATACCAGGCTAGAGTTGGTGCCACCGAATCCAGCCGAATTGCACAAAGCTTTCTTGATGGGCTGGAGCCGCGTTTGCGTGACGATATCAAGCTGGGCGGTGGTTTCATCCGGCCCGTCGAAATTGATATTGGGCGCCATAAATGCGTGTTGTGCCATCAGACAGGTGTAGACAACCTGAGCGGCGCCGCTCATCCACAACTCATGGCCGGTCATTGATTTGGTTGAGGAAACTGGGACTTTGCACGGGCCAAATACATCGGTGATATTTGCCGCTTCCATGGCATCGCCTTTCGGGGTTGATGTGGCGTGCGCGCAGATATAATCGATATCTTGGCTGGCGCATCCTGATTCTTGCAGTGCCATACGCATTGCTCTGCCAAGCCCGGTACGGCTGGGAACAATAATATTCTCGCCATCTGAGGAAAAACCGTAGCTGAGTACTTCACCTAAGATCTTCGCGCCCCGTTTTACGGCCAGATCATAGCGCTCCAGCACGATCGCCGCCGCACCGCCGCTGGGGACTAAGCCATCACGGCCCTTAGCAAAAGGACGGCTGGCTGCGTGAGGAGTGGCAATACGAGTTGAAAAGGCGCCTAATCCATCGAAACTGCACATGGATTGCCAATTAATTTCCTGTGCGCCGCCACAAATCATGCGGTCCTGGCGGCCAAATCGTATCAAATCTGCCGCCTGCCCAATCGCGTGCCCGCCGCTGGCGCAGGCACCACTGATGGACCATGACGCACCTTGAGTGCCCAGAATGGCATTAAGATTCATGGTGATACATGACGTCATGGTTTTGAATATCAAGCCACTACCCAGCACTGAGGTATCTTTACTGGCTTTCAGTTGTTCTGTCTGTGCGGCAGCATCTAATACGCTAGAATCACAGCCAAAAATTAACCCCGAACGCGGGTTTTGTATTTCTTCATGGGAAAGCCCTGATTGAACAAGTGCTGACATTGCCGCTTCAAATGCCCATTCAACAAACTGTGGCATCGACTTACGCTGTTTACGATTGAGTGGAAATTTTTTATCAAAGTCTTTTATCGCACCAGAAAGTGGGGACGTAAATCCTAATGTTTCACGTTCTTTATCGACAACAATACCGGAACGACCCGTATAGAGAGACTCAGTCACTTCATCCAGATTAATACCAATGCTGGAAATAATGCCGAGTCCAGTAATTGCGACGCGGTGCAACATATTAACCTCTTTTAAATATAGGATTAAATCCATATTAATATGGTTTGATATTTTATTTTCGTAATGAAAACAATTTCACATCTTTCTTAATAAAAGATATAAAATAACAATATAAATCAATGGCATGGCTGTGATGTTGGTAAGCTTTATAGATAAAGGTTTATGTGATTAATTAATGACGACTTTAATTTTCATTAGGAATTAATACCTAAGATCTTAAGTGGTAAGCGTGGGTTGATAGTAATCTTGACCGCTGGTGGCGTAAAGACACCTGTTATTTCATTAGCATTTATTGCAAATAATATAGATGATGTAATGAAAAGTAGTGCACGATATAGGGAGATATTAGTTTAAATATCCATTTTAGAATGATAAAGAAAAATTTTGACGGATTATATTAAATAATTCTCAGATGCCGAGTAAGCCGTAACTTGATGATAAACTGGCTTGGAAGTGATGCGAACATCGCTTGCATTAGCCCATGGATACACAATAGATAGCCATTCTTTACGGACAACAAGGGTAAAATCATGGTGGTGGCACTATAGCCAGTGCCGATGACAGCGAAATCTTATAAAGGGTATTTCATATTTTATTGCACATTAAAAAAGGGACGGAATTGGTAGAGATAATCCAGCCACCTGATTTGATAGTTTTAATATTAAGAGACATTTTTTGATTTGGCTGGAGAAAGAAGGCTGGCACATATTCTTTTAAAGCATCATCATTCAGCGTGTCCATTGAATTTGTGTTAATTGATTCTGATGTGAGCCTATAGTTAAAATCATTATTAATGTAGTGAAATGTTACATTTCGAGATATTGTACCGATAATTTTATTATCACGGTGCAGTTCCCCTACCATGTCGATATTACCTAAGCTATTCGATAGGTTGTAAGTAATGTTGGTTTTTACTATTTCATTATTCCTATGTACAACTAAATCGCCAGTGCAATATATTGTCTCTTTTTTTAGGAAATGTAATGAAAATACAAATAATATTAATGTTGTGATGATTACGTAAATAAGGTTTTTTTTTCTTATTTTAATCATAATTTCTTAGCCCATAATAATAATCTGTTGTGCAAGAGGTCTTTTTATCCCCGGTTAAAGGACGAAGACAGCGTATGAGTGAACTTCTAGGTGAGCTGGGGTAGCGTGTAATATACCACCAGGTTTTTTCTCCGCAGCTAATATCATTATATTTAATGAAACGTTCAAATGATGCTTTATCGAGCAGTGTTGAATTCACATATACCGGACAGTCGCCGATATTTGTAATTTGAATGTAATCATCAAAGTTATAATATTGATTTCGTTTATAAACTTGCGGGGTGATAAAGACAGAAAGAATAAATATAATGAAGATTGATAGGAATAGAATGAAAGGCGTGATTTTTTTATTGGACTTAATAGACGCCATCGGTTGAGAGCTTGTCTCTATTGGTACTATTTCCTTTATTGATGGTACAGTTTCTTCTTCTTTATTTTCAATGTCCATTTTTAATGGTGTTTGAATAATGCTTTTTATTTTGACATTTGGTGCGATACGCAGACCACGGCGATGCACCGTGCGAATAAAATGTGAATCTAATCCCGCATCTTCTAGTGCTTTACGTAAGTTAAGAATGCATTGGTAATAAGCATTGGCAGTGACATATTCTTTTCTATCGGCCCAGCCGGTTTCCATCAATTCCGACTGCGATACAATCATTGGTTGTTTTCTAACAAGCTCTAGCAAGCAGCAACTTGCAGGATACTGGAGCTTAAATGTTTTTTTTATATCTCGGCGATATAGCTCTAATTTTGTAGGCCAAAACTCTACATTACTACTAAGTAGATAACCGTTCCTTTCATCAAGTTCATCCATATTTATACCAATGCCTTTTTAAGGGAATATCTGAACAATCACTATCTGGCACATTAAGCTGTCAAATTATTATAAGAAAAATCCCATCAAATTTCCAGTGTGATTAAAAACATGTCTCAAGCAAAATAAAAGATAAGATATTCGGTTTATTGCATTGATTTTTATTGGTTTTTTATTATTTTTGGCGATGTTTTTATTGATTTTATTTTAGTTAATAAGTGATTGGTTTTTAAATCATCGCACTAAGGTTATTGTTTCTCTAGGTTGAAGTTTCCAGTCTGAACATATCTAAGTGTATTGAAATATAAGCAACTGCGATTTTTTAATGCTCGTTGTTATGTGGTGAAGCGCCTTAAGTGCTTGTGAAGACAAGTAGGTGTCCATAAGTTAATTTTTTATAATATGGTATCAATGAGAAATATGAAGGGACTAAATACCTCCTTAAAGGGAGTTTGTGAAAGATTTAAATATATTGAAATGCGTAACGGTATTTTTACTATTATAAATTTTCATAAAGCTATTGTTTTTTTTATGGTTGGAAAAAATTATGGTGAAAGCATATTTAAAAAAAGTATAATTGTTATCTTATTTTTTATGTCTTTTTCCGTGTTTTCTTCAAGCCATGATACTAAATATTTTGCTTCAGCTGATGAGGATGGAGCCCCAGCTCAAGCGACGATGAATAAAAATAAAGCGGCGGGGCCAGGTTATAAGGGTGCGGCATTAGGAGCTAGTTCTAAAGCTTGGAATGGGGGCGTAGCCTTAGGTGATTCGTCTGTTAGTGGTGGCGGGAAAGATAATGGCGCTTTAGCCATTGCGTTAGGAATATATGCACAGGCTAATTCTGAAAGATCTATATCGATAGGTGGAGATTCGATTGTTGATGATGGTTCCAAAAATGCTATTGGGCTAGGAACATCTAGTTTTATAAATAAATCAGAAAATGCAATGTCTTTAGGGACGAGATCTTCAATCGAAGGTAGTGCAGGTTCTATTGCAATTGGTAATCTCTCCAAAATAAAAAATGCTGCTGGGGCGATAGCTATTGGTGAAAATAGTATTACCACGGCAAATAATTCTATAGCTTTGGGTAATAATTCTGTAGCGGAGAGAGACGATTCATTTTCCATTGGGAATACTGGATACAATAGGCAGTTAGTAAACCTCGCGGCTGGTACTACAAATACTGATGCGACCAATATTTTCCAATTAAACTCCGTTATATCTTCTTTGGGAGGTGGTGCACTACTAGACACTAATGGTGTTTTTAACGGTCCTTCCTATTTGGTACAGGGTAGAACGGTGAATACCTTGGCTGATGCTTTGACAGCTTTAAACAGTGGTGTTGATACGAATAAAGAAAATATCAGTACGAACAGAACCAATATTGCTGCCAATACCGCTGATATCGCGACCAGTAACGCCAATATCGTTGCGAATACCTCTGATATTGCAACCAACAGAACCAATATAGCGATAAATCGCACCGATATTGAAAAGACTATCGGCAGCGTAGAGCGGGTGGTATCAACCCTGGGCGGTGGTGCATCGGTCGATGCCAACGGCAGCGTGACCGCACCCCGCTATAACGTGCAGGGGCAGCAGACGAGAACGGTGGGAGATGCCCTGGCTGCGTTAAACAGCGGCGTTGATAGCAACAAAGCGACTATCGATAAGCACACCGCTGATATTGCCAGTAACAAAACCAGCATAACTAACATTACCAACGATCTGAATGCCGGTACGGTCGGCCTGGTGATGCAGGATGCCACAACGCACGCGTTAAGCGTGGCGGCGAACAGCGGCGGCACGTTAATGTCGCTGGCAGGTACCGACGGTGCCCGGACGCTAACGGGGGTTAACGCCGGAGTGCTGAGTGTGGATAGCAGCGAAGCGGTTAACGGCAGCCAGCTGTTTGCGACCAACCGGGCGGTTGATGCCAATACGACAAGCATCAGTGAGAACAGGGCTAACATCGCCACCCATGCTGCGGAAATCGCCACCAGTAAGGAAAATATAGCGACCAATACCGCTGATATCGCGACCAGTAACGCCAATATCGTTGCGAATACTGCTGATATTGCAACCAACAGAGCCAATATAGCGACAAATCGCACCGATATTGAAAAGACTATCGGCAGCGTGGAGCGGGTGGTATCAAGCCTGGGCGGTGGTGCATCGGTCGATGCCAACGGTAGCGTGACCGCGCCCCGCTATAACGTGCAGGGGCAGCAGACGAGAACGGTGGGAGATGCCCTGACTGCGTTAAACAGCGGCGTTGATAGCAACAAAGCGACCATCGATAAGCACACCGCTGATATCGCCAGTAACAAAACCAGCATAACTAACATTACCAACGATCTGAATGCCGGTACGGTTGGCCTGGTGATGCAGGATGCCACAACGCACGCGTTAAGCGTGGCGGCGAACAGCGGCGGCACGTTAATGTCGCTGGCAGGTACCGACGGTGCCCGGACGCTAACGGGGGTTAACGCCGGAGTGCTGAGTGTGGATAGCAGCGAAGCGGTTAACGGCAGCCAGCTGTTTGCGACCAACCGGGCGGTTGATGCCAATACGACAAGCATCAGTGAGAACAGGGCTAACATCGCCACCCATGCTGCGGAAATCGCCACCAGTAAGGAAAATATAGCGACCAATACCGCTGACATCGCGACCAGTAACGCCAATATCGTTGTGAATACCTCTGATATTGCAACCAACAGAGCCAATATAGCGACAAATCGCACCGATATTGAAAAGACTATCGGCAGCGTGGAGCGGGTGGTATCAACCCTGGGCGGTGGTGCATCGGTCGATGCCAACGGTAGCGTGACCGCACCCCGCTATAACGTGCAGGGGCAGCAGACGAGAACGGTGGGAGATGCCCTTGCTGCGTTAAACAGCGGTGTTGATAGCAATAAAGCGACCATCGATAAGCACACCGCTGATATTGCCAGTAACAAAACCAGCATAACCAACATTACCAACGATCTGAATGCGGGCACGGTCGGCCTGGTGACGCAGGATGCCACAACGCACGCGTTAAGCGTGGCGGCGAACAGCGGCGGCACGTTAATGTCGCTGGCAGGCACCGACGGTGCTCGGACGCTAACGGGGGTTAACGCCGGTGTACTGAGTGTGGATAGCAGAGAAGCGGTTAACGGCAGCCAGCTGTTTGCGACTAATGCGGCCGTAGAGAGTAATACGACGGGTATTGCCAGCAACGCGGCAGAGATTAAGCAGACTTCTAAAAACATAAGCAGTGTAGTGGCAAGTTTGGGTGCAGGGGCATCTGTTGATGCGAATGGCGACTTTATAGCACCAAACTACAGTGTTCAGAGCCAGAAGGCGAACACAGTGGGAAGTGCGCTGGCGATACTGAACGACGGTGTTGATACGAACAAAGTCAGCATTGCCAATATCAGCAAAGAGATTAACTCTGGCAATGTAGGGCTGGTAAAACAGGATGCTAATACCTTCGCTTTAAGCGTAGCAGCAACTACTGGTGGGACGTCGATGTCAATTGCTGGAAGTGAAGGGAGTCGTATCTTAAGTGGTGTAAAAGCTGGACTTAAAAATGAAGATGCAATCAATGTCAGTCAGTTGAAGAACCTCTTTGACGAACTCGGCGCTAGTGATGCCTCAATCGATGAGACTAACGGTAAAATCAGAGGCCCGCGTTACAGCATACAAGGTATTTCGTACAACCTAGGTGATTCACTTGCGGCGTTAGATGCCAGAGTGGGGACTATTAATGCCAATATGGGTAATTCTATTCATTACGATAATGATGCTCGAAATAAAGTCACGCTAGGAGGAAGTACGACAGGATCGCCAGTCACCATCACTAATATAGCCAATGGCAATATTGCGGCAGGTAGTACCGATGCGGTAAACGGCGGCCAGTTGTATCAAGTAAAAAATCAAGTTGATAAAAATACAGATGATATCAATGAGATAAAAAATAATGTTGATGGTATTGCTAACGGTAGCGTTGGTTTGATCCAGCAAGATCGCACAACGCAACAGATTACTGTAGGTAAAGACAAAGGCGGGAACTCTGTTTCTCTTACGGGTACCTCAGGCGATCGCATATTGAGCGGTGTTGCTAACGGTGTAGCAGACAACGATGCCGCGACCGTTAGCCAGGTAAAAGATATTGCGAAAGCATCAAGCAATGTCTCTACCAATAACAGTAGCAACCGAGTTAAAGCAGCGGCTACGGGTAGAAATAGTGCTGCTTTAGGGAGCGGCGCTCAGGCATCAGCTGATAACTCAGTGGCACTTGGCAGTAATGCCCAAGCCACAGGAAAGAATTCCATTGCTTTAGGAAACGACTCAATAGCAGAGCGTGATAATACTGTCTCTGTAGGCACTATGGGGGCCGAACGTCAGATGACCAATGTGGCAAGAGGCTCGGCTGGTACAGATGCTGTTAACGTAGATCAATTGAATGAGGGATTATCATCGTTAACCAATACGACGAACCAGAACTTCCGTGAGCTGGGGAAACGTATGACGGATATGAAAGATAAGCTGAGTGGTGGTGTTGCTTCTGCTATGGCGATGGGGTCACTACCCCAGCCTTATCGTGCTGGTGCTGGCATGATGTCCATGGGCGGTGGCACGTATAATGGCCAGTCAGCAGTGGCTATCGGCGCATCAAAGGTTTCTGAAAACGGCAAATGGGTGACTAAAGTTCAGGGGAGTAGTAATACTCAAGGCGATTTTGGTATGTCTGTCGGTGTCGGCTATCAGTGGTAAATAATTGAGAGTTAGTCAAAAGATGTGCCGACTCACGGCACATCTTTTAATTTTTATAAGAAAAGGTAATTTACTTTCCATAATTAATATAGTTCATGCTGTGTATTAGCAATAAAATACAATGAACAAGGAAGGGTTCTAAATGAAAATAAATACTTTGTATGCTAGTGATCTTTTCTCCTTAGGATGCCAAGATGCATTTCAGGATGTCGAAAATACGCCATTAACGTTATGCAATAATATTGTTTTTGTCGATTTTAGTGTTGTTAATGTCAACGTTTTTTCCAATTATGATTGGGTGGTTAGCCTTGGGGATTCTCTTGTTATTTTAATTTGCGATTTACAGTTACTTCCTATTGCAGGTTTTTTTCAAAAGAAATTTGAAAAAATAATTGCAATATTTACCTCTCAAGAACCCATAAACTCCATTATTTCATTCTTAGAGAACTACGACTCGCAGAGTGAAAGGAAAACAGTTGCTACCATCTGTTTATCTGAAAGTGAGTTTCTATGCCTCTCTGGGATATTGAAAGGAACGAACGCCAGCATTGAAGCTAAAACAAAAAAACTAAGTGTAAAAACAATTTATACGCATCGTAAAAATATAGTAAACAAATTAGGTAGCCGAAAGATCACATTTCTACAGAATAGCTTCCAGCGTTGACACAGACCACTAAGACCTCTTGTGAGTTGAAATAAAACCTCCCGCCTGACAAAGCAAGTTGCTTATGTAAGATGTCCCAAACAGGGATCGCAGGCAGATGTTGTTCATCTCGGGCATCAGGCGTTTGCTTACAGAGTGAATAATTACTTTACGTGAATGTAATCGATCCCTGGCTTATGGTTGCCGATGTGCTGCTATCCGAGGCGTTCTTGAGTTAGCCGCTGTGCTATTCAAGCCGCAAGTAAGTTTTTGAGAGAGACTGAGCCTCAAGGTGCGAGCAAGGAGGTGTCTGCACCATTGCCTAAAATTTCAGGGCAAGCAGTATCAGATTAGCCAGCGAATATGTGTTTTATAATAAAAATCCTACAATTATTATCCTATTTTCACTCATGTATTACTCAATTGTGCCGAGAATGTAACTGATAAAAATTTATGTCGTATATCGATATGTTGATATACAGCAGTATCGGCTTTCTATCTGCCTATATGCAATTTTCATATATATAAAATCAATCCTATATGACTTTTATGACTATTATTCTTAAGGCTTCTCCCATTAGGGAATATTTTTATGCTACTTACCCATCCTGCGTAAAGGACATGATATGACAGAGGCTTGGATATCTGCCTGCCATAATACTATTCAAAAATTTGTGGCGGATTCTACCAGATTACAGCCGAATCAATGGGTTGTGGCGCTTGATAGATTTATTGATTTCGACTACAGAATTAATTTAAGTCTGCGTTTTGATGTGGAGCGCGAGCATGAAGAACTATCCGGTCGCGTAAATGCTGATGGGGAAGATGCCGTTCATGTTGAACGAATGGCCTATGAACGGGCGTTAAAGGTAGAAACCAGCGCTGTACTTGCGCGCAATGAAACATTGCGTGACGCTCAGAAAATATTCCTGGCGCGGCCTTATGGTGAGATCCAAAATGCTGTCGTGGTTTATCAGCATCCCAGAAAAATCTGCCTTACCGAGCGATGCCACGAATGTTCAGGTGATGGACGCGTCAATTGCCGCGTTTGTATCGGTAGTGGTGAACAAGAGTGCCATTATTGTTTTGGTAGCGGCAAGGTAAAGCAAGAGCACGTGGCATATGACGCCTCCTCTACACAAAACAGTTATGAACAATCACGCAAAGATTGTGATAGATGCAATGCCCGGGGCAAGGTGAGATGCATTGATTGTAATGGCAATGGCCGCGTCAATTGCCTGTCGTGTGACGGGGAAGGCGAACTGTCAGAAATTTCTAGTTTTAAAACGGTCGCTCGTCCTTATTACCAATTAATTTTTTATCGGGATGATGATCCTGAGTTTATTCTCGATGGTTTACACAAAGTTGGTGTAGTAAACCTTTCCCAATTGGGTGCAGTCCAAGTGGGTGAGAACAATATCGATTATATTAATCGTACGGTGAGTATTACCTATAACGCCAACATTCCTTTTGCCCAATTTGAAAGCACCTCGCCACAATGCGCGGATACTCCAATTAACTGGGTATTATACGGCACGACACCACAGATACTGGATGCAGGACATGTGTTAGAAGTGTTGCTTCGGCGCGATCTGGATGCACTGACACAACAGGCTACTCCGATGAAATTATTAAACCCGCGGGTCGCCAGTCGTAGCCATGAAGCGGTGAGAACTTTTATGGAATCAGAAGCGCATCAGGAGATGTTGAAGGAAAACCGCCAAGGTAAAAAACGTGAAGTATTACGTGAAGCACTTCACCGTGCTTTCCCAACTGTTTATCTTGATAAAGCGCTTGGCAATCTGACGAAAATATTGCGTGCTATCCAATACTGGTCGGTCGTTAAATGGACGTTACTAACGACGCTGATTATCTATTTTGTCCTACCGTTCAGGACATTGGTTGGTAAAGGAACCGGGTTTGACACCGATCCCCAGCGCGTTTATCTGACCATTCCATCGCGTTATGATAATCAAGAGTTTCTGCTCACTTCTCTTCTCTATATCTGCCTTTATTACGGGCTTATCGTGTTATTTAGCGCACTCGGCGGTGCATTATTAAGTTACGTATGGCGGCGCAGCTGGCTGCGTATTCGCTTAGGTAAACCTCTAAGTAAATGGGGCGTTGAGACCGGTGCTGTACGCAGCTATTGGTTGTTGACCACCGTATTAATTTGCATATCTACAATGACGATGTTGATGCTGGCACCGGTCTGGATGACGCACGATCATCAGCTATTTGGTGTGTTGCCAGTGGGGGAATTGGTGAGGTGGATTGTGAGTAAATAAGAAGTGACTGATAGAACAACAGAGGATTAATTATCAGCCTTTGTGCTGTAAGCCGCGACCAAAGCCCTATGCAACTGACCGATCGACAGATCGCGAATAATAGGGCGGGGTACACCGCGCAGCCAGTCGATAAATCGATTGATGCAGAACAGATCGAAGCCTTCCGACTGAAACAGATATTCATTTTCTTGCAAACCAAAGGTTGTTCGATAGCCATCTTCTTCAGTACATAAAATCACGCCGAATGCTTGGGCTATTTCTTCTAGCAGCTCTGAGCCGTCGTCGCCAGTGATACCAAGGTCAGCTTCAAGATAAGTATCTTCATTGATTGGGGTTCGACGATGGCTACTAAAATCGCGCACAAATTCGATTACCTGAACAAGAGAAGGTATCAATTTATATTTTCCTCACGGTTATCAACATAGCGTTATCGAGGTTAATGGTTGTTTTATTTTATAGTTGGATATCACCATTATATATATCCACTCCCCCTAAAATGAGACCGCTATAATTAGATTTTCTACCTTAACATTTGCAGAGGTCGAAATGAAAAAGTACGTTTTACCGAAACTCAAAAACGAGGTAACAAAAAAGCCACTTCTTGCGAAGTGGCTTAATTATATGAATTTAAAACTAAAATTTGGTGGCCCCTACTGGACTTGAACCAGTGACCAAGCGATTATGAGTCGCGTGCTCTAACCAACTGAGCTAAGGGGCCGAGGGCAAGCATTATACGGCAGTGTTTAGGCGTAGGTCTATAGGTTATAGTTTGTATGCGTAATTTATATACAGTATTAGGCTGTTGTTATTATTGATGGTTTTTGCGATAACTCGTTGTAAGTAGCTATCGAGGGAAGAGAATGATTGTCGATATTATCGCCGAAGATCTGCGCGTGGTGTTTTGTGGCATCAATCCAGGTTTATCTACTGCGCATCACGGCTACCATTTTGCTAACGCCAATAATCGTTTCTGGAAGGTGATTTATCAGGCGGGGTTTACCGCGCGTTTGCTTAAGCCTGAAGAGGAGCAACATCTGTTGGATACCGGTTGTGGGATTACTATGTTGGTAGATCGTCCAACGGTTGAAGCCAGCGAGTTGGCGAAAGATGAGCTGCAGCAGGGCGGGGCGGCGTTACATGAGAAAGTCCTGCGCTACCAGCCGCGTGCATTGGCGGTGTTGGGCAAGCAGGCATTCAGCCGCGCGTTTGGCGTGAGTAAAGTGAGCTGGGGGTGTCAGCCGCAGAAGATAGGTGAAACGGAAGTCTGGGTGTTGCCAAACCCGAGCGGACTGAACCGAGCTACGCTGGATGAGCTGGTAGCTGCTTACCGTGAGTTATATGATGCTATCGGCTAGATGTTAATATGCCCTGCCAACGATAGCTGACAGGGCATAAAGTGATTCATTAAATCACGTATGCAAATTAAGGATTTCTAATCACTGCTCGGCGGGTATAGTTTTTTACGCCCAGTGAGCCGGCGAAACCACTGATCAGTGCACCAATCAGCAACGCAAAGAATGACCACAACGCGGTACGAGCAACGGCTTTAGCTGCATCGTTGGCTTGTTCGCGTGCTTTCTGTTTCAGCTCTGCGTATTTCTGTTTAGCCTGCTGGATTTTCTGTTCAGCTTCATTCAAACGCTGATTAACGATCTCGGCAGTTTTGTTCTTAGTCTCAATCAGGTTATCGACCGTTTTATTGACTTCATCTGGCGTTAGATCGGTGTTATCAGTCAGCGCTTTGGTCAGGCTGTCGCGATCGACATCTTTAGTCAGCGCTTCACCACGTGCTTTCAGCTTATCAACCAGGCTTTGAATCGCAGCATCGCTATCTTCGCCACCGGTAGCAATTTGCTTCACAGTATCGGTGATGTCGTTTTTAGCGCCTTCCAGCTGCTTGTGCATATAATCCGGCTGCAAGGAGTCGATATTACTTTTACGCAGCGCATCGACGATGTTGCTTTTCAGCTCTTCTGGTTTTAGGTCGGTATCAATACCGAGGTTATCAAAAGCTTTACCTCCCGCTTTAGCCAACCCGGAAATACCACTGCCGACAGCAGAACCCGCGCCTGAAACTACGCTACCTGTTGCTGAAGCAATAGAACCTAGTGCGCTGCCAGTGGCTTTTACTGCGCTGCCGATAAGTAAACTCCCCAGAATGGCGGCGACGATAAGCGCGGTGGCCCACACCAGGAAACCGTGGATAAATCCATCGTTTGCCGCGAGTCGCCCTGCAACATAACCGCCAGCGGCCAAACTCAGAATAATCGATATAGCTGACCAGATAACAACGGTAGTTCCCGCTCCGTTAACAGGGTCGTCAGATAATGGGTCAACAATCGCTAACCCCAAACTGGTGCCCAGAGTGGACAGCAGCAACGATATCGCTAAAACGGTTACCACACCGCCAATAATGCTACCCCATGAGATTCTTTTTGCTGCCGTCAACTCATCAGAAATATGCATAGTTGTTACTCCCTGTCTTATCAGATTATTGGTATTACTCGCGTGAAGCTTAAAAAGTATAGACGATAATTCTTATGTGTTTTTTATTTGCTTTTTAATTCCTGAAATAAGCGGAATTAACAATATATTTGATGGTGGATCTGGGTGTTGGTTTTATGCACATTGATGTTATGGCGTGGAAAATAGGGCGAGAGGAATATTTCAAATATGGAGGGTATAAAAAAAACACCCTGAAGGCATAAACCCGCAGGGTGTTTAGAATCAGACGAAACCTTAGTGGTTAGTCGTCCAGGAAGCTACGCAGTACTTCAGAGCGGCTAGGGTGGCGCAGTTTACGCAACGCTTTCGCTTCGATCTGACGGATACGCTCACGGGTAACGTCGAACTGTTTACCCACTTCTTCCAACGTATGGTCGGTGTTCATATCGATACCGAAACGCATACGCAGAACCTTCGCTTCACGTGCAGTTAGACCAGCCAGGACGTCGTGTGTTGCAGAGCGCAGGCTCTCTGACGTTGCAGAATCCAGCGGCAGCTCAAGCGTGGTATCTTCAATGAAGTCGCCCAGATGCGAATCTTCTTCGTCACCGATTGGGGTTTCCATTGAGATTGGCTCTTTAGCAATTTTGAGCACTTTGCGGATTTTATCTTCCGGCATCAACATGCGCTCAGCCAACTCTTCTGGCGTTGGCTCACGGCCCATCTCTTGCAGCATCTGACGGGAAATACGGTTGAGTTTGTTGATAGTCTCAATCATATGTACCGGGATACGGATGGTACGCGCTTGGTCAGCGATAGAACGGGTGATAGCCTGACGGATCCACCAGGTTGCATAAGTTGAGAACTTATAACCACGGCGATATTCAAACTTATCAACGGCTTTCATCAGACCGATGTTACCTTCCTGAATCAAATCCAGGAATTGCAGACCACGGTTGGTGTATTTCTTAGCGATAGAAATAACCAGACGTAAGTTTGCTTCAACCATCTCTTTCTTCGCACGACGCGCTTTCGCTTCGCCGATAGACATGCGACGGTTGATGTCTTTGACTTGCTCAATTGTCAGACCGGTTTCTTCTTCAATCTGGCGCAGTTTCTGCAAGCCGCGTTGAACGTCTTCGGTCACTTCTTTGAGTTTTTCAGACCAAGGTTTTGCCATGGCCAGTGCTGCATCGAACCAAGTCTGGTTGGTTTCGTTGCCAGCGAACAGGTTGACGAAGTTTTTCTTCGGCATTTTGCACTGTTCAACACACAGCTTCATGATCAAACGTTCTTGAGCACGGACGCGATCCATCATAGAACGCATGCTGTTAACTAAGAAGTCGAACTGTTTTGGCACCAGACGGAACTGCTTGAACACGTCAGACAGCTTCAGAATCTCTTCTGCTGCGCTTTTGTGGTTACGGCCGTTCTTTTTGATCACCAGACGTGTTGCTTCGTGTTGTTCACGTAGTTCGGTGAACTTCTGACGAGCCAGTTCTGGATCGATGCTGTTATCGTCTTCAGCATCTTCATCTTCGTCTTCATCATCGTCCGAATCGTCCAATTCTTCATTGGTCAGTTCAGAGCCGACGTGAGTCGCGGTCGGTGCGATGTCTTCTTCTGCATTAGGGTCAACAAAACCGGTGATCAAATCAGACAGACGAGCTTCGCCTGCTTCAACGCGGTCATATTGCTCTAGCAGATAGGTGATAGCTTCCGGGTATTCTGCAACTGAACATTGAACCTGGTTAATACCATCTTCAATGCGCTTGGCGATGTCGATTTCGCCTTCGCGAGTCAGCAGTTCAACGGTACCCATTTCGCGCATATACATACGCACTGGGTCGGTTGTCCGGCCAATTTCAGATTCAACGCTGGAAAGCACCTGTGCGGCGGCTTCTGCTGCGTCGTCGTCGGTGTCAGGTCGGTTTTCCGCCAGCATGAGATCATCGGCGTCAGGTGCTTCTTCAAGTACCTGAATGCCCATGTCATTAATCATCTGGATGATGTCTTCGATCTGGTCGGAGTCGACGATATCTTCCGGCAGATGGTCATTGACCTCAGCATAGGTCAGATAGCCTTGCTCCTTACCACGGGTGACAAGTAGCTTAAGCTGTGACTGCGGGTTTTGCTCCATAAGACGGTATCCACACTTCAGAGTATTGGGTTGGTGTCGGTCGGCGAAACCGCCAACAATAACTTTAGGGCTGTTTTATTCGCCGCGGCCCACTGTAGCGGCATCTTGCGGGGTAGCACCCCGACATTTATCGGCACTTAAGCCGTTTGGTATTCGTTAGGCGGTTTTCATTGCCATTTGAACCTGTTCACTATTATTTTAGTGCTGTCATGTTCAAACTGCCTGTGGCAATCTGCTTGAAGCGAGTGATTCAAGCCTATTTCTTTTTGGCTAACACTTGATTGAGCGAACGGACTTCTTCACGTTCTGCTGGGCTAAGCCCATGCGTTCGGGCTTGCGCAATCAATGTTTCCAGCCGTTTTTCGAGGATTGAGTCGTACAAGCTTGCTAGCGTTGCGCGAAATTCCTCTTCTACCATTTCCTCAACGATCATGTGGTTCCATGTCGCCAAAGTTTCAAGCTGTTGGCTGAATTTATTATCACGATAATTCTCTAGCAACTGGCCGGTCGTTAACCCCGGCTGTGCAAGACATGTCGCAACCAGCTCAGTAAATAAATCCAATCCCGGTTGGTTTACCTGCTCCAACCCTTGCAGCGAAGGTATAAGTGTAGCCAGTTGTGGATTTTGTACCAATAGCCCAATAAGTATACGCATGGTTGTGCGTTTTAGCTGGGGCGCCTGGTAAGTATTCGCACTATCTGCCTGCTTCGGCATCAGCTTTTCGAGCTGATTATCATCCAAAATGCCGAGCTTATTACCTAACTGCTGACGTAAATATAAACGTAATGTCTCGCCGGGTACCTGGCTTATCAACGGGAGCGCTAGCATACTCAACTTAGTGCGGCCGTCTGGGCTACTCAAATCCACTTGCGGCATTAAAGAGTCGAACAAGAAGGTTGAAAGCGGCATTGCCTGCTCCATCCGTTGTTCAAATTGCTCTTTGCCTTCTTTGCGAACCAACGTATCCGGGTCTTCGCCATCGGGTAAAAACATAAAGCGCAGCTGGCGGCCATCATTAAGATAAGGCAGTGCCGTTTCTAACGCGCGCCATGCCGCTTCTCTGCCTGCTCTGTCACCGTCGTAACAACACACCACGGTATCCGTCACGCGGAATAACAGCTGAATATGTTCGGCTGTGGTTGAGGTTCCAAGCGAGGCAACAGCATAATCAATACCGAACTGCGCTAGCGCGACAACGTCCATATAGCCTTCAACGACTAGCAGTCGCGTTGGCGTAGGATGCTTTAATTGTGCCTCATAAAGGCCATACAGTTGGCGACCTTTATGGAAAATATCTGTTTCCGGGGAGTTAAGATATTTGGGCATGCCATCACCCAAAACGCGTCCACCGAAGGCGATTACGCGGCCTCGTTTATCGCGGATAGGGAACATAACCCGTTCGCGGAAGCGGTCGTAACTGCGGCCTTGATCATTTGTCACTAACATTCCGGCATCGTTCAATGAACTGATATCGTCGGCGTTTTTACCAAAGCGTTTTAAGGCGTTATCCCAACCTGCGGGAGCGAAACCAATGGCAAAATGGTTAATGACTTCATCGCTTAATCCTCGTTTTGCCAGATACTCACGTGCTGGCGCCCCGGCGGATTGTTTAAGCGACTGTTGATAGAACGCGCTAAGCGGCTCCATCAATTGGTAAAGACTTTGGCGTTGATGGCGTTCCATTGGGGTTGGGCCGGTGCCAACTTCATAAGGCACTTCCAAACCTTGCATGGTCGCCAGTTCCTCGATGCATTCAACAAACTCGAGTCTGTCGTAGTTCATCAGGAAGTCGACGGCGTTACCGTGAGCTCCACAGCCAAAACAGTGATAAAACTGCTTATCGCCGTTTACCGTAAATGAGGGTGTCTTCTCATGGTGAAATGGGCAGCACGCGTGATAGTTCTTGCCTTGTTTTTTCAGCTTTACCCGCGCGTCGATTAAATCGACGATGTCGGTTCTAGCCAGCAAGTCATTGATAAATACGCGCGGAATTCTCCCAGCCATAAGCCCCTTACTCACTTACCTTTCATCTTTCGTGTTACAGCCCGAACAGAGACGGCATAACGAAACATATTAGGTATAGCCTATAAACGAGAACAAGCCGCGCATTCCTTTCGGAAAGCACGGCCTTCGTATGCGACTACTCAGCCTGCGCATTCTTAAACATCAAAAATGCGAGATGGGGTTACCCCCAGAAGATTAATACAGACGAGTACGGCGTGCGTTTTCGCGAGCCAGTTTCTTGGCGTGGCGTTTTACTGCAGATGCTTTAGCGCGTTTACGTTCGGTAGTCGGTTTTTCATAGAATTCACGACGACGAACTTCAGCCAGAACACCTGCTTTTTCGCAGGAACGTTTGAAGCGACGCAGAGCTACGTCGAACGGCTCGTTTTCACGTACTTTAATTACAGGCATGTGCCTCTCACCTCGATAAAATCGGTTTGTTTGCTAGCGTTGTGCCAGCACATTTCAAAATGGTGCGGAATTTTACTCCAACTTGCACGGCGTTGTAAAGCACAACGGCAAATTGAAGCAGGCGCATTCCACTTCAGATTGCGCTCGCTTTTGCGTCGGTCGGCGATTATATACCAATCAACTAAAATTGCTCGCTATTAATCGCCTGAATCTCAGCAAACGGGCCCGATGAGTGCGTAAAATCCAAGGATCCTGGCGATCGAAACGCGCTAATCGGCGGATTTGTGGTAGACTGCGCGCCGCGAAATCGTACAAGAACATTACGTACAAGAACATTGACGGAAAGAGTGATGCGAGTACTGGGTATTGAAACGTCCTGCGATGAAACCGGAATTGCAGTTTACGATAGTGAAACCGGTTTGTTGGCCAACCAACTCTATAGCCAGGTAAAATTACACGCCGATTACGGCGGTGTGGTGCCTGAGCTGGCGTCACGCGACCATGTGCGCAAAACTATCCCACTGATTCAGGCGGCGTTGAAAGAGGCGAATCTCAGTGCGCAAGACATCGATGGCGTGGCTTATACCGCAGGGCCGGGCTTAGTCGGCGCATTGCTGGTTGGTGCGACGATTGGCCGTTCTTTGGCGTTTGCCTGGAACGTTCCTGCTATCCCGGTGCATCATATGGAAGGCCATCTGTTGGCCCCGATGCTTGAAGATAACCCACCGGCGTTTCCTTTCGTTGCGCTGCTGGTTTCCGGTGGCCATACCCAATTGATCAGCGTGAAGGGCATCGGCCAATACGAACTGCTCGGCGAATCTATTGATGATGCCGCCGGTGAAGCTTTCGATAAAACGGCTAAGCTGCTTGGGCTGGATTATCCCGGCGGACCGTTGTTGTCAAAAATGGCACAACAAGGCGTGGCGGGACGTTTTACCTTCCCCCGTCCAATGACCGATCGCCCTGGCCTGGATTTCAGTTTCTCCGGTCTTAAAACCTTTGCTGCCAATACCGTGCGTGACAATGATAGCGATGCACAAACGCATGCCGATATCGCCCGTGCCTTTGAAGATGCAGTAGTCGATACGCTGGCAATCAAATGCAAACGTGCGCTGGAACAGACCGGGTTCAAACGTTTAGTTATGGCCGGTGGTGTGAGCGCTAACCGTACATTACGCGCTAAATTGACCGAAGTGATGGCTAAGCGCGGTGGGGAAGTATTCTACGCTCGCCCAGAGTTTTGCACCGATAATGGTGCGATGATTGCCTACGCGGGAATGGTTCGTTTAACGACAGGTGCAACCCAGGATCTTTCTGTATCCGTGCGACCACGCTGGCCATTGGCAGAGTTACCGGCTATCTAAGCTCGCGCTTGGCTTTATCGCTGCGCTCACTGCGTTGGCTGGACGGAACGGTTGAGCCGGGCCTCTTTGCCCGGCTTAGCCTAAATCGGCGGTCCTGCATGTATTCTCTGGGCTGACAAAGTGCGCGACTAGGTTAGAAAAGCCAGTCAAAAGCATCAGATTCAGCGCATAAATGCTTGCAGGCGTTTTATCTGCTGTCCAGCCGAATCAAAATTATCCTTGCTTAACCATTGTGCAAACGCGCTGGCGACAGATGGCCAGCGATCGCCGGTGATGGCAAACCAGTCGGTGTCGCGGGTGCGCCCTTTGGTGATGACCGCATATTTGAAAGTCCCTTCATATAGAAATCCAAAACGCAGTGCGGCCTGTTTCGACGGCGTATTATGGCTGTCGCATTTCCATTCGCAACGCCGGTAGCCAAGGCTGTCAAAGGCATAGTGCAACATCAGCGATATCGCTTCTGTGGCGGTAGAATGGCGTTTCATTGCCGGTGACCACCTGACATGGCCAATTTCCAGTACCCCGTTTGCTTCATCGATACGCATATAAGCCACGCTGCCAACCGCTAAGCCGGTACTCAGGTCAAATACCGTAAAATTTACTAACGCCGGGTTGTCATGCATATCACGCAGATTTTGCAGCATAGCTTGCGGACTTTCTGGGCGTTCTGTAAACAAATAGGTCCAGTCACGGCCATCGGTCATCTGCTGGAATGCTTCAAATAATTCTACGTAATCACGCTGTGGATTAAGCGGTTCAAGGCGACAAAAACGACCGTTAAGAATCTCATCACCGGGACGTTTTGCTGGTTGCCACTCGGGTAACGGATCACCAACAGTTTGGCCATGTTGATTGATTATCATCTGTCTTCTTCCTGGCAACCGTTAACGGGTATAAACGATAAATGAGCTTCTTTTGCCGATTTTGTCGTACAGAGAGCGTGCAGGGGCGTTGTATTCCTGTGTCATCCAATACACTCTATCGCTGCCTCTTTCGTTGGCGAGTTGATAGGCATGTTGGAAGAGTTTTTCTGATACTTTCTGCCCGCGTGCTGTAGGAGAAACGTACAAATCCTCGATGTAGCAGTAGCCAGCTGTGCTCCAGGTCGAAGGATGGAAAATAAGATTCATTAATCCCAATAAATTGCCGTTTTTATCTTCCGCGACTAAGCCATAAACATGTTGATCGCCACAGAGACGCTCAAAGGTGTTGTCAGTGATTTGCGCGGTTACGTCCGCACGATAAAAATGGAGATACCCTTGCCAAAGAGCGAGCCATTGCGATTTATCATCGTTTTTTATTCTGCGAACTACTACTTCACTATTACATTGAATCATGCATATCTCTCTGTTTTAAATGGTTATTTATGAATAAATCAACCGAGTAAACAGCAGGATACCTTGGCAATGACAGGGCGGGTACAGACCAATTGATGACAATGAGCAGACCAATTTTAACGGCGTGACTCAGCGGCCATTTAGCGGGGAAGCGTACTGAAAATGTGTGCGATACGTTTGATGAACTGGAGGATTTCATCGGGTGAATAGGCGGCGAATCCCAGTACTAATGCACCTTGTTTAGGTTGCTTAGTGTAAAACTCAGCTAGCCCATGGAGTCTGATCTCTTGCGCGGCGCAGGCTTGTATCAAACGTTGCTCTGTTGCGTTATCGGCCAGCGGGCAAACTAATTGCAAGCCGCCTTGTGGCAACTGTGGTTGCGTCCAGTCTGCAAGATATTGATTCACCGCAGCGTAGAGAATATCGAGCCTGGCTTTGTAAAGTGTGCGCATATTGCGTAAATGCTCGACATAAAAATCACCGCGTAAAAATTTATACAGTGTCATTTGTGTCAGTCCTGATGTATAGCCATCCTGAAATTGCTTGGCGGCGACCATCGGCTGGATTAACGCGGGAGGGACAATCATGAAACCGATACGTAATCCGGGGAACAGAGTTTTGCTGAAGGTGCCGATATAGAGCGTACGCTGATATTTATCCAGCCCCTGTAATGACGCGGTGGCTTGCCCCTGATAAGTAAATTCAAAACCGTAATCATCTTCGATGATCCAGGCTTTTTTGTCTCGCGCCCAATCAAGTAGCTTTAATCTTCTCTCAATACTGAGCGGATGCCCAAGCGGTTAGTGGTGAGACGGCGTGATGTAAACCCCTCTGCCGCCGCTGGAGGCATTAACGAGTTGATCGATGTTCATCCCTGCCTGATCTACCTCGATGGGGCGGGTTACAAGCCCTGCAGATAGCGCCAGTTTCTTCGCGCCTTGATATCCTGGCTCTTCGACGAACACGGTATCGCCGGGATTAAAAAGCACCTGAGTACATAGCGACAATGCCTGTTGAGAGCTGGTAACGACGATTACCTGTTGGAGGCAGGCCTCGACACCTCTTTCTCGTCGCAGATATTCAATAATTTCGCTACGCAGCTCTTCCAGCCCTTGTGGATCTGTGTAACCGAGTAAACGGGTGCTCTCCTGGCGAACGGCGAGTTTTTCTAGTTGTAGCCAGGTATCGATAGGGAAAGGGCGTAAATCGGGAATGGAGGGCGTCAACGATCCGGCGCGGTTATTATGTGGTGTGTGATAGGTGGACAGTAACAACTGGCCGTGCTCGCTGAGTTCGCGCTCTACCAACGGGCCATTATCTGCGTTGCCAGCGGACAGCAGTTCGCGGCCAATCAAGGTGTTTTGCTGATAATTGACAAAGCTCCCGCGTCCTACTTTGCGAGCAATATAGCCTTCGGCTTCTAGCTGCGCGTAGGTGAGTTCGACGGTATCACGCGATACCTTTAGCTGGCTTGCCAGAGCACGACTAGCAGGAAGCCGGGCTTGATATTGTAATGCCCCGGTTGTCACCAGCTGTTTGATAGCCAAGTGCAACGCAGCTTTTCTTGTTATTCCCTGCTGCAATTGCGCGCTAAATAGAGTCTGTATAGCACTAGAGGAAGACGATGAGCTGTCGCTGCGGCGTTTCATGGTTATCCTTAACTGCGGGCGGAAAAAATAGAAAAAACTTAACAATATCAATCTATCGAGCCAAAAAAAGCCAGTCGGCATAAGCGGACTGGCATAAGCCATCGTTGATGGTTTATATGATGGCTATTTATCTTTTTTCGCTGTTTTTTCAGCAGCAAGCGCCGCTTTCTTGGCCGCTCTTTTTTTCTTCAATTTGTCCCAGATCTTACTTTCCTGACCGCGCCATAAACGCTGGATATTGTCATGATGGCGCAACAAAATCAGGCAAGACAACATGGCAACTGGGAAGGTGAACTGTGGTTTGAACCACCAGACATAGAACGGAGCGATCAGCGCGCTGACAATCGCGCCAAGTGATGAATAACCACTAAGTAATACGGTGAGCAGCCAGGTACCGGTCATGAGTCCAGTTAAGTCCCAGCCGATCGGGGCAATAGCACCGAAAGCTGTGGCAACGCCTTTTCCGCCTTTAAAGTGGAAAAATACCGGATAGATATGCCCAAGGCAGGCAGCGATTGCTGTTAAACCAAGATATAGCGGTGGAATATTGAGTTTATAAGCCAGCCAAACCGGTAACATGCCTTTGAGCACATCGCAGATAAGTACTGTCGCTGCGGCAGCTTTGCCGCCGATACGCAATACGTTAGTTGCCCCAGGGTTGCCAGAACCTTGGGTACGTGGGTCGGGGAGTTTCGCCAAGCGGCACACCAGAATTGCACTGGAGATCGAGCCACATAGATAGGCGAAAATAATCATGCCAAGCGCGGTAGCACTCATAACGCAGTTCCGTCTAATTAGGGTCGTGTTAATAGCAACATCTGTGGATAATACGCATTTTCCGCTGGAAGTGATATCCGGTAACACCAAAAACAGAGAATTGCCTGATGGATATTGTATTTATAGAACAACTAAGCGTGATTACCACTATCGGAGCTTTTGATTGGGAACAAACTATCCAACAGAAGCTGGTGTTCGATATCGAGCTTGCCTGGGATAATAAAATCTCTGCGGCCAGTGATGATGTGAATGATTGCCTGAGCTATGCCGATGTGAGCGAGGCGGTGATCCAGCACGTCAGTAGCCAGAATTTTGCTTTGGTTGAACGCGTGGCGGAAGAGGTCGCTACACTGTTATTGGCGCGTTTTAAGTCACCTTGGGTGCGTATTAAATTGAGTAAACCGGGCGCGGTAGCACAGGCCGCCAATGTTGGTGTCATTATCGAGCGTGGCAAGCGCAGCTAAACCCGTCATACTTGAAGTTGCTTCTGCGTTGGCGGCGGTTGCTTACCCGAATCACTTGACCGTAGTAAGCTCATCGGGATGCGCTCCCTTGCCGCCTTGATGTAACTCCAATTATTTTGGGTATAATCATTCAATTAACGGCTTCTGGCTCAATGAAAACAGCCCGCCATGGGCTGTTTCAGATGATAAAATTATAAAGCAATTTCCTGCGTCAGTTTCCATTGCGCTACCGCCTGAATCCGGCGTTTTTTTAGCTCATCGCGAATCGCGATCCCCTGTAAACCTAGCTCGACGACTTCTTTGATAGACACGCTATTGGCCGCTTGGAAAGCCTCGCGCAAGTAATCGCCCTGCGTATAGACCATGTTCTCAAAACCTGTTCTGCCACGGGCATCGGCTTCGCTGGTTAGGATCATCTGTTCCAGACGCTGTGGTTTGCGCCACACGTCGATGGCATCAAATAATTTCAACAGCGTTTCTGGACGCAGTTTATTTACCGTGTGGATCAAGTCATGGAACTCTGCCACTAATTTGGCTAAGTCTTTAATGTGAGTTGGCACGCGCAATCGCTGGCATAGGTTCTCAACAAGCTTCACACCTGCTGGACCGTGGCCGTGATGCGAAGGCCAAAGTGCTGGTGGCGTTAATCCTTTACCGAGATCGTGACATAGCGCGGAGAAACGGATATCGACCTCATCGCTGAGTTCTGCAGCAATTTTTAGGGTCATTAAGGTATGGATACCGGTATCAATTTCTGGATGCCATTTTTCCGGGGCTGGCACTCCAAACAGCTTATCAACCTCAGGAAACAGCACTTTCAGCGCGCCACAATCACGAAGCACCTGGAAATAGATTTGTGGATCCTGGGTTTGTAGCGCTTTTTCCGTCTCTTTCCACACGCGTTCTGGCGTTAATGCTTCCAGTTCACCGCTTGCTGTCATTGCCTGCACAAGTTCTTGTGTTTCGGGGGCAATTGTAAAGCCAAGATGAGCAAAACGCGCGGCGAAGCGGGCAAGGCGCAATACGCGCAGCGGATCTTCGCCAAATGCATCTGAAACATGGCGTAAAATACGGTTTTTTAGATCGACTTGGCCGTTATAAGGATCAAACAGTTCGCCTTCAGCACTACGCGCAATAGCATTGATTGTCAGATCGCGGCGCAATAAATCCTGCTCTAGTGTCACATCTGGTGCGGCATAGCAGGTAAAACCGTTATAGCCTTGGCCTGATTTGCGTTCGGTACGCGCCAGCGCATATTCATCGTGGCTGACTGGATGTAGGAATACTGGAAAATCCTTACCGACTTGCTGATATCCCTGCCCCAACATGTTTTCTGGGGTTGAACCAACCACCACCCAGTCATGTTCAGTTACTGGGAGATTTAGCAGGCTGTCGCGGACGGCACCGCCGACGAGGTAGATTTTCACGGGGCAACTCCTGAAAAAGGAATCGCAAAGGCACTCAAGGTGCTTTTGCATTAAAAATGGATTCAGCAATACACAATAGTAGCAGTGTAACAGAGTTGTTAAGGTAACTGCAGAGAAGCTTTACCAGCCGTTATCTGAATACGATGAGCCTGAGATAATATGTTTTATTGCCTGTTTGACATAAGGAATAGTGTCAGAGGGGAGTTTATCTACATTTCCCAACGCAGTTCTGAATGTTTATCGGGTTCTGCGAGGTCGGTGAAGCCTTGCCACTGCGGGTAAGTGATGGCGAGTGCTTTCAAGTATCACATGAGCACTAAGGGAATGAAGATGGGAATGTAATAACAGACTTTAAAAAGCCCCGTTAGCAAAGAAGGGGCGATGAATATTGCCATCAGTTATTAATGGCTATGACCTTTATGATTAGATTTTTACAGGTTGAGTCATTGCATATGCCACTGAACCACACTTCACCATGCTGACCAATCATGATTCCTGTATCTCGGGAGAATAGATCCGTATATTTCTGAGTGGTTATCGCTTTAGCGATATTCGGAGTCACGATATCACTATAATTCTTAATAAAATCAAGGTTGTTTTTAACAACAACTTTTTTACCCTTTATATTAACTTTGAGAGGGTAACTAACCATTTCGGCTACTTGTTCTTTATTTCTTTGCGTCACGCTTTGTTTTAGCGTTTCAAAAAAATCATGATAATTACTGTGAGATCCATAAAGCATATCCAGTCGGTCATTCACTTCCTGAACCGTGTTGCTCAAGGCATAGGGAGAAAATGACAAAGGAAACGCAAAGAGAGTTGTGAGTAATAATAATTTAATTGATTTCATGCAAAGCCTGTTGCCCTAAGTTATCTATTAAATTTACGCCATGAAATCAATGTGGTGCTCAGCGAGAGACAGAGTTTCGCTAAAGTACCAAAAGGCGCTGTTAAGCGCCTTTTGGTTATCAGTAACTCTAAAGAGCCATTGATCCTTAATTCATCCAGCGGTCTTTTTTCTTACGGCGCGGTACCAAATGCGGTAGCACCAAGCCGAGGATCAAACCAACGCCAGCGACACCGCCACCGTACATAAACCATTGTAAAATAATGGTACGTTGCTTGTCATCAAGCTGAACATTAACCGCGTTGACCTTTTTCTGTGCCACGATAAGTTGGTTTTTCAGATCCTGATTCTCTTTTTTCAGGCCATTGATCGTGCCATCGCTAGAGGCAACTTTCTGTTGCATCTCGGCGGTACGTTGGTTCCAGCTATTGTCGATATTATTCAACTTATCGGTCAGCGTTTTGACCTGCTGCTGTAGCGCAGGAACCTGGCTACGCAGACTTGGCGAGTTGCTTAGCTGATCCATTGGGATCCAAGCTGTGCGCCCTTTACCATCGACAATCTCACCATAGTTAGTCGCATTGTTGACACTTTTCAGCGTCACTTCATCACCGGAATTCAATGTTCCCATGATGCGATATTGATTGCCCGGACCACTGTGGATATAGGTGATCAAATCATCGGAGATATAGCGCTTTTCATCGGCATGAGCGCCCCAAGAGAGGCTTAAAGTCAGTAAACCGAGAGCAATTAGGCGTAATTTCTGCATTATTTCATCATTCTTAGTGGGTTTGCGGCACGCTAAAAGGGTGCCTATTGCGTATCAAGCGATAGTAAGTGCATAAGTGTGACGACGCAATGCTTAAACAGGAATGAGAACTATCTCAGAGGTTTTTAAAACCTCTTTTTTCGCTTCAGTAGCAATCTGTTAGGAAAATAGCCTATTTTATTGGCTAACTTAGCGGTGAGTCGTGTATTTAGCTGTCATCGCACTATTCTTCCCTGTGCTAGAATCGCGCAATATTTTATATCTTGCTTGTGCGCCTGTTGCCGGCAACGAATTGGTGTGAAGACTATGACCTTAGAAATCGAATTAAAATTTATCGCCAGCCCAGCAGCCATTGCTGAGCTGCCTTCGCTGTTAGCCTCGCTCACGAGCGTACATTCTGCGCCGCAGAAACTCACCAATATCTATTATGAAACTGCTAACAATACTTTGCGGTCGATGGATATGGGGCTGCGTATCCGTGGTTTCGATGACCAGTACGAAATGACCATTAAAACGGCGGGTACCGTGGTCGCGGGTTTGCACCAACGTCCGGAATACAATGTTGCGCTGAAAAAACCAGAGCTGAATTTAAGCCTGTTCCCAGCAGATATCTGGCCTGAAGGTTTGGATGTTAACGCGTTACAGGCTGAACTAAACCCGCTATTCCGTACTGATTTTGTACGTGAGAAGTGGGTGGTTACTCACAACAAAAGCGAGATTGAGATTGGCCTTGACCAAGGTGAAGTTGTCGCGGGAGAGCTGTCTGAGTCCTTGGCAGAAATCGAACTGGAAATTAAACAAGGCAACACGGCCGATTTGCTGGAACTGGCGGCGATTATCGGCAAACAAGGCGGATTGCGCCTCGGTGGTTTAAGTAAAGCTGCACGCGGTTATCATCTCGCGAAAGGAAATCCAGCGCGTGAAGTGCAGCCTTTCCCTATCTATAGCGCTGCGGCGAAAGCCAGCGTCGAGCAGGTGCTGAGCGGCATGATGAGCTTTGCCTTGGCGCAATGGCAATCTAACGAGGAGCTGTGGGTTCGTGGTGATAAAACCGCACGTTTGGCCGTGCTGCAAGCTGTTGAAGCGGTACGCCAGACATTGGTTATTTTTGGCGGGCTGATCCCACGCAAGGCGTCAACTGAACTACGTGCTCAGCTCACTGAACTGGTCGGTCAATTGGAACAGAAGGGCGCTGATGCCGAGTTGCTTTGCTACAGTGTTGGCTACTTGCAATGTAAGTTAGTGCTTACATCTTGGTTGGCTAATCAAGCGTGGAAACCTTTTGTTGATGCCAAATCGCAAACCAAGCTAGACAGCTCATTTAAGCGTTTTGCTGACATCATGTTAGGCAGAACGGCAGCCGACCTGAAAGAAGCGTTTGGTTCCTCGCTGACCGAAGCCGGTTTTAGCGATCAACTTGCTCGTTTAAAACGCCAGATTATCGCCTTCCACTTGCTGGCGGGGGCTTACCCAGAGCATGATGTAAAACCTTATATCAATGGTTGGCTCGAACTCCAGCAGGCCATCGTGCAACAACAGCACGCCTGGGAAGACTCCGCACGTCAACATGCGGTGATGCAGGATGCATTTTGGTTAAACGGACAGCCTCGTTAATTGATTGATGCCTGGAGTGCGCTTCAGGCTTATCAGATGCTCAAGGATCCTTACATGTTGCCTCTCACTCCTCTGCTGCAAACTCAGGCAGAAAAATTTCAGCTGCGCTTTGCGCAGAGCATCGAAAATCAGCAATTAAATGATATTCCCGCCCTGTCAGATAGTGCGTTGAGTGTCATTGCCAGTAGTGATTTCATCGGCGAAAACCTGATTCTGCACCCTGAGTGGTGGAGTGAGATAACGCAACATCCGCCGCAGGCCGAGGAGTGGCAATCCTATCGTGATGCGTTAGCGCAGTCAGTCGCTAGCGTCAATGATGAAGCCGGTTTGATGAAGGCATTGCGCGTGTTCCGCAAGCGCACGTTAACGCGTATTGCCTGGTCGCAAGCGATGCAAACCAGCAGTGTTGAGCAAACGTTACAGCAGTTGAGCGAACTGGCGGAAGTGCTGATTGTGAGCGCACGTGACTGGCTTTATGCCGCCTGCTGTCGCGAATGGGGCACGCCGGTGAATGCGCAAGGCGTGCCACAGCCGTTATTGATCCTCGGGATGGGGAAACTTGGCGGTGGTGAACTGAATTTCTCCTCTGATATCGATTTAATTTTTGCTTATCCAGAAAACGGTCACACGCAAGGCGGGCGTCGGGAACTGGATAACGGCCAATTCTTTATTCGTTTGGGACAACGGCTGATTAAAGCCTTGGATCAGCCGACTATCGACGGTTTTGTTTATCGGGTTGATATGCGGCTGCGGCCTTTTGGCGACAGTGGCCCGCTGGTGATGAGCTTCCCAGCATTAGAAGATTATTACCAAGAACAAGGCCGCGATTGGGAACGCTACGCGATGGTCAAGGCGCGGCTGATGGGCGGTGCTAATGACGAAAGCAGCATTGAATTACGTAAGATGCTGATGCCGTTTGTGTTCCGCCGTTATATTGATTTCAGCGTGATCCAATCACTGCGTAATATGAAGGGCATGATCGCCCGCGAAGTCAGACGCCGCGGATTGAAAGACAATATCAAGCTGGGCGCTGGCGGAATTCGTGAAATCGAATTTATCGTACAGGTATTTCAGTTGATTCGCGGTGGCCGCGAACCCTTATTGCAACAACGTTCTCTCTTGCCGACATTACAGGCTGTGGAATCATTAGGCCTGCTCCCCGCTGAGCAGGTTGCGCATTTACAGCAAGGCTATTTATTCCTGCGCCGCCTAGAGAATTTGTTGCAGGCGATTGGCGATGAACAGACACAAACTCTGCCCTCTGATGCGCTAAACCAAGCAAGATTAGCGTGGGGTATGGATTTTGCCGACTGGGACAGCCTGAAAGCCAGCACTGATGCGCATATGCTGGCGGTACGTGCGGTATTTAATGATCTGATTGGTGATGACACGCCAGAAGCCGGAGAAGATCCGCAATATAGCCAATTCAACAGTTTATGGATTGATGAGTTAGAAGATAGCGATCTGCTGCCGCTTACCCCGCAATTATCTGAAGACGCGCGTAAGAACCTGCTGCGTATTATTGCCGAATTCCGCCGCGATGTGGACAAACGTACTATTGGACCTCGCGGACGCGAACAGCTCGATCAGCTCATGCCGCGTCTGTTAGAACAAGTCAGTACTTACAATAATGCCGATGTCACGTTGCATCGCCTGACCGGCTTATTGCTCAATATTGTGACGCGAACCACGTATATCGAGCTGTTGGTCGAATATCCAGGGGCGTTGAAACAGCTGGTGCGACTGTGTGCGGCATCGCCAATGGTGGCTAACCAACTGGCACGACACCCGCTGCTGCTTGATGAGCTTCTCGACCCTACCACGCTGTACCAAACCATTGCGCCCGACGCTTACCGCGACGAACTGCGCCAGTATTTAATGCGCATCCCAACCGATGATGAAGAGCAGCAATTTGAAGCGCTACGCCAGTTTAAACAGGCGCAACACCTGCGTATTGCAGCCGGAGATATTTCTCGCACGCTGCCGGTGATGAAAGTTAGCGATCACCTGACCTATCTGGCGGAAGCTATTCTCGAGGTTGTGGTGCAGCAGGCCTGGGATTTAATGGTCTCCCGCTATGGGCAACCCACTCATTTACAACAGCTCGAAGGACGCGGTTTTGCGGTGATCGGCTACGGTAAATTGGGGGGCTGGGAGTTGGGATATAGCTCAGATTTGGACTTGGTGTTCATACTTGATTGCCCGGCAAATGTGGTAACAGATGGCGAGCGTAGTATCGATGGCCGTCAATTCTATCTGCGTTTGGCACAGCGAATTATGCATCTTTTCAGTACGCGTACTGCATCCGGTATTTTGTATGAGGTGGATCCGCGTCTGCGGCCGTCCGGCGCATCCGGCATGTTGGTTAGTACTATCGAAGCCTTTGCTGATTATCAGCATAACGAAGCCTGGACATGGGAACATCAAGCGTTGGTGCGTGCTCGTGTAGTTTATGGTGACGCGCAGTTGGCACAGCGATTTAATCAGACCCGGCAAGAGATCCTTTGCCGTCAGCGCGATGCTGACGAGCTGAAAAAAGAAGTACGTGAAATGCGCGAGAAAATGGTAACGCATTTGGCGAGCAAAAAAGGCAATGTGTTCGACCTCAAAGCCGACCCAGGTGGGATCACGGATATTGAATTTATTGCCCAATATTTGGTTCTACGTTTCGCCCAGAGCCAGCCGGGGCTGACTCGCTGGTCAGATAACGTTAGAATTTTTGAACTGATGGCGCAATTTGGCATTATGTCCGAAGAAGAAGCGACGCAGTTAAAACGTGCGTACATTACATTGCGTGATGAAATTCATCATCAAGCATTACAAGAACATAGTGGCAAAGTGGGTGTGGAATGTTTCAGCACCGAGCGTGAGCAAGTTCGCGCCAGTTGGGCTCGTTGGCTGTGTTAAGCCGGTTTTCCTCTGCGTGTGATATTATCTGCGCATGCTTTGTCTGAATAATTTACCTATTTGGTTTTATCTGTTTTGGAGTGTGGGATGAAAGTGACTTTGCCTGATTTTCGCCGTGCTGGCGTGCTGGTGGTTGGAGATGTGATGCTGGATCGCTATTGGTATGGCGCAACCAATCGTATTTCTCCAGAAGCGCCGGTGCCTGTCGTGAAGGTCAACACTATCGAGGAACGTCCTGGTGGGGCCGCCAACGTGGCGATGAACATTGCTTCTCTTGGGGCGAGTTCACAATTGATTGGGTTAACTGGCGCGGATGATGCTGCTATCGCACTGGGTAAAAGTCTGAGTGACGTTAAGGTTAACTGCGATTTCCTGGCGATCCCAACCCATCCAACTATCACTAAGTTACGCGTGCTTTCCCGCAATCAACAGTTGCTGCGCCTGGATTTTGAAGAAGGTTTTGAAGGCGTTGATCTGCAACCGATGCTGGAAAAAATCAAAAAGGCGCTGCCAAATACGGGAGCATTGGTACTGTCTGATTATGCCAAAGGCGCATTGAGTAATGTCAGTGCGATGATTGCTCTGGCGAAAGAAGCCGGGGTGCCGGTACTGATCGACCCTAAAGGCGCAAATTTCGAACCTTATCGCGGCGCGACCCTACTGACACCAAACTTGTCTGAGTTTGAAGCGGTCGTAGGTACTTGTAAAAACGAAGCTGAATTGGTTGAAAAAGGCATGAAGTTGATTGCTGATTTTGATTTGTCAGCTCTGCTGGTCACCCGCTCAGAACAAGGCATGACGTTGTTGCAACCGGGTAAAGAGCCGCTGCATATGCCAACACAGGCGCAGGAAGTGTATGACGTCACCGGTGCCGGTGATACCGTTATCGGTGTACTGGCAACGGTGCTTGCAGCGGGGCATTCGCTGGAAGAAGCCTGCTTCCTGGCCAATGCTGCTGCTGGTGTGGTCGTAGGGAAACTTGGTACGTCGACGGTGTCTCCTATCGAGCTGGAAAACGCTATTCATGGCCGCGCCGAAACCGGTTTTGGCGTGATGAGCGAAGAAGAACTCAAAGCCGCTGTTGCCATGGCGCGTCAGCGCGGTGAGAAAGTGGTGATGACCAACGGTATCTTCGACATTCTTCACGCTGGGCACGTTTCTTATTTGGCTAACGCTCGTAAGCTTGGCGATCGCTTAATTGTGGCGGCAAATAGCGATGCATCGACTAAGCGCCTGAAAGGCGAAACTCGCCCGGTGAATCCATTGGCACAGCGCATGGCCGTGCTTGCGGCATTAGGTGCGGTGGATTGGGTGGTCCCGTTTGAAGAAGATACGCCGCAGCGTTTAATTGCCGGAATTTTGCCAGATTTGCTGGTTAAAGGTGGTGATTACAAACCAGAGCAAATTGCCGGTGCCGAAGAAGTATGGGCGGCAGGTGGCGAAGTGCGTGTGCTTAATTTTGAAGATGGCTTGTCGACTACACGAATTATTAACCAAATTAAAAGCAACAATTAATAGCATTAACAGTGAGTTAATTTATAAAAGGCCTGCAATTTTGCGGGCCTTTTTTATCGCAAAATAAATCTGAATCAGGCTTCTGGCTTATCTGCGGCCGGTGACGCTTTAGCTTCAAGTTCAGCAATACGCTGTTCCAACGCGATCAGTTTTTCACGAGTACGCAGCAGAACCTGAGTTTGCACATCAAATTCTTCACGGTTTACTAAATCCATGCGGCTAAATTGCGCCTGCAACACCTGACGAATTTTCTTTTCGGTTTCTTCACCGAACTCTCGGATCCCTTTCGGCATTGACTCATGAACCTGGCGGGCAAGTTGTTCAATTTTTTTCGGGTCAATCATGATGTTTACCTTGTTTCAAATGGGGTGCTGGTAACTAGTGTAATCGCTGGCAAGGTTTCTATAAACCTTTGATCCGCGCTTTCAGCGCACAAAGAGTGCATTGCCCAACGGTTTTTTTAGCGTTATAGTTCTCTTGCTTATTCTCAGGGCGGGGTGAAAATCCCCACCGGCGGTAAACCACTAGGAAATATCAGGTGGAAGCCCGCGAGCGCTCAAGTCAGCCAATGGTTTGAGGTCAGCAGACCCGGTGTAATTCCGGGGCCGACGGTTATAGTCCGGATGGGAGAGAGTAACGGTTAGAGTTAGGCAGTAATGCCTGCTGCGTTATTTTATAGTTATAGTGAGCTTCGTGCTGACTATGCTTACCCCCGCAAGATGCCCTGATTCTGGTAATCCATTTATTTTTCATAGTCTTAATGAGGTTATTTTACCATGAATCAGACCCTACTTTCCGAATTCGGTTCACCTGTCGAACGTGTTGAACGCGCGCTTACCGCGTTACGCAATGGCCAAGGTGTGATGGTACTGGACGACGAAAACCGTGAAAACGAAGGCGATATGATCTTTGCCGCCGAAACCATGACCGTTGAGCAAATGGCATTGTCCATTCGTCACGGCAGCGGCATTGTTTGCCTGTGTTTGACCGAAGAACGCCGTCAGCAGCTCGATTTGCCAATGATGGTTGAGCAAAACTCCAGCCACTTCCAAACGGGCTTTACCGTCACGATTGAAGGCGCTGTTGGTGTGACGACTGGCGTTTCAGCAAGTGACCGTTTAACCACTATTCGTGCGGCTATTGCCGATAATGCTAAGCCTTCTGACCTTAATCGCCCAGGGCATGTATTCCCACTGCGTGCACAGCCGGGCGGCGTGTTAACTCGTCGTGGTCATACTGAAGCGACGACTGACTTGGTTTCTTTGGCTGGTTTCAAACCTTATGGCGTGCTGTGTGAGCTGACTAATGACGATGGCACTATGGCGCATGCGCCAGAAGTTGTTGCTTTCGCGAATGCGCATAATATGCCAGTGGTGACGATTGACGATTTGGTTGAATACCGTCAATCACAAACCCAAAAAGCGAGTTAATAGCCTAAAGCTAGATAACAGCATAGCCAGTGAAAAAGGTCGCGTAAGCGGCCTTTTCTATTTTATCCGCTTAACAGGTACTAAAAAGGTATAGATCATTTTCACCTGTGCTTATGAGAAATTGACATTAACCCTCTTCGCTTACTCATTCACTCCTAAATCCCGATCTGTTGCCGGAATATTTTCATCATAACCAATATTCAAAATTATTGAACATCTTCATCACGCTTATCCGCCTGCAACCGATAACAGAAAAGAGTAGTGTGTTTTTATCGCGCAGCCTTGGTATTCATTACGCCGCTGCCTGTTTTCACCCTGGTAAGGAAAATAAAATGACGACCTCGCGGATGCCTGCTTTGTTTTTGGGACACGGTAGTCCAATGAATGTGTTGCAAGACAATATCTATACGCAAACCTGGGCTAAGTTGGGGGAAACCCTACCTCGTCCGAAAGCCATTCTGGCGGTGTCTGCGCATTGGTATACCCGCGGAACGGCCGTTACGGCGATGAGTAATCCTAAAACCATCCATGATTTTGGTGGTTTTCCTCAGGCGCTGTTTGACGTTCGTTACCCGGCACCGGGTTCGCCAGAGTTGGCCAAACAGGTGCAAGAGCTGTTGGCACCGATTAAGGTGATCGCCGATACCAGTGAATGGGGATTTGACCACGGTTCCTGGGGCGTATTGGCAAAGGTATATCCATTAGCGGATATTCCGATGATCCAATTGAGTATCGATGGTACACAGCCTGCTGAATACCACTATCAAATTGGTAAGAAGCTCGCGGCATTACGTGAACAAGGCGTGTTGATCGTGGCCAGTGGCAATGTGGTACACAATTTACGTATGATGAGACGTGGCGAAGGCGACGACGCGCCAGCTTATCCTTGGGCTACGGCGTTTAACCAATATGTGGTTGATAATCTTGATTGGAAAGGCGAGGCCAAAGATCACCCGCTGGTTAACTTTATGCAGCATGAAGCGGCAGAATTGTCGAATCCATCGCTAGAGCATTATCTGCCATTACTTTATGTGTTGGGAAGTTGGGATGGGGAAGAGGCGATTTCTCTGCCAACTAATGGTATTACAGGCGGCTCGCTGAGTATGCTGTCAGTGCAGTTAGGTTAACGTGAATTCGGTTCACTGAGGCTAACGCAAGAAAGAAAACGGATAATGAGGCGGCCTCATTATCCGTTACCAGTTAGAAATCAGCGTCTGCTTGCTGAGTATTATCCAGCAAGATATGCGGGTAGAAGCGCGAGAGATCTTGAGTGATCAATTCTCTATCCTCACGAATACCGATGCCAGCAGGTTGATCGTTTATCAGCCAGCTACCGATCAGCGTATAGCTATCGTTAAAACGTGGCAAAGGATGGAACTGCTGCACGATCATGCCTTCTTCGCCGTAAGGACCGTCAACGCTTGCCACTTCCTGGCCTTTCTCGATAATGCGAATGTTGGCACCTTCGCGTGAGAACAGCGGCTTAATCACATAGTGATCCATCTGTGGATAGGCATCTTCGGCAAAATAGGATGCCAGCAGATTAGGATGATTTGGGAACATTTCCCACAGCAATGGCAACAGCGCTTTGTTGGATAAAATCGCTTTCCAGGCCGGTTCAAGCCAACGTACACCCGCATCTTCAAGCTTAGTGGAGAAGGTTTCGCGGAACATGAATTCCCAAGGATACAGTTTAAACAGATTGCTGATCACCTGATCCTGAGGATCGGTAAACTGACCGCGTTCGCCTAAGCCGATCTCTTCAATAAATAGGAACTCCGTCGCCAGATCCGCTTCATGCGCGCAATCTTGCAGATATTGCACGGTGCCGCGATCTTCTTCTGTATCCTCGCAGCAGGCTAGATGCAGCAGTGAAAAACCGAACTGGTTTTTCAACTCGGCAAAACGGTCGATCAACTTTTCCTGCAGGCTATTGAACTGATCAGAATGCGCCGGCAATTTCCCCGATTTGACCTGATCTTCGAGCCATAACCATTGGAAAAAGGCTGCTTCGTACAATGACGTCGGCGTATCAGCGTTATTTTCTAGAAGCTTAGGAGGACTGATGCCGTCATAAGCTAAATCCAGACGTGAATACAGCGAAGGCTGTTGGCTACGCCAAGAGCTTCTGACGAATTCCCAGCAGTGCTTAGGGATGCGGAATTTGGTCATCAACGCGTCGTCGTTGACCACGCGCTCCACCGCTTTTAAACACATCTGATGGATGTCGGCGGTAGCATCTTCCAATTCTTCTATCTGCGCCAACGTAAATTCATAGTAGGCGTCTTCACACCAGTAAGGCTCGCCATACATGGTGTGAAAATTAAAACCAAATTCAGCGGCTTTTTCTCGCCAGTCTGGGCGCTCAACCAGATTAATACGTTTCATGCATTAGCCGCCCATACTGCGAGAGCCAGAACGGCTAGACGAGGACGCCGCGCTGCGTTGCATGGTGTTTTGTTTCGCAACACTTTCACCAAAACCACCGCGGGTGATGGTTGAAGTGGTTGCCGGTTTTGGTGCCATCGCCGTTTTTGGCACGTTCATGCTGCGGCCAGTTGTCGCGGGACCATAGCTCTTACCCGTGGCATCAACGAATTTTCCGCTTGCCGCGTTACCCGCATTTTTGGAAGTGAAAAGTGGCTGCTGAGCATAGCCTGCGCCGCCGCTCATCATTCGGCCCATCATAAAGCCTGCCATTAACGGCATCCACGAGCTGCCGCCGCTGTGTGACTCGGCAGACATTCCCGCTTGTGCAGGAACTTGAGTACATTGTGATTCGCCAAACTCCGCCACGCAATCAGCCTGGCTTGCATATTTAGGGGCTGTTTTCACCGCTTCTTGCTTCGCTGCATTAAAAGAGGCCGCGCACTGAGCGCTATTTGATGGATTGGCTTTAGAGCAATCATCGGCATTTTGATAAAGCGAGACAGTTTCGTCACTTTGTTCACAAGCGCTGAGCATAAATACGGCGCTAACCGCTAAAGCAACAGGGGTAAGGCGCGAGCTACGCCACGTTTTACGGAAGGTCGCTAAATTAATATTTTTTGTCCGTTTCATCGATTTCATCCCATTTATTGGGCTTTGTCGCCCTTTCCCAGAAGTTACAAAATGTTAACCGTGTAAGAATAGGGGAAAGACGCTCATTATTAAAGCGGTAATAGCAATAGTTACCGGACTTTACGTTAGCGGAGGGCATACTGTGATAGATGCCTGGCTATTGGGAGAAAACTGCGTCGAATTTAGGGAAAAGTGAGGGCTATTTATTCGCGAGTTATTGGAGGTTCGAGGGATAAATGGTTTGAGTCTGTCATTAATGACGGGAAGCTAGCACATGAGTGCTAACTCCCCGTAAAACATTAGTTCTGGAACGGATTGCCGCTTTTTTTGCTGCTCGTTGTAGAACCATGTGCTGCCGGAGCACGCACGCTGGTTTTCTGAGTATGAACAGCTTTAGGCGCTGAACCTTGTGCATTGTAACCATCAGCAGAAGCATCTTGCTGAGGATTTTCAGGAGCAACTTGATCAGGAGACGTTGCCACTTCTTTACCCAACGCACCGTTGAGCGCCAATAGGTCGTTTTCGTTTAACGTCCCCAATGCTGATTTGATATTCAGCTGGTTGATCAGATAATCGTAACGTGAGTTAGACAACTGCTGTTTAGCGTTATACAGCGTCGTTGTAGCATCCAAAACGTCCACAATGGTACGAGTACCGACTTGATAACCGGCTTCCATCGCATCCAATGAGCTTTGCGCAGAGACAACCGCTTGTTTAAACGCGCTGATGCTGCTGATTGACGCAGAGATATTATTGAATGAAGAGCGCACCGTCTGGACAACCGAACGATGTGAGCTTTCCAACTGTTCGCTGGCACTCACAAAGTTGAACTGTGCTTGTTTAACTTGTGAAGACACTGAGCCACCACTGTACAACGGCAGGGAGAAGCTCAGGCCAATCTTGTTTTGACCAGCATCGCTGTCAGTAAAGGTAGTACCTTCACCGGTTTTAGAACCGTTATAACGAGTATTAGATAACCCGGTAGACGCCGTCAGGCCGATGGTTGGTAGATGGCCATCCTGGGCAAAACGAATCTGTTCGCGAGCTAAGTCCTGTGACAAACGCGCAGACAACAGGCTCAGGTTACGGTTTTCTGCTTCTTTCAGCAGGCTATTAACCGGCTCTGGGCGTTGAGTCCCGAAGGTTGCGATATTCAGCGACGCCAAGTCTGGGTAGAACTGTCCAGTTACCTGACGCAGTGATTCCAACGCGTTATCCAGGTTATTACGGGCAGTCACTTCATTTGCCAGCACGCTGTCATATTGTGAACGGGCGTTTTGTACGTCAGTAATTGCCACCAGGCCAACGTTGAAACGCTGAGTGGTTTGATCCAATTGACGATAAATTGCCTGTTTTTGTGCTTCGGTATAAGACAATGAGTCAATCGCACGCAAAACGTTGAAATAGGCAGTCGCAGTATTCAGAATTAAGGTCTGCTGTGCAGTCTGGAAAGTAACGTCTGAAATACCGGCAGTTTTTTCCTGCAGGGTCAATGCACGCCATTTAGACATATCAAACAGAGTTTGTGTCAGCTGCAAGGAGGCGCTCGAGACGTTGCTATTCACATTATTCGCATCGCGGTAGCCGCCGGTATAATTATAATCGGCACCTAAACCAAGTTGCGGTAACAGCGGGCTGCGCGATTCGTTGATCTTTTCAAATGCAGCATCACGTGTTGCTGCAGACGCACGCAAATCTGGGTTACTTTCCTTGGCTTGCTGATATACCTGCATCAGGTTTTCAGCCTGGCTTAACGCACTGTAACCGCCGAGGCTAAGTCCAATGAGTAGGGAGAGCAGTTTCTTCATTTGCATTCCTTGTAGTGCAACAATGTTGTTATGTTAGCGCTTACATTCAATAAATAGACGCAGATTCTAACAGATAGTAGCAGACGAGCGAGGTGACTTAATGTGCCATGCTAGCTGAATTCATCTTAATCTGTCACAAATTATCTTGAATATTATGAACGTTTTTCCATCTAATTGGTCCACGCGGCGGCAATTTATTCTTTAATCATCGGCCGAGGAAAGAGATTTCATGAGCAAATATCAAGCATCACCGGTAAGTTTCGGCAAAAATGATGTAGAAATTATGGCAGAGAAGACCGTTTACAAAGGTTTTTTCTCCATGAAGTCTTATCGGTTTCGTCATCGTTTGTTTAATGGACAAATGAGCGGCGAAGTGGTGCGTGAGGTTTTTGAGCGCGGTCATGCTGCAGTTCTGCTACCTTATGATCCTGTGCGCGATACTGTGGTTCTACTAGAGCAACTGCGTTTCCCAGCTATCGAAAGCAGTAACACGCCTTGGTTACTGGAGATGGTTGCCGGTATGATCGAAGAGGGCGAAACAGTTGAAGATGTCGCCAGGCGAGAAGCGCAAGAAGAAGCGGGCATTAGCGTTAAACGTTGTAAGCCGATGTTGAGCTATCTTGCCAGTCCGGGTGGGACCAGCGAGCGCCTGTCTATCTTGGTTGGGGAAGTGGACTCCACAACGGCGCACGGGATTCATGGTTTGGAATCAGAAAATGAAGACATCCGAGTACATGTGGTTAGCCGGGAACAGGCTTATCGTTGGGTGGAAGAAGGAGCGATAGATAATGCAGCGTCAGTGATTGCTTTGCAGTGGCTGGCCTTGCACCACGACTCTTTAAGAAAAGAATGGGCTAAAGAATGATAAAGCGTTATGTACCTGACTTCCCTGAAATGATGAGGGTATGTGAGACCAACTTTGCACAACTTCGCCGCCTGCTACCGCGTAATGACGAAGTGGGTCAAATGGTCACTTATCAGGTAGCGAGCGCTGTCTATCAGCTAACGATCCTCGAATCGACGCGCTATACGTCGTTGGTAGAAATCAAGCAAACCGCGCCTGCTGTTAGCTATTGGAGTCTGCCATCGATGACCATTCGTCTATACCACGATGCTATGGTTGCCGAAGTGTGTGCTAGCCAACAGATATTTCGTTTCAAGGCACGCTATGATTACCCCAATAAAAAGTTGCATCAACGTGATGAAAAGCATCAAATTAACCAGTTTTTAGCGGATTGGTTGCGCTATTGTTTGGCGCATGGAGCGATGCCTGTTCCGACTTGTTAGACAGACTTAAATAACAAAGGACGCCATTTGAATAGCCTGTTCACGTTGCCTTTGGCTGATGGGGCCAAAGCCAGGATATTACAGATTACCGATACTCATTTGTTCGCCAGCAAAAATGATACGTTGTTAGGTGTAAACACCTTTCGCAGTTATCACGCTGTGCTGGATGCTATTATTGCTTCGCAGCGCGAGGTTGATCTTATCGCAGCAACGGGCGATTTGGCCCAAGACCAAACACTGGGAGCCTATCAACACTTTGTTGATGGAATAGACCAATTGTCCACGCCTTGTGTTTGGCTACCCGGTAATCATGATTTCCAGCCCGCGATGGTTAAGGCATTAGCACAGACAGGGATCCATCCCTCTAAACAGGTATTGTTGGGAGAGCATTGGCAAATCGTCTTGCTTGATACCCAAGTGCCCGGCGTGCCTCATGGTGAACTGAGTGAGCAGCAATTCGAATGGCTGACGCAATGTCTTGAACAGTATCCTAAGCGCTTTACGTTGATTATGTTGCACCACCATCCGCTGCCTTCAGGATGTACCTGGCTTGATCAACATAGTTTAAGAAATGCTCATACGTTGGCGACGTTATTACAACATTATCCACGCGTCACCACGTTATTGTGTGGGCATATCCACCAAGAGTTAGACCTTGATTGGCATGGTAAACGGATGTTGGCGACACCTTCTACCTGCGTGCAGTTCAAATCTCATTGCACCAATTTTACGCTAGATACGCTTTCTCCAGGCTGGCGTTATCTTAACCTGTATCCTGATGGTCGTGTTGTCACCGAAGTATGCCGCCTTGATAGTGATGAATTCCGCCCTGATAGTGATTCGGAAGGTTATTAATGGATACCTTGGTTTATCTGCATGGATTCAATAGCTCACCGCAGTCGGCTAAAGCCACCGCGTTGCAAGCTTGGTTGGCGGTTAATCATCCACATATTGCGATGATTACGCCACAGCTTGCGCCGTATCCTGCCGATGCTGCAGAGCAGCTTGAAACGCTGATTATGAACAAATCTGGTGCGCGACTTGGCCTTGTTGGTTCATCTCTTGGTGGTTATTACGCCACCTGGTTATCACAATGTTTTATGCTGCCCGCAGTGGTAGTAAATCCTGCCGTGAGACCCTTTGAGTTATTGGTTGACTATATTGGGCCTAATCAGAACCCCTACACTGGTCAACAATATGTGTTAGAGTCTCGCCATGTTGACGATCTGAAAGTCATGCAGATCGAACCTTTAGAGTCACCCGATTTACTGTGGTTACTCCAGCAAACCGGCGATGAGATCCTCGATTACCGACAGGCCGTGGCGTATTACACCTCGTGTCGCCAAACGGTTGAGCCAGAAGGCAACCATGCCTTTGTCGGGTTTGAGCGTTATTTCTCGCAGATTGTGGACTTCCTCGGGCTGGCGTCGGAATAAATCATGCGGGTTGTCTCTTTGATAGTGACAACTGTAGCCGCCGAACTCCCGTAATTCACAACACAATCGTTAGCCCACAACTTATGAGCCACGAATTAATAAACGATGAGCCAATCAACTTATAACGCCGATTCGATTGAGGTCCTCAGCGGTCTTGAACCTGTGCGCCGCCGTCCCGGCATGTACACCGATACTACCCGACCAAACCACCTTGGGCAGGAAGTTATTGATAACAGCGTCGATGAGGCGTTAGCCGGTCACGCACGTCGAATCGAAGTCATTTTGCACGCCGATCAATCTCTGGAAGTTATCGATGATGGTCGCGGTATGCCAGTCGATATTCACCCTGAAGAAGGTGTGCCAGCGGTTGAGCTGATTTTTTGCCGCCTGCATGCTGGTGGTAAATTCTCTAATAAAAACTACCAATTCTCTGGCGGCCTGCACGGCGTAGGGATCTCAGTAGTCAATGCCTTATCCACGCGTGTCGAAGTGTCAGTGAAACGCGGTGGCGAAGTCTATGAAATGGCCTTTGAAAATGGCGATAAAGTGCAGGATTTAACGGTAACGGGGACGTGCGGTAAACGTAACACCGGCACCAGCGTGCACTTTTGGCCAGATGCCAGCTTCTTTGATAGCCCACGTTTCTCCGTCAGTCGCCTCAGCCATTTGCTAAAGGCCAAAGCGGTACTTTGTCCGGGCGTCGAGATTATTTTTAAAGATCAGGTAAACAATACCGAACAGCGCTGGTGTTATCTGGATGGTTTAACCGATTACCTGATGGAAGCGGTTAACGGATTGATCACCTTGCCAGAAGCGCCATTTGTCGGTGCGTTCGCCGGTGATACCGAAGCGGTAGATTGGGCACTGCTATGGCTGCCTGAAGGTGGCGAGCTACTGACTGAAAGTTACGTTAACCTGATCCCGACGATGCAAGGCGGCACCCACGTCAATGGTTTACGTCAAGGCCTGTTAGACGCCATGCGTGATTTCTGTGAATACCGCAATATCTTGCCACGTGGAGTGAAACTCTCGGCTGAAGATATCTGGGATCGCTGTGCTTACGTGCTGTCAGTGAAAATGCAGGACCCGCAGTTTGCTGGCCAAACGAAAGAGCGTTTGTCATCGCGCCAATGTGCTGCTTTTGTATCTGGCGTGGTAAAAGATGCTTTCAGCCTGTGGTTGAATCAGAACGTGCAGGCGGCCGAGCAGCTAGCGGAGCTATGTATTTCCAGCGCCCAGCGTCGTTTGCGCGCAGCTAAGAAAGTCGTGCGTAAAAAATTGACCAGCGGCCCGGCATTACCAGGTAAGCTGGCAGACTGTACGTCGCAAGATCTCTCCATGACTGAACTTTTCTTGGTAGAAGGTGACTCAGCAGGTGGATCGGCCAAACAAGCGCGTGACCGTGAATATCAGGCGATCATGCCGCTCAAAGGTAAGATCCTTAACACCTGGGAAGTCTCATCTGATGAAGTGTTGGCCTCGCAGGAAGTGCATGATATTTCGGTAGCGATCGGCATTGATCCAGATAGCGAAGATCTGACGCAACTGCGTTACGGTAAAGTTTGTATCCTCGCGGATGCGGACTCCGATGGTTTACACATTGCTACGTTGCTGTGTGCGCTGTTCGTGCGTCACTTCCGTTCATTGGTTAAAGGTGGTCACGTCTATGTTGCGATGCCGCCGTTGTATCGTATCGATCTAGGCAAAGAAGTGTATTACGCGCTGGATGAAGAAGAGAAAGCCGGTGTGCTGGAGCAGCTTAAACGCAAAAAAGGCAAACCGAACGTTCAACGCTTCAAAGGGTTGGGTGAAATGAACCCATTACAGCTGCGTGAAACTACCTTAGATCCAAATACTCGTCGTCTGGTGCAATTAACCATTAACGATGAGAACACTGATGAAACCTTGCGGATGATGGATATGCTTCTCGCCAAGAAACGTTCCGAAGATCGCCGCAACTGGTTGCAAGATAAGGGTGATACAGCGGAGCTTTCAGTGTAGACCGACACTGAGGGGCGGTTTTGTAAAACCGGCAACGGTGGATGTTTCGGCTTCTCAAATATAGTGTCCAATTTGGCATTGCAGCCTAAGCCGCTTCAAGGGGAGAGGCGCTCCCCTTGAAAATCCCGCGCCTTTTAATGGTGTGATAGCGGATTCCAATTAGGCCATGTTTCAGATGCCGCAGCGACAGGCGCAAATGTCGCTGCTCCGCAGTGCCTTCCGTCGGGATTCGGACTCACTCAATAAACACTTCGCGATTTCTCACCACTCCTTCAGCGCCATTTCGAGCGCGCCACCAACCTTTTAACGTCAAAAGCTAAACAGCCTTTGAATTTGACCTTAAAAGCCGCCAAGCGCACTCAAAATGCCACCGGTGGAGTGGTGAAAGACAATGGAGTTATCGTTGGCTTGAACCCGGAGGCGGGGAGCCTGGAAGGCTGGCATTTGCGCGATAACGGAAGCTTCTGAAACATGGCCTCCGCTGGATACGGGGTTGAAGTGACAAAGGGCGTGGGATCGCGAAGGGGGGGCGCCTCCCCCCCTTGGCTCGGTTTCGGCTGTGGAGTTGCATTGAACACAGATATTAAGAAACCGAAAAATTCACCGTTCTGGTTTTACAAAACCGTATCAAGCACGGTCATGACTTAATAAACAATGACCAGTTTCCCCTGCATATGTCCTTCCAGTACTCTTTCGTGTGCAGTACGGATACTTTCCACTGTCAGCCCTTGTAATGTGTCGCTTAGCGTAGTCTGTAGCGTTCCGGCATCAACCATATCGGCGACTTGTTGCAGGATCTCACCTTGTACTGCCATATCCGGGGTCTGGAACATACTTCGGGTGTACATCAGTTCCCAATGCAGGGCTGCACTTTTAAGTTTTAAGGCGCTCATATCCAGCGGCGCTTCGTTTTCTACGATGGTGCAGATATGGCCTTGTGGAGCGATGAGTTCGCCAATGGCGGCCCAGTGTCCGTCGGTGTCATTCAGGCAAAAAATGAAATCGACCTGTTCGATACCGTGTTTAGCGAGCTCGCCTTTGAGATCTTTATAGTTCACCGTTAAGTCTGCACCGCGTTCAATGCACCAAGCGGCAGATTCTGGGCGGGAAGCGGTAGCGATAACTTTCACCTTACTGCGTTGAGCAGCAAAGGGGATCGCTAAAGAACCGACGCCACCGGCACCACCGATGATTAACAGCGTTTTCTCGGTATCTGCATCCTGAATTTTCAAACGTTCAAACAAACCTTCCCAAGCGGTCAGTGCGGTCAACGGCATGGCGGCGGCTTGCGCCCAATTCTGGCTGCGTGGTTTATGCGACACAATACGTGAGTCGATCAATTGCTCTGTCGCATTGCTACCGGAACGAGTGATATCACCGGCGTACCAAACTTCATCTCCTGCTTTAAAGCCTTTCACCGCGCTGCCGGTAGCTTTGACGATGCCGCTGGCATCCCAACCCAGAATTTTCAGTGCCTGCAGGCCGTTTTTCTGTGCGCCTTTATGCACTTTAGTATCGACTGGATTGACGGAAACGGCTTTGACCTCAACCAGCAGATCGTATTCTCCAATGGCAGGCCGTGGCAGTTCGATAGCGATAAAATTAGCGGGTGATGTTGGGTCGATGGCAATAGCGTGAATAGTCATGATTGGACACTCCGGGACAGTCAGTAATAGGTTTTTAAGATGTAGTTGAGTGTAGTCTCGATAAATAGAACTGATAAGATGGACAATAGATAACAAAGTGTTCGTCTAAGGTGAACAATCATGTTTAAACAGCTACAGGATATGGCGTTATTTGCGCTGGTGGCAGAGTGTGGCAGTTTCACGCAGGCGGCAAATCGCGCCAAATTACCTAAATCTAGCGTCAGTCAGCGTATCAGTCAGCTCGAACAGGCGGTGGGATTACGCTTATTAAATCGTACTACGCGTCAGTTAAATTTGACCTTCGCGGGTGAGCGCTACCTGGTGCACTGCCAAGAGATGCTGCAGGCCAGTGAGCGTGCCGAGCTGGCGATCCGCCGTTTACGTGATAATCCGAGCGGCCGCCTGCGGATAACCAGCCCCGCTGGGCTAGGTGCAACATTATTGGCCCGAGTAAACGCCGAATTCACCCAGCGTTATCCCGAGGTTTCACTCGAAGTCTCGGTATCGGATGCGATGATTGATTTGGTACAGGAAGGATTTGATGTGGCGCTGCGTACCGGCAAGCCACATGATTCTTCCTTGATTGGTCGACGATTGGGGGAATCACCTCGCTATCTGCTGGCTTCACCCGATTATTTAGCGCAGCATCCGGCAATAGAAACCCCGCAACAGCTAGTGTTGCACCGTTGCATTGCTCATCGGGCATGGGCCGAGTGGTCGTTGACCTATGGTGATAGTTACTATCGTTGGTTGCTACCGGCGGGGCACACCACTGATAATTTATTGTATGCGCGCGAATGTGCGATTGCAGGCGCGGGGATCACGTTGCTTCCAGCATTTCTTTGCCATCAAGAAGTGCGAGCAGGGCAGTTGGTGCAGGTTTTACCGCAGTGGGAGGCGCAGAGCAATGATCTGTATTTGGTTTACCCCAGCCGTAAGCTCAACTCGCCAGCCTTGGCCTGTTTTATTGATTTTATGCTGGATGAATACGCGTTTTCGGACAGCTACACTAAAGCATTACAGGGATAGGCGATAAAAAAAATGGCCCGGATATCCGGGCCATTTAGCGAAGCTTAACAACAGATTATTTGATCATCTTTTTGTATTTGATGCGCTTAGGTTCCAGCGCTTCAGCACCTAAGGTGCGCTTCTTGTATTCTTCATACTCGGTGAAGTTACCTTCGAAGAATTCAACTTTACCTTCATCCTGGTAATCAAGGATGTGGGTTGCGATACGGTCAAGGAACCAACGGTCGTGGGAAATAACCATTGCGCAGCCTGGGAATTCCAACAGGGCATTTTCCAAGGCGCGCAGGGTTTCGATGTCCAGGTCGTTCGTCGGTTCATCGAGCAGCAACATGTTGCCGCCAACTTGCAGCAGTTTAGCTAAGTGCAGACGACCACGTTCACCGCCGGACAGCTCACCAACACGTTTGCCCTGATCAACACCTTTGAAGTTGAAGCGGCCAACGTAGGCGCGGCTTGGCATTTCGGTGTTGCCGATACGCATGATGTCCTGACCGCCGGAAACTTCTTCCCACACGGTTTTGCTGTTGTCCATCGCATCACGGAACTGATCGACAGAGGCCAGTTTAACGGTCTCGCCCAGCTCAATGGTGCCGCCGTTTGGCTGCTCCTGACCAGACATCATACGGAACAGGGTAGATTTACCCGCACCGTTCGGACCGATAATACCGACGATAGCGCCTTTTGGTACGGAGAAGGACAGGTCGTCAATCAGCACACGGTCGCCGTAAGATTTGCTCAGGTTCTTCACTTCAACGACTTTGTCGCCCAAGCGTGGACCAGGTGGAATGAACAATTCGTTAGTTTCGTTACGTTTCTGGTATTCAGTGCTGTTGAGCTCTTCGAAACGGGCCAGACGTGCTTTGCCTTTAGACTGACGGCCCTTCGCACCTTGACGTACCCATTCCAGCTCTTTCTCGATAGATTTACGACGAGCGGCTTCAGAAGAGGCTTCTTGTGCCAGACGTTCATCTTTCTGCTCCAACCAAGTGGAGTAGTTACCTTCCCACGGAATACCTTCACCGCGGTCAAGCTCCAAGATCCAACCAGCAACGTTATCCAGGAAGTAACGGTCGTGGGTAATTGCCACAACGGTACCTTCGAAATCGTGCAGGAAGCGTTCCAACCAAGCGACGGACTCGGCGTCCAAGTGGTTGGTTGGTTCGTCGAGCAGCAACATGTCTGGTTTTTCGAGCAGCAGGCGGCAAAGCGCAACACGGCGACGCTCACCACCGGACAGGTTAGCCACTTTAGCATCCCAATCTGGCAGGCGCAGTGCATCGGCAGCACGCTCAAGCTGACTATTCAGATTATGACCATCTTGTGCCTGAATGATCTCTTCGAGTTTGCCTTGTTCTTTGGCCAGCTTGTCGAAATCTGCATCTGGATCGGCATAAAGTGCGTAAACTTCATCAAGGCGTTTCAGCGCGCCAACAACTTCAGCTACGGCTTCTTCCACAGACTCACGCACGGTATGTTCCATGTTGAGCTGAGGTTCCTGTGGCAGATAGCCAATTTTCAGGTCTGGCTGTGGGCGTGCTTCACCTTCGATGTCGGTATCAATACCGGCCATGATGCGCAGTAATGTAGATTTACCTGAGCCATTCAGACCTAAAACACCAATCTTGGCACCAGGGAAAAAGCTAAGGGAAATATTTTTTAAAATATGACGCTTTGGCGGGACAACTTTGCCAAGGCGATGCATGCTGTATACGTATTGAGCCACGTTGTTTTGAGCCTCTTGTTATTCAGGTCGTGTCCGAAGAGCGCAGTAGTTGCTGCTGTTATGCGACGACAGAGTGACGACAGAGTAAAGTCAGTCCCGCCTGACTGCGGCATGACTGATAAGTGTTCCGAATGCGGAGTTTAGCTTGTTTCTCTCTGCGATCCCAATGATCAACTTGGTTGGATGCATAGAATGTTATCTTAGCGTCGTTTTACTACGAGCTGAGGCGGGCGAAGATGTCATATTTCGATGATTATTGGCGCATATGACAATCATTTTATTCAAAACAATGTAAATATTATGGCGCCGTGCCGGGCAGTCCTTCAATTTTGCAGATGAATAGATTAGCGTAATGGTTGCCAAGGTATCATGGCCCATTGAACGGCGCTCGAGTGCAGCAGTGAGTAATCATCAGGTAGTACAACCCATGAGGATAAGAGCAAGTATGGTCAAGGTGGACAAGTGGCGATTTCTGGCAGTAGGCATGTTGTTGGTCTCGGTAACCGGCGTGGCGAAAGCAGATTCTATTGATGCACAACGCCAGCGTTATATGCAGATCAAACAGGCTTGGGATAGCAACCAGATGGCTGTAGTCAGCCAGTTGATGCCGACATTAACGGATTATCCTCTCTATCCTTATCTGCAATACCGGCAGCTGACGCAAGATATTGCTCTGGCGACGCCTGCGCAGGTCAGCGCTTTTGTACAGGCCAACCCCACGTTGCCTCCGGCCCGCTCGTTACCTTCCCGTTTTGTTAATGAGTTAGCGACCCGCCAGGATTGGCAAGGTTTACTCTCTTTTAGCCCTCAGCCACCAAAGCCCGTTGCTGCGCGCTGTAACTATTATTATGCCAAATGGTCGACCGGCCAACAGCAGGTTGCTTTTGAAGGGGCGAAAAACATTTGGTTAGTTGGACACTCGCTGCCGGGTGTGTGCGATAAATTGTTCACACAGTGGCAACTGGCTGGAAATCAAACGGCAGAACTCACTTTACAACGTATTGGCCTGGCGTTAAAAGAGGGAAATACCAGCTTGGTTAGTTTCCTGGCTAAGCAACTGCCGTCTAGCTATCAGACGATGTCTGATGCGTTGATTAAGCTACAAAACGACCCGAATACCCTTGTAGATTTTGCCCGTACGGTTACGCCAACCGATTTTACGCGCAATGCGGTGGATATTACCTTTGCCAGAGTGGCACGCAATGATGTCGAAAACGCGCGTGCAATGATCCCGATTTTGGTCAACGCTCAGAAAATGAGTGATGCTCAAAGACTGGATATGGAAGAGGCTGTCGCTTGGCGTTACATGGGGAGCGATGCAACGCCTGAACAAGCTAAGTGGCGTGATGCGGTGATCCTGCGCAGTAATTCTACCTCGTTAGTTGAGCGTCGTATTCGCATGACGTTGGCTGCTGGCGATCGTCAAGGTCTCATGCAGTGGATGAATCGCCTGCCGCCAGAGGCTTTGCAAGAAGATGAATGGCGGTACTGGCGTGCTTCTGCCTTGATTGATCAAGGAAAGCGAGCTGACGGCGAAGCAATTTTACGTTCTCTCATGCAGGGGCGCGGCTTCTATCCAATGGCGGCGGCTCAGAAATTGGGTGTGACTTATCCGATGGTAGTGTTGGTTGCCACCAAGCCTGATAGCAGTATCGCGCAGTTGCCAGAAATTGCCCGCGTACGTGAGCTGATGTATTGGCAGATGGATAATTTGGCGCGCACTGAATGGACTTATCTGGTTGCCAGTCGCAGTCAACCGCAGCAAGAAGCTTTAGCGCGTTATGCTTTTGAACAAAACTGGCCGGAACTGAGTGTTCAAGCCACGATAGCCGGTAAATTGTGGGATTATCTGCAAGAGCGCTTCCCGTTGGCATGGAGCAATGAGTTCCGCCAAGCGACTCTAGATAAAGGCATTACTCAGAGTTATGCAATGGCGATTGCTCGTCAGGAAAGCGCATGGAATCCGCATGCGCGTTCACCGGTTGGCGCGACTGGGTTAATGCAATTGATGCCGACCACGGCGACGCATATCGTGCAGCTCAATGGCATTCCTGGCTATAGCAACAGTAGCCAGTTGCTTGACCCGCAAACCAATATCAATATTGGTACCAATTATCTTGAGTATGTGTATCAGATGTTCGGCCGTAATCGCATCTTGTCGAGTGCGGCTTATAATGCTGGCCCGTCGCGGGTAAATACATGGCTCAATAATAGCGCGGGCCAGATTGATGCAGTGGCATTTGTCGAAAGTATTCCGTTCTCCGAAACGCGGCGCTATGTCAAAAATGTGCTGGCCTATGATGCGTTTTATCGTTACTTCCTGCATCAACCGGCAAAAATTTTGACTGATGCTGAATGGCAGAGACGTTATTGATCTTTTAGTCGTTATGATATGCTGCCGTACTAGTTTAATAGTATGGCAGCTCAAACATGACACAGCCTTTCCAGATAGACCCCGCTCTTTCCCAACAAAGTAATGAAGACTGGCAACGTTTCTTAGTGTTGTTACAGCAATCTTTCGCGGAAAATCGGCACCATGATTTGTTGCAGCTGATGTTAACGCCAGATGAGCGTGATGCATTGGGAACGCGTTTGCGTATTGTCGAAGAGCTGATGAAAGGGCAGTTGAGTCAGCGTGAACTGAAAAACCAGCTTGGGGCTGGGATTGCGACAATAACGCGAGGTTCTAATGGTTTAAAAGGGGCGCCTGCGGAATTGAAGGCTTGGCTGCAAGTCCAGTTGCTTGGCAATGAGCAGAGCCCCAAAGGGCCCTGAAATTGCTACAGCCACAGATTAATGGGTTTGTGGGCGTAATTGATAAACTGCATTGTGGAAAGGGGCGAGGGCAAGTATGAGAGCTTGGTGATAGACGCTGGTGCGTGTAAGTTTGCCGGCGGTAAAGATACCGATAGCACCACCTTTTCTTTTTACTTCACTGATCCCCGTTAGTTTATCCATTTCATCGCCTAACTCACTTCCTTGATTAATCTCTTGTAATATAATTTCGGGTAGCATCAAACTGGCAGAACGAGATTCTCCCCTTTGGTGCATGTTTTCTATTACCATCCAGGCAAAGGTCATGTTGTCTTCGATGCCAGCTTCTACGCCGACCCAGAAATCAGCCTCTGGACGTACCTGACGAGCGGATATCACGCGGTGACGTGCGCCAGTACGGGTTTCCATGCTGCCGATAGGTTGGGCTGGGACACCGCTATCGACATCGACGCCTTCGATACGAAAACTATCGGCACCGAAGATGTCTTCGAATGCTAAAGATATTGCCATAATTTTTGCAGGATTGGTGGTAGCAGCAACAACGTGGTACATAGTTTGAGCATCCTTCAAGCATATTTTACGCAGTATAACGGAAAATAATCATGTTACAGGTATATCTCGTCCGTCATGGCGAAACCGAATGGAATGCCGCCCGTCGTATCCAAGGGCAATCTGACAGCCCTTTGACAGAGAAAGGCATTTTTCAGGCACAGCAAGTTGCCGAACGTATGCGGCATGAAGGTATTACTCATGTCATTAGCAGTGATCTTGGGCGTACTCGTCATACCGCCGAGATTATCGCCGATGTCTGTGGTTGCACAGTGGTAACAGAGCCACGTTTGCGCGAACTACACATGGGAATATTGGAAAGCCGTAATATAGACAGCCTGAATGCTGAAGAAGAGCGTTGGCGTAAGCAGATGGTAGACGGGACACCTGATGGCCGTATTCCTCAGGGGGAGTCAATGTTAGAGCTTGGGGCGCGTATGCGTGCCGCACTTAATAGCTGCCTTGACCTACCCGCTGGGAGTAAACCATTGCTTGTCAGCCATGGTATTGCGTTAGGTTGTCTAATCAGTACGTTGTTAGGCTTACCTGCCTATGCAGAACGCCGACTCCGTTTGCGCAACTGTTCTATTTCGCGTGTTGACCATCAAGAAAGTGCATGGCTCGCGACAGGATGGATCGTCGAAACGGCGGGTGATATCAGTCACTTGGATCAACCCGCATTAGACGAAATACAACGATGAAATCAGTGAGCCGCAAATCTATATCCAAATAATTGTCGTTGCATCAAGGTCGTTAGAGGTCATCCGGGTGAACTTACTACAGTAAGTGATTCGGGTGACCGAGTGTAGCTAACGCAGAGGCAGCTTCCAGTATGGTGGATATGATTAGCGACGGATTGGGATCAGATAATCACACTCTATTTCTGCTGGCATGGTGTTATCCATTACCTTGCGTGTGGTGTAGAAGCGTTCGATATCTTGTCCCTTTCTTCGCGTCAGTTCCAATAATGGCAGACAGGTACCATACAAGGTCAGAATAAACTCTTGCAGTGAATCTGGTGAGCCTTTGAAGCGAAACTGTACGTATTCACCTTCATGAAGTTCGATAGGCTGACCTTCCTGAATATTTTCTTGTAGGTGTTGCGGCTCTATTGCCGTGGTGTATAGCACCTCTTGTTCATCATCTTTCTCATGGCTTGGCCGAGAATGATGCAAACCGTAAAGCACTGGCGGTAGAGTCTTCGCATCACCAATATACTGACGCCAAAAGTGCAGGCGCATTTCGTGACGGTAAGTGGTGATCTGCTCAAGTCGACAAGAGTAGCTTTGCGTTATGCCAACCAGGTGTTGTTCTGGCAGAGCAACATATTCTGCCTGTGGTAGAACAAAAGCACCTAAGTGAATAGGCGGACACATGCCAAATGAATGCCAATCTTCAGAACGACGATAAAGCGCTGGAGTTTGCGCAAATTGCTTTTTAAAAGCCCGCGTAAACGTCTGCTGAGAATCGAAGCGATACTGTAGAGCGATATCTAGTATCGGACGGCTGGTCAAACGTAGCGCCACGGCAGCTTTAGATAGCCGACGCGCACGAATATAAGCACCGATCGCGTTACTCGTAACATCCTTGAACATGCGTTGTAGATGCCATTTAGAATAACCGGCTTTTGCTGCAACGTTGTCGAGTGATAACGGCTGGTCGAGGTGTGTTTCCAACCAGCTGAGAAGATCACGAATGATCCCTGCTTGATCCATAGATCGTCCTCGTTGAACTTATTGGCGCATAGAATGATGACGCCGCATGATAACAATTTTTTAAGGGTAAAACTCACAGATATTTTTTAGCATACGGTGCTAAAAACTAGGTCGATGATCGGTTAATTTGCCATTTTGTGCGCTGACTCTTATTTATTACGTCAATCAATTATCCATAAACCTGACTAACAACAATAAGGTAACCTAATGAAAAAATGTTTGATTTTTGCATGTTCGATGTTGTTTTTTTGTATAAATAACGTACAGGCAGAACAAGTTGGTTCGGTCGATACTGTGTTTAAATTGTTCGGACCTGACCATAAAATTGTGGTTGAAGCTTTTGATGATCCTGATATTAAAAATGTAACTTGTTATATCAGTCGTGCGAAAACTGGGGGTATAAAAGGTGGTTTAGGGCTTGCTGAAGATACATCCGATGCCGCCATTTCCTGCCAGCAAGTTGGGCCAATTGAACTGAGCGACAAGATTAAGCAAGGTAAGGACAAGGGCAATGTCGTGTTCCAAAAGCGAACATCGTTAGTGTTTAAAAAGCTTCAGGTTGTGCGTTTTTATGATGAAAAACGTAATACCCTTATCTATCTTAGCTATTCTGACAAAGTCGTGGATGGATCGCCTAAAAACGCGCTGAGTGCGGTTCCTATTATTCCTTGGACCAACCATTAATATGGCGTTGGTTTAATGCCAAATTTTAAGGCCAGCTTCTGCCGGCCTTAAAATTCATCAGACTGGTTGGCAACCTGTTTGAAAGAACGTAATCATCTATCTAAAACAGCTTAACCTTCTAAATCACCGCAAAAGCGATAGCCTTCACCGTGAATAGTCGCGATGATCTCTGGCGTATCAGGCGTCGCTTCAAAATGCTTACGAATACGGCGAATCGTGACGTCGACAGTACGGTCATGTGGCTTAAGCTCACGGCCAGTCATTTTCTTGAGTAAATCACCACGGGTTTGGATCTTCCCTGGATTTTCACAGAAATGAAGCATGGCGCGGAATTCACTGCGTGGCAGTTTATACTGCTCGCCCGCAGGGCTAATCAGCGAACGGCTATTGATGTCTAATTCCCAGCCGTTGAATTTATAGCTTTCAACCAGACGACGTTCTTCACCTAAGCTGCTCAGGTTCATGGTACGCGAAAGCAGGTTACGGGCGCGGATAGTCAGTTCACGTGGGTTGAATGGTTTGGTGATGTAATCATCGGCACCAATTTCCAAGCCCAGGATTTTGTCGACTTCGTTATCACGTCCGGTCAGGAACATTAACGCGACGCTTGCCTGTTCGCGCAGTTCTCTGGCTAGCAATAGGCCGTTTTTCCCTGGCAGGTTGATATCCATAATCACCAGGTTAATGTCATTTTCGGAGAGGATGTGGTGCATTTCTGCGCCATCATTGGCTTCATGAACCATGTAGCCTTCCGCTTCAAAAATGCTCTTAAGCGTATTACGTGTCACTAACTCGTCTTCGACGATCAGAATGTGAGGGGTCTGCATTTTTGCTACCTAAGATTGCCAACAAATATAAAATAGGAGTACAGAAGTCCTTGTTATTCCGATAAATTTTGACAGTTCTTACTGTCTCACTCGTTACATGACTAAAGTACGTAAATGCGTTTTTGATGCACTTTCATCACCGGCAACAACACCGCCAACTCGGTTAAAAGATACCCTTAACTACAGTCCCTAAGGTACCCTGAGTGGTGCATATCCTAACCCTATTAACAGTAATATAACAGCGAGTGCGGAAATTACCACTCAACAAAATTATGCTTTGTTGACATATATCAATTACGATTATAGCAGTGTAACAGAAGTGTGAAAAACACTTAACAAGTCGACCTGAAATCATACACTTCAGCTTACATTGAACGATATTTATCTATTAAATAAGGTGAACTATTTTTAGGTGGCTTATTTACAAGAGTCTTTTGGTTTATTGCTATGATTTGTAAGGTTTAGTTTTTAATCACATAAAGAAATTAAGATATCCTTAATTTCACTTAATGACGATGAAAGATCTCATCTCAACGCTGAGCCAACATATTCGATGTGCTGTTAAACGGATATTAATTATAATTGCGGTTATGCTACCTGCAAGCTGCCATAAATAAACTTTAGCTGCGAATTACAGCCCCCTTTTTCACTCTTTCTCCAGAGGCTCGTCATGCAAATTCATATTATTCTCGTGTCCCCAGCTCGCCCTGAAAATGTAGGTGCAGCAGCCCGGGCGATGAAAACCATGGGATTTGCCTCACTACGTATTGTCGCCAGTAACGCGCATCTTCAACCTGAAGCCGGATGGGTAGCTCATGGTTCTGGCGACATTCTGCAGAATGCGCAACATTATGAGTCGCTTGCCGATGCGTTGGTTGATATCGATTTTACTGTAGCGACTACCGCTCGCAGCCGTGCGCGTTATCATTACTATTACACGCCACAAGAACTTGAAAGCCAGCTGCAAGAGAAACAGCAGTGGGTGAATCATGTTGCCTTGGTTTTTGGGCGTGAAGATTCTGGTTTAACTAATGAAGAGTTAGAACTTGCTGATGTGCTAACCGGCGTGCCAATGGTGGCTGATTACCCTTCGCTCAATTTAGGGCAAGCTGTGATGGTGTTCTGCTATCAACTTTCATCTTTCAACCAATCGGCGCAAAAAATAGCGGCTAATGCTCAGCCTGGGCAACTTGCTGCGTTAGGAGAACGCATCGATCGTTTAGTGGATAAAGTCGGGGCAAAGGAAGACCAAAAATTGACCGATTGGCTACATCAACGCTTGGGAATTTTACAGCAGCGCGATGCCGCAATGTTGCACACATTTTTGCATGACATCGAAAAAAAGCTGCATGAAAGCGAAAAAAAATGTGATGAATGATGTGATAAATCCGCAAGATTTTTACGGCTTCATATTCTAATTTTTTGCTAAGTTTGCAGTTTATTCCGCTTTAAATATGCTTTTTCTCTAGAGTTTTATCTGATGATAAAGACAGCGATTTCTCTGGTGAAAAAGAGAAAAAAATTGACTTATAAGCCTTTATGCTTTAGCTAATAGGGCAGACAGAGTAAAAATAGACAAGACAGACACAAAAAATGCGACACATCAGCCTGAATATCACAATTATTATTACCACCACCATTACCACTGGTAACGGGGCGGGCTGACGCGTACAGGAAAAACAGAAAAAAGCCCGCACCTAACCAGTGCGGGCTTTTTTTTTCGAGAAGCTTTATGCGTAATCAACGCTGGAGAAATCAGAAATGCGAGTGCTGAAATTTGGCGGGACCTCAGTAGCAAATGCAGAACGCTTTATGCGTGTTGCAGAAATCATGGAAAGTAATGCAGGTCAGGGACAGGTTGCTACGGTGTTATCAGCTCCGGCCAAAATAACCAATCATTTGGTGGCGATGATCGATAGAACCGTTGCCGGACAAGATATTGTACCAATGATGAGCGATGCAGAACGCATTTTTGCCGATTTGCTGACTGGCCTTGCTCAAGCACAACCAGGCTTTGATCTTGCTCGCATGAAGAGCGTTGTTGAGCACGAATTTGCCCAACTCAAGCAAGTCTTACACGGTATTGCACTGCTTGGACAATGTCCTGACAGCGTAAACGCGTCAATCATCTGTCGCGGAGAGAAACTCTCTATCGCTATAATGGAGGCGCTATTCCTGGCTAAAGGCTATGGCGTTACGGTGATCAATCCTGTAGAGAAATTGCTGGCCGTTGGCCATTATCTTGAATCTACCGTTGATATCAACGAATCGACGTTGCGTATTGTCGCCAGTAAGATCCCGGCAGATCACATTATTCTGATGGCGGGTTTCACCGCCGGTAATGATAAAGGTGAATTGGTCGTATTAGGCCGCAATGGATCCGACTACTCAGCTGCGGTACTCGCCGCCTGCCTGCGGGCGGATTGTTGTGAAATTTGGACTGATGTTGACGGGGTTTACACCTGTGACCCGCGTACTGTGCCAGATGCACGCTTATTGAAATCGATGTCCTATCAGGAAGCGATGGAGCTATCGTATTTTGGTGCGAAAGTATTGCATCCACGCACTATTACGCCTATCGCCCAGTTCCAGATCCCTTGCCTTATCAAGAATACCTCTAATCCTCAGGCTCCTGGCACACTGATTAGCCATGAAAGTGTGGATGACAACACGCCCGTTAAAGGCATCACCAATTTAAACAATATGGCGATGGTTAACGTGTCTGGTCCGGGCATGAAAGGCATGGTTGGCATGGCTGCACGCGTTTTTGCCGTGATGTCGCGTGCCGGTATTTCAGTCGTTCTTATCACCCAGTCATCATCCGAATACAGTATTAGTTTCTGTGTGCCTCAGAATGAACTCAACCGCGCTCGTCAGGCGTTGAAAGATGAATTCTATCTGGAGCTGAAAGATGGTCTGCTTGAGCCGTTAGATATCATAGAAAATCTGGCGGTTATCTCGGTTGTTGGTGACGGAATGCGCACAATGCGCGGCGTTTCTGCCAAGTTCTTCTCCGCGCTTGCTCGTGCCAATATTAATATCGTCGCCATTGCTCAAGGCTCATCTGAGCGCTCAATTTCTGTGGTAGTGAATAATGACGATGTAACGACCGGCGTGCGTGTTAGCCATCAGATCCTGTTCAATACGGATCAAGTCATTGAAGTCTTCTTGATCGGCGTTGGCGGTGTTGGCGGCGCATTGATCGAACAGATCCGTCGTCAGCAAGCTTGGCTAAAAGCCCGACATATTGACCTGCGCGTATGCGGTATTGCTAATTCACGCGCGATGCTGACTAACGTACACGGCATTGCGCTAGAGAACTGGCAAGACGAGCTAGCGGCGGCTAAAGAGCCGTTTAATCTGGGCCGTCTGATTCGCTTGGTGAAAGAGTATCACTTGCTTAATCCGGCCATTGTCGATTGCACCTCGAGTGAAGAGGTTGCCAGCCAATATGCTGATTTCCTGGCTGATGGCTTCCATATCGTGACGCCGAACAAAAAAGCCAACACCTTGTCGATGAACTATTACCATCAGTTGCGTAAAGCCGCGGCTGGTTCCCGTCGCAAGTTCCTGTATGACACTAACGTTGGTGCAGGCTTGCCGGTTATTGAGAACCTGCAAAACTTACTTAATGCGGGTGATGAATTGCTGCGTTTCTCCGGTATCTTATCCGGGTCACTGTCCTTTATCTTTGGCAAGCTAGAGGAAGGATTATCGTTGTCAGCAGCAACCCTGCAAGCGCGTGATATGGGTTATACCGAGCCAGATCCTCGCGATGATCTTTCAGGAATGGATGTTGCTCGTAAGCTGTTGATTTTGGCTCGTGAAGCAGGTTATTCACTTGAGCTGTCTGATATCGATGTCGAATCAGTTCTGCCGCCATCTTTCAATGCACAAGGTAGCGTCGATGAATTCGTCAGCCGCCTGCCAGAACTCGATGCTGAATTTACGCAGCGCGTGGCTAAGGCAACCGCAGAAGGTAAAGTGTTGCGTTATGTTGGCGTCATTGAAGAAGGGCGTTGTAAAGTGAAGATCGATGCTGTTGATGGTAACGATCCGCTTTATAAAGTGAAGAATGGCGAAAATGCATTGGCTTTCTATAGCCGTTATTATCAGCCACTACCGTTAGTATTACGCGGCTATGGTGCCGGTAATGATGTGACTGCTGCTGGCGTGTTTGCTGACCTGTTGCGAACGCTGTCATGGAAGTTAGGGGTTTAAAATGATTAAAGTATATGCTCCGGCCTCGATTGCTAACGTCAGCGTGGGTTTTGACGTGCTGGGTGCCGCTGTTTCGCCAATTGATGGCACATTATTAGGTGACTGCGTTAGCGTTGAAGCTGCCAGTGAATTTAGTCTGAAAACATCAGGGAGCTTTGTGTCCAAGCTGCCTGATCGCATGGAAGACAATATCGTTTACCAATGCTGGCAGCTTTTCTGCCAGGAATTGGGGCGCGAAGTACCGGTCACTATGACGCTGGAAAAAAATATGCCGGTTGGTTCAGGGCTGGGTTCCAGCGCCTGTTCAATCGTCGCGGGATTGGTCGCCATGAACGAATTTTGCGACAAACCATTTAACGACACCGCCATATTAAGACTGATGGGGGAGTTAGAGGGGCGTATCTCCGGTAGCGTGCATTACGATAATGTGGCCCCTTGCTATTTAGGCGGGTTGCAGCTGATTCTGGAAGAATTGGATATTATCTCGCAACGGGTGCCATGCTTTGATGACTGGTTGTGGGTGATGGCGTATCCGGGTATCAAGGTTTCTACGGCCGAAGCGCGAGCTATCTTGCCTGCGCAGTATCGTCGTCAGGATTGTGTCAGCCATGGTCGCCATCTTTCAGGCTTTATTCATGCCTGCTACGCGCAGCAACCGCTATTGGCTGCCAAACTGATGAAAGATGTTATCGCCGAGCCTTATCGCACTCGCTTGCTGCCTGGTTTTGCAGAAGCACGCGCAGCCGCCAGCGAAATTGGTGCTTTGGCCTGTGGTATTTCCGGGTCAGGACCAACCTTGTTTGCCGTCTGTAATGACACTGAGACCGCACAACGCATGGCGAATTGGCTGCAGCAGCACTATCTGCAAAATGATGAAGGCTTTGTTCATATTTGTCGTCTGGATACCGCAGGCGCGAGACTATTGGGATAATCAATGAAACTGTATAACCTGAAAGATCACAACGAGCAGGTCAGCTTTGCACAAGCCGTTAAGCAAGGACTGGGCAAACAACAAGGCCTATTTTTCCCGTTGGAGCTGCCTGAGTTTGAACTGACAGAAGTTGACCGTCTGCTGGCGCTGGATTTCGTTACCCGCAGCAGCCGTATTCTTTCTGCTTTTATCGGTGACGAAATTCCGGAAGAGCAACTGCATCAGCGCGTGAAAAATGCCTTTGCTTTCCCGGCACCTGTTGCACAAGTTGAGTCTGATGTCGCTTGTCTGGAGCTGTTCCACGGCCCAACGCTGGCATTTAAAGACTTTGGCGGCCGCTTTATGGCGCAGATCCTCACCGAAATTTCTGGTGATGAGCCGGTGACTATTTTAACCGCGACGTCTGGTGATACCGGTGCCGCTGTTGCTCACGCCTTCTATGGTTTGAAAAATGTTCGCGTCGTGATCCTTTATCCACGCGGCAAAATTAGCCCTCTGCAAGAGAAGCTGTTCTGTACTCTTGGTGGCAATATTCATACTGTGGCAATTGATGGTGATTTCGACCAGTGCCAGGCATTGGTGAAGCAAGCCTTTGATGATGAAGAGTTGAAAGCTGCTCTGAGCCTGAACTCAGCTAACTCCATCAACATCAGCCGCCTGTTGGCGCAAATCTGCTACTACTTTGAAGCGGTTGCCCAATTGCCGCAAGAAGCACGTAATCAGCTGGTGGTTTCCGTGCCAAGCGGTAACTTTGGCGATTTGACCGCAGGGTTGTTGGCGAAATCTTTAGGTTTGCCAATCAAACGCTTTATCGCGGCGACCAACGCTAATGACACCGTTCCACGCTTCTTGCAAAGCGGCGAGTGGGCACCACATAAAACCGTAGCAACCTTGTCTAATGCGATGGATGTGAGCCAACCGAACAACTGGCCGCGCGTGGAAGAGCTGTTCCGTCGTAAAATCTGGCAGTTGAAGGATCTGGGCTTTGGCGCCGTCAGTGATGAAACGACTGAAGACTCTATGCGTGAGCTGGCAGACATCGGCTACATTTCTGAACCTCACGCGGCTATCGCTTACCGCGTTCTGCGTGACCAGTTGCAAGAAGGTGAGTTTGGTCTGTTCATTGGTACTGCGCATCCAGCTAAATTCAAAGAAAGCGTAGAATCTATCCTCGATCAGGAACTGCCATTACCGAAAGAGTTGGCGGATCGCGCTGACTTGCCGTTGCTGTCACATGACTTAGCGGCAGATTTTGGTGGCTTGCGTGCATTCCTGATGGCCTTACCAAAGTAGGCGCTTGACCGAGCTTTTTGCGGTTTCTTTAAGCCAGAAGGGCTTAAAACAAACTGCGTTTGATGCGGTTTAAAGAGTAGTTTTGTGATTTTTTCGGTTTTCGAAGTGCGGTGTTCAATGCCGCTTCATAGCCGAAACCGACCGAAGGGTTCAAGGCGGAACCCTTCGGCATCCCGCGCCTTTTTTCCAACCTCATTATTCAGTCCAGTGGAGGCCATGTTTCAGAGGCTTCCGTTATAGCGCAAATGCCAGCCCTCCGGGCTTCCCGCTTGCGGGTTCAAGCCAACGATAAATCCATTGTCTCTCACCACTCCACCGGTGGCATTTTGAGTGCGCTTGGCGGCTTTAAAACCAGCAACAGCAGCAACACAAACAAAAAAGCAGAGGCAATTTAGCTTTTGAAGTAAAAGGTGAGTGGCGCACTCAAAATTTCACTGACGAGTGGTGGAGAGACGGCGAGGGATTTATTGAGCTGGCTTGAACCCGAGGAAGGGATGGCGAAGCCATGAAATTTGCGCCTGTCGCGGAAGCTGCTGAAACATGGCCTCCACTGGACTGGGTATAAATGTTTGAAAGGGCTGGGGATCCCGAAGGGGAAAGCCCATTTTCCCCTTCGGTCGGTTCGGTCGATGGCGTGACATCGAACACAGTATTCAAAGAACCGAAATCTACACATTTCTAGGTTTTAGAAAACCGCCTCAAGCACGGTTTGCTTGAAGACCTTCTGGCTCAAAGAAATCACCCCAAGGTTTGATCTAGCCTTGCTCCTTCCTGGTGAAAACCAGTTCATTCCCTTGCGAACGCGCAACATCAAACTGATAACCTTCCAGGTTAAAGTCTTGTAATTGCTCAGCCTTGTTAAGACGTTCTTTAATGATAAAACGGCTCATCAAGCCCCGCGCTTTCTTGGCGTAGAAACTGATCACTTTATATTTGCCATTTTTCTCATCAAGGAATACTGGCTTGATGATTTCAGCCTGCAGCTTGGCAGGTTTGACTGCTTTGAAGTATTCGTCGGAGGCGAGATTTACTAAGACTTTGTCGCCTTGCTCTGCCAGCAGTGTGTTCAGTTTTTCAGTCAGCAGATCGCCCCAGAAACTGTACAGATTAGCGCCTTGTGGATTGGCTAAGCGGATGCCCATCTCTAAACGATAAGGACGCATCAAATCCAGTGGTCGCAATAGGCCATATAAACCGGACAACATGCGCAAATGTTGCTGGGCGAAGTCGAAATCCTGCTCGCTGAAATCTTCGGCCTGCAATCCGGTGTAGACATCACCTTTAAAAGCCAGAATAGCCTGGCGCGCATTGTCTGGCGTGAAATCAGCTTTCCAATCGTTAAAACGTTCGGCATTGAGTAAGGCCAGTTTATCGCTGATACTCATCAGGCTGGATATCTCTGCGGGGGTCAGCTTTTTCGCGATATCAATTAACTGGCTCGATTTATCCAGCAACTCTGGCTGGGTATAACGTTGCGTAGCCAGCTTGCTTTCATAATCGAGCGTTTTAGCGGGAGAAATAATTGTCAGCATAGTTGGGTCCGATTAGTCAAAAAGAGGGGCACTATAAAACGAGATAAATAATAGGCTCACTGTAGCAAAAAATTGTTGTTTATTGGGTAGAGAAGCCAAATCACAGTAATAGGCAAATCGATTTTTCGGGCCGATATGTCAGGTCAAAATTGATACTTCTATGACAAAGAAAAAGCTTATAGGCTGTTTTCCCTCGTTATTTTAGGGAAATATCATGCTGTGTTGACAGGGGGTTTTGATAGTTTTTATAGGGTAATCGCTGTGATTTTTACATGAAAAGTGCGAAAAATCTTTGTCAGACCATCGAGCCTCACAACTGCCTTGCGCATGGCTTGGCGCATGTTATCATCAGTTAAAGGCAAGGCATGAAAATGCCTCAACGATAATGTACAAACGATGAGATATGCCAACATGACCGATAAACTTACTTCCCTACGTCAACTGACTAAAGTAGTTGCAGATACCGGGGATATCGCGGCAATGAAGCTGTATCAGCCGCAAGATGCTACCACCAACCCTTCTTTGATCCTCAACGCCGCGCAAATTCCTGAATATCGTAAGTTGATTGATGACGCTATCGCTTGGGCTCGTGAGCAAAGCAGCGACCGCGATCAGCAGATCATCGATACTGCTGACAAATTGGCGGTAAATATCGGTCTGGAAATCCTTAAACTGGTTCCTGGCCGTATCTCGACTGAAGTTGATGCTCGCCTGTCTTACGACACCGAAGCCAGCATCGCTAAAGCTCATCGTTTGATCAAACTGTATAACGATGCAGGCATCAGCAACGATCGTATCCTGATTAAACTGGCTTCAACCTGGCAGGGTATCCGTGCTGCTGAGAAGCTGGAAAAAGAAGGCATCAACTGTAACCTGACTCTGCTGTTCTCCTTCGCTCAGGCTCGCGCTTGTGCTGAAGCTGGCGTTTACCTGATTTCTCCATTCGTTGGCCGTATTCTTGACTGGTACAAAGCTAACACTGATAAGAAAGAGTACGCGCCGCACGAAGATCCAGGCGTTGTGTCTGTGACCGAAATCTACGAATACTACAAACAACATGGCTTCCAAACCGTCGTGATGGGTGCGAGCTTCCGTAACGTTGATGAAATCATCGAATTGGCTGGTTGTGACCGTCTGACCATCGGACCTGCTTTGCTCAAAGAGCTGGCAGAAAGCGAAGGTACTTTGGAGCGTAAACTGTCTTACACTGGCGAAGTGAAAGCACGTCCAGCTGCTCTGACCGAAGCTCAGTTCTACTGGGATCACAACCAGGACCCAATGGCTATCGACAAACTGGCGGATGGTATCCGTAAGTTTGCTATCGACCAGGGTAAACTGGAAAAAATGATTGCTGATTTGCTGTAATCAGTAACGGTAAGAGAAAGGCGACCTAGGTCGCCTTTTTTTATGTCTTAATAGCCTGAAATCATAATGTTGCTCCTTCTTAGAAAGGGTTCTGGATATACTTAGCCTTTACCCGAGCGATTTATTGGGTATATATCCCGCAGGAGAACACATGAATACATTACGTATTGGTTTAGTTTCGGTATCCGACCGAGCATCAAACGGCATTTATCAGGATAAAGGGATCCCCGCTCTTGAAGCCTGGTTAGAAAGTGCATTGATTACCCCGTTCGAGCTGGAAACCCGATTGGTTCCTGATGAACAGACGTTGATTGAACAGGTGATTTGCGAGTTAGTGGATGAGTTTGGTTGCCATTTGGTGTTAACCACCGGGGGCACAGGACCTGCGCGCCGAGACGTTACGCCTGATGCCACATTGGCTGTTGCCGACCGTGTTATGCCAGGTTTCGGCGAACAAATGCGCCAAATTAGCCTTCATTTTGTCCCAACGGCAATTTTGTCTCGTCAGGTTGGCGTGATCCGCAAACAGGCTCTGATTCTCAATCTACCAGGACAGCCAAAATCTATTCAGGAAACGCTGGAAGGTCTCAAGGATGCCGAGGGAAAAATAATCGTTAGCGGGATCTTTGCAAGCGTACCCTATTGTGTACAGCTACTCGATGGTCCTTATATCGAAACACATGCCAATGTTGTAGCGTCTTTCAGACCGAAGAGTGCTTTGCGCGATATAAAAAACTGAAGTTAACTTTTATGCAACATAAGATCTGTTGGATCTGGAGTGTAAAATGACAGTCATTATAGTAATAAATAGTTTACGTAATGTTCCGATCATTTTTCCTCATCCCGTTCTGCCGAGACTCTTATGCAACAACAAAACAACCGTCGGTTAAATCGCCAAGACTATAAAACGCTCATGTTGGCAGGACTGGGGGGCGCCCTGGAATTTTACGATTTCATTATTTTTGTCTTTTTTGCCAGCGTAATGGGCGATTTGTTTTTCCCATCTCATATGCCGGACTGGCTGCGTCAGGTACAAACCTTTGGTATCTTTGCCGCCGGCTATCTGGTGCGTCCATTAGGCGGGATTATCATGGCGCATTTTGGCGATTTGGTCGGACGTAAGCGTATGTTCAGTTTGAGCATATTGCTGATGGCGCTGCCTACATTAGCCATTGGTTTACTGCCAACTTACTCTTCGATTGGTATTACCGCACCGTTGTTACTGCTACTCATGCGTATGCTACAAGGTGCCGCTATTGGTGGCGAAGTGCCAGGGGCTTGGGTTTTTGTCGCTGAACATGTTCCAAACAAACGCATTGGATTTGCCTGCGGCACGTTAACCGCGGGCTTGACGGTCGGTATCTTACTGGGTTCTCTGGTGGCAACGTTAGTCCATACTTTCCTTCCTGCCTCGAGCATTGCTAACGGCGGGTGGCGAATTCCTTTCTTCCTCGGCGGTGTTTTTGGCCTGTTTGCTATGTACTTACGCCGTTGGCTGCAAGAGACGCCTATTTTTGTTGAAATGAAAGCCCGCAAAGCGCTGGCACAAGAGATGCCGTTAAAAGCGGTTATCGCTAAACATAAAAAAGAGATTGTGGTCTCGATGTTGATGACATGGCTGTTATCCGCTGGCGTGGTAGTGGTGATCCTGATGACGCCAACCTATCTACAAAAGCAGTTTGCTATTCCTGCCGCATTGGCCTTGCAGGCCAATAGTTTGGCGACTATTGCTTTAGCGTTTGGCTGTATTTTCGCAGGTTGGATTGTTGATCGCATTGGGGCCAGCAAAACCTTTATCTTCGGCAGCGTATTGCTCGGTGTCTGCAGTTGGGCGTTTTATCATTTAGTCGCCAAAGATAGCAGTCTGTTACTGGTGATGTATCCGCTGGTCGGATTCAGCGTTGCGGTGGTTGGCGCGGTACCTTATGTATTGGTGCGGGCGTTTCCAGCCGCTCTACGATTTACCGGTATCTCCTTCTCTTACAATGTCTCCTATGCCGTCTTTGGCGGTCTGACGCCTATTTTTGTGACGTTGATGATGAGCGTCACGCCAATGGCTCCTGCTTATTATGTATTAGCGTTATCCGCCATTGGTTTGGTTTTGGGCATCTATTTGCGAAATGACGCGATGAATAATAGTGCTTCTATTGAGCCTCGTATGGCTGAATCTGTTTCTACCGGCAGTTAATTCACCGCTGTATAAAACTCGACGAGCAAGATATTTGCCATTTTTGATAAAAATGTGGATTTTTTTTGTGGCTACCCCTTGATGCTGGGTGAGGTGGCCCCATCTTATTCTCAACCGCAGTTGCTGGCTGAAGACTTGCAAAATAGTGGACAGTTGAAAATTTAAAAAACGTCCGCATATACAGTAGCAACTTGAACGAATATGAATTTTTAGTGGAGATGTTTTAGATGGGTAAAATTATTGGTATCGACCTGGGTACGACCAACTCTTGTGTAGCGATCATGGATGGCACCACAGCTCGTGTGCTTGAAAACGCCGAAGGGGATCGTACCACACCTTCAATCATTGCTTATGCTCAGGACGGGGAAACTCTGGTTGGCCAACCTGCTAAACGTCAGGCTGTGACAAACCCACAGAATACTCTGTTCGCTATTAAGCGTCTGATTGGTCGCCGTTTCCAAGATGAAGAAGTGCAGCGCGATAAAGGCATCATGCCTTACCAGATCGTTGGCGCTGACAACGGTGATGCGTGGATCGACGTAAAAGGTCAAAAAATTGCACCTCCGCAGATCTCTGCTGAAGTGTTGAAGAAAATGAAGAAAACTGCAGAAGATTACCTGGGTGAACCAGTAACTGAAGCGGTTATCACCGTACCTGCATACTTCAACGATGCACAGCGTCAGGCAACTAAAGATGCTGGCCGTATCGCAGGTCTGGAAGTAAAACGTATTATCAACGAACCAACTGCTGCTGCGCTGGCTTACGGCTTGGATCGCGAAGTGGGTAACCGTACTATCGCGGTTTACGATTTAGGCGGCGGTACTTTCGATATCTCTATTATTGAAATCGACGAAGTTGACGGCGAAAAAACCTTCGAAGTTCTGGCAACCAACGGTGATACCCACCTGGGTGGTGAAGACTTCGACAGCCGTATGATCAACTACCTGGTTGAAGAATTTAAGAAAGAACAAGGCATGGATCTGCGTAACGATCCTCTGGCGATGCAACGTCTGAAAGAAGCCGCTGAGAAGGCAAAAATTGAACTGTCTTCTGCGCAACAGACCGATGTAAACCTGCCTTATATCACTGCTGATGCTAGCGGCCCGAAACACATGAACATCAAAGTGACTCGCGCCAAACTGGAATCACTGGTTGAAGATTTGGTTAACCGTTCTATCGAGCCACTGAAAGTTGCTCTGAAAGATGCTGGCCTGTCTGTATCCGAAATCCAGGACGTTATCCTGGTTGGTGGTCAGACTCGTATGCCAATGGTTCAGAAGAAAGTTGCTGAGTTCTTCGGTAAAGAACCACGTAAAGACGTGAACCCAGATGAAGCAGTTGCAATTGGTGCAGCGGTTCAAGGTGGCGTTCTGTCGGGTGATGTTAAAGACGTTCTGCTGTTGGACGTTACGCCTCTGTCCCTGGGTATCGAAACCATGGGCGGCGTGATGACTGCGCTGATCACTAAAAACACCACTATCCCAACTAAACACAGCCAAGTGTTCTCGACTGCTGAAGATAACCAGTCAGCCGTGACCATCCACGTTGTGCAGGGTGAGCGTAAACGTTCTAGCGAAAACAAATCTCTGGGTCAGTTCAACCTGGACGGTATTCAGGCAGCACCACGCGGTATGGCGCAGATCGAAGTGACCTTCGACCTGGATGCCGATGGTATTTTGCATGTGTCTGCTAAAGACAAAAATACCGGCCGTGAGCAGAAGATCACCATCAAGGCTTCTTCTGGTCTGAGCGAAGAAGAAATCCAGAAAATGGTGAACGACGCAGAAGCTAACGCTGAATCTGACCGTAAGTTCGAAGAACTGGTTCAGACTCGCAACCAAGCGGACCACCTGATCCACGGTACTCGTAAGCAACTGGAAGAAGGCGGCGACAAACTGCCTGCTGAAGACAAAGCGGCTATCGAAGAGGCTCTGAAAGCGCTGGAAGTTGCGGCTAAAGGCGAAGACAAAGCTGACATCGAAGCTAAAATCCAGGCGCTGGTACAAGTTTCCGGTAAGCTGGCAGAACAAGCTCAGCAAGCGGGTCAGGCTGAAGGTGCCGATCACAGCGCGCAGAAAGATGACGACGTTGTTGATGCTGAATTCGAAGAAGTTAAAGACAAAAAATAATCGCCCTTAGCGGGCACAATAATAGTTCCTATTATTGATAACCAGCACGGGCGTCGAGGAAACTCTACGCCCGTGCACGCATGTTGAGGGTTGTAAAAACATGGCGAAGCAGGATTATTACGAGATTTTGGGCGTTTCCAAAACAGCGGAAGAGCGTGAAATCAAAAAGGCTTATAAGCGCCTGGCAATGAAATATCACCCGGACCGTAACCAGGGTGATAAAGAAGCCGAAAGCAAATTTAAAGAAATCAAAGAAGCCTACGAAATTCTTACCGACGGACAAAAACGTGCGGCCTATGACCAATACGGTCATGCAGCCTTCGAACAAGGTGGCATGGGCGGTGGTGGTTATGGCGGCGGCGGCGGTGCTGACTTCAGCGACATCTTTGGTGACGTCTTTGGTGATATCTTCGGTGGTGGCCGCCGTCAACGCGCCAGCCGTGGTTCTGACCTGCGTTACAACATGGACCTGACTCTCGAAGAGGCCGTTCGTGGCGTAACCAAAGAAATTCGTATTCCTGCGCTTGAAGAGTGTGACCTGTGCCACGGCAGCGGAGCGAAAGCTGGCAGCAAGCCGGTGACTTGTCCAACCTGTCACGGTGCAGGACAAGTGCAGATGCGCCAAGGCTTCTTCACCGTACAGCAAGCCTGTCCGACCTGTCACGGTCGCGGCAACATCATCAAAGATCCTTGCTCGAAATGTCATGGTCACGGTCGCGTAGAACGTACCAAAACTCTGTCGGTTAAAATCCCGGCTGGTGTGGATACCGGCGACCGTATTCGTCTGGAAGGCGAAGGTGAAGCTGGCGAGCACGGTGCACCAGCGGGCGATTTGTACGTTCAGGTACAGGTTAAAGCGCACAAGATTTTCGAGCGTGAAGGCAACAATCTGTATTGTGAAGTGCCTATCAACTTCGCGATGGCAGCATTGGGTGGCGAGATTGAAGTGCCAACCCTCGATGGCCGCGTTAAGCTGAAGATCCCGGCAGAAACGCAAACCGGCAAGCTGTTCCGTATGCGCGCGCGCGGCGTTAAATCCGTTCGTGGCGGTGCACAGGGAGATTTGCTGTGTCGCGTTGTCGTTGAGACGCCTGTGTCTCTGAATGAGAAACAGAAACAGCTGTTACGCGATCTGGAAGAGAGCTTTGGCGGTGCATCTGGCGAAAAAAACAGCCCGCGTTCTAAAAGCTTTTTAGACGGTGTGAAGAAATTCTTTGACGATTTAACCCGATAATTCATTGAGTTAATATCGTGTTTAAAAATCCCCGGCCTAAAAGTGCTGGGGATTTTTTTGATGGTAAATACCGGGTAAACGCGCAAATAACCCCTTCTTGGTAAGTTATAATCCTCAGTGCAATAATTCATCCGTAATAAGGTTCATTAAAAAACAACCTGTTTTAAAAATTGTCTGTTTTTCATGACGTACAGGCCGTGTACGTGTCAATTTAAAAAGGAGTGGTTAGCGTGACTAATTTAATTCGCCAATTTGTACGCCTAGAAGCCTCCGGCGGAATTGTGCTGATCGTCGCAGCGCTTATCGCCCTCGTGATGGCTAATACATCGTTAAGTGGTATTTATCTGGGTTTTCTTGATTTACCGCTATCCGCAGGTGTTGCTCCCTTTGGTGTTGAGCAGCCGATGCTGCTATTTATCAACGATGCGTTGATGGCGATCTTTTTCCTGATGATTGGGCTGGAAGTGAAGCGCGAATTGGTAGAGGGCGCGCTGGCAAAACGGGAACAGGCGATGTTCCCAGCTATTGCCGCACTAGGCGGGATGATCGCACCTGCACTAATTTTCCTGCTGTTTAACGGCAGTGACGAGGTGGCTCGTCAAGGCTGGGCAATTCCAGCTGCGACGGATATTGCTTTTGCTTTGGGTGTAATGGCGTTGTTGGGCTCACGTGTACCAACCGGGCTTAAAGTATTCTTGTTGGCGCTGGCAATAATCGATGATTTAGGCGCGATTGTGATTATTGCCTTGTTCTATAGCCACAATATTTCTTATATGGCATTAGGCGGGGCGGCGTTATGCATTGCGTTGCTGGCATTGATGAACTGGCGCGGAGTGGGTAAGCCTTTGCCTTATCTGGTGATCGGTGCCGTCCTCTGGGTATTTGTCTTGAAATCAGGGATCCACGCTACGCTGGCTGGGGTGATTCTTGGCTTCTTAATCCCGCTGCAAACAAAAAATAAACAGACGCCAGCGCGCACGGTGGAGCATAGCGTTCATCCTTGGGTTGCTTGGCTTATCCTGCCGCTGTTTGCTTTTGCCAATGCGGGCGTATCGTTGCAAGGTGTCTCGGCAGAAAGTTTGGCATCTCTGCTACCGATGGGGATTGCCGCAGGCTTACTGTTGGGTAAACCGATTGGCATTATGCTCTCTTGTCTACTGGCGACCAAGCTGGGTATTGCGCGGCTACCAGAGGGGATCAGCTTTAAACATATTGCTGCGGTGTCGGTGCTGTGCGGTATTGGCTTTACGATGTCGATATTTATCGCATCCCTGGCCTTTGCTGGTGCACATGAATCGATGCTGACCTACTCGAAGATTGGCATCTTGCTGGGCTCGACACTCTCGGCATTGTTAGGATATTTACTGCTTAGCCTGGCTTTACCTGCTAAGGCAGCCAAAAAAGCAGTGGTCTAAATTAACGTTGGGCGTTATTGCTACCAGCAAAGAGACAGGTTGGTAGCAATAAGCCAAATTTCAGGCATAAAAAAACCGGCAAAGCCGGTTTTTTTATCAAGCTTTTCAGCGTAATACGATTATTGCATTGCGTTGATTTGCGCAGTCAAGTTTGACTTATGACGCGCAGCTTTGTTTTTGTGGATCAGGCCTTTGCAAGACTGACGGTCCACGATTGGTTGCATTTCGTTGAATGCATTTTGTGCAGCGTCTTTGTCACCAGCTGCAATAGCCGCGTATACCTTCTTGATAAAGGTACGCATCATAGAACGACGGCTTGCGTTGTGCTTGCGGCGTTTTTCTGACTGTACGGCGCGTTTCTTAGCTGATTTGATGTTAGCCAAGGTACAACTCCCAAATATATTTTCTATTGAGGACAATTCGAAGGTCGAGGAATATGCCTTTTCGGGCTTCGCTTGTCAATGGATTTGTGCAAATAAGCGCCGTTTATCAGTCTGAACTTCAATTAGCGCTTGTTACGTTGTGATGGGGCAGGATTTTAACAGCTTCCGGTCTCGGAATACAGCCCAACGCAATAAAATTCGCTCGTGAAGAGAGAATTTTGCAGACAACGGCTGTTAAGGGCTTGTTTATGGCGGATGTCGTAAATTTAGAATGCTCAATAAAGAAATGTCGTCACTAAATCTGTTGTTAGTGCTAAATTTTTGTGCAATCCATAAGAGAATACCGTTTATATCCGTCATACTTGACGTTGCTTCTGTGTTGGTTGTGGTTGCTTACCCGAATCACTTACCCGCGTAAGCTCATCGGGATACTCTCCCTTGCCGCCTTGAGGCAACGCCAATTATTTTGGCTATAGCAACTAATCGCTGGTTAACCTTGGAGGCTGTACAAGGTATAATCCGTCGATTTCCACCGTATAAAGCCAGCTATGGATTTGAGCCAGTTATGGAGCTAATTCGCGAGATACACAATATCAAAGCGCGCCATCATGGGTGCGTATTGACTATTGGTAATTTTGACGGCGTTCACCGTGGCCATCAGGCATTGATCGAACAGTTAAAACTGGAAGGTCAACGTTTGGGGTTGCCTGTCATGGTGATGATATTTGAGCCTCAGCCGCTGGAGCTTTTCTCCGCCGACAAGGCACCTGCTCGTTTAACCAGCTTGCGTGATAAGGCCAAGTACCTGGCCGAATGCGGAATTGATTATCTGTTATGTGTACGATTTGACCCGCGCTTTGCGGCTAATATTGCTCAGGCATTTGTCTCTGAACTGTTGGTCGATAAGCTGGGCGTAAAATTCCTGACCGTTGGTGACGATTTCCGCTTTGGCGCCGGGCGTCTTGGGGATTTTGCTCTGCTGCAAAAAGCCGGTCAGGAATATGGGTTTGAAGTGATCAGCACCCAAACGTTCCGTGAAGGCGATAATCGTATTAGCAGTACTGCCATTCGCGATGCGTTACGTGATGATGATTTAGCGCAGGCTGAAAAACTGTTGGGCCACCCGTTCAGTATTTCTGGGCGTGTAGTGCACGGTGATAAACTTGGGCGTACCATCGGTTTCCCTACCGCTAACTTGCCGTTAAAGCGTGTAGTCAGCCCGGTGAAAGGCGTTTATGCCGTTGAAGTATTGGGACTTGGCCCTAAACCGATCCCAGGTGTTGCCAATATTGGTACGCGTCCTACAGTATCGGGCGTGCGTAAACAGGTTGAAGTTCACCTGCTCGATACCAAGATGGATTTATATGGGCGTCACATCGAAGTGGTGCTCCGCGCGAAATTGCGTAACGAACAACGTTTTGCTTCGCTCGATGCGTTAAAACAGCAAATCGCTAATGATGAGTTGGCTGCCCGAGAATTTTTTGGATTGCAGGCATCGCATTAACATGTACTGACAGGGGGATTAAGCATTACTGAATCCTCTTTGCATTTAGCCGAAAACGGAACTGAGAATCTAATGAGTGACTATAAGAACACCCTGAACTTGCCGGAAACAGGGTTCCCGATGCGTGGTGATTTGGCCAAGCGTGAACCTGCTATGTTGGATAATTGGTACAAGCAGGATCTGTACGGGATTATTCGTGCCGCCAAAAAGGGCAAAAAAACCTTTATTTTGCACGATGGCCCTCCGTACGCGAACGGCAGCATTCATATTGGTCACTCAGTTAACAAGATTCTTAAAGATATTATTGTGAAGTCTAAAGGCTTCGCAGGCTATGACTCACCTTATGTTCCAGGCTGGGACTGCCACGGTCTGCCTATCGAACTGAAAGTAGAACAGCTGATCGGCAAACCAGGTGAGAAAGTGACTGCGGCTGAATTCCGTGAAGCCTGCCGTAAATATGCAGCAGAACAGATCGAAGGCCAAAAAAGCGATTTCATTCGTCTTGGTGTGTTAGGTGATTGGGATCGCCCTTACCTGACAATGGATTTTGGCACTGAAGCCAACATTATCCGTGCCTTAGGAAAAATCATCGGTAATGGTCATCTGCACAAAGGCGCTAAGCCTGTGCACTGGTGTACCGATTGTGGCTCGTCTCTGGCAGAAGCTGAAGTTGAATATTACGACAAGGTTTCACCATCAATTGACGTGGCTTTCCATGCGGTTGATGCGGCGGCCGTTGCTGCTAAGTTTGGCGTACCTACGGTCAATGGTCCGGTTTCACTTGTTATCTGGACTACCACCCCGTGGACATTACCGGCTAACCGTGCCATCTCACTGAATGCAGAATTTAGCTACCAATTAGTACAGGTTGGCGATCAATATCTGATCCTTGCGACTGATTTGGTCGATAGCGTAATGAAGCGCATTGGTGTCACAGAATGGACCGTGCTGGGTGAAGCGAAAGGCGCAGATCTCGAACTGATGCGTTTCCAGCATCCGTTCCTCGATTTTGATGTGCCGGCAATCCTTGGCGATCACGTTACCTTAGATGCAGGTACCGGTGCGGTGCATACTGCGCCTGGTCACGGTCCAGATGACTTCGTTATCGGTAAGAAATACGATTTAGAAGTGGCAAACCCGGTAGGACCGAACGGTTGCTACCTGCCTGGTACTTATCCAACGTTGGATGGCAAATTTGTCTTCAAGGCCAATGATCTGATTGTTGAATTGCTGCGCGATAAAGGCGCATTGCTGCATGTTGAAAAGCTTAATCACAGCTACCCGTGCTGCTGGCGTCACAAAACCCCGATCATCTTCCGCGCGACGCCACAATGGTTCGTCAGCATGGATCAGAAAGGGTTGCGTGCAAAATCTTTAGAAGAGATCAAAGGCGTGCAGTGGATCCCTGACTGGGGCCAGGCGCGTATCGAAAACATGGTGGCGACGCGTCCAGACTGGTGTATCTCGCGTCAGCGTACCTGGGGTGTGCCAATGTCGTTGTTCGTCCATAAAGAGACGGAGCAACTGCACCCACGCACGCTAGAACTGATGGAAGAAGTGGCCAAGCGTGTAGAAGTTGATGGTATTCAGGCTTGGTGGGATCTCAACCCGGCTGACATCTTGGGGGCGGATGCTGACGATTATGTCAAAGTCCCAGATACTCTGGATGTGTGGTTTGACTCTGGATCGACCCACTCTTCAGTGGTTGACGTGCGCCCTGAGTTTGGCGGCCACAGTGCAGATATGTATCTGGAAGGCTCTGACCAACATCGCGGTTGGTTCATGTCTTCATTGATGATTTCCACCGCCATGAAAGGCAAAGCGCCTTATAAGCAAGTGCTGACCCACGGTTTCACCGTTGATGGCCAGGGCCGTAAGATGTCGAAATCTATCGGCAACACCGTGAGTCCTCAAACTGTGATGAACACGCTGGGCGGCGATATTCTGCGCCTGTGGGTTGCTTCTACCGATTACACCGGCGAGATTGCGGTATCGGACGAAATCCTTAAGCGTGCCGCGGACTCTTATCGCCGTATTCGTAACACCGCGCGTTTCCTGCTGGCGAACCTTAACGGTTTTGATCCGGCACAGCACATGGTGAAACCAGAAGACATGGTGGTGCTAGACCGTTGGGCTGTTGGCCGTGCCAAAGCTGCACAGGAAGAGATCATTGCCGCTTATGAGCGCTATGATTTCCACGGTGTGGTGCAACGTTTGATGCAGTTCTGCTCTGTGGAAATGGGTTCTTTCTATCTGGATATCATCAAAGACCGTCAGTACACCGCGAAGAGCGATGGCTTGGCGCGTCGTAGCTGCCAGACTGCGCTGTACTATATCTCAGAAGCATTGGTCCGCTGGATGGCGCCGATCATGTCCTTCACCGCAGACGAAATCTGGGGCTTCCTGCCGGGCAGCCGTGAGAAATTTGTCTTCACCGAAGAGTGGTTTGACGGCCTGTTTGGCTTAGATGCTAGTGAAACCATGAACGATGAGTTCTGGGCTGAGCTGCTGAAAGTCCGTGGCGAAGTTAATAAGGTGCTTGAGCAGGCACGTGCTGATAAGCGTTTAGGCGGTTCTCTTGAAGCGGCAGTAACGCTTTATGCTGACGATGCATTGGCAAACGATCTGCGTAGTTTGGGTAACGAACTTCGCTTCGTACTGCTGACTTCTGGCGCTCGCGTTGCGCCATTGAGCGACGCTGGTGCCGATGCGCAGGCTAGCGAATTGCTGAAAGGCCTGAAAATTGGCGTAGAGAAAGCAGAAGGCGACAAATGCCCACGTTGCTGGCATTACACCACCGATGTTGGACACAACGCCGAACACAGCGAAATCTGTGGTCGCTGTGTGACCAATATTGCAGGCGATGGCGAAGAGCGTAAGTTTGCATAATGGCTAAACCTATTTGTTCGACTGGACTCCGCTGGCTGTGGCTGGCGGTAGTGGTTCTGGCCTTAGATCTCGGCAGTAAGCTGTGGGTCATGGACCACTTTATGCTGGGGGAGTCTCTCCCCCTTATTCCTTTTTTCAATCTGACTTATGCGCATAACCCTGGTGCCGCCTTTAGCTTCCTGGCTGACAAAGGGGGATGGCAGCGTTGGTTCTTTGCTGCTATTGCTTTGGCAATTTGCGTAGTGCTTCTGGTATTGATGTATCGCGCCAGCGCCAAGCAGCGTCTTAACAATATTGCCTTTGCGATGATTATCGGCGGTGCGTTAGGTAATTTATTCGATCGCATGGTGCATGGCTTTGTCATCGACTTTATTGATTTTTATGTCAACGACTGGCACTACCCGATTTTCAATCTGGCAGATAGTTTTATCTGCGTGGGTGCAGTGTTAGTTGTGTTGGAAGGCTTTATCTCTTCCCCAGACAAAGCAGCAAAAAGTAAAGGATAAGCAAGATGGCCGAACAGGTGAAAAACGACAGCGCAGTATTGGTACATTTCACGCTGAAGCTCGAAGATGGGTCGACTGCAGAGTCGACTCGTGCCAACGGTAAACCTGCGTTATTTTGTCTGGGGGATGGAAGCCTGTCAGACGCGTTGGAAAATCAGTTGCTCGGGCTGAAAGTAGGCGATAAAAAAGCGTTCACGCTCTCGCCTGAGTCGGCTTTCGGGACGAAAATGCCGGATCTGGTGCAATACTTTTCTCGCCGTGATTTTATGGAAACCGGTGTGCCAGACGTTGGAACCATCATGATGTTTACCGCCAGAGACGGCAGTGAAATGCCCGGAGTGGTGCGCGATGTGACTGAAGATTCGATTACCGTTGACTTCAACCACCCGCTTGCCGGACAGCATATTGATTTTGACATCGACGTGCTGGAAATCGATCCTCAACGGGAGGCAACCGATGCAAATATTGCTGGCTAACCCACGTGGTTTCTGTGCGGGCGTTGATCGTGCGATCAGCATTGTTGAACGCGCGCTTGAGCTTTATGACGCCCCTATTTATGTGCGTCATGAAGTCGTGCACAACCGCTATGTGGTCGACAGTTTGCGTAAACGCGGCGCGGTATTTATCGAGCAAATTAGCGAAGTGCCTGACGGCTCGATCCTGATTTTTTCTGCTCATGGTGTGTCGCAAGCGGTTCGTGCCGAAGCAAAATGTCGTGATTTAACGGTGTTTGATGCCACGTGCCCATTAGTGACTAAAGTCCATATGGAAGTCGCTCGCGCCAGCCGTAAAGGTACCGAAGCTATTCTGATTGGCCATGCCGGTCACCCGGAAGTCGAAGGCACAATGGGCCAGTACAACAACCCGAAAGGGGGAATGTACTTGGTTGAGTCGCCCGCTGATGTGTTTAAGCTGGAAGTAAAAGACGAAGCAAATCTGTGTTTTATGACGCAAACCACGCTATCTGTGGATGACACGTCTGAAGTCATTGATGCACTGCGTCAGCGTTTCCCTAAAATCATCGGGCCGCGTAAAGACGATATCTGTTATGCCACCACCAACCGCCAAGAAGCGGTGCGTAATCTTGCCGATGGCGCTGATGTAGTGTTGGTTGTTGGCTCGAAAAACTCTTCTAACTCCAACCGCCTGGCTGAACTGGCGCAACGGGTAGGTAAGGCGTCATACCTTATCGACTCCGCGGCAGATATTCAGGAAGATTGGTTGAAAGATGCCAAGAATATTGGCGTTACTGCCGGGGCTTCTGCACCAGATGTACTGGTTCAAGATGTCATTGCTCGCCTGAAAGCTCTTGGTGGAGCAGAGGTGATTAACCTGGAAGGGCGTGAAGAGAATATCGTGTTTGAAGTGCCGAAAGAGTTGCGGGTCGATGTGAAGCAAATCGATTAATGATTGTCGCGCAAAGCACGATGAAGAGTGAAAAAGCCGGTCAGAAGACCGGCTTTTTTTATCACAGAAAACAGTGATATTAGAAGTTGTAGTACAGACGAACCAGGTTGATATCACCGATGTTATCGGTAGAGTTAGTGAACACGTGTTCGAAGTCAACACGGAAGCCATAATCGAGTTTCACGGCAACGCCTACACCATTGTCATTACGCTGGTAATTACGCCCGCTGACATATTTCAGGCGATCGCCCATGAAGTAAGGCTGAATGCTTTTCACTGCATACTGTTCAACAGGTACGGTATAACCAAGGTAATATTCTACGCCGTAAGCATTGCCAGCAAAGAAGTCCTGATCATTATTCACTTTGGTCATCAGGAAGTTATGATACCAGCCCCCGCCTAAAGACAGCGTCCAGTTGTCTGGTGTCCAAGATATGGCTGAGCCCAGAATATGCTGGTCATAATCTTTGTTATCACTGGTTTTGCGGTTTTTCACTTCTGCGCTGGTGTAGTTATACGCCGCGCCTAAGGTCAAATCATTGGTAATGTGATAGTCGGCGCCGATAGAGCCGCCACCTTTGCGTTTATAGACCAGATCGTGCCCGGTATGCAGATCATTATCTGGCAGCAAGTAAGATGCATACACATCAACCTGATCAAAGGTATTTTTGTATTTGATCATCTTGCGCGAACGATAAGAACCATCGTAATCACCGTTTACACCGTTACCCGGTGCCTGAGCTAACATATCGTCATCCCAGATATCAGTTTTCACCCCGACAACATCGTAATAGACGCTGTTTTGCTGGCCGAAGGTCAACTGACCGTAAGTCTTGCTTTTGAAACCGGTGTATAGCTGGCGGCGGGTCGTATCGTGGGCGCCATCAGCATAGTGAGGTGACCAGTTAAACAGAGCTGGGATATTGACGCCTAGCTCGTAATAGTTAACCCAGTGAATATCATCAAACAGATAGTAATCAGCAGTGAAACGGAAGCGGGTACCGCCATCATAGCCGTTATTTTTATAAGAACCTTTATCCGAACTGCCCATGGTATTCATGAACTGAGGACGAATACTACCGCCGACTTTAAAGTCCAGGCGGCTCAGCAAGTCATATGGCTGAGGATCTTGTTTGATCAGGGTGATTTCAGCATTTGCTGCGAAAGAAGCGCAACCCAGTAACAGGCTGGCCGTTGTGGCGCGAGTCAGTGTGTTAAGTCTGAATTTCATAGAAAATCCCCTGTGCCAATTATATTTTTTGGCATCCAGTTTTTTATTATTTCCCTGCTGGCAATCAGAGATGGAAGGAATGCCAGTGCAACCGAACCTCGATGACGAGCAGGAACAGTTGCAGATGTATTCAGGTGAAAATGATGTAGCGGCTTCACCAACATTAAGCGTTCATAAGAAACCGATTGATTGCTTAACTGGCTAATTATAAGCCAGCAATTTTTGTCGTGTCATTTTATTTCTATTTATGACCAGACGCTCTCATTCTTAATATTAGCTTGCTATTTATTAGCATAATTATTTTTTTAATCAACCCAAGTCATAAATTATTCATAAAACTTGGTTGAAAAGCACTCAATCAAGGCGTTCAAAAAAACGACGATACGCTGGTTGTTTGAGTTATTCACCTGAGTGAATGATTATGCAGAGAAAAACAATGGGTTGATGATGTGATCTTCTGTTGATAGCAACTGAACGAGGATAGATTTTATTGATACCAGCGCCGCTATATCATAATTTTCTAATTATGCGGCAATATCACTGGCTTGGATAAACCCAGGTCGTTTAACCTGATTCTGTTTACGACAGACCTTATTAATAAAGAGAGAAATTATGAGTAACGCTGATCTCCGTATCGCGATCGTCGGTTCGAGTGGCCGCATGGGCCGGCAGCTGATTCAGGCCGTCGTTGAAGGCGAGGGCATAGTGTTAGGTGCCGCGGTACAACGTTCTGGCTCATCTCTGGTGGGAACGGATGCCGGTGAGTTGGCGGGTGTTGGTAAGCTGAATGTACGCGTAGCTGACAGTCTTGAGGCTGTTGTCGATGATTTTGATATCCTGATTGATTTCACCCGCCCTGAAGGCACGCTCGACTATTTGGCGTTTTGCCGTCAACACGGTAAAGGCATCGTTATTGGTACCACGGGCTTTGATGACGCAGGTAAAGCCGCGATTAAGCAAGCCGCTGAGAGCATTCCTGTCGTATTTGCCGCTAATTTCAGTGTTGGGGTCAATTTAGTCCTCAAACTGTTAGAAAAAGCGGCTCAAATCATGGGTGATTACACAGATATTGAAATTGTTGAGGCTCACCATCGCCATAAAGTTGATGCTCCTTCCGGTACTGCATTGGCAATGGGAGAAGCTATCGCTGGGGCATTAGGTCGCGACCTTAAAGATTGCGCAGTCTATGCCCGAGAAGGCTATACCGGTGAACGCGACCCTAAAAGTATTGGTTTCGCTACCGTACGAGCTGGTGACATCGTTGGTGAGCATACGGCGATGTTTGCAGATATTGGTGAGCGTGTTGAGATTACGCACAAGGCTTCTAGCCGTATGACCTTCGCTAAAGGAGCAGTTAAAGCGGCAAAATGGTTGGAGCTACATAAAAGTGGTCTTTATGATATGCGTGATGTGCTTGGATTAGATGATTTATAGTTTTTATTAATTTTTGTGGTGTGCTCATTTTGTCATAATGTTTTGATAAATTGGGGGTAATTTTAACTCCCAATTTTTTTATTGTAAAAATAGACGATAATATTATTATTTTTTCTATAACCGCTATTTTGTTGTATTTTATCTGTTTTTCATTGTGTTATTGTATGTAAAGTAACCGCCTCATTTCGTAATATCCTTTTTACCCCCTATTCACCCGAGTATTTCAGGTAAATCTCTTCGCAAACGTTTACCACCCCCTACTTATTCTATGTTTTCATGCTGATTACTAGTAGATTGAGTTGAGTTGAGCGAAAGTCAGTAAAATATTGGTGCTTTTGATAGACAAACCGATCGCTCATCATTAGAATGCGCGCAATTTGCCAAAAATCAGCTCTGCGGGCGATTTTTGCATTGATTTAGATCTTCTTATCTGAATTAATATGCAAATATTGTGATTGATTATTCCTGGAGGATGCTTTGATAAAGTCAGCGTTATTGGTTCTGGAAGACGGAACCCAATTCCACGGTCGTGCCATTGGGGCAGAAGGGTCGGCAGTGGGGGAAGTGGTCTTTAATACGTCAATGACCGGTTATCAAGAAATCCTCACTGATCCTTCCTACTCTCGCCAAATTGTTACTCTTACTTATCCCCATATCGGTAATGTCGGCACTAACGCCGCTGATGAAGAATCCTCTGCAGTACACGCCCAAGGCCTGGTTATTCGCGATCTTCCTCTGATTGCCAGCAACTACCGTAATGAAGAAAACCTCTCTGATTACCTCAAACGCCACAACATTGTTGCTATTGCGGATATTGATACGCGTAAGCTGACTCGTTTGCTGCGCGAAAAAGGGGCTCAGAACGGATGCATCATTACCGGTGATATCGCTGATGCGGCGCTGGCGCTGGAAAAAGCGCAGGCATTCCCAGGCCTGAAAGGGATGGATTTGGCGAAAGAAGTGACGACGGCGGAATCTTACAGCTGGCAGCAAGGGAGCTGGACACTGGAAGGTGACCTGCCGGCGGCAAAAAATGCCGAGGAACTGCCTTTCCATGTTGTCGCTTACGACTATGGCGTGAAACGCAATATCTTGCGTATGTTGGTTGACCGTGGCTGTCGTTTGACCGTCGTACCGGCAAAAACCTCTGCTGCTGATGTTATGAAGCTTAATCCAGACGGTATTTTCCTGTCCAATGGACCAGGAGACCCAGAGCCTTGCGATTACGCAATCGAAGCGATTAAAGCCTTCCTGGAAACTGACATCCCGGTGTTCGGCATCTGCCTGGGACACCAACTGCTGGCGTTAGCAAGCGGTGCAAAAACACTGAAGATGAAATTCGGTCACCACGGTGGCAACCACCCAGTGAAAGATCTCGATGGTAATCGTGTGATGATCACCGCTCAAAACCACGGTTTTGCGGTTGATGAAACGACCCTTCCTGCGAATCTGCGTACTACGCATAAATCACTGTTTGATGGCTCTCTGCAAGGGATCCACCGTACTGACAAACCGGCATTTAGCTTCCAGGGTCACCCTGAAGCCAGCCCGGGTCCACACGATGCTGCGCCGTTGTTCGATCACTTTATCGAGCTAATTAAAACCTACCGCAACATCGACAAGTAAAAGAACAGGAGCGAGTAAAAATGCCAAAACGTACAGACATAAAAAGCATCCTGATTCTGGGCGCTGGCCCGATAGTTATCGGTCAGGCTTGTGAGTTCGACTATTCCGGTGCTCAGGCTTGTAAAGCGCTGCGTGAAGAGGGTTATCGCGTTATTTTGGTTAACTCCAACCCCGCCACAATCATGACCGACCCGGAAATGGCCGATGCAACCTACATCGAGCCAATCCACTGGGAAGTGGTCCGCAAAATTATTGAAAAAGAGCGCCCTGACGCGGTACTGCCAACTATGGGTGGCCAAACGGCACTGAACTGTGCGCTGGAACTTGAGCGTCAAGGTGTGCTGGAAGAGTTCGGCGTCACTATGATTGGTGCGACGGCCGACGCCATCGACAAAGCCGAAGACCGTCGCCGTTTTGACCAAGCGATGAAGAAAATCGGCCTGGGCACCGCGCGTTCTGGTATCGCGCACACCATGGAAGAAGCGCTGGCGGTTGCCGCTGACGTTGGTTTCCCTTGTATTATCCGTCCTTCCTTTACGATGGGTGGCACCGGCGGCGGTATCGCTTACAACCGCGAGGAGTTTGAAGAGATTTGCGAACGCGGTCTGGATTTGTCGCCAACCAAAGAGCTGCTGATTGATGAGTCGCTGATTGGTTGGAAAGAGTATGAAATGGAAGTAGTACGCGATAAGAATGATAACTGCATTATCGTCTGCTCCATTGAAAACTTTGATGCGATGGGCATTCACACTGGTGACTCGATCACCGTGGCACCTGCGCAAACGCTGACTGACAAAGAATACCAAATCATGCGTAACGCCTCGTTGGCGGTACTGCGTGAAATCGGCGTAGAAACCGGTGGTTCTAACGTGCAGTTCTCGGTCAACCCGAAAGATGGTCGCCTAATCGTTATTGAAATGAACCCGCGCGTTTCACGTTCTTCTGCGCTGGCATCAAAAGCGACCGGCTTCCCGATTGCGAAAGTCGCGGCCAAACTGGCGGTAGGTTACACGCTAGACGAGCTGATGAACGATATCACCGGTGGCAAAACCCCTGCGTCGTTCGAGCCGTCTATCGACTACGTTGTGACTAAGATCCCTCGTTTTAACTTTGAGAAATTTGCTGGTGCTAACGACCGTCTGACCACCCAGATGAAATCTGTAGGTGAAGTAATGGCCATTGGCCGTACTTTCCAAGAGTCCATGCAGAAAGCTTTACGTGGTCTGGAAGTTGGCGCGAGCGGTTTTGACCCGAAAGTGAGCCTGGATGACGCAGAAGCACTGACCAAGATCCGTCGTGAGCTGAAAGATGCCGGTTCGGATCGTATCTGGTACGTGGCTGATGCCTTCCGAGCCGGGATGTCGGTTGACGGTATCTTCAACCTGACCAATATTGACCGCTGGTTCTTGGTACAAATCGAAGAGTTGATCAAGCTGGAAGGGCAAGTGGCTGAAGGCGGCGTTAACTCGCTGAACTATGACTTCCTGCGTACCCTTAAGCGTAAAGGCTTTGCTGACTCCCGTCTGGCAACGTTGGTTGGTGTGTCTGAAGGCGAAGTGCGTAAACTGCGCCATAAGCATAACCTGCACCCAGTTTATAAGCGCGTGGATACTTGTGCGGCAGAGTTCTCAACCGATACTGCCTACATGTACTCCACCTATGAAGAAGAGTGCGAATCTAATCCAACCAACGATAAGCCAAAAATTATGGTGTTGGGTGGCGGGCCAAACCGTATCGGTCAAGGGATTGAGTTCGATTACTGCTGCGTTCACGCCTCATTGGCGCTGCGCGAAGATGGCTATGAAACCATCATGGTCAACTGCAACCCAGAAACCGTATCGACCGATTACGATACCTCTGACCGCCTATACTTCGAATCTGTCACGCTAGAAGACGTGTTGGAAATCGTGCGTATCGAACAGCCGAAAGGCGTGATTGTTCAGTACGGCGGGCAAACCCCGCTGAAACTGGCTCGCGAGCTGGAAGCGCAAGGTGTACCAATTATTGGTACTAGCCCTGATGCTATCGACCGTGCTGAAGACCGCGAACGTTTCCAGCAGGCGGTAAATCGCCTGGGCCTGAAACAACCGGCAAACGCCACCGTTGCAACGATTGAACAAGCGGTTGAGAAAGCATCTGGTATCGGCTATCCGCTGGTCGTGCGCCCATCTTATGTCCTGGGCGGACGTGCGATGGAAATCGTATACGACGAAGTTGACCTGCGTCGTTACTTCCAAAACGCGGTTAGCGTTTCCAACGATGCACCAGTATTGCTGGATCGCTTCCTCGATGATGCCGTCGAAGTTGATGTTGATGCCATTTGTGACGGCGAGCGCGTGCTGATTGGCGGCATTATGGAGCACATCGAGCAAGCGGGCGTTCACTCTGGCGACTCAGCCTGTTCTCTGCCGGCTTACACCCTGAGCAAAGAAATTCAGGATGTCATGCGCCAACAGGTTGAGAAACTGGCCTTTGAGCTCTGTGTTCGTGGTTTGATGAACGTACAATTCGCCGTGAAGAACAACGAAGTGTACCTGATTGAAGTCAACCCACGTGCTGCGCGTACCGTTCCGTTTGTTTCTAAAGCAACGGGCATTCCGCTGGCGAAAGTGGCTGCTCGTGTGATGGCAGGCCAGACTCTGGCACAGCAAGGCGTCACCAAAGAAATTATCCCGCCATACTACTCCGTGAAAGAAGTGGTGTTGCCGTTCAACAAATTCCCAGGCGTTGACCCGATTTTAGGGCCAGAAATGCGTTCTACTGGTGAAGTGATGGGCGTGGGACGTACCTTTGCCGAGGCCTTTGCTAAAGCACAACTGGGTAGCCAGTCTGGAATGAAAAAAGCCGGACGTGCGCTGTTATCAGTACGCGAAGGCGATAAAGCACGCGTAGTAGATTTAGCCGCTAAGCTGCTTAAACGTGGCTTCGAGTTAGATGCCACTCACGGTACTGCTGTGATTCTGGGCGAGGCGGGTATTAATCCACGCTTGGTCAACAAGGTGCATGAAGGCCGTCCACATATTCAGGACCGCATCAAAAATGGTGAATACGTTTATATCGTTAACACCACGGCAGGTCGTCAGGCGATTGAAGACTCTAAACTGATTCGCCGCAGTGCGCTGCAATACAAAGTGCATTATGACACCACGCTGAACGGTGGTTTTGCTACCGCGATGGCGCTGTCTTCAGACCCGACAGAGCAAGTTACCTCGGTTCAAGAATTGCACGCCAAAATTAAAGGCTAAGCATTTCCTCTGCTGTATCCAGAAGGCGTAGCGCAAGCTGCGCCTTTCTTTTTTCTTTCGGATTTTTCTGGGAATCTTCACGTGCATGACTAAATTTGAGTATGCTTGCACAATAGATTATTGGTTGAGAGCAGTATGATCCTGATTATTTACGCCCACCCTTATCCACGGCATTCTCATGCCAACCGGATGTTATTACAGGCTATAGAGAATTTACCCGACGTCGAAGTACGTTCGCTTTACGATCTTTATCCTGATTTCAGCATCGATGTTAAAGCCGAGCAGGACGCGTTATCCCGCGCTGACTTGGTGGTATTACAACACCCATTGCAATGGTATAGCATGCCGCCGCTGCTTAAATTGTGGCTGGATAAAGTGCTTGAGCACGGCTGGGCTTATGGCCACGACACTCATGCGCTACAAGGTAAATCCTGCATGTGGGCGGTGACCAGTGGTGGGGATGAACACCACTTTTCCATAGGTGATTACCCTGATTTTGCTGCCTTGGCTCAACCCGTTCAGGCAACCGCACTCTATTGTGGCATGAACTGGTTACCCTATTTTGCCATCCACAATACCTACACCTGCGATAAAACCGCGTTGTATGTTGGCGCAGAAGAGTATCGTCGCCGGTTAGTTGACTGGCAGATGGCTTCTGGCATCAATCAGGAGGTTGAACGTGGATAATCACAACTTAATGATTGAAGGTTTGATCTACTTAGGGTCAGCCGCGTTATTTGTGCCTATTGCTGTCAGATTAGGGTTAGGTTCCGTACTGGGCTATCTGATAGCAGGCTGCATTATTGGGCCGTGGGGATTAAAACTGGTTTCTGATGCAGAATCGATCCTGACTTTCGCCGAAATTGGCGTCGTGCTGATGCTGTTCATCATCGGATTGGAGTTAGACCCCAAAAGATTGTGGACCTTACGCGCCTCGGTATTTGGCGGCGGCGGCATCCAAATGTTGGGGTGCGGTGCCGTGCTTAGCCTATTTTGCTATGTGCTTGGCCTGGATTGGAAAGTCGCACTATTGATTGGATTGACGTTGGCGCTGTCTTCTACCGCTATCGCGATGCAGGCGATGAGCGAGCGTAGCTTGACCAGTGCGCCGATTGGCCGCAGTGCGTTCGCTGCGCTGTTATTCCAAGATATTGCGGCTATCCCGCTGGTGGCGATGATCCCGCTATTAACCAGCACTGGCCAGGTTACCACCCTGATGAGCTTTGGGATTTCCGCGGCTAAAGTGGTGGCAGCGCTGGCGGTTGTCGTGCTGCTGGGGCGTTATGTGACTCGCCCACTATTGCATTTTGTTGCTCGCTCCGGCATGCGCGAAGTGTTCAGTGCCGTGGCACTATTCTTGGTATTTGGTTTCGGTATCTTATTGGAGATGGCCGGGCTATCAATGGCAATGGGGGCGTTTCTGGCCGGCGTTCTGCTGGCAAGCTCCGAATATCGTCATGCGTTGGAAAGCGATATTCAGCCCTTCAAAGGATTATTACTTGGGCTATTTTTCATCGGCGTTGGCATGTCGATTGACTTTGGTACCTTGTTCCATCATCCACTACTGATCGCCACATTGCTGATTGGCTTCATGCTGCTCAAAGCTGCTCTATTATGGTTGATCGCACCTTGGCTGGGGGTACCAAAGCGCCAGCGCGGATTGTTCGCTATTTTGATTGGTCAGGGAAGTGAGTTTGCTTTCGTGATATTCAGTGCGGCACATATGGCCGGGGTATTAGCAGATGATTGGTCTAAAGCTTTAACCTTAGCCGTTGCGCTTTCGATGGCGGTAACACCGTTGTTATTGGTGCTGGCTGCACGATTAGAGAAAGCCGCCCCACAGGATACACGTCCACATGACACTATCGACGATGAAAACGCCAGCGTCATTATTGCTGGGTTTGGCCGCTTTGGCCAAATCGCCGGACGTCTGTTGTTAGCCAACAATGTGCATACCGTTATTTTGGACCACGATCCTGATCATGTAGAAACGCTACGTAAGTTTGATGCCAAAGTGTTTTATGGTGATGCCACGCGGGTGGATTTATTGGAATCAGCAGGTGCTGCACAGGCTAAAGTGTTGATCAACGCCATTGATGATGTGAATGCCAATCTCGAGTTAACCAAACTGGCGCAAGAGCATTTCCCTAATTTGCATATTATTGCTCGTGCCCGAGATGTAGAACACTGGTTCCAATTGCGCCAACTTGGCGTTGAAGCACCTGAGCGTGAGCTGTTTGAAGGTTCATTACGCGTTGGACGCGAGACATTAGAGCATCTTGGATTCGATCCTTACGAAGCCCGGGAAAAGGCCGATCTCTTCAAACGTTATAACCTGAACATGCTGGAAGCGACGCTAGAAAACTTCGAAGATACCGAGTTCCGGTTGGCTAATTTGAGACGCGCCAGAAATATTCTGTCTGATGCGATCGATCAAGATCAGAGGCGGCTTACCGGCGCGCAGCAACAAGGTTGGCGCGGTAGTATTGATGGCAAAGCGCCGGATGCTGAGTAAGGATATCGCCACTAAGGGTGATGGTTTATGGACAGTAAAACAGGCAATACCTCGCCTGTTTTACTGTCAGGATCGTGGGATATCGGCCGATTTTGCATATTAATTCTGGCATGTGTACGCATGTAACTAAATGTGTACATATTTAATTGTGCAGAAAATTGCCGCCATCATCTATTCTCAAAAAATAGTGCTTTATATGTTTTTCCCCCGCCTTTAAGCGTATTTCATAGCGATTTCGTTTGTTTTATCCGGTGTTAGGTAGGAGCACTCTTATATCTTTATATGTGGCGTGTCTCCCTATCGACGACTGAATGGCCTTTCCGTATAGTGTGGCATCTTTTCAGTCATGCCCTGGAGCAAAGGTTCTCGTGCGTTTTTAGTGCGCCTGAATGCTCCCCTATTTGCACTTTTACTAAAGGTTTCACCATGATTATCAGCCTGATCGCCGCACTGGCGACGGATCGCGTTATTGGTATGGAAAACGCTATGCCTTGGCATTTACCGGCTGACCTGGCTTGGTTTAAGCGTAATACGCTGAACAAACCGGTCATTATGGGGCGCAAGACTTTCGAGTCTATCGGACGCCCATTGCCAGGCCGGCAAAATATCATTATCAGCAGCCAGGCAGGCAGCCAAGAAGGCGTGATCTGGGTAAATTCCATTGATGCTGCATTGCAAGCTGCGGGCGAAGTGGAGGAAGTCATGGTGATCGGCGGCGGCACTATCTATGAACAGTGTTTAGCGCGCGCGAACCGTCTTTACCTGACGCATATTGATGCGGAAGTCGAAGGGGATACACATTTCCCAGACTACGAACCGGATGAGTGGGAAAGCACCTTCAGTGAATTCCACGATGCTGATGAAGACAATTCACATTGCTATTGTTTTGAGATCTTGGAAAGACGTTAGGTAAAAGCGAGACCGCGCTTTGGGGCGGTTTCTTTTAGCCAGAAGGGCTATTAAAGCCAAGACTGGGCTTTGGTCAGTTTCCAAAACGTAGAATAGTGTAAATTTCGGTTCTTTAAATGTGCTGTTCAATCTAGCACCATTGACCGAACCGACATAAGGGGAAAAGTGGGCTTTCCCCTTATGAATCCCCAGCCCTTTCAGCGGTGTTCAAATCAACGCCAAGATTTAGAAAATGGTAGCAACGCGAATTTTTCGGCTTATCAAATGTAGTGTTAAATTTGACATAGCAGCCTAAGCCGCCTTAAGGGTAGCGCGCTCCCCTTAAGAATCCTGCGCTTTTTTCCAACCTTAATATCCAGTCTAACGGCGGCCATGTTTCAGACGCTTCTGTGATAGCGCAAATGCCAGCCCTCCGGGCTTCCCGCTTGCGGGTTCAAGCCAACGATAGATCCATTGTCTTTCACCACTCGTCAGTGAAATTTGCGCAATAACGGAAGGCTCTAAAACATGGCCTCCACTGGATCGGATATTAAGATTGGAAAAATCGCGGGATTTAAAAGGGGAACGATTTTTCCCCTTTTATCGGTTTCGGCTGTGGCGTAGCATTGATTACTGCATTTGAAAAACCGAAAATTACACCGTTTAGGTTTTAAAAAACCGCTTTAAAGCACGGTCATTGCTTTAAAGAAACCGCCCAAATCTCGGTCAAGATTTACTTTTTCTTGCTAGAAGGCTGACTAAAGACAGCCTTATCTTCCCACCTTAACATAGTGAGATCTCCACCCCAGCAGCAGCCAGTATCCAAGCCATAAACCCCTTCAGGCGTGCCTTTGCCTTCTAAAGAGGCCCAATGCCCAAAAATAATGCTATATCCGGCATTGATAACCTGACTTGGCAGATCAAACCACGGCTTTAGAGGACGTGGCGCGCTATCCGGTGAGTCTTTGCAAATCATATCCAGCTGCCCATTAGGGAAGCAGTAACGCATGCGGGTTAATACATTGGTACTAAAACGCAGGCGGGGAAGGCCGCTTAATTCTGGCGACCAATTGTTAGGCATATCGCCGTACATTGCATCAAGGAACAGCGGATAACTGTCGCTGCTCAGTACCGCTTCAACTTCGCGCGCGCAGAGTTTGGCGGTATCGATATCCCATTGTGGTGAGATACCGGCGTGAGCCATCACAATTTTTAGCTCTTCATCAATCTGTAATACCGGTTGGCGGCGTAACCAATTGATCAACTCATCCGCATCTTCGGCTTCCAACAAGGGGGAGATTTTGTCTTTAGGCTTGTTAAAGCTAATACCGGCAAATACTGCCAGTAGATGCAAGTCATGGTTACCTAACACGATGCGAACACTATCGCCTAAGCCTTTGACAAAACGCAGCACATCCAGCGAATCTGGGCCTCGAGCGACTAAATCGCCGGTGAGCCATAGGCAGTCTTGTAAAGGATCGAAGTTAACTTGTGCTAATAGCGCCTTGAGTTCAACAAGGCAGCCGTGAACATCACCGATAAGATATGTCGACATGAGGTTTAGTTAATCAGGGTTGGGATCGCAAGGCGAAATACGGGGATTGGGACGCGGAAAACTTCTCCGTCTTCGGCGACCATTTCATAGTGGCCTTCCATGGTACCCAGCGGCGTTTCAAGCACCGCGCCGCTGGTATAATGGAATTCATTGCCGGGCTGGATCAACGGTTGTTCACCGACGACGCCTTCGCCCTGAACCTCTGTTCTTTGACCGTTACTGTTGGTTATCAGCCAATAACGGCGCAGGAGTTGTACGTTGAAACGCCCCAGATTCCGAATAGTAATGGTGTAGGCGAAAATATAACGTTGCTCTTCCGGTATCGATTGAGATTCAACGTAAACACTTTGTACCTGAACACATACGCGGGGCGCATCAAGCATAATTTACTCCAGAGGATCGTTGTCTTGTAGATCCAAGTCGAGTTCAACGGCATCAGCAGCTTTCGGGCGAGTTGAAAGCCAGTTAGCTAACTTACAGTACTGTTCAACCGAAATGTTTTCTGCACGCATGCTTAAATCCAGGCCCAATTCCTGCATCTGTTCTGGTGTAAACAGATGGCCGAGGCTGTTACGTACCGTCTTACGGCGCTGGTTAAAGGCATCGGTCGTCAAACGAGACAAAATACGGATGTCTGAAACTGGGTAAGGGATACTGGCGTGCGGCGTTAAACGTACCACGGCAGAATCAACTTTAGGCGCTGGTGTAAAGGATTCCGGCGGAACTTCTAATACCGGGATCACCTGACAGTAATACTGCGCCATCACACTTAGACGACCATACGCTTTACTGTTCGGTCCGGCAACCAGACGATTCACCACTTCTTTTTGCAACATAAAATGCATGTCGCTGATAGCGTTTGTGTAGGTGAAAAGGTGGAACATTAGCGGCGTAGAGATATTGTATGGCAGGTTGCCGAAGACACGCAGCGGCTGGCCAATTTCAGCAGACAACTCGCCAAAGTTTACTTTCATGGCATCGTTCTGGATGATGCGCAGCTTGTTGGCAAGCTTCGGGTTCACTTCTAGGCGCGCAGCCAAGTCACGGTCCAGCTCGATGACGGTCATATTATCAAGACGCGCGGCAACAGGTTCGGTCAATGCCGCAAGGCCAGGGCCGATTTCTACTACGGCTTGCCCTTTGAGGGGATGAATTGCCGAAACGATGCTGTCGATCACGAATTGATCTTTTAAGAAGTTTTGTCCAAAGCGTTTGCGGGCAAAGTGGCCTTGGTGGACTCGATTATTCATTGCTATTGTTTTTCATTACTATTATGCGCCAGGTTAATGGCGAGATTTAATGCGGTCTTGAAACTCCCTGCATCGGCGGTACCGGTTGCAGCCAGTTCAAGGGCGGTTCCGTGATCAACGGAAGTCCGAATAAAAGGCAGGCCGAGCGTGATATTCACGGCGCGACCGAATCCTTGGTATTTTAACACGGGCAGGCCCTGATCGTGGTACATAGATAACACCGCATCAGCATGTTGCAGATACTTAGGCTGGAATAAGGTGTCGGCAGGCAATGGGCCAATCAACTTAATGCCTTGTGCCCGCAGACTTTCCAGTGCCGGAATAATGGTATCTATTTCTTCATGCCCCATATGGCCGCCTTCACCTGCGTGAGGATTCAGGCCACAGACATAAATTTGCGGTTCGTTAATGCCAAACTTAGTCTTTAAATCATGGTGAAGAATGCTAATCACTTCGTGCAGGCTTTGCTGGGTAATGGCCGCAGGTACCTCGGATAAAGGCAGATGCGTGGTTGCCAGAGCAACACGCAATTCTTCGGTTGCCAACATCATTACCACGCGCTCGCAATGACTGCGATCGGCAAAGAACTCGGTGTGTCCAATAAAGGGAATACCGGCATCGTTGATAATGCTTTTCTGTACCGGACCGGTGATAAGCGCGGCAAATTCGCCGTTTATGGCACCGTCACAAGCGCGTGCTAACGTTTCGACAACGTAACTACCGTTAGCCACATCCAGTTTACCGGCAACAACCGGTGCTGAAGTCGCTATAGGTAATACGGTGAGTGTGCCTGCTGCTTGAGGCTGTGCAGCTACGCCCGGCTGGTAATCCCGCAGGGTGATCGCTATTCCCAGAGATTTCGCTCTAGCAAGCAACAGGGCCGGATCGGCACACACTACTAGCTGAACAGGCCACTCCTGTTGAGCGAGAGCGAGAACCAGATCCGGCCCAACCCCGGCTGGTTCGCCGGGGGTGATGACCACAGATTTAGTCACGGAGTCTTATTGTCCATTCTCGTTAATGATTTTAACGTAAGCTTGGGCGCGTTGTTCTTGCATCCAAGTCTGTGCTTCTTCTGCAAACTTACGGTTGAACAGCATCTGATAAGCCTGGTTTTTCTGCGCAGCGTCAGTTTTATCTACCTGGCGAGTATCGAGCAGTTCAATCAGGTGCCAGCCGTAAGAAGAGTGTACTGGCTCACTGAGTTGGCCTTTAGTCATAGACATTAGTGCGCCACGGAATGCCGGGTCGTACATATCTGGTGAAGCCCAGCCTAAGTCGCCACCCTGATTAGCTGAACCAGGGTCTTGCGAGTACTCTTTGGCTGCGGCAGCAAAAGTAGTTTTACCACTCTTGATATCAGCGGCTATCTGACGCAACTTAGCCTGTGCCTGCGCGTCGGTCATTACCACTGATGTTCTCAGCAGAATATGGCGTGCATGAACTTCGGTGACGGAGACCACTTTGCTATCGCCGCGGATGTCATTCACTTTCAGGATATGGAAGCCAACGCCTGAACGGATTGGGCCGATGATTTGACCTTTTTTCGCTGTACTTAGCGCTTGAGCAAACAGAGAAGGTAACTCTTGGAGTTTACCCCAGCCCATATTGCCGCCTTTCAGCGCCTGCGAATCCCCAGAATAGGTGATTGCCAGCTTGCCAAAATCTGCACCGTTGTTTAATTCACCGACCAGTTTTTTCGCTAGCGCTTCAGCCTGATCAACTTGATCCTGCGTTGGGTTTTCTGGCAGTGGCAGTAAAATGTGGCTCAGGTTAAATTCAGCACCGTTGCCGTTTTGGGCAGCGATCTGTTTAGCCAATTGATCGACTTCTTGCGGCAAGATAGTCACTCGACGGCGTACTTCGCTATTACGTACTTCAGAAATCAGCATTTCTTTGCGGATCTGGGCACGATAAGTATTGTAGTTCAGACCATCGTAAGCTAAACGGCTACGCAATTGATCGACGCTGATATTGTTCTGAGCCGCGATATTGGCAATCGCTTTACTCACGTCATCATCGCTCAACTGGATACCCATTTTGCTGGCCATCTGTAGCTGAATGTTATCCATGATCAGACGCTCAAGGATCTGGTGACGTAATGTTGCGTCATCAGGTACCTGCTGATTAGCTTCTTTCGCCTGCTGTTTTACTGAGTTCAGCAAACTATCAACGTCACTCTGTAATACAACACCGTTATCAACGACGGCGGCAACCTGATCAATAGGTTGTGGTGCTGCGAACGCGGTGTTAGCACAAAGTACCGCGCCGAGGAGAAGTGTTCTCCAGTTCTTCATACTTTTTCCATATATTTAACCGCAATTGCGGGTTCAAGTTTCAAGTTTACTGAATTCAACATGTCGTCAAAAATCAGAACGCGCGTTGATAAGGCAATATGCCGCTGCCCAGCATTTCTCTGGTGCCCAAGCTATGATTGCTACTTAAGCCACGAAGTTCAATATTAAATGAGACTCTGTTGTCGAAAACGCTAGTGTTATTAACTGGATTCCAGTTGGTAATTTTACGCTCGTAGCCAAAGTTGACAGCCCAGCAGCAGGTACTGTACTGCACGCCTAACAGCTGATCGGCGGATTGGTTGGCCTTGGTATCATAATAATACGCGCCAACAATTGCCCAACGATCGGCGATTGGCCAGCTTGCAATAACCCCAGCTTGCGAAATCCCCTGCTGATAACCTGGGTTGGTCACTTGAGGCAAGGTCGCTTGAATATATTCCGGACTGGCGTAGCGGTAGTTCAACTGCACCATTCTTTCTGAATCGGCGCGGTATTCTAATACTGCATCACCGATTGCCAGCGCATCCAGGCGAGTATCGTACTGTAAGCCACCGCGAGCGGCCCAGAAATTATTGATTTTATAGTAAGTATCACCAGCCCACACTAGGCTGCCGGTGTTCTTACTTTCGTCCAGCGCACTATTGTTATCACCAGTACGTGGGCGGCTGAAATAGTAAATCTGGCCGGCAGAGACGTTAAAGCGTTCGACCGAATCTTCGTCATAAATACGGCTGGTTAAACCACTAGCCACCTGATTTGCAGAGGCGATACGGTCCAAGCCGCTGTAGCTACGGTCGCGGAACAGCCCTGTGTAGTCAGTCTGTAGCAGCGTGGAGTCGTAGGTATTAATCGAGCTTTGATTACGATACGGGATATAGAGGTACTGTACCCGCGGCTCCAACGTCTGCGTATAAGCCGAGTTCCAATCCATATCGCGGTCAAACACCATTTTGCCATCGGTTTTAAATTCAGGCATCACGCGGTTGACCGAGCTTTTCAGATCCGGGTTCGGTTGATAAGTATTGGTATAATAACTGTTAGGAATTGACTGCTGGTAATGAGTAGCCAACAGTTTGATTTCGTTATCGATACTGCCCCAACGGTTACTTAACGGCAAATCTAACGTTGGCTCAAAATGCCAGCGTGTTGCCGAAGGCATGGCGTTATTTACGTTGGTAAAGTTGACGAACTGTCCATAGGCGTGGAAGTCAAATGGGCCTAGGTCATTCTTATAATAGTTAATATCGAACTGTGGTTGCGCGCGATATACGTTAACGTAATTGTTTAATTGATTGGCGAAGACCTGGAACTGCTTGCTGGCCAGCGTCGCGTCCCAGTTCTCATCGGCGTAACCAACGCTGAATTTTTGCGTCGCATAGCCGTCGGTACTTGAACCATACTGCGAGGTGAAATCACTAAAGTAATTAGGATCGCTTACCTTGGTATAGTCAACGTTAAAGCGCCAATACTTATCCATCACGCCGGAGTGTTGCCAGTAGTACATCCAGCGTTTGGTGCTATCGACACCAGGATATTTATCTTCAACCAGCCTATCGTTATTGAGGAAGTCAAACTCCATCAGGCCGCTGCCGGCAACGGTCAGATAGCGGAATTCATTCTGCAACTGTGTACCACGTTTCTGCATATAGTGCGGAGTGATGGTGGCATCGTAGTTGGGCGCAATATTCCAGTAAAACGGCAGCATGAACTCAAAGCCGTCCGTATTACCGAATTTCGCGTTAGGAATTAAGAAGCCTGAACGACGGCGATCGCCGATCGGCAATTGCATATAAGGGCTATAGAACACCGGTACTGGGCCGATATGGAAACGTGCGTTCCAGATTTCAGCCACTTCTTCCTGACGGTCTTCGATGACTTGCGAGCCAACAACGCTCCAGCTATTGTCACCAGGCAGGCAGGAGGTAAAGGTACCGTTATCCATAATGGTATAGCGGTTCGAATCGCGCAGCTTCATTTTGTCTGCGGTACCGCGGCCTTGTCGGCCGACCATTTGGTAGTTGCCTTTTTCGACGTCAGTGTCTTTAGTGGTTAGATTCGAAAACGCTTTTGGACCTTTCAGCAAAATCTGATTATCGCCGTAGTGAACGTCGCCAGTGGCGGTAACAGTACGGGTTGGCTGGGCATCGCCTGGTTTAGAAATCTGATTTAGCTGAACTTGATCCGCTGTTAGCGTGCTGTTGCCTTGCTTTACGCGAACGTCGCCACTATAAAGAGCACTGTCAGGATAATTTCCCTGCAACTGATTAGCTTCGATATTTACCGGCAACTGATTTGGATCGCCAGTCACCAGCGGCTGGTCATAGGTCGGCACGCCGAGCATACATTGCTCAGCTAAGTCGGCGAAGGCGCTCTGGCTATACAGTGCTGCCCCAATCATGGTGGTCAGCAGTGTTGGGAGGCTTTTTATCATACGTCTATTTTTCATACGGGCAGTGTGTGTTCCGTCATCAGAGGCGTCATGCCGGCAAACGGTCAGAGACTATCTTACTCATCATCGTCGCGCTAGTGTTAAATCCAACGGTGTAATGCTGTCGTCGTTAGGTACATCGCTAATTGCCGGTTATGATAAAGCAATTTTTACGCAACGGCATAATGAATTGAGGAGTATATGCAGTATTGGGGAAAGCTGCTCGGACTTATATTTGGATTAATGTCCGGTATGGGCTTCTGGGGAATCGTATTAGGGCTGTTGATCGGCCATATGGTAGACAAGACGCGGGCCACGAAAAGACGCGGCTATTTTTCCGATCAGCAGACAAGACAAACGCTATTTTTCCGCACCACCTTTGAGGTGATGGGGCATTTAACCAAATCTAAGGGGAGAGTCACCGAAGCAGATATTCAGATTGCCAGCCTCTTTATGGATCGGATGCAGTTGCACGGTGAGCAGCGAGAAGCGGCACAACGCGCGTTTCGTGACGGTAAGCAGTCTAACTACCCATTGCGCGACAAAATGCGCGAACTGCGTAGCGTCTGTTTTGGGCGTTTCGATTTGATTCGTTCATTTTTAGAGATCCAAATCCAATCGGCTTATGCTGATGGTTCGTTGCATCCTAATGAGCGTCAGGTGTTGTATGTGATTGCTGAAGAGTTGGGGATTTCCCGCGGGCAGTTCGATCAATTTCTCAGCATGATGGAAGGCGGTCAGCACTTTGGTGGCGGTCAGCAGGGTAATTACTCTCAGGGTAACTATCAACGTAGCCAAGGCCCAACGTTGGCAGATGCTTGTAAAGTTCTCGGTGTAAAACAGACTGATGATGTCACCACCATTAAGCGTGCTTACCGCAAACTGATGGGCGAACATCATCCGGATAAACTGGTCGCTAAGGGGCTTCCCCCTGAAATGATGGAGATGGCCAAGCAAAAAGCGCAATCAATTCAAGCAGCCTACGATTTGATTAAGCGCGAAAAGGGATTTAAATAGTTTGGCCGGATCGGGCTTTGGGCGATTTCTTCTGCGTCAGAAAGGCGTAAAGGCGGCTTTGTGAAAGCTCTGACAAAGGTGGGACGGTTTTAGCAAAACCGCGAAAAGGTTTAGATTTGGTTTTTTCTAAAAACCGGAACAGTGAATGTTTCGGTTCTTCAAATGTAGTGTTTAATGTAGCTCCATTGACCGAACCGACCGAAGGGGAAAAGTGGGCTTCCCCTTCGGGATCCCCAGCCCTTTCAATGCATTAGCATTCGATCTAGTGGAGGCCATGTTTCAGCGGCTTCCGTTATCGCGCAAATGCCAGCCTTCCAGGCTTCCCGCCTTCGGGTTCAAGCCAACGATAAAACTATTGTCTTTCACCACTCCATCGGTGGCATTTTGAGTGCGCTTAGTGGCTCTTAAATCAATGGCAAAAACAAAGATATAACTCGCTTTTGACTTTAAAAAAGCGTGCGAGGCGCACTCAAAATTTCACAGACGAGTGGTGGAGAGACGGCGAAGCAGGCTCGAACCCGAGGAAGGCATGGCGGAGCCATGAAATTTGCGCCTGTCACAGAATATTCTGAAATATGGCCTCCGCTAGGCTGGTTATCAAAGTGGGAAAGGGCGCAGGATTGTAAAGGGTGGCGCCAACCACCCTTTACTCGGTTTCGGCTGCAAGGCCGCATTGAACGCTATACTTTGGAAACCGAAAAATTCACGGATACATGCCTTGGGAAGCCCTTCAGGCTTGAAGAACCGAAAATTACACCTTTCCCGGTTTTAAAAAACCGTTCTAAAGCCGAAGGCTTTAAAAATCCGGCTCACAACTAAATGTCACTGGCACATCCGTAATCGGATGATAAAACGATAATTCCTGCGCATGCAGCTGCAGACGATTAACCATCGTGCGCGCTTCGTCATGTGCATAAAACTTATCCCCTAGGATGGGATGTCCCAATGCCAGAAGATGTACCCGCAATTGGTGCGATCGCCCGGTAATTGGTCGTAGTCTTACGCGAGTCGTGCCATCGGCATCCCACGAGATCACTTCATATTGGGTCAGGGCTTTACGTCCCGTTTCATGGCATACCATCTGTTTTGGGCGGTTTGGCCAGTCGCAAATCAGTGGTAAATCAATAATGCCGTAATCTTCCGCCATATGACCCCAGACGCGGGCGATATAGGTTTTCTTGGTTTCGCGATCGCGGAATTGGCGCTTGAGCTCGCGTTCCGCTTCTTTGGTCAAGGCAACAGCAATGACACCGCTGGTGGACATATCCAAACGATGTACCGATTCTGCCAGCGGGTAATCGCGTTGAATGCGAGTCATCAGGCTGTCTTGGTGTTCAGCCGCTTTACCCGGAACAGATAGCAGTCCGCTTGGCTTGTTGACCACCATCAGGTGTTCATCCTGAAATAGGATCTGTAGCCAAGGATCGGTTGGCGGATGGTAATCCTCCAACGGTTTGGTATTCGAGGGCTGATGTGGCATCTGTTGACTTGCACTCATAGCAGTTTCGTCATCTTGGTAAAGCGGTGATAAAGCAGGCGCGGCGTTAACCGCGCCCCTGTCGGTTACTGATGGCTGACCACCACCAGGCGAATAGCATCCAAACGCCAGCTGGCATCATTGAGGCTAGTCAGTACTTGTTTGCGGTTGAACTCCAGCGCTTCCAGTTCATCGTCACGGATGTTCGGGTTGACTTGTTTCAACGCCTGTAAACGTTCCAATTCAACGGTCAGCTGTTCGTTGGCTTCAACTTTAGCCGCGTCGATCAACGTTTTCGCTTCTGCTTCAACTAAAGGTTCTGCCTGCTGCAACATTGCGTGGACGTCTTGTTGTACGGCATTGACCAGTTTGCTGGAAGTATGGCGATTTACCGCGTTGAGCTGGCGGTTAAAGCTCTCGAATTCAACCTGCGGTGCCAAATTAGTGCCTTTACGGTCCATCAACATACGTATTGGCGTTGGCGGCAAGAAGCGAGTCAGTTGCAGGTGTTTCGGCGCCTGACACTCGACAACGTAAACCAACTCAACCAGCAGGGTACCAACCGGTAATGCTTTGTTTTTCAGCAGAGACACCGCACAACTGCCGGTATCGCCGGAGAGAATCAAGTCCAGACCGTTGCGCACGATCGGGTGTTCCCAACTGATAAACTGCGCATCTTCACGCGACAACGCCTGTTCACGGTCAAAAGTCACCGTGCAACCGTCTTGCTGCAGTCCTGGGAAATCTGGCACCAGCATATGATCAGACGGCGTCAGGACGATCAAGTTATCGCTGCGATCTTCCTGGTTGATACCGACGATATCAAACAGGTTCAGCGCAAAATTAACCAACTGCACGTCGTTATCTTGTTCGCCGATCGATTGCGCCAGTTGCTGTGCGGGTTCACCGCCGTTGGAATGCATCTCTAGCAGGCGGTCACGACCGTTTTCAAGCTGAAGTTTCAGCGCATCATGCTCGGCGCGGCATTCCACAATAAACTCGTCCAAGCCTTCTTGCTCGGCTGGCACGGCTAAGAAGCTAATCAGCTGCTGGTAGCCTTTGTCGTAAATGGTGCGGCCGGTCGGGCAGGTGTGCTCGAACGCGTCCAGACCCTCATGGAACCAACGCACCAGTACAGATTGCGCGGTTTGCTCCAGATAAGGCACCATAATTTCGATATTGTTTTGCTGACCGATACGATCCAGACGACCAATACGTTGCTCCAGTAGGTCTGGGTTGAACGGCAGGTCGAACATCACCATTTTACTCGCAAACTGGAAGTTACGACCTTCAGAGCCGATTTCAGAACACAGCAGCACCTGTGCGCCTTCTTCTTGTGAAGCGAAGTAAGCGGCAGCACGGTCACGTTCAATAATGGACAGACCTTCATGGAACACGGCAGAACGGATAGCTTCACGTTCGCGCAACACTTGTTCCAGCTGTAATGCGGTGGCCGCTTTAGCGCAGATCACCAGCACTTTATCATCGCGGTTAGCAGTCAAATAACCCAGCAGCCACTCGACGCGTGGGTCGAAGTTCCACCAGGTGGCGTTATCGCCTTCAAACTCCTGATAGATTTGCTCTGGATAGAGCATGTCATGAGCGCGAGCTTCCAGACTCTTCTTGCTGCCCATGATGCCGGAGACTTTAATTGCCGTCTGATACTGTGTTGGCAGTGGCAATTTCACCGCATTCAAATGACGTTCCGGGAAGCCTTTCACACCGTTACGGGTATTACGGAACAGTACGCGGCTGGTGCCGTGGCGGTCCATCAACATTGCAACTAACTGTTTTGCCGCGGCTTCATCGCCGGCGTTGGCGGCTTTGAGCAGCGTGTCGGTATTGGCATCATCAACACGTTCACCCAGCAGCGCTAGCGCTTCTGGTGTCAGAGGCTGTTTATTGAGCAACAGTGTTACCGCATCAGCCACCGGCTGATATTGCTGCTGTTCCTGCATAAACTCTTCGTAATCGTGGAAGCGATCCGGGTCCAGCAGACGCAGACGAGCAAAGTGGCTCTCCTGGCCCAACTGTTCTGGGGTTGCCGTCAACAACAGCACGCTTGGCGTGCTCTGTGCCAATTGTTCAATCACCAGATATTCGCGGCTTGGCGCCTCTTCGCTCCACACTAAGTGGTGTGCTTCATCGACGACTAACATGTCCCATGATGCATCAGCGAGTTGCTCTAAACGTTGTTTATTGCGGCGCACGAAGTCTAGCGAACAAATAACCAGCTGCTCGCTTTCAAATGGATTGGTAGCATCGTGCAGGGATTCTGCATAACGATCGTCATCAAACAGAGAGAAACGCAGGTTGAAACGACGCAGCATTTCGACCAGCCACTGGTGCTGCAAGGTTTCCGGCACCACGATCAGCACGCGTTCAGCGCGGCCTGATAGCAATTGCTGGTGAATGATCATGCCAGCTTCGATGGTTTTACCCAGACCGACTTCGTCCGCCAGCAAAACGCGAGGCGCGTGACGTTGACCGACTTCATAAGCAATGTGTAGCTGATGCGGGATCAGGCTGGCACGCATGCCGCGCAGACCGCCGAATTCCAGGCGAAACTGTTCACGCTGATATTTGCGGGCGCGCAGACGCAAAGCGAAGCGGTCCATGCGGTCAATTTGGCCCGCAAACAGGCGGTCTTGCGGCTTGCTGAAGGTCAGTTTACTGTCCAGCAACACTTCGCGCATGCTGACGCCAGTTTCTTCGGTATCAAGTCTGGTACCGACATAGGTCAATAGTCCTTTATCCTCAATGACTTCCTCAACTTTCAACTGCCAGCCTTCATGGCAACTGATGGTATCGCCTGGATTAAACATTACCCGGGTGATTGGTGAATCATTTCTGGCATACAGGCGGTTTTCACCGGTGGCGGGGAAAAGCAAAGTTACCATACGCACATCCAATGCTACGACGGTTCCTAACCCTAGTTCGCTTTCCGTATCGCTTATCCAGCGTTGACCTAATGTAAACGGCATAAATTCTCTCTGTGTTTGTTATGTACGGCGACTACTACAGTTCTAAAACCAGCCCAACATGCTATTTGTTGCAATAAAGGCCCGTTTTTTGCGGTAAAAACCAAGCTTATTGTGATAACAGCAAATACCTGTCTGGCTATAACTCAACACCTTGCCTCATTATAAATTTGAATCATCGGGCAATAGCATTGCTTCCCTCACCTGATGGTGCGGAATCATAAATGAGTCTGTGAGGATGGTTCAGAATTGGCAAAGGGCGCTATGGTAATAGAAGGTGAGCGTCACGTCACCTGCCAATAAGTTCTTCTCTCTGCCTTTTCGTTAAAATAATCCCATCTGACCGGTGATAAGTGTAGCAAAATCATCATTGAGGAAAGGAAGAATACCGTCGGCAACAGGTTCTAGCTGGCGTTCGATGTAATGATCATAATCGATGGCAGAGTGCAGATTTTCCAGCGGTTCTGGTCCGGCGACAGTCATCACATAGCTAATCCAACCGCCATTTTGATACTGCATTGCTCGCCCTTGAGCCTGATTATATTCATCGGCTAAGCGGGCAGCTCTCACATGTGGCGGTACGTTGCGTTCATATTCGCTAAGCTTGCGGCGCAGGCGTTTGCGATAGACCAACAGATGATCCAACTCCCCATTAGAGGTACGACTGACGTAGTCTCGCACATAATCTTGATAGGGCTCGCGGCGGAAAATGCGCTGATAGAGGACTTGTTGAAATTCTTGTGCCAGCGGCGTCCAGTCGGTACGCACCGTCTCAAGCCCTTTATAGATAATATGTTCGCTATCACCATCGATCACTAAACCGGCATAGCGCTTTTTGCTGCCTTGCTCTGAACCGCGAATAGTTGGCATCAGGAAACGTTGAAAATGGGTTTCAAATTCTAGTTCTAATGCGCTTTCCAGGCCATATTCTTGCTGTAAATGCTGTTGCCACCAGGCGTTAACCAGCTCAACTAAACGACGACCAATGGCATTAGCCTCTTCCTGATTGTGCGCGTGATTAAGCCAGACAAAGGTGGAGTCGGTATCGCCGTAGATCACTTGATAACCCTGGGCTTCAATTAGCTCACGGGTTTTTCGCATAATATCGTGGCCACGTAATGTGATCGACGAGGCTAAGCGAGGATCGAAGAAACGACAGCCGCTCGATCCCAGCACGCCATAAAACGCGTTCATGATGATCTTTAGCGCCTGTGATAGCGGCTTGTTGTTCTGGCGTTTGGCTTCTTCGCGGCCTTGCCAAATCTGGCGGACAATTTCTGGTAAGCAATGTTTCTCTCTTGAGAAGCGTGCGTGACGGTAGCCGGGCACCGAATGAACATCATCCGGTTGCTGTAATCCAGCGACTAAGCCAACGGGATCGATTAAAAAAGTACGAATGATCGACGGATACAGGCTTTTATAATCCAGTACCAAGACGGAATCATACAAACCGGGGCGCGAATCCATGACAAAGCCGCCGGGGCTCATTTCGCCTTGTAACTCTCCCAGATTTGGGGCGACATAACCCACCCGATGCATTCTTGGCACATAAAGGTGAGTAAACGCAGCCACCGATCCTCCGCTGCGATCAACGGCTAATCCGGTGACTGAGGCACGCTCAAGCAAGAAGGGCATTAACTCGGTTTTAGCAAAAATACGCGTTACCAATTCGCAATCTTTCAGGTTATAACGCGCCAATGCCGGTTTATCTTCACGAAAACGTTGCTCAATTTCGGCTAAGCGCTGATAAGGGCTATCGCTGTCCTTGCCTTCGCCTAATAAAGTTTGCGAGACATTTTCCAAACTAAACGATGGGAAGTTCCAGAAGGCGGACTTCAATGCTTCAATACCGTCAATAATCAACCGTCCGGCGGCAGCGGCAAAAAAATGCCCCTGTTTAAAACCGTGCTCTCGCCATTCGAGTTCGCCGCCATCACGGCCAAAGCGCAGCGGGATACGGTAACGCTCGGCGTGTTTTTGTAAAACCCGCAGATCAAACTGCACCAGATTCCAGCCGATAATCGCATCGGGATCGTGATCGGCCAGCCATTGATTGAGCTTTTCCAGTAACAGCGGGCGGCTATCGACATATTCAAGAGTAAAGTCAGGATTAACATCCGGCGTGCCATTAGGTGGGCCGAGCATATAAACATGGCGCTGACCACAGCCTTCGAGCCCAATACAATACAGCTCGCCATTGCCACTGGTTTCAATATCCAGCGAGCACAGTTTTAGCGTGGGGCGATAATTTTCAGCGGGTTTTACTTTGCCTTCAATCAGGCTGTTTTTCGCACCAGGTTTGCCGGTAAACCAGAGTGGAGCAGTGATATAACGCTCCATCAGGTAACGTTCTGGTGGGCGAATATCGGCTTCATAGACGGCAACGCCACCCTCTTTAAGCACTTTTTCTAAGCGCATCAGCTGGCGATGCTGGTGACAGTACAGCCCCATGACCGGGCGAGAGTGGAAGTCTTGTAACGGAAGGTCACGCAGGCTGTAGCCCGTTAGCCCGACCAGGAGTTTTTCCGCTTCTGCGCGCTGTACCTGCGGGATAAATGCCACGGATTCTTGTGCAGGCAAACTTACCCGCTGCGGGCCTTGGTCGGTTGCCAGCCACAGTTCAATTTCGGTGCCTTTAGACGTATCCCGCCAGTGGCGGCTGAGTACAAAGCCTTGGCGTGGTTCTGGCATTAGCACCTGAGTATTAGCGGCATTGAGCGAAATAACGGCCTCACAAGGATAGGTATAACGTGATGGCTAGTATGTGTATTTATACAGTCTATGTCTATCTTCGTGGTTTCGGATTGTTTCTGAGGAGATGAGAGATTTGTGAAATGTGAATACAATTACCGGGTTGACTCATATGACACATTTACCGACAATCCTGCCTCCTAACATTTATGTGGTAGTTCTGCTGATAAACCAAATTGGCTGAATTCTTCTACTCTTATCTATTGTGCTGCGAATGAGAGGTTTCCATTCGCTTGATTATTTAATCACATCAGCGCAGGTATACTGAATTCGGCATGGGTATCGTGCCTTAATACTGGAATTTTATGGAAGCCTATCTACAACATTTGGTCGCGCAGTCGGTGGCTTTCGCTCTTATTATTGTCGCTGTTGTCGCTTTTTTCGAATCGTTGGCCTTGGTGGGATTATTGCTACCCGGTACGGTGATGATGGCAACGCTGGGCACGCTGATTGGTAGCGGACAGGTTAGTTTGTATGCGGCTTGGTTGGCAGCAGGACTAGGCTGTTTCGTCGGTGATTGGGTCTCTTATTTTATTGGCCGCGGATTTAAAGAGCCGTTGCATCGTTGGTCGTTTTTACAACGTTATCAGGCCTTGCTAGATAAAACCGGCGATGCATTACAGCGACACAGTTTTGCTACGGTGATTCTAGGACGTTTTATTGGTCCAACGCGCCCTCTGGTACCGCTGGTGGCGGGAATGTTAAACCTTCCGCCAACCAAATTTGCTCCGCCGAATATTGTCGGCTGTATTACCTGGCCGCCGGTCTATTTCCTGCCGGGGATTTTGGCCGGTGTGGCAATTGATATTCCTGCGGGTCATAACAGCACTATCTTCAAATGGACATTGCTGGCTGCCGTATTGCTGATTTGGCTCAGTGGTTGGTTGATTTGGCGCTGGGTTCGCATCGATAAAGCCGGTGATGATGTAGTTTCACGCTGGTTGCCGTTACAGCGTTTACGCGGCGTGAGCTGTATCAGCATCATGCTGACTATTTACGTCATCGTCCGACTCAGTGAAATGCCATTGATGCCAATCTATTTCCATCTGCTGCGCAAAGTCATCTTCAGATAGATTGGGTAGCAATGCCCAATATTGCCGCCTCAGGTGCGCTGCCGTTAATGAGTGCCTGAGTCGGTCCATCGTAAAACACTTGCCCATCGACGACCAATAGCGTGCGTTCGGCGATTCGCGCGGCATCGTCGAGATTATGTGACACCATCAATAGCGCCAGTTGGCGTTCGCGACATACTTTATCAAGTAGTGTGAGCATTTCGCTGCGCAGCGCGGGGTCCAGCGCCGAAAAGGGCTCATCTAACAACAAAATCGGTTGGCTACGAAGCAGGCAGCGGGCTAACGCGACACGTTGACGTTGACCGCCAGAGAGTTGGGAGGGCAGGCGATCTAAGCACGCCTCCAACCCAACTTGGCTCGCTAAATCCTCTAAGGCTCTTTGCTGCCCGGCATTAAGCTTTAGCCCAGGATGCAGCCCTAATCCCATATTTTGGCGCACGGTTAAATGAGCGAATAAATTGTTCTCTTGAAACAGCATCGAGACCGGGCGCTTAGCCGGGGGCAGAAACGTACAATCTTGTTGATTGACCAGAAGCTGCCCGCTATTGGCCGGAAGAAAACCGGCGATCAGGTTTAGCAGCGTACTTTTCCCCGCACCGCTCGGCCCGAGAATCGCGACGCGCTCACCGACGCTTAGGCTTAAATCGAAGCGCATCGGCGCATTTTGGTACAGATAAGTCAGATTATTTAGCGTCAGCATGTCGCCCCGATATACGTTCAATAAGCGTAAACAACACAAAACAAAGTACCAGCAGCAGCATCGCCGTCACGGCACCATCCTGGTTGCGATAAGCGCCAATTTGTTGGTAGAGATAAAAAGGCAGCGTGCGAAAATGTTCGTTACCAAACAGGGCAATCACTCCAAAATCACCCAAGGATAAGATACAGGCAAAGGCCAGTGCCTGAGTCAGCGGGCGTTTTAAAGCGCTTAGTTCCACCCAGCGTAAGCGTGACCAGCCGCGCATGTCGAGTGATACACAAAGCTGGTTATAACGTTCTGCCACGTCGCGCATTGGGTTATCCAACACCTTTAACGCATAAGGGATAGCCATTAATGCATTCGTCAGGATCACCACCACCCAAGGCGAGTGCGGAATGCCAAGGGTATCGCTAAGCAGTAAAAAGAAGCCTGTCGCTAATACAATCCCCGGCATCGCCAGAATAAGCATTCCAGACAGTTCCAGACTCAGCGCGTAGCCTTTGCGCTGGCGCAAACGTAACTCACGACTGCTCCATAGCAGCATCATGGTCAATAGCAGACAAAGTAACCCGCTGCCTGTTGCAATGCGTAATGAGGTCCAAAAGGCGTGCCACAAGGCGGGTTGTTGCAATACTTCCAGCATGGCGCGGTTAGCGCCGTCAACGATCACCGCCAAGAGCGGCGGTAGAATTAATAATAGTGCGAAGAGGATCAGCAGCGCATCACTGCCTCGTTGCCAGAGGTTATCCTGCGGATTACGCCAGCGCTGAGCGTGGGTATGGCCAACCGGCAACGCCTGGCTGAGTTTTTGGCTTAATAACACCAGTCCGAGGCAGCAAACCAACTGGATGATGGCCAGCAGCGCAGCGCGTCCAAGATCATAGTCATAGCTCAACGCCTGATAGATAGCCAGTTCGATAGTCGTCGCTTTTGGGCCGCCGCCAAGTGATAGCACGGTGGCGAAACTGGCGAAGCACAGCATGAAAATCAGCGCACCTGCCGGTAGAATTTGTCTGCGCAGTGCGGGCCACTCGACAAAGCGAAACTGTTGCCAACCGTTCATGCCTAATTGCGCCGCAAGCTGACGCTGCTCAACGGCGATGTTTTCTAAAGATTGCAGTAATAGGCGGCTGGCGAGAGGCAAATTGAAGAACACATGGGCTAACAAGATGCCCTGTAGCCCATAAGGGGAAAAATGATAATCCACGCCCAGCCAGCCGAAAAGTTGCGCCAACCATCCTTGCCTGCCATAGACACTAAGAATACCGAACACCGCCACCAGAACTGGCAGTACCAAGGTCATGGCACATAGCCGCAGCAATATCTGACGACCTGGAAAACGGCGACGATAAAGCGCGCGGGCTAAAAATATTGCCGGGAGTACAGAACACAGCGCGGAAAGCAGCGCCTGCCAAAAGGTAAAGCGGATCACGTGTAACAGATAGGCGTCTTGCCATATCGATGCTATCGAAAGCGTCGGCGCATGGCGATACAGTGACCCTAATGTGAGCAGCGCGACCAGCAGGATCATCAGCCCGGCGATAACGCCGGGCCACAGCCAGCGAGGGATCGCTGGCTGACGGGTTGTAGATTGATTCATGAGTCGATTAATCAATGGCTAACGGCGTTCTGCCACTGTGCAATCCACTTGCCACGATTTTCAGCTACCTCTTTGGCGCTGTATCGCAGCGCAACCGCAGGCACAACCAGTTGGCTATAGGCGGCTGGCAGTGAGGTGCTAACCGATGGATACATCCAGTTGCCAGTTGGGATCGCGTTCTGGAAGCCTGGGCTTACCACAAACTTCATAAACTCGGCGGCCAGTTGCGGCTGTTTACTGGCTTTCAACTGCCCGGCAACCTCAACTTGCATATAATGGCCTTCGCTAAACTTCGCCGCTGCGTAGCTGTCTTTCTTCTCTTCAATAATATGGTAGGCCGGAGATGTGGTGTAACTCAGTACCAGATCGCTTTCCCCTTTAAGGAACAGGCCATAAGCTTCGCTCCAGCCTTTGGTCACGGTGACCGTTTTGGCGGCCAGCTTCTGCCAAGCTTCAGGTGCTTTATCGCCATAGACTTTCTGCATCCACAGCAGTAATCCGAGTCCAGGCGTACTGGTGCGCGGATCTTCATAAATGATCTTCCACGGTTGCTTGCTATTGATCAGCTCGTCGAGGCTTTTTGGCGGGTTTTTCAGCTTATCTTTGTTATACACAAAGGCGAAGTAGCCATAATCATAAGGCACAAAGGTTTTGTCACTCCAACCACCGGGAATATCCAGCGTGGCTTGAGTGGCGGTCGGCTCAGCAAACAGGCCGGTTTGTTCTGCCGATTGCAGCAAATTGTTATCTAATCCTACCACCACATCTGCCGGGCTATTTTTCCCTTCCATACGCAGGCGATTAAGCAGCGACACGCCATCTTCCAGCGCCACATATTTCAGCTCACAACCGCACTGCGCCTCAAAGGCTTTTTTGATTGCCGGGCCTGGGCCCCAATCAGCTGAGAAGGAATCATAGGTATAGACGGTTAAAACAGGTTTGGCTGCAAATGCCGGAGCGGCAACCAATAACAGGCAGGGCAGTAATTTTTTCAACACTTTGCACTCCAAAGAAAATAGGCGAGGCAAAGGATTTTGAGTCAGCGAGGAGCAGAGTCTCAAATCCCTCCGCCGGTGTTAACCGGTTCAGGTTCGACGGGTCTATCTCAGCCGATAAAATCAGTTGTGCCTTAAACGCGGGGTCGCGATGCTTGATCTTTACGCGAATCGGTCTATTGGCAACAATGTGAGTCTTATTAGCACCCCGTTGAGAACGTGCTTATTCTAGAGGTTAATAGCCTTGGGTGAAAGTAGGCTATGCATCCGGTGGTACAAACCAGGCGGATTTGAAGTCAAACCACCCGAGGGTATTCATTCTGACCCCGCGCATGCTGCGCTGTCCTTGCAGAACTAGCCAGTGGTGGAATAGGGGATGAAGATGGTTGTCGTTAACTAATCCTTGTGCCCACTCCGCGAGTTGCAGCTCGCCGGCGCGCCATTTCATGGCATCTTGCTGCAAATCATGGTCGAGGCAATGTTGAATTAAAGGAACCTCAAGCAAAGTAGTAAATAGTGAGAACTCAATCGGCAGGGTGAAATTGACGCTGCCCAGCCATAAATCACTTTTTGCTTCGCCTTTATGCCATTGATCATAGTTGATAACTTGCTTATGTAAGGTGATTCCTTCCGCCGCTAGCAGCGGGGTAATTGTCTGGCACAAAGAGTCGCATTCAGCGTGATCGCCATAGAAGGTTAAGGTTACTTCGCGTAAATGTTCTGGTTTTGATTTGCTGGGGCGCAAGCGGCGGTGATGCCAACGTGGCAACAGGCCAAAAGCCGGAGACCAATAGCGTTGATAGGTCGGTGAGGCGGCATTAAGCAGGGCTATCGGGTTAATCAATTCGCATAGCCATTCGCGGATTTCCGGATCGTTGCCAATTTCTGAGCGGCGATCGAACATCAAACAATAGCAACCTTCTTCCAAACGGCTCTCCAATTCGTCGTTATCTGATTCGTCGGCCTGAAGCTGTACGCCGGAATGTACCAGCTCTTCTGTGAGTTCTGGCAGCACCCAAATGTTCACTTCATCAATCAATGCCCGGTAACCAAAATATTCATCGAAGGCGCGAATTTTTAGTTGGGTCTGTTGGTTACGGATCACCGAATAAGGGCCGGTGCCGATAGGCTGCCGGGCGAAGTCCGGCAAGGTGCGCCACTCTTGCGGTAGGATCATGGCATGAGCGTTACCGAGTAACCACGGCAGCCAGCGATCGGGGTGATGGAGATGGATATCAATCACATTTGCGATGGTGGATTCCACGCGCTTGAGGTGAGTAAACAGTCGATGTTCGCGCAATTCAGCAAAGGTGCTGGTGATATCGGCCATTGCCAACTCTCGGCCGTGATGAAAATGGATCGCCGGGCGTAAATAAAAGCGCCAATGTAGCGGGCTGATTTGCTGCCAGTGGTGAGCGAGGTCGCCTTCTATTTCCCCATTTTCCTCATTTATTCGAATCAGACCGTTAAATATCTGCCGAGCTAAGTGAGTTTCAGAACGGCGTAGCATGGTGCCGGGCTGGAGATTAAGTAATGAACGGTAATAGAGTACCCGCAGGATATGCTTGCCTTGGCGGAAACTGCGCCCCACTTGTGATAACAGCATTTGGCGCACCAGTTTTTTATCGCCAACCAATTGTACTAACTGCTCGATGCGATCCTGATCCAATAGCTCCTCAGCCCGCTGTTGTTGCAGAGAAAGCCCAGTGAACAGGAAAGTCAGCCGCGAGCGTTTTCCTCGCCCAGCCTCGGCTTGCCAAGTGAGCCAACCCTCTTCCTGCATGCTGCTTAGCAGTGAGCGCACGTGGCGACGCGAGCAGCTGAGTACCTCTGATAGTGCCTGCAATGTGGTATCAATTTGCTGACCCTGGCAACTTTTCCATAACCGAATAAATTGCTGCTGTAGACGAGATGAAGGCATAAAAGAGGAACTCCGTAAGAGCAAGTGTTCAATTTATTTTTCCTCATAATACGCTGATAATTTGCGCTATGTAAGCAGGCGAGTGAAACCCGGGAGAGAAAGATGAATAGCACATTGATTGCCCGTTTCTATCAGCGTTATTTTGCTGCGATAGCTGCGCAGGAGAGCCAAAGCAAAGCTAATTGTCTGTCGATTATTCCTGAAAACTTCCGCATGCAGACACTGGAACATTTGATGCAGTGGAATATTGAGTCTCTTGATGACGAGCAGTGCTGCCAACATACCTATACCCGTCATACTTAACGTCGTTTCTGCGTTGGCCATGGTGACTTACCCGAAACTTACTTAAGTAAGTTTCGGGATGGGGTTCCTTGCCGCCTTGATGCAACGCCAATTATTTTGGGTATCGTGAAATTTTCTGAGTAATGGTGCAATTCGCCAACCAGTGGGGCAACTCACTGGTTTTTTTTAATTCTATTGGTGGATACTTATCTGCCATTATTGCTCTGTCATCTGAATAAAAAATCTCTACACTGTTGGCTTTATTTATTGGCGCTAGCGCTTTCTGGGAAGGAATCATGCATAAGCCCCGTTTTAATTCTGTGTTTGTCGTTTTCCTGCTGTGTTCTTTTTTGACGGGCATCGCTGGTGCTTTGCAAAACCCAACCTTGAGTTTGTTTCTGACCAATGAGGTTCATGCCAAACCGATATGGGTTGGACTGTTTTATACCGTCAATGCCGTTGCAGGGATTGCGGTAAGCTTTTTACTTGCCAAACGTTCTGATAACCGGGGCGATCGGCGTAAGCTGTTAGTTTTTTGTACATTGATGGCAATTGGCAACAGTGTAGTCTTCGCCTTTAGCCGCGATTATTTGGTGCTGATTACCTTAGGCGTATTGTTAGCCGCGATGGCCAGTGCCGCGATGCCGCAATTGTTCGCTTTGGCGCGTGAGTATGCGGATCGCTCGGCTAAAGAAGTGGTGATGTTCAGCTCGATGATGCGTGCCACATTATCACTGGCATGGGTATTAGGCCCGCCGCTGGCGTTTGTTTTAGCCACGCAATATGGTTTTACTTTTATGTATCTCAGCGCGATGGGCGTCTTTGTCCTTAGTGCATTGATGGTGTGGTTCTTCCTGCCTTCAGTGGCGCGTGTTGAACAACCTCTTGATAACGCGGTGCCGCCGGTAAGTGCCTGGAAGAATAAGAACGTTCGCCTGCTGTTCTTCGCCTCTTTACTGATGTGGACGGCCAACACCATGTATCTGATCGATATGCCGTTGCATATTGTCCATGATATGGGATTACCAGAAGGTTTGGCTGGGATCTTGATGGGGACGGCGGCGGGAATTGAGATTCCGGCGATGCTGATTGCTGGTTATCTGGTAAAGCGCCTGGGTAAAAAACGTTTGATGCTGTTCGCTGTTTTCAGCGGCGTGCTGTTTTATGCCGGTATTATCGCTTTCCAATTCAAAACGGCTTTGTTGTTGATGCAGCTGTTTAACGCGATGTTTATCGGTATTGTTGCTGCTATTGGTATGCTCTATTTTCAGGATTTAATGCCGGGGCGTGCCGGTTCCGCTACCACTTTATTTACTAATAGTATCTCGACCGGCGTGATTCTGGCTGGCGTACTACAGGGCAGCATCGTGCAGTATTTTAGCCATTATCAAGTGTATTGGGCGGCGCTGGCGTTGTGTTCACTCTCCTTGGTGATGATGTTCCGGGTGAAGGACGTGTAGTTTTTTTATATGTGGCTGTAATGATTCGCGAGCCTGATTGTCTGATGAGAATAAGAAGGGCGTATTTGCGATTGCTGTAGCAAATAGGTTAGCAGCGGTGGTCAATCTGTGTGGTCAACCAGCGCAAAACTTCAAAAATGCAACTATGTTTGTTATATTATTGCGCAATTGGTGTTCATGGTTCTGGCGATAGACGTTCGCCAGTTTAGCCCTAAGAACCTCGTCTCTCAGGACAATGACATGTTAGATTTTCGCTTTCCGACAGCTATGCAAATAGTATTCAGCGTTGCTTTGGCTGAAAAGGCAGGGATACGCTCGACCAGTGCCACACTGGCGACATGTCTGGAAGCTAATCCGAGCTTTATTCGCAAACTGATGGTTCCACTGACACGTAACGGTATTATCGTCTCAACGTTGGGGCGTACCGGTTCTATTTCCCTTAGTCGTCCTGCTCACGAGATTACCTTGCGTGATATTTATTGCGCGGTGATTGATGATAAACATATCTGGGCAGCACGCCCCGAAGGTGAGCCGCGCTGCTTGGTGAGTGCCAACGCCTGCTGGTATTTCAAATCTATTGTGAGTGAAGCGGAAGAAGCCTCGCTGGATGTGCTGTCTCGCCACACGGTAGCTGAAGCGCTAGAAGAGTTTGAGAAGAATGGCACGCCGGCTGGCTGTGACGACATAAAATCTAAAGGGTTAGCAAAGTCCAATTAATGGCGTTTGCTTCCGCATCTCTTTTCCCTTTCTAAATTCCGCGTATAAAAAAGGTCGAGCTGATGCTCGACCTGAGTTTGATGACAAAGTTGTCTGGTGTACCGAGATACCCGGGCATAGTTCGCCTAGGGGCGCTTCGACGGACAAGCCGCTCCGACCCCAACGGCGTACTCTCCCTAATAACCAGCTTTGTCAGTAGTCTGAAGGTCGAGCTAGTGCTCGACCTTTTTGCTTTACACTCTCTATTAGGCTTCGACACTCGCTGCTGATTGCTTGCGCGTCACCAGACGGCGCAGTGCGACGTAGAACACCGGCGTCAGGAACAGGCCAAACAGTGTGACGCCAAGCATCCCGGAGAACACCGTGATCCCGGTTACGCCACGCACTTCTGCACCGGCACCATGACCAAGGATCAGCGGGATTGTCCCGGCGATAAAGGCAATGGAGGTCATCACAATCGGACGCAGACGCAGGCGACAAGCTTCCAATGCGGCTTCAACAATGCCGCGACCTTGCATTTCCAACTCGCGAGCAAATTCGACGATCAAGATGGCATTCTTACAAGCTAGCCCCATTAATACGACTAATCCAACCTGCACGAAGACGTTATTGTCGCCACCGGTTAGCCACACGCCGAACAGAGCGGAGAGCATGGTCATCGGGACAATCAAGATAACCGCTAGCGGCAGCGTCCAACTCTCATACAAGGCAGCCAGTACCAGGAAGGCTAACAAGATAGCCACCGGGAAGACGATCAATGACGCATGCCCTTGAGTGGATTGCTGATAACTCAAGTCAGTCCATTGAATGTTCATACCGTTTGGCAGAACTTTCTGTGCCAGCGCGCTAACTTCGCTCATTGCCTGTGCAGATGAAAGCACGCGAGGATCGGCATCACCAATTAAATCAGCTGCCGGATAGCCGTTGTAACGCAGCACCGGGTCTGGTCCATACGTCGTGGTAATGTTAACCATACTGCCGATTGGCACCATTTCGCCTTTATCGTTGCGAGTACGCAGGTTAGCAATGTCCTCTACGCTTTGGCGGTAAGGGCCATCGGCTTGGGCAATGACTTTCCAGGTACGGCCATAACGGTTGAAGTCATTGACGTAGGTTGAACCGAGATAGGTTTGCAACGTACCGAACAACTCATCAAGCGAAACGCCCTGCGCCTTGGCTTTATCGCGGTCGATCTGCGCATCAAGCTGTGGAACGTTGGCCTGATAAGAGGAGATCGGGAAGCCCATTCCCGGCGTTTGCATGATGGCGCCTGACATGGTGTTTATTGCCGTCTGCAATGCACCATAACCTAAACCAGCCCGGTCCTGAATATACAGCGAATACCCTGAACCCTGACCTAACCCCAGTATTGGCGGTGGCATAATCGAGAAGGCGAAACCTTCTTGAATTTGCGAGATCTTGGCGTTGATTTCGGCGTTGATCGCCACCGCGCTGCGGGTCCGTTCGCTCAGAGGTTTCAGAGTAAAGAACACCGTACCGGTATTTGGCGTATTGGTAAACTGCAACGCATTCAAGCCTGGGAAGGCAACGGCATCACTGACACCATCAACGCTAAGACCAATGGCGCTCATTTTTCGGATCACCGCATCGGTACGTTCCAGCGATGCGCCTTCCGGCATCTTCACGCCGCCAATCAGGTACAGTTTATCCTGAGTGGGAATAAAGCCGCCCGGTACTTTGTTGAACATAAAGCCTGCGCCACATAACAGCAGGATATAGACCACAAATACCGCACCACGACGACTCAGCGCACGAGATACCGCATTCTGATAGCGTTCGGAGCTTTTATTGAAGAAGCGGTTGAACGGACGGAATAGCCAACCGAATAAACGATCGATAATACGAGTCGGAATATCCTTTTTCGCGCCGTGTGGTTTCAGCAACAGTGCCGCCAACGCCGGGGAGAGCGTCAGTGAGTTAATGGCTGAAATCACCGTGGAGATGGCGATAGTTACCGCAAATTGTTTGTAGAACTGGCCGGTTACGCCGGACAAGAAAGCCATCGGGACGAAGACGGCGCACAGTACCAACGCGATAGCGATGATTGGCCCTGAAACTTCACGCATGGCCTGATGCGCCGCCGCTAGCGGTGCCAGTCCTTCCTCGATGTTTCGCTCGACGTTTTCCACCACCACGATGGCGTCATCGACCACTATCCCTATCGCCAGCACTAACCCGAATAGACTTAACGTGTTGAGTGAAAAACCAAGCAAATACAAGATGCTAAAGGTACCGATTACCGATACTGGCACAGCCAGCAGTGGGATAATCGAGGCGCGCCAGGTTTGCAGGAACAGAATAACGACCAGTACAACCAGTAACACGGCTTCTAGCAGCGTATGGATAACCGCGCTTATGGAGTCGCGTACGAATACGGTTGGGTCATACGGCGCTTGCCAGGTCATGCCATCTGGGAAACGGGTTGCCAGCTCGGTCATTTTGGCACGTACGGCATCAGATAAATCAATGGCGTTAGCACCCGGTGATTGGAAGATACCAATCCCGACCGCATCTTTATTGTTAAGTTGTGAACGTAACGCGTAACTGCCTGAACCCATTTCGATACGTGCCACATCGTGCAGACGCACAATGGTACCATCGTCGCTGGTTTTCAGAATGATATTGCCGAACTCTTCTTCGTTTTTCAGGCGACCTTGTGCGTTGATTGACAGCAGATAGTCACTTTTGGTTGGCATCGGTTCGGCACCGAGCTGACCGGCAGAAACCTGCACGTTCTGCTCGCGCATCGCGGCAACCACATCCGAGGCGGTCAGCCCACGAGCGGCGACTTTATTCGGATCTAACCACACGCGCATAGCGTACTCGCCAGCACCGAAAATCTGTACTTGACCCACGCCCGGCAGACGAGCCAACTCGTCTTTTACCTTCAACGTCGCGTAGTTACTTAAATACAGCGAATCGTATTTGCCGGAAGGGGAAGCCAGATGAACGACCAGCGTCAGCGTCGGAGACTGCTTCTGGGTTGTGATCCCTTGGCGAACCACGTCCTCCGGCAGCCTTGCTTGCGCCTGAGACACGCGGTTTTGTACCTGAACCTGTGCCTGATCCGGGTCAGTCCCCGGGCGGAAGGTTACGGTCAGCACCAGCACGCCATCAGAACCGGCAACGGATTTCATGTACATCATGTTTTCGACGCCGTTGATCGACTCTTCCAGCGGCGTAGCCACGGTTTCAGCGATCACTTTCGGGTTGGCGCCCGGATAGGTAGCACGCACCTGCACGCTCGGCGGTACCACGTTCGGGTATTCGCTAATCGGCAGCAGTGGGATGGAGATCGCACCACCAACAAAAATCAGTATCGACAGCACCGCCGCAAAAATCGGTCTGTCGATGAAAAAGCGGGAAAAGTCCATGATTCAGGATTCTCTGGTTATGACTTAGTTGGAAGCAGCAGGAGCGGCAGCAAGCATAGCAACGGGTTTCGCGCTAACTGGCATACCCGGCATAAAGACTTTCTGTACGCCATCAACAATCACTTTGTCTCCGCTGACCAAGCCCTTTTTCACAATGCGCAGACCGGAATACAGTCGACCTAACTCAACATCGCGGCGCTGGGCTTTACCGTCTTTATCTACGACATAAACGTATTTACGATCCTGATCGGTCAATACAGCCTTGTCGTTGATTAGCGTGGCATCAAACTGCGCGCTGCCTGGCATCTGGACGCGGGCAAATAGTCCCGGCGTAAACAGACGTTGGCTGTTATCGAGTACGGCGCGCATGCGAATTGTGCCGGTGCCCGCGTTTAACTGGTTGTCGGTAAAATCAACATAACCACTGTGCGGATACCCTGTTTCTCCAGCTAACCCAACTTGTACCGGTAATTTGCTACCCGGCGTGGCAACGGGTTGCCCATTACGAGCTTGAGCTTGATAACGTAAGAAGGTTTCTTCATCAACATCGAAGTAGACGTAAACGGTGTTCAGCGATACCAGCGTGGTTAATACGCTGGCGCTGTCACCGGCGGTCACCAGATTACCGGCGGTGATCAGTGCACGGCTGGCGCGACCGTCAATTGGGGCGGTTACACGGGTAAAATCCAGATTTAACTGGGCAACATCCAACTGAGCCTGTGCTGCCAATACATCGGATTGTGCCTGTGCTGCGGCAGCTTTACGCTGTTCCCATACTTCGGTTGATACCGCTTGTGTACCAATCAGTTTCTCGGTACGTCCAGACTCGCTGTGGGTCAGATTCGCCTGGTTACGAGCGCGCGCTAGCTCAGCTTGTGCCTGCTCAAGCGCAGCGCGATAGGTACGGTCATCAATGGTAAACAGCACCTGACCTTTCTTCACTTCCTGGCCTTCGGTGTAATTCACTTTATCGATATAACCTGAAACCCGTGGTCGCAGCTGCACGCTCTGTACCGCTTCTATGCGGCCATTAAAGTTATCCCATTGGCTAATAGGCTTAATTATCACGTCAGCGACGCTCACCGCAGGGGGCGGAGGTGGGGCATTTTGCGCCACGCTGTTGTCGCAACCACTGAGCAAGGTAACAAACAGCGCCACGGCAGAAAATTGCAGTGCAATGCGCGTTCCAGGAACACGACGGTTCTGATTAAGCAGGTAACGTTGCAGGCTTAGCATTATTTTTATTTCCAATGAGTATGCGCAGTCAGGTAATCCACTCGGCCCTGTTATCCGAGTGATGTCCTTTTCCTGAATGGGCTTGGTCCGATTTGCATCTTTCAGAGATGCAACTTTGCAGCGAGAAATGAAGGTCAATAAGATTAAAGTATCAATTGTTGATACATTAACTGCGAGGGATTGTAGGGAGGCGTGTAATAAAGTGCAAGAATTATTGTTACACTTTAAGTGCTCTTTTTCGTTACGACGTTCTGGCGAGGACGATGACTCTACAGATTGCTAAATTTAATGCAACAATAATACTTGCATTTATCTTCAGATCACCGCAGTCTAAAAAAAGAGCGGGACATACACTGGCGTCCCTAAACGGGAGAAAGAGCATGAACACGACTGATTTTATTCATGATTTAACTAGCTGGATTGATAAAAATCTGGAAGGGCGACTAGACATTAATACGGTTGCCGAACGAGCTGGCTACTCAAAATGGTATCTGCAAAGGATGTTTAAACAACATACTGGCTCAACGCTTGGTGAATATATCCGCGCCAAAAAGCTGAATATTTCTGCGCAAAGATTGGTTAACAGCGGTGAGCCGATTGCCAATGTGGCGATTGCATTAGGCTATGAGTCAAAGCAATCTTTTAACCGCAGTTTCAAGCGTCAGTTTGGTCAGACACCGGGAGATTGGCGTAAGGCTTTACATCGTCAAACGGAATGTGCGGCGCATAGCTAATACTGATGACTGATTTGTATTGATGAACAGTGAATATTGCTGCTCTGCATATCGTCATACCTTGTCGCGTTATAGCAATGCCTGGCCGTTTTAGCCGGGCGTGTTATTTAGCGACAGCAATTAGCATAATAGTTGTTACTACTCAACGCGTTGCTGTGGATTGATTTTGTCAAAAGCCGTTCGCGCCTGACGAAATTCATTCGCATTGTCGATAACCCAGCCCCATAGCGGGATCATCTGCTCCAACAGCCCGAAACCAACCTCCGAGAGTTCATATTCGACGCGCGGAGCTTTCTCTTGGTAGTCATAACGAAGAATCAGGCCATCTCGTTCCAACTGGCGTAAAGTACGGGTCAGCATACGTTGTGTGACGCCTTCCATCCTTCTGCCAATTTCTGCATGACGTAATCTACCGCTGACGCCGAGTGCGTAAACAATGCCTAATGACCAGCGGTTCCCTGCGTGCGATAGCACTTCTCGTTTCAAACCATCATCATCGGCGCTGAGCGCGTCGCACGCGGCCTGCGAGCTGGCGATCAAACTTTTTCGGTCCATTTTACTCCCCGGTATCATCGGTGTGCCTTCTTGTTCTTAGTTTTTAGAGATGTAACGCTATCGGCAACTACACAGGAGAAGCCCATGAACGTCAACGCTAAAAACAATCTTCATTCTATTCTGGTACTTGGCGCGGGAGAGCTTGGTATGGCCATGTTACGCAGCCTGGCCAATACGACTGGGACAAGGGTATCCGTATTATTACGCTCATCGACGATTGAGAGTTCAAATCCGGAAAAAGTCGCCCATATTCAGCAGATACGTGATTTGGGTATTGGCCTGGTCGCGGGCGATTTGGTAGATGAATCGATTGGTACATTGGCTAACTGTTTTGCACCGTTTGATACGGTGATCTGTTGTACTGGTTTTATTGCAGGGAGCGGAACGCAGATCAAAATTACGCAAGCCGTATTGGAAGCTAGAGTTAAGCGCTATGTCCCTTGGCAATTTGGTGTGGACTACGACCTGGTGGGAAAAGGCAGCGGCCAAACAACGTGGGACGAACAACTCGATGTACGCGCTATGTTGCGTGGGCAAAATTCAACTGAATGGGTGATTGTATCCACCGGGATGTTTACCAGCTATCTGTTTGATCCGGCCTTTGGCATCGTCAACTTTTCCGATAACAGCGTTAACGCATTAGGCGCTTGGGATAATGCGGTGACACTGACAACGCCTGATGATATTGGTGTGCTCACCCGGGAAATTTTACTTGTTCAGCCACGGTTGGTGAATCAGGTGGTTTATACCGCTGGTGAGACCATTACTTATCAACAACTGGCGGATTTATTAGACAAGGTACTGGGGAAAAAGGTGAAGCGTATTGCATGGAGCCTGGCTAAATTAAGTCAGGATCTGGCTAATTCTCCAGAGGACATTGTGGCGAAATACCGCGTTGCTTTTGCGAAAGGGAAAGGTGTTTCATGGCCTATGGAACAGAGCTTTAATGTGCAGCACAATATCCCACTGACCAATGTTGAGCAGTGGTTGCAACGCAACCATAAGTAACTTCACCGTTTTTCTCGTATCTTTACATCAAACATAATTTGTAAATATTCACCATTAATGGGCTCGATTTTTTGATGATAAAATCGAACGATAATCACTCAAACTGCCATTGCAGAGGGTGAAACCATAAAGGTAATACCATGAGCAAATTAATTATCGCTGGGCTTTTAACTACTCTACTTGCTGGGTGTGCAACTAACTCGCCATGCGTGCCGGTCTACGATGATCAAGGCCGTTTAGTGCATACGAATACCTGCATGAAAGGCACAACGCAGGATAACTGGGAAACTGCAGGTGCGATAGCTGGTGGTGCTGCCGCCGTTGCCGCGGTAACTATGGGCATTGTTGCGTTAACGAAATAAAAGCGCTACATCACTCATCAGGTTTTATTCATTAGAGGAGGCATCATGCCTCCTCTGTTGTTATCGCTTACAGCACCAAACTGGTGACAGTTGCCGTTAGTAAACTGACCAATGACGCACCGTAAATCAAACGCAGGCTAAATCCTGCCACTACTTTCGCTTGCGCCTGGCTCAGCCCTTTGACGATACCAACAATGATGCCAATAGAGCCGAAATTAGCGAATGAAATCAGAAATACCGAGGTAATTGCCAGGCTTCTTGGGGATAACTGTGCGGTTATATCTTTCAGACTCATCATCGCGACGAATTCATTTGCTATCAGCTTGGTCGCAATAATACCGCCGACTTTAACACAGTCATGCCATGGAATCCCCATCAGGAATGCTAATGGAGAGAAAACATAGCCAAGGATATTCTGGAAAGAGACGCCAAATATTCCATTGAAAATAACATTGAATAAATCAATTAATGCAATAAAGGCAATTAACATTGCTACGCAAGCACCAACAATTTTAAAATCATCCCAAATATGCTCTGTCAGTGTTTCAAAAAATCCAATGCCTTCTTCAGTGTGCATAATATCGAAATTAGGTGCAGTATCTTCATTTGCTGGAGCAATAAGCGTTAAGATAATAAAGAAGCTAAATACATTGAGGAATAATGCCAACACAACATAAGTTGGATTAATGATCTTCATATAAGAAGCCAAAATGCTCAAATCGATTGAGGAGATCGATGCAGCCGCTAAAGCATAAACTTGTTTGCGGTTCAGGCTGTCGAAGTATTCCCGAACAGTAATAAAAGGTGCGGCCATGCCTAGCGAGGTAGAACACAGGATGCTAAAAGACTCCATCTTGCCAACCCGCGTGACATAGTTGAGTACCGAGCCAAGGCCTGCCATCGCATACTGGATGATTTTAAAGTATTTTAAAATACCGATGAGTGCACAGATAAAAACAACGGGCATTAATGCGCTCAGCAAGAAGCTCCATTCGCCTTTGTTGAGTAGTCCACCAAACACAAAATCTATGCCAACTGAGGCGCTGGTCATTATTTGGGTGAAGACAAATACGATCGAACTGATAATAGATACACCAAGAGAAGTGTTAATTAAAAATGCGGCCAGTAAAACTTGAATAATCAAACAAGTTAGCAATGGGATGGCCTTTTTTTAATAGCTTGCCTGTCGAAACTTACGGCCCATGCCAATAAAAGAAAGGCAATAATTCCTAAAATAGCGATGAGATACTTCATGCGGTACTCCTCTGGTGTCGAATGTTAATTTATTATTTTATTTTTATAGCAACAGTAAGCTTTTATACGGTTATGGTTAACCGTATAAAAATAATCCTGTATTGGGTGCTGGTATATTGTCGGAGGCTATGCCGACATAGATTGAATAAAGTGAGCTTTCACTGCTTCAGAATCTACGCCTATGCACAGGCGCTGCGCTTTTAATCCATCAAAAGGATTAAAACGAGAACCCAGATGTGTTTGGCGATAAAGTGTCTGGCCGCGAGTAATACCTTCAGTCACCACCCGTACCGGTGATTCTACGGTGGTATACCACTGCGGATTAATCAGCCAAGAAATCGTTAATGTGTCATGCAGCGCCATGCCTTCAAAGCCTTCACGCTTTAGGCTGTAATTCATATAATTACGCGAGATGTCGCTCAACACTTGTTGGTTGATTTGACGAACTTCATCGCCGAGCAGTAATACTTTATGAGTGACATCTAATGGCAATAAGGTGACAGACCAGTTGGCTGTCAGCACTTGATCAGCAGCGTGTGGATCTTTCCATATATTGAATTCGCAATGAGGCGTTACGTTACCACTATTGCCATCGGTGCCGAACGCACCTCCCATAATCACCACGCCATTGACTAATGGGATAATTTCCGGCGCTAGGTTAATGGCCGTAGCAAGGTTGGTCAGCGGGCCGATAGCGACAAGTGTCACCTCGCCGGGAAAGGCTTTTACTGTGTCGATGATAAATCGGATAGCATCGCCCGCGTGGTCGTCACAAGGGTTATCGTATGCATCTCCCAAGCCATCTGCGCCATGTACTGCGACATTGGGGTGATCGGGGGGTAATGCCAGTGGACGGGAGCAGCCGCGGAAAATGGGCACATCGATATGCATTTTCTGGCTGAAGAATTTAGCATTCTTCACAGCCTGTCCGACCTGAACATTACCAAAAATGGTAGTCAAACCGAGCAGGTCAAAATGCTTTGCTGCGTACGCGATGGCAAATGCATCATCCACACCAATATCTGTATCTATGATGATTTTTCTCATCGGTCTCTCTCAGCAACTGTTTTATATAAACTAGTTCTATCACGGAGAGTGTTTACTGAACAGAGAGCGTTGGGATGTAAAAAACTGCTTAGTGCATAGGATTAAACGAGGCAGGGGAGAAAGTAAAAAATTACCCTATGAGAGGGAATAATATCATGGCGATGGTGTCTTTTCTTACCCAGATCCATGTCTGTTTACTCTTTTTACATCACACCTCAGACAGGAAGTATCGATGCTATCGCGGTCATACTTTAAGTTTGGCTGCTATTCTATTACGCGACAACAATGCATATGACTATGTCACAATGTCATCTTTTTCCATTTGAAGCGTGAGTATTTCTATGATCAATAAGAAAATTATTCTCCTTACCTCTCTGGCTTTCTTATCACTCGCTGGCTGTCAAAATCACGCTGATAGCGTGAAAAATATCGATAATTCACAGCCGCCGGATATGTGTCAGGCCGCTTCTTTCCATTATCTAGTCGGCAAACCTGCATCGATATTAGATGGTATGCGTTTTGCCAAACCCATGCGCCATATTGTACCGAATACCGGGGTAACGATGGATTTCAACGCTGAACGTTTGAATATTGTTTCTGACCAGCAAGGCGTGATTAGCCAGGTTTATTGCGGCTGATAGCGAAAATGGGGAAAGGGAGTGTTGATAATGTGCTGCGGTGTTTATCACCCCGCAGCACATAAAGGCTATGTTGTTACTTAGCGCATAAACGCCGGTTGTTTCTGCTCGTAAGCTGAGATGTTCTCTTCATGCTGCAAGCTCAAACCGATGCTATCCAAGCCATTGATCATGCAATGGCGGCGGAAGGCGTCGATCTCAAACGGATAGCTTTTATCTCCAGCTTGCACGGTCTGTGCTTCCAGATCCACCGTGAAGGTAATGCCTTCGTTGGCTTCTACCAGTTGGAACAGCTCATCAATCTGCGCTTCGCTCAGGGTGATCGGCAGCAGTTGGTTGTTGAATGAGTTACCGTAGAAGATATCGGCAAAGCTTGGAGCGATCACCGCGTGGAAACCGTAGTCAGTCAGCGCCCAAGGCGCATGTTCGCGCGATGAGCCACAGCCAAAGTTTTCACGCGCTAACAAAATACTCGCACCTTTGTAGCGTGGTTTGTTCAGCACGAAATCTGGGTTAGGCTGCTTGCCTGCATCATCCAGAAAACGCCAGTCGTTAAACAGGTGCTGACCAAAACCAGTGCGGGTCACTTTTTGCAGAAACTGTTTTGGGATAATCGCATCGGTATCGACGTTTGCTGCGTCTAAAGGAACCACCAGACCGATGTGTTGAGTAAATTTAGCCATGGTATTTCCCTCTTAGTTCAATTCACGGATATCGGCGAAACGACCAGTAACCGCTGCCGCTGCTGCCATTGCCGGGCTCACCAAGTGAGTACGACCACCGCGGCCTTGACGACCTTCAAAGTTACGGTTGCTGGTAGAGGCACAGCGCTCGCCTGGGTTCAGGCGGTCATTGTTCATCGCCAGACACATTGAGCAACCCGGCAGACGCCATTCAAAACCGGCATCGATAAAGATTTTATCCAACCCTTCTTCTTCAGCCTGTGCTTTCACCGGGCCTGAACCAGGTACGACGATAGCCTGTACGCCATTCGCGACTTTACGGCCTTTGGCAATCGCCGCGGCTGCACGTAAATCTTCGATACGTGAGTTGGTACAAGAACCGATAAACACTTTGTCGATAGACACGTCAGTCAGACGGATACCTGGCTGCAAATCCATATAAGCCAAGGCTTTCTCAGCTGAAGCGCGTTCAACTGGATCGCTGAAGGATTCTGGATTAGGGATAACCTGATTCACTGCCATTACCTGGCCTGGGTTGGTTCCCCAGGTCACTTGTGGCGCGATATCCGCAGCATTCAAAGTGACTACGCTGTCAAACTTAGCATCAGCATCGGTTTTCAGGGTGTTCCAGTAAGCAACCGCTTCGTCCCAATTTTGATCTTTAGGCGCAAACTGGCGGCCTTTCAGATAAGCAAAAGTGGTTTCATCCGGTGCAACCAGGCCCGCTTTGGCACCCATCTCGATGGCCATATTGCATAAGGTCATGCGGCCTTCCATGCTCAAGGCTTCAATTGCCTTGCCGCAGAATTCTACAACGTGGCCGGTACCGCCAGCGCTACCGGTTTTTCCGATAATTGCCAATACGATATCTTTAGCCGTGATGCCCGCTGGCGCATCGCCAGTGACTTCGATTTTCATGGTTTTAGCGCGGCCCTGTTTCAGGGTTTGCGTCGCCAGAACGTGTTCTACTTCGGAGGTGCCGATACCGAAAGCCAGTGAACCAAACGCACCGTGAGTCGCAGTATGCGAGTCACCACAAACGATGGTCATACCCGGTAAGGTCATACCTTGTTCTGGACCGATAACGTGCACGATACCTTGGAACGGGTGATTCAAGTCATACAGTTGTACGCCGAATTCAGCACAGTTCTTGATCAGCTCCTGCATCTGAATACGCGCCATTTCACCGCTGGCATTGATATCTTTGGTCTGCGTTGAAACGTTGTGATCCATGGTGGCAAAGGTTTTGCCCGGCTGACGCACTTTACGGTTCATCGCGCGCAGACCATCAAAGGCCTGTGGCGAGGTCACTTCATGTACCAAGTGGCGGTCGATATACAACAGCGGCGTTTCGTTTTGTGCTTCGAACACCACGTGCGCATCGTATAATTTCTGATATAAGGTCTTGGCCATGTTATGCCCCTTGAGTCACAAAGCGGGCGATAATATCACCCATTTCACTGGTACCAACTGCACTGCCGCCGTTAGACAAATCACCGGTACGATGACCTTGTTCTAATGCAGTATTCACGGCCTGCTCGATAGCATTAGCTGCCTCATCTTCACCCAGGCTGTAACGCAACAGCAGGGCAGCAGACAGGATCTGAGCGATTGGGTTTGCGATATCTTTGCCCGCGATATCTGGTGCAGAACCGCCTGCTGGTTCAAACAGACCAAATGATTGTTCGTTCATGCTGGCAGAAGGCAACATCCCCATTGAACCGGTGATCATGGCGCATTCGTCAGACAGGATGTCGCCGAACAAGTTAGAGCACAGCAACACGTCAAATTGCGATGGGTCTTTGATCAGCTGCATGGTGGCGTTATCGATGTACATGTGGCTCAGCGTAACGTCTGGGTATTCTTTGGCGATCTCGTTGACGATTTGACGCCACATGATCGACGTCTGTAATACGTTAGCTTTATCGATAGAGGTCACGATGCTGCGACGTTTGCGTGCTGACTCGAAGGCGATACGCGCAATACGTTCAATTTCGAAGCGGTAATACACTTCGGTATCGAAAGCTTTTTCGTGCATGCCTTGGCCTTCACGACCTTTAGGCTGACCGAAGTAGATACCGCCAGTTAATTCACGTACACACAGGATATCAAAGCCTTTGGCGGCGATATCGCTACGTAGCGGACAGAACGCTTCCAGACCTTGATACAGGCGAGCAGGGCGCAAGTTGCTGAACAGCTTAAAGTGTTTACGCAGTGGCAGCAGCGCACCACGCTCTGGCTGATCGTTTGGTGGCAAATGTTCCCATTTTGGACCGCCAACGGAGCCAAACAGGATAGCATCGGCTTGTTCACAGCCTGCAACGGTTGCCTGTGGCAATGGGCTGCCATGTTTATCGATGGCTGCGCCACCAACATCGTATTCGCTTGTGGTAATTTTCAGGCCAAAGCGCTGACGCACAGCGTCCAATACTTTATAAGCTTGTGCCATTACTTCAGGGCCGATTCCGTCTCCGGGTAAGACGGCAATATGATAGGTCTTGCTCATGTTCACACCGTTTCCTGTCTCTAATTATTTATACTGTGGTAAATTTTTGCTGTTGATCGTTATGCAGGCGTTGTTTCTCTTTTTCGACCTGCTTACTGCGCCAGATGCAGTTCAGTACGTGAACCATCGCTTTCGCCGAGGATTCAACAATGTCTGTTGCTAAACCGACGCCGTGGAAGCGGCGACCTTCGTAAGAGACCACAATATCAACCTGACCCAGCGCATCGCGGCCTTGGCCTTTGGCGGTCAGCTGATATTTCACCAACTCAATTTGGTAACCCGTGATGCGGTTAATGGCTTGATATACTGCATCGACTGGGCCATTGCCGGTTGCTGCTTCGGTTTTAATCTCTTCGCCACAGGCCAGATTGACTGAAGCGGTCGCGGTGATGTTAGAACCAGACTGTACGGTGAAGTTGTCCAGACGATAGAACTCTGGCTCTTCTTGCTGTTTGTTGATGAAGACCAAGGCTTCCAAATCGTAATCAAAGACCTGACCTTTCTTGTCCGCCAGCTTCAAGAAGGCTGTGTACAGGTGATCCATATTATAGTCGGATTCTTTATACCCCATTTCTTCCATGCGGTGTTTTACCGCCGCACGGCCTGAGCGCGAAGTCAGGTTCAACTGTACTTGATTCAGACCGATAGATTCTGGGGTCATGATCTCGTAGTTTTCGCGATTTTTCAGCACGCCGTCTTGGTGGATACCTGAAGAGTGCGCGAAAGCGTTAGAGCCGACGATAGCCTTGTTGCCAGGTATTGGCATGTTGGTAATCTGGCTAACGATTTGGCTAGTACGATAGATTTCTTTGTGATTGATGTTGGTGTGCACATTCATGAATTCCGAGCGGGTGCGGATAGCCATGATCACTTCTTCCAGTGCGGTGTTACCTGCACGTTCACCGATACCGTTCAATGTGCCTTCAACCTGACGAGCACCAGCCTGAATAGCGGCGATGGAGTTACCGACAGCCATCCCTAAATCGTCATGGCAGTGTACGGAAATAATGGCTTTATCGATGTTTGGCACGCGCTCATACAGATTGGTAATAATCCCGCTGAACTGGTGCGGCGTGGTGTAACCGACGGTATCAGGAATATTGATAGTGGTGGCACCGGCCTTGATAGCCGCTTCTACTACGCGGCACAGGTTATCTAATGGCGTACGGCCCGCATCTTCACAAGAGAATTCAACGTCATCAGTGTAATTACGCGCACGTTTGACAGAGTGCACCGCCATGTCCAATACCTGATCAAACGAACGCTTTAATTTCGATTCGATATGCAGCGTTGACGTTGCCAAGAACACGTGAATACGGAAGGCTTCTGCGACGCGCAATGCTTCTGCTGCCGCGTCGATATCGCCGTCAACACAGCGAGCCAAACCACAGACGCGGCTGTTTTTAATCTGGCGAGCGATGGTTTGCACCGACTCGAAATCGCCAGGAGAAGATACTGGGAAGCCGACTTCCATTACGTCAACGCCCATTCTTTCCAGCGCCATCGCTATTTGAATTTTGTCTTTAACGCTCAGGCTGGCTTGCAAAGCCTGTTCACCATCACGCAGCGTGGTATCGAAAATAATGACTTGATCGCTCATGGTTTGTTTCCTTGTCTCGTTTACTTTCGCGCTTTGCGGATAAAAAAAAACCCGCGCATTAGCGCGGGTTTGTTGTCTGTGGAGCCTGAATCAGTTCTGATTTCCGCCCACTGGCATACCGCGCAAAGTTTCTGCGTTGAGTAGTAGGCCTAGGAGGAGGGTAGTCATTGACATTGGATTCAGATTCTCGCTTGTTTGTTTGGCTTTTCATCTTAGGAAAAGCGGTTGGTATTTGCCGTTGGCTTAAATTGATACGTGAATGCGTCTGTTATGTCAACCGCACGGCAGGAAATAAGTCCCTAATTACCATAAATGAAAGTAGTTATCATTTAGAGCAATATTCTTTAAAAATTTCGCTCATTAACATCGATGAGAAAAATTAAGCTCAGAAATGAATTTGCGACAACTGGCGAAGTTCTACAAATGGATGGGTAAAAAAATTCTTTTATATCAGGAGATAACTACGCATTTTATCAATATGTCATTGTGAGAACGTTGCTATTGAATAACTCTGATTTCAGCACTCGTGGATCGTGAATTCTGGTTTGTTTGACTGCTTTTGTTTTGTTTTTTGGAGCTTTTAACTGCTGTGTTTTTTGGGGATTAAAAAAAGATAGAGTATGACATTTTGTAAAATCTCACAGAAAAGCGAGCTGAGTGTTGAATGGAATTGCCGGGTATTTTTCTATCAACCTTAATCTGCACGATGGCTGATTATTGCTGTGGAATAGCTAAATGTGATCTGTGTCACTTTATTGTGGTGCCATGCAGTAAGAATAATTTAATCCTGTTCTTTCTTATTTACCCCTGATTTTTGTGAGATGGTCACGCCGCTATTCAGTGGTTTATCTGGATTGTTTCATTTTTAACAGTCGCCGAATGAAAGTTGGCCAATTTTATTCCTTTTTGCTGTTTGCCTGCCTTAATGTCTCACGTTAAGGTACATAACCATATCGGGTGTAAGAACATCGGGGCATTGCCCACTTACCTTAGAGCGCGTGGAAACGATTTCCACCCTCACATAAAAACAAATCATACTAGTTAAATGAGAAGCAAAAGCCTGGAGGCAAACCCATGGAGATGTTATCAGGAGCGGAGATGGTCGTCCGATCGTTGATCGATCAGGGCGTTAAGCATGTATTCGGTTATCCCGGCGGCGCGGTATTGGATATTTACGATGCGCTACATACCGTCGGCGGGATTGATCATGTGTTGGTCCGACACGAGCAGGGCGCGGTGCATATGGCCGATGGCTATACACGCGCAACCGGAGAAGTCGGCGTAGTACTCGTCACCTCTGGTCCGGGTGCGACTAACGCGATTACCGGCATTGCTACCGCTTACATGGATTCTATCCCGATGGTGGTGCTATCAGGCCAAGTGCATAGCGCATTGATCGGTTCTGATGCTTTCCAGGAATGTGACATGGTGGGGATTTCCCGCCCAGTGGTGAAACACAGCTTCTTGGTAAAACGCGCTGAAGATATTCCTGCCACCATTAAAAAGGCGTTTTATCTTGCGGCAACCGGGCGTCCAGGTCCGGTGGTGATCGATTTGCCAAAGGATGTGGTCAATCCACAAATTAAACTGCCATACACCTATCCAGAACAGGTTAGCCTGCGCTCATATAACCCAACGGTACAAGGGCACCGCGGTCAGATTAAACGTGGTTTGCAAACCCTGCTCGCAGCGAAAAAACCTGTGTTGTACGTTGGTGGTGGTGCCATTAACTCAGAATGCCACGCTGAAATCTTGCAACTGGCCGAGAAACTGAACCTGCCGGTGACCTGCACGTTGATGGGGCTGGGCGCTTTCCCTGGTACGCATCGCCAAAGCGTCGGTATGTTGGGGATGCACGGTACTTATGAAGCCAATATGACCATGCATAATGCCGATCTGATTTTCGGCATCGGCGTGCGTTTTGACGATCGTACGACCAATAATCTGGCTAAGTACTGTCCAAATGCTACCGTGATGCATATCGATATTGACCCAACGTCAATTTCTAAAACCGTCAATGCTGATATTCCGATCGTTGGTGATGCCAAGCAAACACTGGTTCAAATGCTTGAGCTGTTAGAGCAATCTGATGATAAGCAAGAATTTGATGCGCTGCGCGATTGGTGGCAAAGCATTGAGCAGTGGCGTGCGCGCAACTGCCTGAGCTTTGATAAAAATAGTGGCACCATCAAACCGCAGGCGGTGCTTGAGACATTGCATCGTCTGACTCACGGTGATGCGTATGTTACCTCCGATGTAGGCCAGCATCAGATGTTTGCTGCGCTGCATTATCAATTTGATAAACCACGTCGTTGGATTAACTCTGGCGGCTTGGGCACCATGGGCTTTGGCTTGCCTGCGGCGCTAGGCGTGAAACTGGCATTGCCGGATGAAACCGTCATCTGTATTACCGGTGATGGCAGTATCCAGATGAACATTCAGGAGCTGTCTACTGCGCTGCAATATAATCTGCCGGTGGTGGTCATTAACCTCAATAACGGTTATCTGGGCATGGTTAAGCAGTGGCAGGACATGATTTATTCTGGCCGTCACTCGCAATCCTACATGGAATCACTGCCTGATTTCGTCAAGCTGGCAGAAGCTTATGGCCATGTCGGGATTGCTATTCGTCATCCTGACGAACTGGAAAGCAAACTTGAGCAAGCGTTAGCAGAGAAAAATCGTCTGGTATTTGTTGATATCAGCGTTGATGGAACCGAACACGTATACCCAATGTTAATCCGTGGCGGTGGTATGGACGATATGTGGTTAAGCAAAACGGAGAGGACCTAATCATGCGCCGGATTTTATCAGTCTTATTAGAAAACGAATCAGGCGCTCTGTCGCGTGTTGTCGGCCTGTTCTCACAACGTGGTTACAACATCGAGAGTCTGACGGTTGCGCCAACCGATGATCCAACCTTATCGCGCATGACAATTCAAACTGTCGGTGATGCCAAGGTGTTGGAACAAATCGAAAAACAATTACATAAACTCGTGGATGTTCTGCGTGTTAATGAGCTGCTGCAAGATGCTCACGTTGAACGTGAGATTATGTTGGTCAAATTGCAGGCATCGGGTCAGGGGCGTGAAGAAATTAAACGTACCACTGAGATTTTCCGTGGCCAGATTGTTGACGTCACACCAACGCTTTATACGGTTCAGCTTGCTGGTACTAGCGATAAACTCGATGCATTCTTGAAAACAATGCGTGAAGTTGCTGAAATTGTTGAAGTGGCTCGTTCTGGTGTCGTTGGCGTATCGCGCGGCGCGTAATGATGTGAGAGGCGGCCTAGAGGAATATTATTACTTACGTATTATTCCTAAAGCCTTATATCTACAATCATAACTGCTATTAAGCCCAACCTTGAGTTGGGCTTTTTTATTACTTACTGTTGACTCGATTCTCTAAAACACCTTGCTCAGCAAGGTTTTATCAGGTTACATATCCTAAATAATTTTTCATTCACTAAGAGGTTTTCCGGTGAAACTGGATGAAATCGCGAGGTTAGCGGGTGTTTCGCGCACAACGGCCAGTTATGTTATTAACGGCAAGGCGAAGCAGTATCGTGTCAGCGATAAAACGGTCGAGAAAGTCATGGCCGTCGTGAAGGAGCATAACTATCACCCTAATGCTGTCGCTGCTGGGCTGCGTGCCGGGCGGACTCGCTCAATTGGGTTGGTGATCCCGGATCTTGAAAATACCAGCTACACACGAATAGCCAATTACCTCGAAAGACAAGCTCGTCAGCGCGGCTATCAATTGCTGATTGCCTGTTCTGAAGATCAGCCTGATAACGAAATGCGCTGCGTTGAACATCTGTTACAGCGTCAGGTTGATGCGATTATTATTTCGACATCATTACCGCCTGAACATCCATTCTATCAGCGTTGGGCTAACGATCCGTTCCCGATAATTGCGCTCGATCGCGCATTAGACCCGGAGCATTTCATTAGCGTGGTGGGTGCCGACCAGGACGATGCGCATATGCTGGCTAAAGAACTGCGTGAATTCCCAGCCGAATCGGTGCTTTACTTGGGCGCGCTGCCAGAACTATCGGTTAGCTTTTTGCGTGAACAAGGATTCCGCCAAGCTTGGGAAGGAGATAAGCGTCAGCCAAATTATCTTTATGCCAACGCCTATGATCGAGAATCAGCGTCACTGGTTTTCGCCGAATGGTTGAAAACTCATGAGATGCCTAATGCCTTGTTTACGACTTCGTTTGCACTGCTGCAAGGCGTAATGGATGTCACATTAAAACAGCAAGGGCGTTTACCGCTTGATTTGGCAATTGCCACTTTTGGTGATAATGAGCTGCTCGATTTTCTCGAATGCCCAGTGTTGGCGGTCGCACAACGCCATCGGGATGTCGCTGAAAGGGTGTTAGAACTGGTATTGGCTTGCCTTGATGAGCCGAAAAAACCGAAGTCAGGTTTGACGCGTATCCGTCGTAACTTGTTCCATCGTGGCCGCCTGAGTCGCAATTAGTTTTCTGATATTGGGGATATCAATGTGCCGCCTTTGATGTCCCCTAATTCCGCTGTAGATTTGCCTGCCTCAGCGCAGTTCCTTGAGCCCCATTTTTCCGTTATTGAGGGCTAAAAACTCGCGTTATCTTGTTCTTATCCCCGCCGCTATTGTCACTCTTATTTCATCATCTCTCGATTCATGTTGATTATTTCTCTGCTTTCTAACGTAAAGCTATTCTTAATCCCTTTGTAATATTGTTGTTATTGAAAGTTTGAGAATAATCTTAATGAGTTAATTGTCAGCAACAATTTTTGCTACTTAATTAAGTAATATTAATTTTCAAAATACGTTAATGCCGATGAATATTCTGCTGTAGAATTCCGCCCCCGCTTTGTATGGCTTTTTTGCTAAGTAAGTGTGGCTGCCACTCTAAGGCGCAGAAAACTCACGTTATAAAGTGAAACTAACCATTGTTAGGGGGGTAAGAGAAGGAGGCGGTGCGAAAAATCAACCGTCTTTAAACTTCTTGGCTAAGAATTGAGAAAGCGGTAGCGGCAGAATATAAATAGATAAATAATGTTCAGTTTGGTTTTTTTTTAATCGAAAGTAATAGGTTTAAAGAAATTTCCTCAACTTATCATGACGTTATTTTTTATTCTTTCACCTCACTCCCCCTTATCACTGTGCAAACTCATCGTCAGGCCCTGTAAATATTATCAAACCGCTGTCGGTCTGGCTTGACAAGGTTTTAAAACCATCCGTAAACTCTTTTAAGTGGGAATTTGTGGAGTAAAGTGGTGAAAAAGGTCATTAAGGGGTAACACGACGATGTTTCGTGGTGCAACGATGGTTAATCTCGACAGTAAAGGGCGTCTTGCGGTGCCCACCCGATACCGGGATTTACTGAACGAGGAATCACAAGGTCAAATGGTTTGTACCATAGACCTCCATCACCCTTGCCTTCTGCTTTATACCCTCCCTGAATGGGAAGTTATCGAACAAAAATTGTCCCGTCTGTCGAGCATGAATCCAGTTGAGCGTCGTATTCAACGCCTGCTTTTGGGCCATGCCAGTGAATGTCAGATGGATAACGCAGGCCGGTTATTGATTGCTACCACGTTGAGGCAACACGCCGGGCTTGCCAAAGAAGTGATGCTGGTTGGACAGTTCAATAAGTTTGAACTGTGGGATGAACAGACCTGGTATCAACAAGTTAAGGAAGACATTGACACTGAACAATCGTCTCAGGAACCGCTTTCTGAACGATTACAGGACTTGTCGCTATAAGCATGTCAGAAAATTATAAACATACTACCGTGTTGCTCGATGAGGCCGTTAACGGCCTCAACATCCGTCAAGACGGGATTTACATCGATGGAACTTTTGGCCGAGGTGGCCATTCGCGTCTGATTCTGTCCCAACTTGGGCCGGCCGGACGCTTGCTGGCAATCGATCGTGACCCTCAGGCGATCAAAGCAGCAGAAGCGATCGACGATCCGCGTTTTTCGATCATTCACGGACCTTTTTCCGATCTTTCACAATACGTACACGATCTTGAACTGGTTGGGCGTATTGACGGCGTATTACTCGATCTTGGTGTGTCTTCGCCGCAGCTTGATGATCCAGAACGCGGTTTCTCGTTTATGCGCGATGGACCCTTGGATATGCGTATGGATCCGACCCGAGGTTATTCCGCAGCTGAATGGCTAATGAAAGCCGAAGCTGATGACATTGCCTGGGTGCTAAAAACCTTTGGTGAAGAGCGTTTTGCTAAGCGTATTGCTCGCGCCATTGTGGAACGTAATCGTGAATTGCCGATGACACGCACCAAAGAACTGGCTGATTTGATTGCTAACGCCTCGCCAGTCAGAGAGAAACATAAACATCCGGCAACGCGTAGCTTCCAGGCTATTCGTATCTACATCAACAGTGAGTTGGAAGAGATCGAACGCGCGCTTGATGGTGCTCTTGAAGTGTTAGCGGAAGATGGTCGCTTGTCTGTGATTAGCTTCCACTCGTTAGAAGACCGCATTGTGAAGCGCTTTATTCGCCAACACAGCCGTGGCCCACAGGTTCCCGCTGGTATCCCGATGACGGAAGCGCAGATTTCTAGCTTAGGTGGCCGTAGCTTGAAAGCATTGGGCAAGATGATGCCTTCAGAAGCTGAAGTTTCTGAAAACACCCGAGCACGTAGCTCAGTATTACGCTTTGCAGCGAGGACCGCGCAGTGATTGGTAACGAGCGCCATGGTTTAGTCGGTGTCATCTTTGGCGATATCTTTCGCCATGGCAAATTGCCGATGTTGCTGCTGATCTCCGTATTAGGCAGCGCCCTGGCGGTAGTGACCATATCGCACAAAACTCGCTTACTCACGGCGCAGCGTGAACAGCTCGTGCTGGAGCGAGATGCGCTAGATATTGAATGGCGTAACTTGATTTTGGAAGAGAATGCTCTTGGAGATCACAGTCGAGTCGAACGTATCGCCAATGATAAATTACATATGCAACATGTTGATCCATCTCAGGAAATAATTGTGGTTCAACAATAAAAGATAAAACCATCACGCTCATGGAGATGATAAGCGCCAGATGAAAGCCAAACGTGCCGCGAAATATAAGCGCCAGGAAAATCAAGCCAGCTTTGTAAGCTGGCGTTTTGCGTTGCTATGCGGCTGTATTCTGCTTGCTCTGCTTGGATTGATGCTGCGAATGGCTTACTTACAGGTAATCAATCCAGACCGGCTGGTCAAAGAGGGCGACATGCGCTCTTTGCGCGTACAAACCGTACCAACTTCCCGCGGGATGATTACCGATCGCGCCGGGCGGCCGTTGGCGGTAAGTGTGCCGGTCAATGCGATTTGGGCTGATCCTAAAGAAGTTAACGATCGCGGTGGTATCACGCTGGATCCAAAGTGGAAAGCCTTGGCCGACGCCTTGAAAATGCCTTTGGACCAACTTTCTAGCCGTATCAATGCTAATCCTCGCGGGCGTTTTGTTTATCTGGCTCGCCAGATTGACCCCGCGATTGGTGAATACGTCCATAAATTAAAACTGCCTGGGATTTTCCTGCGCCAAGAGTCGCGTCGTTATTATCCGGCAGGGCAAGTGACCTCACATGTGATTGGTGTCACTAACATTGATGGGCAAGGTATTGAAGGCGTTGAAAAAAGTTTTGACCGTTGGCTAACCGGCCAGCCTGGTGAACGCACCGTCCGTAAAGACCGCTGGGGCCGTGTTATCGAGGATATCTCCTCAGTGGACAGCCAGGCTGCACACAATTTGGCATTAAGCATTGATGAGCGTTTACAGGCGCTGGTTTACCGCGAGCTAAACAATGCTGTGGCATTTAACAAAGCCGAATCTGGTACTGCAGTGCTAGTGGATGTTAACACTGGCGAAGTACTGGCGATGGCCAACAGCCCATCGTATAACCCAAATAACTTAGCTAATACGCCACAAGAAGCGATGCGTAACCGCGCCATTACCGATATTTTTGAGCCGGGTTCAACGGTTAAACCTATGGTGGTGATGACGGCGCTTAGACAAGGCGTAGTGAAGGAAAACAGCGTACTTAATACGTTGCCTTACTATATTAATGGCCACGAAATCAAAGATGTGGCGAGATACCCTGAGCTTTCAGTCACGGGTGTCTTACAGAAGTCGAGTAACGTCGGTGTATCAAAAATGGCGTTAGCGATGCCCTCCTCGGAGTTAGTAGAAACTTACTCGCGATTCGGGTTGGGGAAAGCGACCAATTTGGGGCTGGTCGGAGAAAGCAGTGGCTTATATCCCAAAAAACAACGGTGGTCTGACATAGAGAGGGCCACCTTCTCTTTCGGCTACGGGCTAATGGTGACACCACTTCAGTTAGCGCGAGTCTATGCAACGATCGGCAGTTTGGGCATTTACCGCCCACTTTCCATTACTAAGGTTGACCCACCTGTTTCTGGTGAGCGCGTCTTCTCTGAACCTCTTGTTCGCAGCGTAGTGCGCATGATGGAAAGCGTGGCACTGCCGGGCGGCGGCGGCGTTAAAGCGGCAATCAAGGGATACCGGATTGCGATTAAAACCGGTACCGCGAAGAAAGTCGGCCCAGATGGCAAATATGTCAATCGCTACATTGCTTATACCGCCGGCGTAGCGCCTGCGAGTAATCCACGCTTTGCCTTGGTGGTGGTTATAAACGACCCTCAAGGCGGGAAATACTATGGGGGTGCGATTTCTGCACCGGTATTCGGCGCCATTATGGGCGGCGTGTTGAGAACAATGAACATTGAACCGGATGCATTGCCATCCCCTGAAAATGACGTAACGGCCAATAACAACAAAGAGGCTTCTGGTGACAGATCGTAATTTACGCGACCTTCTAGCACCTTGGGTGAGTGATGCCCCACAGGTTGAGCTAAAAGAGATGGTTTTAGACAGCCGTATTGCGGCTGCCGGAGATCTGTTCGTCGCGATTTTAGGGCACAACAGCGACGGGCGCGACTTTATCCCACAGGCAATTGCTCAAGGTGTTGCTGCGGTAATCGCTGAGGCTGAAGGAAAATCTGTCTCGGGCACTGTGACAACGATGCACGGTGTACCGGTGATTTACCTCGATAATGTTAGCGTTCAGCTGTCGCAACTGGCAGGACGCTTTTATGCGCAGCCAGGTGCAGCGCTGCGTTTGGTTGGTGTGACGGGGACCAACGGTAAAACAACAACTACGCAATTATTGGCGCAGTGGAGCCAATTGTTAGGCGAAACCAGTGCAGTAATGGGCACAGTTGGTAACGGACTGCTTAATCATGTTGTGCCAGCGGAGAACACCACCGGTTCTGCCGTTCAGGTGCAGCAGGTTTTACGCGATCTGCTAAAACAAGGCGCAACCTTTGCCGCGATGGAAGTCTCTTCCCACGGCTTGGTTCAGCACCGCGTTGCCGCTTTACCCTTTGCTGCAGCTGCATTCACCAACCTCAGCCGCGACCATTTGGACTATCACGGCGATATGGAAAACTATGAGCAGGCCAAATGGCAGCTGTTTTCCACCCATAGCAGCGGTCAGAAAATTATTAATGTTGATGATGCTACTGGCCTGCGCTGGTTAGCAAAACTGCCTGATGCTGTTGCAGTGAGCATGGAAGATAATATTCCGGCCGGCAGGGCAGGGCAGTGGTTGCTGGCTCGTAGCGTGAATTATCACGACCGCGGAGCAAGCATCAATATCGATTCAAGCTGGGGCGAAGGCCTGCTTGAAAGCCCATTAATGGGGGCGTTCAACGTTAGCAACTTGTTGGTAGCACTGGCTACGTTGCTGTCATTAGGCTATTCCTTGCAAGAATTACTGGCAACCGCCAGCCAACTGCAACCGGTTTGTGGGCGCATGGAAGTATTCAGTGCTCCGGGCAAGCCTACGGTAGTGGTTGACTATGCGCACACGCCAGACGCATTAGAAAAAGCCTTAGCGGCGGCACGCTTACACTGTAAAGGGCAGCTTTGGTGTGTCTTTGGCTGTGGCGGCGATCGCGACAAAGGTAAGCGCCCACTTATGGGCAGTGTCGCGGAACAATACGCTGACCGTCTGGTCGTGACTGACGATAACCCGCGTAGCGAAGAACCTCGCGCTATTGTTGCTGATATTCTTGCCGGTCTGCTTGATGCAGGCCGTGCGCAGGCGATTCATGGCCGTGCTGAAGCCGTAACCAGCGCTATCATGCAGGCTAAACCTGATGATGTGGTACTGATTGCCGGTAAAGGCCATGAAGATTATCAAATTGTTGGCAATCAACGTCTCGATTATTCGGATCGCGTCACTGCTGCACGTTTGCTGGGGGTGATCGCATGATCTCTGTCTCTCTGCAAACGTTACGCGATGTACTCAATGCGCAATTAGTCGGTAACGATGCTCACATCGATAGCGTCACGACTGATACTCGCCAGATCACCGCCGGTTGTCTATTTATCGCTCTGAAAGGCGAAAACTTTGATGCGCATGATTTTACTGCTGACGCAGTAAAAGCCGGTGCGGCCGCGCTGGTAGTGAGTAAACCCGTTAATGTTGATGCGCCACAGTTAATTGTTGCGGATACGCGTATTGCGTTAGGTCAGCTTGGCGCCTGGGTGCGTCAACAGGTACCCGCTCGCGTGGTTGCGCTGACCGGTTCCTCGGGCAAAACTTCCGTAAAAGAGATGACCGCCGCTATTTTGCGTCAATGCGGCAATGTGCTCTATACCGCCGGTAACTTCAATAATGACATTGGCGCGCCGCTGACTTTACTGCGCCTGACGCCAGAACACGATTTTGCTGTGATTGAGCTGGGGGCTAATCACCTGGGTGAGATTGCTTACACCACGGATTTAGCACGGCCACAAACGGCGTTAGTTAACAATCTGTCTGCCGCGCACCTGGAAGGTTTTGGCTCGCTGGCCGGTGTCGCCAAGGCCAAAGGTGAAATTTTCCAAGGCCTGCCTGCTGACGGCGTCGCGATTTTGAATGCCGACAGTAACGATTGGCCACACTGGCAATCAATACTGGTGAATAAAAAGGTCTGGCGTTTCTCGCCAGAAGCCGCTGATGGCATCGATTTTTATGCCTCCGGGGTTGAAGTCAGCCCGCTTAACACGCGTTTTACGCTGCATTCTCCACAAGGTGATATCGCGATTAATTTGCCGTTGCCTGGCCGCCATAATATTGCCAATGCCTTGGCCGCAACGGCACTGGCGCTTTCCGTCGGCGCGTCGCTTGAGGCGGTACGTGATGGATTAGCAACGCTGCAAGCGGTGAAGGGACGGTTGTTCCCGATAGCGTTGAGTAAAAACAAAATTATTCTTGATGACAGCTATAACGCCAACGTTGGCTCAATGACTGCGGGTGCGCAAGTGCTAGCGGAAATGCCTGGTTATCGTGTGATGGCGGTGGGCGATATGGCAGAGCTTGGCGATGAGAGCGAAGCTTGTCACCGCCAGGTAGGCGATGCGATTCGCCTTGCTGGCATTGATAAAGTATTAAGCATTGGTCACTTCAGCCGGGCATTAAGCGATGCCAGCGGCTGCGGTGAACATCTTCAGGATAAGGCGGCTCTGACAGCTCGTTTAACGAGTTTACTGTCTGAACACCCAGTCATTACCGTATTAATTAAAGGTTCACGTAGTGCCGCGATGGAGCAGGTAGTACGGGCATTACAGGAGAATACAACATGTTAGTTTGGCTGGCCGAACATTTGGTCAAATACTATTCCGGCTTTAACGTCTTTTCTTACCTGACGTTTCGCGCCATTGTCAGCCTGCTGACCGCTCTGTTCCTCTCCCTGTGGATGGGCCCACGTGTTATTGCCCGCCTGCAGAAAATGTCTTTCGGGCAGGTTGTTCGTAGCGATGGCCCTGAATCGCACTTTAGCAAACGTGGTACGCCAACCATGGGCGGGTTGATGATCCTCACCTCCATCACGATTTCGGTGTTGATGTGGGCTTATCCTTCGAATCCTTACGTGTGGTGCGTGCTGTTCGTGCTGGTGGGTTATGGCATCGTTGGCTTTGTTGATGACTACCGCAAAGTCGTACGTAAAGACACCAAGGGCCTGATTGCGCGTTGGAAATACTTCTGGCAGTCGGTGATCGCGCTGGCGGTGGCCTTCACTATGTACGCTGTCGGTAAAGATACGCCGGCAACCGAACTGGTGGTGCCGTTCTTTAAAGACATCATGCCGCAACTGGGCCTGCTGTATATCCTGCTCAGCTACTTTGTCATTGTGGGAACCAGCAACGCCGTTAACTTGACCGATGGTTTAGACGGCCTGGCAATTATGCCAACGGTTTTCGTCGCCGCAGGTTTCGGTCTGGTGGCGTGGGCGACTGGTAACATGAACTTTGCTAACTATCTGCATATTCCTTACCTGCGTCATGCAGGGGAATTGGTGATTGTCTGTACCGCTATTGTCGGCGCAGGCCTTGGATTCTTGTGGTTTAACACTTATCCAGCGCAAGTCTTTATGGGTGACGTGGGTTCATTGGCTCTGGGCGGCGCGTTGGGTACTATCGCTGTGCTGCTGCGTCAAGAGTTCTTGTTGCTGATTATGGGCGGTGTGTTCGTCGTTGAAACCCTGTCGGTAATTTTACAGGTTGGGTCCTTTAAGTTACGTGGTCAGCGTATTTTCCGTATGGCGCCGATTCATCATCACTACGAACTTAAAGGCTGGCCGGAGCCGCGCGTTATCGTGCGCTTCTGGATTATTTCGCTGATGCTGGTGCTGATTGGCCTGGCGACGCTGAAGGTGCGCTAACGATGGCTGACTATTTGGGTAAAAAGGTGGTCATTATCGGGTTGGGGCTAACCGGTCTCTCCTGTGTTGATTTCTTTGTTGCGCGTGGCGTTACGCCGCGCGTAATAGATACCCGTGTGAGTCCTCCTGGCTTGGATAAGCTGGCGGATAACATCGAGCGTCATCTTGGTTCAATGAATGAAGCCTGGCTACTTGATGCCGACTTGATTGTTGCCAGTCCTGGTGTCGCGCTGGCGACGCCAGCGTTGAGCGCAGCGGCTGATGCGGGCATAGAAATTGTTGGTGACATTGAGCTGTTTTGCCGCGAAGTGCAGGTTCCTATCGTGGCCATTACCGGTTCAAACGGTAAAAGCACCGCGACCATGCTGCTAGGCGAAATGGCTAAAACAGCAGGTTGGCAAGTCGGCGTTGGCGGCAACATTGGTCTTCCGGTGTTGAGCATGCTGGGACAAGAGTACCAACTGTTTGTATTGGAGCTCTCCAGTTTCCAATTGGAAACCACCTATAGCCTGCATGCGGCGGCGGCAACGATCTTAAATATTACCGAAGATCATATGGATCGCTATCCATTTGGTTTACAGCAATACCGCGCCGCCAAGCTGAAAATTTACGAAAATGCTAAAACCTGTGTGGTTAACGCAGATGATGGCTTAACTATGCCAATTCGCGGCGCTGATAGCCGCTGTGTCAGTTTTGGTGTTGATGTGGGTGACTATCATCTTAGCCGTCAACAAAATGAAATCTGGCTGCGGGTGCGTGGCGAAAAAGTATTGAATACCAAAGAGATGCAGTTAAGCGGCCAACATAACTACACCAATGCGTTGGCGGCATTGGCGTTAGCTGAAGCGGTAGGAATACCGCGTGCTTCTTGTCTGAAAGCATTAACGACTTTTGGTGGCTTAGCACATCGCTTCCAACTGGCGTGGGCTAACAATGGCGTGCGTTGGATTAATGATTCTAAAGCAACTAATGTTGGCAGCACTGAAGCTGCACTGAACGGCCTGCAAGTGGAAGGCCAATTGCATTTGTTGCTTGGCGGCGATGGCAAATCAGCTGATTTCAGCCCGCTGACGCGCTATCTACAGGGCGATAATGTCCATGTTTACTGCTTTGGTCGCGACGGCGCTGAGTTGGCAGAATTACGTGCTGATGCATCTTCGCTCTATGAGACGTTAGAACAAGCTATGCGTGCTATTGCGACACGCACAGCACCGGGCGATATGGTGTTGTTGTCACCAGCCTGCGCCAGCCTTGACCAGTTCCGTAATTTTGAACAGCGTGGCGATATATTCACCGCTCTGGCTAAGGAGCTTGGCTGATGCGCATTCCAGGGTTAGGCCTTATCGGGCGATTGATTGGCAAAAGTAATGATTGGGTGATGGGTTCCCGCGACAATGACAGCGCCACAATGGTGCTGTATGACCGGACATTACTTTGGCTGACGATGGGATTGGCGATTATCGGTTTTGTGATGGTGACATCAGCCTCAATGCCTATCGGTCAGCGTATGGCTGACGATCCTTTTATGTTCGCAAAGCGTGACGCTATCTACCTGGGATTGGCCTTTGGATTATCGATGGTCACATTACGAGTGCCAATGGCATTCTGGCAGCGTTATAGCAACGTGCTGTTGTTGATCTCGGTGGTGATGCTGCTGGTGGTATTGGTGGTGGGCAGCTCAATCAACGGGGCATCGCGCTGGATTGCTTTTGGACCGTTGCGCATTCAGCCAGCCGAGTTCTCCAAGTTGTCGCTGTTTTGTTATCTGGCCAGCTATTTGGTGCGTAAAGTCGATGAAGTGCGCAGTAACTTCTGGGGTTTTTGTAAGCCAATGGGCGTGATGGTCGTACTGGCGGTATTACTGCTGGCACAGCCTGACCTTGGAACCGTAGTTGTACTGTTTGTCACAACGCTGGCGATGTTGTTCTTAGCGGGGGCTAAATTGTGGCAGTTCCTGGCGATTATCGGCTCAGGTATTTTCGCAGTTTGTCTGCTTATCGTTGCTGAACCTTATCGTATGCGCCGCGTAACATCGTTCTGGAATCCATGGGCCGATCCTTTTGGCAGTGGCTACCAGTTGACCCAATCATTGATGGCCTTTGGTCGCGGTGAGTTTTGGGGACAAGGGCTTGGAAACTCAGTACAAAAACTTGAATATTTACCCGAGGCACATACCGACTTTATCTTCTCTATTTTAGGCGAGGAGTTAGGCTATTTCGGTGTGGTTTTATCATTGTTAATGGTATTCTTCGTCGCTTTTCGCGCGATGTCCATCGGACGCCGTGCGTTAGAACTTGACCAGCGTTTTTCCGGGTTTTTGGCCTGCTCTATCGGAGTGTGGTTCAGTTTCCAGGCATTAGTTAACGTAGGTGCGGCAGCCGGCATGTTGCCGACCAAAGGTCTGACATTACCTCTTATTAGTTATGGTGGTTCCAGCTTGTTAATTATGTCAACGGCGCTGGTATTACTGTTACGTATTGATTTTGAAACGCGTCTGGCTAAAGCTCAGGCGTTTGTAAGGAGCGCCTGATGAGTGGCAAGACCAAGCGTTTAATGGTGATGGCTGGCGGAACTGGCGGGCATGTATTTCCCGGTCTCGCTGTCGCCCATCATTTGATAGCGCAAGGCTGGGAAGTCCGCTGGTTGGGTACTGCCGATCGCATGGAAGCGGACCTAGTACCAAAGAATGGTATTGAGATTGATTTTATTAATATCTCTGGATTACGTGGGAAAGGTCTGAAAGCGCAACTCACCGCCCCAATTCGCATATATCATGCGTGGCGCCAAGCGAAAACCATCATGCGCCGTTTTCAGCCTGATGTGGTTTTAGGCATGGGCGGGTACGTTTCCGGTCCGGGCGGTTTAGCTGCCTGGTCTTGTGGTATCCCGGTAGTATTGCATGAGCAAAACGGCATTGCCGGATTAACCAACCGCTGGTTATCGCGAATTGCCAAAAAAGTGTTACAGGCGTTTCCCGGTGCTTTTCCTCACGCCGATGTTGTGGGCAACCCGGTGCGTACCGATGTGTTAGCACTGCCGTTACCCGAAGAGCGTTTGAATGGACGTGAAGGGCCGACTCGCGTTCTGGTTGTGGGTGGCAGTCAGGGCGCTCGGGTGCTTAACCAGACAATGCCGCAGGTTGCCGCGTTGCTGGGCGATAAAGCCACCCTTTGGCACCAGGTAGGTAAAGGCGCGTTGGAGTCGGTCAATCAGGCGTATCAGAGCGTTGGTCAAACCCAACATCGCGTCACCGAGTTTATTGATGATATGGCGCAGGCCTACGCGTGGGCAGATGTGGTAGTTTGCCGCTCCGGCGCATTAACCGTCAGCGAAATTGCTGCCGCTGGATTACCTGCTATCTTTGTGCCTTTCCAGCATAAAGATCGCCAACAGTATTGGAATGCGTTGCCGCTTGAGAAGGCCGGTGCCGCGAAAATTATTGAACAGCAGGATGTTACCGCTGAGGCTATCTCCACGCTATTAGCGAGCTGGGACCGCCAGACGCTGCTGAAAATGGCGGGTAATGCGCGTGCCGCTGCTATTCCAGATGCGACAGAGCGCGTGGCAGCAGAAGTGGTTGCCGCCGCAATAAAGAAAAAGCAGTAAAGAGTACATGAAGCAAAGGCTGGTGCCAGAAGGCACCGAGCGTGAGTAATAATTCGTAACCAGAGAATAGTGAAGAAAAACGTGAATACACAACAATTGGCGAAACTGCGTACCTTCGTGCCCGAGATGCATCGCGTCCGGCACATACACTTTGTTGGCATCGGTGGTGCCGGCATGGGTGGTATCGCCGAAGTGTTGGCAAATGAAGGGTATCAAATTAGCGGTTCGGACCTGGCTCCGAACCCTGTGACGCAGCAATTGTCTGCGTTGGGCGCTCAAATCTATTTTAATCACCGCCCAGAAAACGTATTGGATGCCAGCGTTGTTGTGGTCTCAACCGCTATCTCTGCTGACAACCCTGAGATTGTTGCCGCTCGTGAAGCGCGTATCCCGGTGATACGCCGTGCCGAGATGTTGGCTGAGTTGATGCGTTTCCGTCACGGCATCGCCGTTGCCGGTACGCACGGTAAGACCACTACTACGGCAATGGTAACCAGTATTTATGCTGAGGCCGGATTAGATCCGACTTTTGTTAACGGTGGATTGGTGAAGGCCGCGGGCACTCATGCTCGTTTGGGTTCAAGCCGTTTCCTGATTGCTGAAGCTGATGAAAGCGACGCATCGTTCCTGCATTTGCAGCCGATGGTTGCGATTGTGACGAATATTGAAGCTGACCACATGGACACCTATCAAGGTGACTTTGAGGTACTTAAGCAGACGTTTATTAATTTCTTGCACAATTTGCCGTTCTACGGCCGTGCCGTGATGTGCATTGATGACCCGGTGATCCGTGAGCTGCTGCCACGCGTTGGGCGTCATATCACCACTTACGGTTTCAGCGAAGATGCTGACGTATTTATTGAAGAATATAGCCAGACCGGCTCTCAAGGTCGTTTTACCGTGCGCCGTCAGGACAAAATGCCGATTGAAGTGGTGCTGAATGCACCGGGTCGTCATAACGCGCTGAATGCTGCCGCTGCGATTGCTGTGGCGACGGATGAAGGCATTGACGACGACGCGATTTTGAGTGCATTGGCAGGCTTCCAGGGCACTGGCCGCCGCTTTGACTTCCTCGGTGAATTCCCGCTGGAGCAGGTTAACGGTAAAGCGGGTAAAGCGATGCTGGTTGACGATTATGGCCACCACCCGACTGAAGTTGACGCCACTATTAAGGCGGCACGTGCTGGTTGGCAAGATAAGCGTCTGGTGATGATTTTCCAGCCGCACCGTTATACGCGTACCCGCGATCTCTATGATGATTTCGCTAATGTGTTGTCGCAGGTGGATTTGCTGATCATGCTCGATGTTTATCCTGCCGGTGAAGCTGCAATCCCAGGAGCAGATAGCCGTTCGCTATGCCGCACCATACGCGCACGAGGCAAGCTAGACCCGATTCTGGTTTCTGATATTGATACCGTGCCTGAGAGCCTGGCGCAGGTGTTGAATGCCGATGACCTGGTCTTGGTTCAGGGGGCAGGTAATGTCGGTAAAGTCGCGCGCAAGTTAGCGGATCAAAAATTACAGCCGTTGAAAAAAGGGGAGGAACATCATGTCTGAGAAAGTCGCCGTATTATTTGGCGGAACCTCTGCTGAGCGTGACGTTTCCCTGAATTCTGGCGCTGCTGTGTTGGCTGGACTGAAAGAGGCGGGTATTGATGCGCACGCCATTGATACTAAAACTTTTGATGTTACGCAGTTAAAACAGCAGGGTTTTGAGAAAGTCTTTATCGCCTTGCACGGACGCGGTGGCGAAGACGGCACGCTGCAAGGCACGTTAGAGCAGATTGGTCTGCCGTATACAGGCAGTGGTGTGATGGCCTCTGCGCTGACTATGGATAAATTCCGTACCAAGCTGGTTTGGCAGGCGCTGGGCTTACCGGTAGCACCTTTCGTGGCGTTGAACCGTAAGCAACTTGCCCTGATTGAGCAAGGCCCAATCGCGGAGAACATCGCTAAACTGGGTTTACCGTTGATTGTTAAGCCGAGCCGTGAAGGTTCGAGCGTCGGTATGAGCAAAGTATCGAGTGCTGAGGAGTTGCTCCCGGCATTAGAAGAAGGCTTCCGTCACGACGACAATGTGTTGATCGAAAAATGGTTGAGTGGCCCAGAATATACGGTGGCAATTATTGGTGACAATGTTATGCCCTCTATTCGTATTCAGCCAGCCGGTGTTTTTTATGACTATCAGGCGAAATATATCTCTGATGAGACCCAATATTTCTGCCCAAGTGGGTTAAGCGCTGAGCAAGAAAAACAATTGTCAGAAATTGCGTTACAGGCCTATCAGGCGCTCGATTGCAGCGGCTGGGGACGCGTTGATGTGATGCAAGACAGCGACGGTGGATTCAATTTACTGGAGGTTAATACCTCCCCGGGCATGACCAGCCACAGTTTAGTGCCGATGGCCGCTAAACATGCCGGACTGAGCTTCTCTCAGCTGGTGGCGCGTATTTTGGAGCTAGCCGACTGATATGTCTCAAGCGGCCCTGAATGCTCGTGAGCGTGAATCCGAGGCAACGTCTAGCAATGGACGTCGCAGTAACGGTGTGCAACTGGCGGGGATTGTTTTCCTTCTGCTGGTAGTGGCAACTATCATCTGGAGCACCATAGCGGTGCTGAGTTGGATGGATGATGCCAAGCGTTTACCGCTATCGCAGTTGGTGGTGACCGGCGATCGTCACTACACCACCAATGATGATATCCGTCAGGCGATACTGTCATTAGGTGAACCGGGCACGTTCATGACTCAGGATGTCAATGTTATCCAGCAGCAGATTGAACGTCTGCCGTGGATTAAACAGGTCAGCGTTCGCAAACAATGGCCAAATGAGTTGAAGATTCATTTGGTGGAGTATGTTCCAGTCGCACATTGGAATGATGTGCATATGGTTGATGCTGAAGGTGAATCATTCAGCCTGCCGCTGGAAAGAGTTGCCAAACAGAAAATGCCGCTGCTTTATGGTCCAGAAGGTAGCGAGCAAGATGTTTTACAAGGTTATCAAGAAATTAGTCAGGTGCTGGCTGCAGGTAAGTTCACGGTGAAATCTGTCTCGATGACGGCACGACACTCTTGGCAGGTAACCTTGGATGACGATACCCGCCTTGATCTTGGGCGCGACGATCGTACGGCACGTTTGCAACGCTTTATCGAGCTTTATCCAAGATTCCAGCAACAGGGTGAAGCCGATAAAAAGCGCGTCAGTTATGTCGACTTACGTTATGACTCCGGCGCTGCAGTAGGTTGGGTTCCAGAGTTTATCGATCAGCAAAACAGTAATCAGAATCAGGCACAGGCTAAACAACAATGATCAAGTCAACGGACAGAAAACTGGTAGTTGGGCTGGAGATCGGTACAGCGAAAGTTGCTGCACTGGTAGGGGAAGTTCTGCCTGATGGCATGGTCAATATTATCGGTGTGGGCAGTTGCCCTTCACGCGGCATGGATAAAGGCGGCGTCAATGACCTGGAATCTGTAGTTAAATGCGTACAGCGTGCTATAGATCAGGCCGAATTGATGGCTGATTGCCAAATCTCTTCCGTTTATCTGGCCTTGTCTGGCAAGCATATTAGTTGCCAGAATGAGATAGGGATGGTTCCTATTTCTGAAGAGGAAGTGACGCAGGAAGATGTGGAGAATGTCGTACATACCGCTAAATCGGTACGTGTTCGTGACGAACACCGCGTATTGCATGTTATTCCGCAGGAATATGCCATTGATTATCAGGAAGGTATCAAAAATCCGGTGGGTTTATCTGGCGTGCGTATGCAGGCCAAGGTTCATCTGATTACTTGCCATAATGATATGGCTAAGAACATTGTTAAAGCGGTAGAGCGCTGTGGATTGAAAGTCGATCAGTTAATTTTTGCTGGTTTGGCTTCCAGTTATGCCGTACTTACCGAAGATGAGCGCGAGCTGGGCGTCTGTGTCGTTGACGTTGGTGGTGGCACAATGGATATAGCCGTTTATACCGGCGGTGCATTGCGTCATACTAAAGTTATTCCTTATGCGGGTAACGTAGTGACGAGCGATATTGCTTACGCCTTTGGAACACCTCCAACGGACGCAGAAGCGATTAAAGTGCGTCACGGTTGTGCATTAGGTTCCATCGTCGGCAAAGATGAAAATGTTGAAGTGCCAAGCGTTGGGGGACGTCCTCCTCGCAGCCTGCAACGCCAGACGTTAGCGGAAGTAATAGAACCACGTTATACCGAGTTGCTGAATTTAGTGAATGATGAAATTTTGCAATTGCAGGAGCAGTTACGCCAGCAGGGCGTAAAACATCATCTGGCCGCTGGCATCGTATTAACGGGCGGCGCAGCGCAAATTGATGGTCTGGCAGCTTGTGCGCAACGGGTATTTCATACCCAGGTGCGCATCGGTCAACCTTTGAACATCACCGGGCTGACAGATTATGCGCAGGAACCTTACTACTCTACTGCTGTAGGGCTACTGCACTATGGTAAAGAATCTCACCTTAGCGGTGAGTCAGAAGTGGAAAAACGCGCCTCAGTGAGCACTTGGTTCAAAAAAATCAACAGCTGGCTGAGAAAAGAGTTTTAATGTTTTAACAACGGGATCATGCTGTTACTTATTAATGATCCCGAAGCGACAGGCACAAAACGGAGAGAAACTATGTTTGAACCTATGGAACTTACCAATGACGCGGTGATTAAAGTCATCGGCGTCGGCGGCGGCGGCGGTAACGCCGTAGAACACATGGTGCGTGAGCGCATCGAAGGTGTTGAATTCTTTGCCGTTAACACCGATGCTCAGGCGTTGCGTAAAACGGCTGTAGGCCAGACTATCCAAATTGGTAGCGGTATTACCAAAGGTTTGGGTGCTGGCGCTAACCCTGAAGTTGGTCGCAATTCTGCAGAAGAAGACCGTGAAGCCCTGCGCGCAGCGCTTGAAGGCGCAGATATGGTCTTTATCGCCGCAGGCATGGGCGGCGGTACCGGTACGGGTGCTGCTCCTGTTGTTGCAGAAGTTGCAAAAGATTTAGGTATCCTGACCGTTGCTGTCGTTACTAAGCCTTTCAACTTTGAAGGCAAGAAGCGTATGGCATTCGCTGAACAGGGTATCGCTGAACTGTCCAAGCATGTTGACTCACTGATCACCATCCCGAACGATAAATTACTTAAAGTTCTGGGCCGTGGTATTTCTCTGCTTGATGCATTCGGTGCAGCTAATGACGTTCTGAAAGGCGCAGTACAAGGTATCGCCGAGCTGATCACACGTCCTGGTCTGATGAACGTCGACTTTGCTGACGTGCGCACTGTGATGTCTGAAATGGGTTATGCCATGATGGGCTCAGGCGTTGCTTCTGGCGAAGACCGTGCAGAAGAAGCGGCTGAAATGGCGATCTCCAGCCCACTGCTGGAAGATATCGACCTGTCTGGCGCACGTGGCGTGCTGGTTAACATCACCGCGGGCTTCGACCTGCGTTTGGATGAGTTCGAGACTGTAGGTAACACCATTCGTGCATTTGCTTCTGATAATGCCACCGTGGTTATCGGTACCTCTCTTGACCCAGAAATGAACGATGAGTTGCGTGTTACTGTCGTCGCAACCGGCATCGGCATGGATAAGCGTCCTGAGATCACTTTGGTCACTAATAAGCAGGCGAGCAGCCAGCCAGTTATGGACCATCGCTACCAGCAACACGGTATGACGCCATTGCCGCAGGAAAACAAACCTGCTGCCAAAGTGGTGAACGATCAGAGTACGCAATCGAATAAAGAGCCTGATTATCTGGATATTCCAGCCTTCCTGCGTAAGCAGGCGGACTGATAGCCCGAATATTCTGAAATTTGGGCTTCTTCGCTCTTTGTGCTAAACTGCTCCGCCGACCTTGGTGTATTCTTTGGTCGGTTGGATGGATAACATTGCGAGATTAAAACGATGATCAAACAACGTACATTAAAACGTATCGTTCAGGCGACAGGTGTCGGTTTACATACCGGTAAGAAAGTCACCTTGACTTTGCGACCTGCTGCGGCTAATACCGGGGTCATCTATCGTCGCACTGACTTGAATCCACCGGTCGATTTTCCGGCAGATGCCAAATCCGTGCGTGATACCATGCTCTGTACCTGCCTGGTCAATGAGCATGACGTACGTATTTCGACGGTAGAGCACCTTAATGCTGCATTGGCAGGTTTAGGCATCGATAACATTATTATCGAAGTTGACGCACCTGAAGTGCCGATTATGGATGGGAGTGCCGCACCTTTCGTCTATCTGTTGATGGATGCAGGGATTGAAGAATTGAACTGCGCGAAGAAATTCCTGCGCATCAAAGAAACGGTTCGTGTTGAAGACGGTGATAAGTGGGCTGAATTTAAACCTTACAACGGTTTTAATCTCGACTTTACTATCGACTTCAATCACCCGGCAATTGATGGCAGTTCGCAACGTTACAAAATGGAATTCTCTGCGGAGTCCTTTGTTCGCCAAATTAGCCGAGCCCGAACTTTCGGATTTATGCGTGATATCGAGTATCTGCAGTCACGTGGTTTGTGCCTGGGTGGCAGCTTTGATTGTGCCATTGTTGTGGATGATTACCGCGTGCTTAACGACGATGGCCTGCGTTTTGAAGATGAATTCGTTCGTCACAAAATGTTGGATGCTATCGGTGACCTGTTTATTTGTGGCCACAATATCATTGGCGCGTTCACCGCGTTCAAATCTGGTCATGCACTGAACAACAAGTTATTGCAAGCTGTATTAGCTAAGCAGGAAGCCTGGGAATATGTCACCTTCCAGGATGAAGCTGAAATGCCTGTGGCATTCAAAGCGCCTTCCACAGTATTGGCTTAATCGGTACTGATATTACTTATTACGACTGGCTGGTTTGGTACTCTCTCCGGCCAAGTTAGCCAGTCGTTCTAATGCCTTTCTTAGTTTTTCCGGACTTCTGCTCGCAAGACCTCGTAATTCTTCCGCACTTTGCTCACTTAACTGTCTAACCGGCGTTTTTTCACTGGCTGATTGGTTACTTTTTGAGGTGTTTTGCGAAATGTTTTCCATTTTCGCCATCAGCGAGGGATTAATCCTGATGTCGATTGAAGACAATGATGGTAATATTTGCCCTCGAAGTGCAGAGAGCAATGCCGGTTGTTCATAACGTAACCGCATCATCCAGCTAGCATTAGCCACCTCTAGCACTAATACACCCTGACGATAATTTGCTACGCGGCAACAGCTTTGCATAGGCGCAGGTAAAAGACTTTTCACAGCGCGATTGAGCTTGAGTAGAGCGGCCGCGCGTTGCTGAACAACTCGTAGTGGACTTTTGTCTGCTGCACTGGCGTCGTCGAACAGGATATCTAATAATTGTGGGCGGCTATTACGCATTGACGAGCTCCGGCGGATTCTAAACTTGTGATTGGTATTCTAAATCGTTGGCGACAATTTGGCAGAAGGTATTTCTGGCCGCATCTCCTATTGGGGATGGTCGCGGCGAGCCTTGGCGTCTCGACAAGTTTGTCAGCTTCTGAGCTAGCGACCACATCAAGTACGTCGTGCAGTCTAAACCGTCTTAACATTGGGAGTACAGGGCTAAGTAACCTTGCTCTGCTTCAGGCGCATCGCCGCCCAGGTTATGGCGTTGATTATTGGCAGCAGCATGCGCTGCGCACGGTTATTCGCCACCTCTCTTTTGCTATGGCTCCACCGGTAAATTATACCGTTGCGCCTTTAGCTGTTGCTGCTGAAGTTGAACCATTACACGTACAGCAGCTAGCGCTACTCCATACGCTTAATGCGCTGCTTACTCACGAATCTCGTCCGGTAACTATTGCCTCTTCTGGGCCGCATTACGTCATCCCGTCTTCGCAAACATATCAGCCGGGCTTATGGCTGGCGCAGAAGAAAGGCATTCGTGCCGGGCCTTTCTCTCTGATTTAAAATATATTTTCCTTTTGGGTCACCGATTCGATCCAGCTAAAATGATTAATAAATAGTGGCTGCGCCAGCAGCCTCCAAGAGATATTAGAATTATGTTAACTAAAATTTTGACCAAAGTTTTTGGTAGCCGTAACGACCGTACATTGCGTCGTATGCGTAAAGTGGTTGATCAAGTCAACCGTCTGGAACCTGAAGTTCAAAAACTGACTGACGATCAGTTAAAAGCGAAAACCAATGAATTCCGCGCGCGTCTGGAAAAAGGCGAAGCGTTGGAAAGCCTGATTCCTGAAGCCTTTGCTGTCGTACGTGAGTCAAGTAAGCGCGTGTTTGGTATGCGTCACTTTGACGTACAATTGCTAGGCGGCATGGTGCTCAACGAGCGTTGTATCGCTGAGATGCGTACCGGTGAAGGTAAAACGCTGACCGCAACTCTGCCAGCGTATCTGAATGCGCTGAGCGGTAAAGGTGTTCACGTTGTTACCGTCAATGACTATCTGGCCCAGCGTGATGCGGAAAACAACCGCCCACTGTTTGAATTCCTAGGTCTGAGCATCGGTATCAACCTGCCAGGTATGCCGGCACCGGCTAAGCGTGAAGCTTATGCTGCTGATATTACCTATGGTACCAACAACGAATACGGTTTCGACTACCTGCGTGACAACATGGCTTTCAGCCCGGAAGAGCGCGTCCAGCGTAAACTGCACTACGCGCTGGTGGATGAGGTTGACTCCATCTTGATCGATGAAGCTCGTACCCCTTTGATTATCTCCGGCCCGGCTGAAGATAGCTCTGATATGTATATCCGAGTCAATAAACTGATCCCGCAACTGATTCGTCAGGAAAAAGAAGATTCAGACACCTTCCAGGGTGAAGGCCACTTTTCTGTTGATGAAAAAGCGCGTCAGGTTCACCTGACTGAACGCGGCCTGATCCTGATTGAAGAACTGATGATGGAAGCGGGCATTATGGATGAGGGCGAATCACTGTATTCCCCGTCCAATATTATGCTGATGCACCACGTGACAGCGGCGCTGCGTGCGCACGTGCTGTTTACCCGTGATGTTGACTACATTGTGAAAGATGGCGAAGTGATCATCGTTGATGAACACACCGGCCGTACCATGCAAGGTCGCCGCTGGTCCGATGGTCTGCACCAGGCTGTGGAAGCAAAAGAAGGCGTGGAAATTCAGAACGAGAACCAAACGCTGGCTTCCATCACCTTCCAGAACTACTTCCGCCTGTACGAAAAACTGGCCGGTATGACCGGTACTGCGGACACCGAAGCCTTTGAATTCAGCTCAATCTATAAGCTGGATACTATTGTTGTGCCAACTAACCGCCCAATGCAGCGTAAAGACCTGCCTGATTTGGTCTACATGACTGAAATGGAAAAAATTGGTGCGATTATTGAAGACATCAAAGAGCGTTCGAGCAAAGGGCAGCCGATTCTGGTTGGTACTGCGTCGATTGAAAAATCTGAAGTTGTCTCTGCTGAGCTGACCAAAGCTGGGATTGCACACAGCGTCTTGAACGCCAAATTCCATGCTAAAGAAGCAGATATCGTTGCACAGGCAGGCCAACCAAGCCGTGTAACCATCGCGACTAACATGGCTGGCCGTGGTACTGACATTGTATTGGGTGGCAGCTGGCAGGTTGAGATTGAAAACCTGGGCGAAGCAGTGACTGAAGAACAAATCGCCAGTATCAAAGAAGCATGGAAGATTCGCCATGAAGCCGTATTGGCATCAGGTGGTTTGCATATCATTGGTACTGAGCGCCACGAATCTCGCCGTATCGATAATCAGTTGCGCGGCCGTGCGGGTCGTCAGGGTGATGCGGGTTCTTCACGCTTCTACCTGTCAATGGAAGACCAATTGATGCGTATCTTCGCTTCTGACCGCGTTGCGGGCATGATGCGTAAACTGGGGATGAAGCCAGGCGAAGCAATTGAGCATCCTTGGGTTACTAAGGCCATCGGTAACGCACAGCGTAAAGTTGAAAGCCGTAACTTCGATATTCGTAAGCAGTTGCTGGAATATGATGATGTTGCCAACGATCAACGTCGTGCTATCTACAGCCAACGTAATGAACTGCTCGACGTATCTGATGTAAGCGAAACTATTACTAGCATTCGTGAGGATGTGTTTAAGGCGACAATCGATAGCTGCATTCCTCCACAATCTCTGGAAGAAATGTGGGATATCGAAGGTCTGGAACAGCGTCTGAAAAACGACTTTGAGCTCGAGATGCCAATTTCAGAATGGCTGGAAAAAGAGCCTGAATTGCATGAAGAGACGTTGCGTGAACGTATTCTGCAACTGGCTAAAGAGTCTTATGCTGCCAAAGAAGAAGTGGTTGGCGTTGAGATGATGCGTAACTTTGAAAAAGGCGTGATGTTGCAAACGCTGGATTCTTTGTGGAAAGAGCATCTGGCGGCGATGGACTATCTGCGTCAAGGTATCCATTTACGTGGCTACGCGCAGAAAGATCCAAAGCAGGAATATAAGCGCGAATCTTTCGCTATGTTCGCCTCAATGCTTGAGTCGCTGAAGTACGAAGTAGTCAGCGTGTTGAGCAAAGTTCAGGTACGTATGCCAGAAGAAGTGGAAGCGATGGAAGAGCAACGTCGTGAAGAAGCTGAACGTTTGGCGCAGCGTCAATTTTTGAGCCATCAGGAAGTGTCGCTGCTCGAAGATGAAAGCGAAAGTTCAGCGGCTTCTGGTGAGCGCAAAGTTGGCCGTAACGATCCATGTCCTTGTGGTTCAGGCAAAAAATACAAACAGTGCCACGGACGTTTGCAGAAGTAAGCAAACGTAAGGCAAGCAGGGCGGCTAATCACCGCCCTTTTTTACGCATATTCTTTAAGGGGAAGTAACGTGTCAGTCAAACAGCTGAATATCTCCGTTGGCGTTATTCGTAACGATAAAAATGAAATCTTTATCACTCAGCGCGGTGGTTCTTCACATATGGCCGGTTTTTGGGAATTCCCAGGCGGCAAAATTGAAGCGGGAGAAACGCCGGCCGAAGCTCTGATTAGAGAATTGTTTGAAGAGACGGGTATTGAAGTCAGTGAGCCGCAATTTCTCCATACCTTATCGCACCACTATCCAGATCGTGTTGTTAACCTACACTTTTTCTTGGTGGAGAACTGGGCAGGAGAGCCTTACGGTAAAGAGGGACAACCTATGCGTTGGGTGAGTCAGTTCGAACTGAAAGATGAAGATTTCCCAGAAGCCAATGTGCCAATGGTTCGTGCTCTGAAAAATAATGAAATTTAAAAAGTTACATAACAATAAGGGCCTTACGGCCCTTTTACTTGCCCTTTAGCACCTTACTTAATATCGTCCTCGCTCCACTCGTCGAGTTCGTTGATATCGCCTTTGCTAGGGATACGTTTTTCTTCATCCGCCCATTCTCCCAGATCGATCAACTGGCAGCGTTTGCTACAGAAAGGACGATAGGGACTCTGTTCACCCCAAACAACCTGTTTACTACAAGTTGGACAGTTCACTTCTACGATGTCGGTACTCATGTGCAGCTCCTAGCAGCAGGCAAGTTCAAAAGTAAGTCTGGCTGGAACCTGGCCCTTTTCGCTATCGAGTGGCAAGAAGCGAATGGCGTAACGGGTTTTGTGACCAGAAACTTGCGGGTAAAGCTGATTATCCAAAGACAAGCGTAATCGAAGCAGGTCAGCACCTTCCGCATTATCTTGGAAAAAACCATTCAGGCTGATGTGTTGGCGGAACGGTGCAGCCTGGCGAATCAAGTCCAGCACGCTGGTTAAGGCTTTATTGAGCGGTTGTAAGCCATTTAACCATTCCTGAACATCACGATCGCGCTGCAATTGTGGCTGATGTAGCCAGATATGCAGGGTAGGCAAATCAAAACTACAGCAGCCACCAGGGATACCCAAACGCTGACGCACCAGGGCGATAAGTCGGTCTTCTCTTAATGCCTGACCGATACGTGGTGCCGCCATCAACGTGGTAGCTGTCTGTTTGAGTTCCTGGCGCAAGCCATCGACGACTGACATATCTACACCAGGTAGGTCAGCCCATGACAATAACTTCTGTTGTTGGCGTTCCAGCTCTTTTAGAAGCTCGGTACGCATCTCGCCACGCTCAAGTACATCGAGTAGATCTGACGCGGTGCGGAAAAAAATCAGCGCGGAAGATATTGAGCTTATTTGATTGTTGGCATGTAACTGTTGCAATAAGAATTCAATCCGCAGCCAGGTGCGCATTTTTTCATTTAAAGGATGTTCAAAGAGAACGGTAGAAACCACATCACTCATTGTTGGCAATATCCTATCGTGGCACTGAAGCCGCTAATTTCAGATAACAATTATGTAATGCCTTAACACGGGGTTCGATCGTGTCAGGAGTACTATTGTTATCGATTATGTCGTCGGCATAGGCCAGTCGCTGTGGCCTTGAAACCTGCGCACTAATAATTTGTTGAGCTTGTTGTAAGCTCACGTTATCTCTTTTCGTGGTTCGTGATAGCTGAATTTCAGGCGTAACATCTACCACAAGTACCCGATTAGCCTTGGATTGTAATCCATTTTCTACCAGTAGCGGCACAACCCAAAGTATATAGGGGGCCGATGCTTCGCGGAAAATTTGCTGCGTTCTTGCGTGAATTAATGGATGTAGAAGATTATTAACCCATTGTTTATCTTCGCTATTGTTGAATATTTTTTCACGCAGTAACGGACGGTTCAATGAGCCGTCAGAATGAATAATTTGTTTACCAAATCGTTGAGCTAATGCCTCCAATGCCGGTTCGCCTGGTTGTACGACTTCGCGAGCAATAACATCAGCATCGACAATAGCGGCTCCTCTCGTCGCAAAAGCGTTGGCGACAGTACTTTTGCCGCTGCCAATACCTCCGGTCAACGCAACGATATAGCTCATAGTTTAGCTCTGAAATGATTCATTAAATGTGTCCATCATAGTCCAAGATGCGCCGATGTGAGCTGGTTAATGCCGGGATCTCAACGTCGCCTGATTAAATGATAAAGAGATCGACGATAAGTGCAAGCCGCGACAGTCGCGCTTTTCTTATGTTGTGCTACAGCGCTACACAAAAGCAAAGTAAGAAAATGCCCCTTGCCGTGTAGCCATTCTTGAGTATGATAAAACCACTGGAAATGGTGCAATTTTTAAACCCACTGGCGATATTTTCACATCGTCTTAGCCCAAACCAGGACAAATCAAGCCATGCGTATTGAAGAAGATCTGAAGCTCGGTTTCAAAGATGTTTTAATCCGCCCTAAGCGCTCAACCCTCAAAAGCCGTTCTGAAGTTGAATTAGAACGTACCTTTACCTTCAAACACTCTGGCTATAGCTGGACTGGCACGCCCATTATCGCAGCTAATATGGATACGGTGGGGACGTTCCGTATGGCGGAAGTGCTGGCAAGCTTCGGTTTATTGACGGCAGTCCATAAACATTACAGCGTCGAACAATGGCAGGCCTTTATTACGACACATGACGAACCCGTGTTGCGCCATGTTATGGTCTCAACCGGGACATCTGATGCTGACTTCGTTAAATTGCAGCAGATTTTGGCTTTATCGCCATTGTTAAAATTTATCTGTCTCGATGTCGCTAACGGCTACTCCGAACATTTCGTTGCGTTCCTGCAACGCGTGCGTGAAGCCTATCCAAATAAAGTGATCTGTGCGGGTAATGTCGTGACTGGTGAAATGGTCGAGGAGCTGATCCTCTCCGGTGCTGATGTGGTAAAAGTGGGTATTGGCCCTGGCTCAGTTTGTACGACCAGAGTGAAAACCGGCGTAGGTTATCCTCAGCTGTCTGCGGTGATCGAATGTGCTGATGCGGCGCATGGTCTGGGCGGACAAATTGTTAGTGATGGCGGTTGCGCGGTTCCTGGTGACGTTGCCAAAGCATTCGGTGGCGGAGCAGATTTTGTGATGCTTGGCGGTATGCTGGCAGCGCATGAAGAGTGTGAAGGTACCGTTGTTGAAGAGAACGGCGACAAATTTATGTTGTTCTACGGGATGAGCTCAGAGTCTGCGATGAAACGCCACGTTGGCGGTGTTGCCGAATATCGAGCGGCGGAAGGTAAAACCGTTAAGCTGCCGTTGCGAGGCCCGGTTGACAATACCGTGCGGGATATTCTCGGTGGGCTGCGTTCAGCATGCACCTATGTCGGCGCAGAACGGTTGAAAGAGCTGACTAAACGCACCACCTTTATTCGTGTAGCAGAGCAGGAAAACCGTCTGTTCGGCAGTAACTGATCGTCTGCGAAATCGTCTATGAACATCATGCGGTAGCAAATTCTGCTACCGCTATCCCATTGCCGACCCCATATGAAAGATCGGCAAATACATCGCAATAACCAGCCCACCGACAATGACCCCCATTATCACCATCATCATTGGTTCGAGCATCTCGGCCAGATTATCTGTCAGTTCGTTAGCCTGTTGATTATGCCACTGGGCCAGTTTTTCTAGCAGCACATCTAGCGACCCTGACTCTTCACCAATGCGCACTAGCTGCTGGCATAGCGGTGGGAAGAGCGGTGAATCTCTTAACGCAATATGTAGCGCGATACCTTGCATTAACTGCGTTTTCGCAGCATCAATAGCCTGCTGAAAATGTAGGTTGGAGGCAGATTGTGCAGCGGCAGTCAGCCCTGCACTCAGCGTCATACCTGCGTGCTGTGTCAGCACCAAGGTTTGAAACAACTGCGATAGGTTGCTATGACTGATTAATCTACCGAGGACGGGTAAGCGCAGCATCAGCTGTTGTTCGCGCCATTGCCACTGTTTCTGTGGATGCCAATAGCGTAAATAGCCGCTACATAGCAGGCCGAGCAGTAAGCCGAGATAAGGCCCGTAATGAATGAGTATGCCGGACAAGGTAATCAAAGCCTGAGTAAACCAAGGGAGTTTTGCACCAAAAGAGGCGTAGATTTTAGCAAATTCTGGCAGCACCATAGTTAGCATCAGCAAGGTTACCAGCAAGGCAATAACGCTTACGATCAGCGGATAGCGCAACGCCTTTTTGACTTTGGCTTGTAGCCTGCTTTGTTGTTCTTGCTGTAACGCCAGCTGTAAGCAGCAGTTTTCTAGCTGGCCGGTCAGTTCGCCAATAGAAATAACCTGGCGAAAGATATTGGGGAAGACCTGAGGATATTCCTTAAGCACCTGTGATAGCGGTTGGCCTTGCTTTACTGCTTTGGATATTTCAATGAGTACACATGCCCACGCTGGTTTAGGATGATCTTTTGCCAGCAGCTCCAGGCTATTGACCAACGGTAAACCGGTTTGTAGCAGAGTGGCAAGCTGTCTGATAAAGGCGATGCGTTCTGTACCTTGCCAATATTGTCGATTCAGCTTTTGTCTACTTTTTACCGAGATGGGTTGCATCCCGGCAAGCGTGAGCTGTTGCAATACGCGTTGTGGATTTTCGGCAATGCTGTCACCAAAGTGCAGATTGCCTGGCCCATCTATCGCCTGCCAGTGAAATAAGCGTAGACGTTGAGAAGCCCGGTTCATGATTCGCTATTTTCCCCGATCACTCGATATAGCTCCTCTAACGAGGTGACTCCTTGTTCAACTAACGCCATTCCTGCATCAAATAAACTAATTTGGTGTTGCTGGCGCGCAATGTCTCGCAGTTGCTTACTATTACTGCCGGATACCAACGCATTTTGTAGCTCTGTGCTAATTTGCAATATTTCGTAAATCCCCACTCTTCCGTAATAACCAGAAAAGCAGCGATCACATCCTACTGCCTGCCACACTTCTTGCTGGCGCGGTTGGCCATTGGATTCAATACCGACGATATGTTGGTGTGGTTGGCGGCAATGTGGGCAAAGTTTACGAACCAGCCTTTGGGCAATGACTAATCGCAGACTGGCGGCGATGTGGTAACCCTCAACGCCCATCTGCCCCAGACGGCTTAAAGTATCAATAGTCGAGTTGGTATGCAGCGTGGATAAAACTAAATGCCCGGTTTGTGCGGCTTTCACCGCAATATCGGCCGTTTCGCTGTCGCGTATCTCACCAACCATGATCACATCAGGATCTTGGCGTAGAAGAGCACGTAGTACTTTGGCAAAGTTGAGATCGGTTTTGATGTTGATCTGCGTTTGGTTGATCCCGCTAACCGGGATTTCAATCGGATCTTCGACACTACAAATATTACGCTCTGGGGTATTGAGATACCTTAACCCGCTGTACAGCGTAACCGTTTTGCCACTACCGGTCGGCCCGGTAACTAAAATTAAGCCTTGTGGTGTATTCAGCGCATTGAGATAGTTTTTAAGATCCTCCGTCGATAGCCCCAACTGTTCCATTGATAAATCCTGCTGAGTCATATGCAGGATCCTCAGTACAATTTTTTCACCGTGTTGCGTTGGCAGGGTGGCGATACGCATGGAATAGCGCTGGTTATCCAAGGCAACCGAGAGTTGACCATCTTGCGGCAAACGGCGCTCCGCCACATTGAGTTGCCCCATAATCTTCAGTCGCGCACATAGGCTCGCCGCCAGTGAAAAGTCGGGGCTCGGTAGAACCTGTAATACTCCATCAATACGGACTCTTATCCGAATGTGATTTTCATAACTTTCAATGTGAACATCCGAAGCTCGCCGCATAATAGCCATCTTCAATGTTTGGTTGATAAAGGTGACGACCGGCGTTTCATTATCATTTTCCAACCCTTCATGCGCTTGTGGCTCGGCGCTAGCTGATGCTTCAGCGGAAGAACCGGCTTGTTGCATGGCTTGTTCTATTCGGGCTGGTGGCCATTGCTCAATATCAACTTTCAACCCGCTTGCAAAGCGCAAAGCTTCCGCCAGTTGGCTAATCTCAGGCATATCCTCAGGACAGGCGATTCGTACTCGATATGAGTCGTTGGTTAAAAAGATGGCGCGATAACGATGACAGACTTCAGATAGCGTTGCCTGGAGTTCGCGTTGTGCCTGTACATTTCGTTTACTGGCGGGGGCTATTTTGGGGCTTATTGATGGCGCGTTCATTTGCTGTCACCGGTATCACCGAAGTGGAAGACTTGTTTGCACGCGTCGGCCATTCCTTCGTTGGTCGCGTTGCTACAGCTGCGCTGCCAGCTAAGTTCGCCGCTTTTGGTATTGACCTTTGGCGTCATGACCACGGTTAATCCATTTAGCGTCTGTTGCCCGATAAGTGAGATAACCCCAGCTTTTACTGCCACAGAACTGGTGTAGCGCGATGACTTATTGTCTGGGATGCTTTGTACGCCATTTTCACACACGCTCAATGTACCGCGATCAATGCTACAAAGTTCGACGGCGGTTTTATAAGGCACCATCGTTTGCAGCATATCGGTGAGCGCCGCTTTTTGGGTGTAGGTTTGGTAGGCAGGAATGCCAATTGCGCTGAGGATACCAATAATGCCAATCACGACCATTAATTCGATCAGCGAGAATCCCTGTTGTTGCATGATATGTCTCCTTTCCTTGAGATAGATAATTGCCCTGGTGATGGCTCAGGAAAGTTAGCCTAGTCGTCAGCCAACCACCAGACTGAGGTTTTGGCGTTGCGCGACATCACGCAAAATAAAAAGTGGGTCGACAAGTGATACAGAAAAATTGCGAGAGGTTTGGAAAATTGAACCTTCAATGCGGTTACTCAAGATGAAGGGCTAAAACGTTGAAATGGCAGATTGGACGAGTTGGAAAACATGCTAACCTGTGGTTAGGATTACTATTACCTAATAATAAAATGAGTCTGTAGTGAGGTCAGTGATGCAGTTAGAACAAGGATGGATTATCGGTGCCAGGCGAGTTATCTCTCCTCATTACGACTCTCGTCCTGAAGATGAAATCCCTTCATTACTCGTTATCCACAATATAAGTTTGCCGCCGGGTAAATTTGGTGGGCCTTACATTGATCAGCTATTTACCGGTACGCTAAACCCGGATGATGATCCTTTCTTTGAGCAAATTAAACATCTGCGTGTCGCGGCACATTGTCTCATCCGTCGAGATGGTGAACTGGTGCAGTATGTCGCCTTCGATAAACGTGCCTGGCATGCGGGGGTATCGAACTGGCAAGGCCGTGAGCGCTGCAATGATTTTTCGATAGGTATTGAACTGGAAGGGACTGACGATCGGCCCTTTACTGATGCGCAATATCAATGCCTGAGCGAAGTGACTGATTTGTTGATCGATAACTATCCGATTACACTTGACCAGATTACGGGGCACAGTGATATCGCTCCGGGACGTAAAACCGATCCTGGCCCGGAGTTCGATTGGCTTCGTTATCGTGCGACATTGAATGTTGTGAACAATACATTCAATGTTCTGGATAAATAGTCTATCAATCAATTTGTTATGAATTAATAAGTCGTAAATTTTCAGCGCATTAAGCCTGGTTTTTACTTGGTAAGCAGTCATAAGAGAGAGTGGCGATCACATGACGTTATTTACTTTATTGCTGGTCTTGGCCTGGGAGCGTTTGTTTAAGCTCGGTGAACATTGGCAACTGGATCATCGTTTTGAACGAGTATTTCGTTGGGGGCATCAGACGTCTCTGGCTAAAACCCTGGCAATAATCATTATTTGGATGGCGATCATTTGGGCATTATTGCGTACGGTAGACGGGATAATGTTTGGTGTACCACATCTGGTGTTATGGGTGGTTATTGGCCTGTTATGTATCGGTGCAGGGATTATGCGCAAACATTATCGTGCTTATCTTAAGTCTGCCCGCCAAAACGACGTTGATGCCTGCTCACAGATGGCTGAAGAACTGGCTTTGATACACGGTTTGCCGATTGACTGTACACAAGAAGACCGCTTACGCGAGTTACAGAATGCGTTGTTGTGGATTAACTTCCGCTATTATATCGCCCCGATATTTTGGCTGATGGTAGCAGGTCCTTATGGCCCGATTGCGCTAGGAGGATACGCGGCATTGCGTGGCTACCAGACCTGGTTAGCACGCCATTCGACACCGCTAAAACGTGCGAAGTCTGGTGTAGACAGCATCCTGCATATTCTCGATTGGGTGCCTGTACGCTTGGTCGGCGTGGCTTATGCTTTGATTGGGCATGGTGAAAGAGCCTTGCCAGCCTGGTTTGCCTCTTTGGGCGATATCCACTCTTCGCAATATCAGGTACTGACTCGATTAGCGCAGTTCTCACTGGCGCGAGATACTCATATCGACCCGGTGCAGACCCCACGTTTAGCGGTCAGCATGGCGCGCAAAGTGACCATCATTAGTTTGGTGGTAGTCGCATTACTGACGATTTATGGCACGTTGATGTAGTGACTATGTTTAGACAATCATAATGAGAAGAGGGCGCAGAATATTGTATGACTGCGCCTTTTTTGTCTCTGTGCTTATTCATTACCGCTCAAGAAAATGTTTTCTCTGTGGTAGGCCAGTTGCTTATCATCTGGCAAATACCGCACGGGTAAACGCAGTCGCTTTCCTTCATATTTGGCGAAGTTTTCTTCGCTGATAGAACTTTTTAACTTCTTGATCTGCGGTGATAACACCATTTCAAGATGTTCGTTGAAGGTCATTAAGCCGCGGTCGAAGGCTTTGTCATGCAGGCTGGATAGGCACAGCCCATTACTTGGGTTTAAGCGATGTTCAACGCTGTGACTCCACGGACGAATGTGGCTGGCAATTAATAACGCGGGTTCTTCTAATTCAGTCAGGCAGCAGCGATGCTCGTAGGCTTCCAACACGTGTTTGCGGAATAATTGTTGATCGACGCGTGCTCTGATAATTGTTGTTCTTTCTCTGCCGCTAAAATCTTTTATCTCACTGTCATGCAATGTTAATTCTGGAGCAGGTTTTTCGAAATACTGCATTGCCTGTTGACACTTTTGGGTAAAAACGTCGGCATTTTGATCCATTTCTATCCAGAGTTCACGGTCTGCATTGGATGCCCCTTTTAATCCGCTTCTCCCCGATTCAATAATAAACGGGTCCAGGCTAGCTATATTGACCAGTTTCATAGCGAGTGCTGAGGGGGTTCTCCCAATCAGATTGGCGTAGTGGATAATATCGGGGTTTCTGGCGTGGAGTTTGCCAAAAGGGATTTGGCTATACAAAGTAAAAGCGACCAGTAATTGCTCGTGTGTCCAGCGGTTGACAGCAGCCATGCGAATATCATCCAGATGTTAGCGCATCATGTTATCGATTTAGCTAACTATGCCAGGCTAGCTTAAGAAAACCTACTGTGTCTCTCTATGTCTCTTATATTTATCGGTATTGGGTGAGTTGCTAACAAACAAAACGCCCGATAATTGCTTACCGGGCGTTTGATTCATGCGCGCAGAGTATTGAGTAAATACATCCGCTATAGATTTTTCACGCTGGTCGTTTTATTTATTGGCTTTGCCTTTGAACCAATAACCGACTGCCAATATCAGCAGCCATACCGGAAGAATAATCACCGAGATACGAATGCCCGGCGTCATATACATGATAATCAAGATAAAGCAGACAAACGCCAGGCAAATATAGTTACCCAATGGATAAAGTAATGCTTTGAACTTGGTGGTAACGCCTTCACGCTCTTTGGCCTGACGAAATTTCAAGTGAGCTAAACTTATCATCGCCCAGTTGATAACCAGCGCAGAGACTACCAACGCCATCAACAGCTCAAAGGCTTTGCCCGGCATTACGTAGTTAATCAATACGCACAGCGCTGTGGCCAAGGCTGAAATGCCAATCGCCACAATTGGCACACCGCGACGGTCGACTTTTAATAGCGATTTTGGCCCGTTACCTTGCTTAGCAAGACCGAATAACATGCGGCTATTGCTATAAACACAGCTGTTATAAACCGACAGCGCCGCTGTTAGTACCACGATATTTAGGATGGTCGCGACAACATTGCTATCTAACGCATGGAAAATCAGGACGAACGGACTGCCGCCTTCGACGACTTTACCCCATGGATAGAGAGAAAGCAGGATAGCCAAAGAACCAATATAGAAAATCAGAATACGATAAATAACCTGATTGGTCGCTTTTGGAATACTGCGTTCAGGATCGGCCGCTTCTGCTGCGGTGATACCGACTAATTCCAAGCCACCAAAGGAGAACATAATTACGGCCATTGCCATAACTAATCCCTGAACACCGTTCGGGAAGAAGCCACCTTGCGCCCACAGATTGGTGACGGTTGCTTCTGGGCCGCCGTGGCCGCTGGCGAGTAACCAGGCACCAAAGACTATCATGCCGACAATAGCGACCACTTTGATAATCGCAAACCAAAACTCCATCTCACCGTACATCTTGACGTTGCTAAGATTGATGACATTGATTAGCACGAAGAAAGCGAGTGCAGAGACCCAGGTTGGGATCTCTGGCCACCAATATTGTACGTAAATCCCGACGGCTGACAGTTCTGCCATTGCCACCAGAACGTAAAGTACCCAGTAATTCCAGCCAGATGCGAAGCCTGCAAAATTACCCCAGTATTTAAAAGCAAAATGACTAAAGGAACCGGCAACCGGCTCTTCTACAACCATTTCTCCAAGTTGGCGCATGATTAAAAAAGCAATCAATCCACCAATGGCATAACCCAAAATAACCGAAGGCCCGGCCATTTTAATGGTCTGAGCAATACCCAGAAAAAGTCCGGTACCGATGGCACCGCCTAAAGCAATTAGCTGAATATGTCGGTTCTTGAGGCCGCGCTTCAGTTCATCGCCTTTTTGCCGATCATCCATTTTCTATCCTCTGTTTCTAATACGCCGAGCAGGAAACCCTACAGGGCTATTTTTATGATGTAAGGCAATGATTACACCTGATGTATCCAATTATTTACGGTTGCCATAGGTAAAAAAATTAGCACGGCCTACCGTTTTGCCAAGAATAATGATAAGCGGCGAAGTTTGCATCTGCTTTATTCGCTAATTGTCTAACTAATAAACAAATCATGCGAAATTGTGATGATATCTTCAAAATGTGAGGGTTAGCACAGCAAAAATAGAGATGATAATTTTTTGTTAAAAGGTGCCCGGCAAAGGGGTTTTAGAAAGGCATGATATGGACACTCGGTAAATACTTTGTTACTTTACGGCCACGATTTATTAAATTGGTATTACCAATTTACTCCGCCCGGTAAAACGCAAAAAAAAGGCAGGCGCAATAGGTACATGGCCTACAGCAAAATTCGACAGCCAAAGCTATCCGATGTGATCGAGAAACAGCTTGAATCTTTGATCCTTGAAGGGACATTGCGCCCCGGCGAAAAGCTATTGCCTGAACGTGAGCTGGCGAAGCAGTTCGATGTTTCGCGGCCTTCGTTACGTGAAGCTATCCAGAGCCTAGAGGCGAAAGGATTGCTGTTGCGCCGCCAAGGCGGGGGCACATTTGTGCAAACTAATCTATGGCAGAGCGTTAGCGATCCGCTAACTGAGTTACTCGCCGACCATCCTGAATCACAATTTGATCTGCTGGAGACGCGTCATGCGCTCGAGGGGATTGCTGCTTATTATGCTGCGCTACGAGGCACCGATGAGGATATTCAACGTATCCGTGATTGCCATGTAGTGATTCAGCAGGCACAAGATAGCGGCGACCTTGATGCAGAAGCCGATGCGGTTATGCAGTATCAAGTCGCTGTAACAGAAGCAACACATAATGTGGTTCTACTGCATCTGCTCCGCTGTATGGGGCCGATGCTTGAAAAGAATGTTCGACAAAACTTTGAACTGCTTTATTCACGCCGTGAAATGTTGGCAATGGTGAGCAGTCACCGCGCCAGGATTTTTGAGGCAATTGTTGCGCGTGAGCCTGAGAAGGCACGCGAAGCATCACATCGCCACTTGGCATTTATTGAAGAAGTTTTGCTGGATCTCACCAGAGAACACAGTCGCCGGGATCGATCATTAAGGCGTCTGCAGCAGCGTAGGGATGAAATCTAACCTTTGGGTTAAATTTTAGCTCTTATTGATTGAGAGTGCGCAGCATCTAAACTGGCGGGCCTGTCTTCGTGTGTTGATATATCTATGACAGCACAGGAAGACAGGCTCCAGATAAACCTAAGTATTAGAGACAGATAAGGAAAAGTACCATGTCAGAACGTGTAAATAATGACGTGGATCCGATCGAAACTCGCGACTGGCTACAAGCGATCGAATCGGTCATCCGTGAAGAGGGCGTTGAACGTGCACAATACCTGATCGACCAGGTACTGGGTGAAGCACGTAAAGGTGGCGTCAAAGTTGCTGCTGGTGCAGCAAACCGTGACTACATCAACTCTATTCCTGTTGAAGAAGAACCAGAATATCCGGGTAACCTGGAGCTTGAACGTAACATTCGTTCTGCGATCCGCTGGAACGCAATCATGACCGTTCTGCGCGGCTCGAAGAAAGATTTGGAACTCGGTGGCCACATGTCATCCTTCCAGTCTTCTGCGACCTTCTACGAAGTGTGCTTCAACCACTTCTTCCGTGCGCGCAACGAGAAAGATGGCGGCGACTTGGTTTATTTCCAAGGCCATATCTCTCCTGGTGTGTACGCACGTGCTTTCCTTGAAGGCCGTCTGACCGAAGAGCAAATGAACAACTTCCGCCAGGAAGTTCACGGTAAAGGTCTGTCATCTTACCCGCACCCTAAACTGATGCCTGAATTCTGGCAGTTCCCTACCGTTTCAATGGGTCTGGGTCCAATCGGTGCTATCTATCAAGCTAAGTTCCTGAAATACCTGGAACACCGTGGCCTGAAAGAAACCTCTGCTCAGCGCGTTTATGCGTTCCTGGGTGACGGTGAGATGGATGAGCCAGAATCTAAAGGTGCAATCACCATTGCTACCCGTGAGAAACTGGACAACCTGTGCTTCGTGATTAACTGTAACTTGCAGCGCCTTGATGGCCCGGTTACTGGTAATGGCAAAATTATCAACGAACTGGAAGGTATCTTTGCAGGTGCTGGCTGGAACGTGATTAAAGTTATCTGGGGCGATCGTTGGGATGAACTGCTGCGTAAAGATACCAGCGGTAAACTGATCCAACTGATGAACGAAACCGTTGACGGCGACTACCAGACCTTCAAGTCTAAAAATGGCGCTTATGTGCGTGAGCACTTCTTCGGTCGCTTCCCAGAAACCGCTGAGCTGGTGAAAGATTGGTCTGATGAGCAGATCTGGGCCCTGAACCGTGGCGGTCATGATCCTAAGAAAGTCTTTGCTGCACTGAAAAAAGCGCAGGAAACCAAAGGCCAACCAACTGTAATCCTGGCACATACCATTAAAGGTTATGGCATGGGTGAAACGGCGGAAGGTAAAAACATCGCTCACCAGGTTAAGAAAATGAACCTGGACGGCGTGCGTTACATCCGTGACCGTTTCAATGTACCTGTCAGCGATGAAAATCTGGAAAAACTGCCTTTCATCCAGTTGGACAAAGATTCTGCAGAGTACAAATACCTGCATGAGCGTCGTGCTGCACTGAAAGGTTATGTGCCGACTCGTCTGCCTAACTTCACTCAGAAACTGGAAATCCCAGAGCTGGCTGAGTTCTCTCAGCTGCTGGAAGAGCAGAAGAAAGAAATCTCTACCACTATCGCTTTCGTTCGTGCCCTGAACGTGATGTTGAAGAACGACTCTATCAAAGAGCGCGTTGTGCCAATTATCGCCGATGAAGCACGTACCTTCGGTATGGAAGGTCTGTTCCGTCAGATTGGTATCTACAGCCCGAACGGTCAGCAATATACTCCGCAAGACCGTGAGCAAGTTGCTTACTACAAAGAAGACGAAAAAGGCCAGATCCTGCAAGAAGGGATCAACGAACTGGGCGCAGGTTCTTCATGGCTGGCTGCTGCAACGTCTTACAGCACCAACGATCTGCCAATGATCCCGTTCTACATCTACTACTCAATGTTCGGTTTCCAACGTATCGGCGACCTGTGCTGGGCAGCGGGTGACCAACAGGCTCGTGGCTTCCTGATCGGTGGTACTTCTGGTCGTACTACATTGAACGGTGAAGGTCTGCAGCACGAAGATGGTCATAGCCATATTCAGTCTCTGACTATCCCTAACTGTATCTCTTACGATCCAGCTTACGCTTATGAAGTTGCGGTTATCATGCAAGACGGTCTGCGTCGCATGTATGGTGATGCACAAGAAAACATCTATTACTACATCACGACACTGAACGAAAACTACCACATGCCAGCCATGCCAGAAGGCGCGGAAGAAGGCATCCGTAAAGGTATCTACAAGTTAGAAACCCTGTCTGGTAGCAAAGGTAAAGTGCAGTTGATGAGCTCTGGCTCAATCTTGCGTCACGTACGTGAAGCGGCTCAGATCCTGGCTAACGATTACGGCGTAGGTTCTGACGTGTACAGCGTAACCTCGTTCACCGAACTGGCTCGTGATGGTCAGGATTGTGAGCGTTGGAACATGCTGCACCCAACTGAAGCACCACGCGTACCTTACGTTGCTCAAGTGATGAACGATGCGCCGGTTGTTGCTTCAACCGACTACATGAAGCTGTTCGCTGAGCAGATTCGTAACTTCGTTCCTGCTAGCGATTTCCGCGTGCTGGGTACTGACGGCTTCGGTCGTTCTGACAGCCGTGAAAACCTGCGTCACCACTTTGAAATTGATGCTTCTTATGTGGTTGTTGCAGCTCTGGGCGAATTGGCTAAACGTGGCGAGATCGATGTGAAGGTTGTGGCTGAAGCCATCACCAAGTTTGGCATCGATGCTGACAAAGTTAACCCGCGTCTGGCGTAAGAGGTAAAGACAGATGGCTATTGAAATTAATGTACCGGATATCGGCGCAGATGCAGTAGAAGTCACCGAGATCCTGGTGAAAGTGGGCGACAAAGTTGACGCTGAGCAATCGCTGATCGTTGTCGAAGGCGACAAAGCTTCTATGGAAGTGCCTTCACCACAAGCTGGTGTGATTAAAGAGATTAAAGTTGCGGTTGGCGACACAGTCGAGACTGGCAAACTGATCATGGTATTTGAATCTGCTGAGGGGGCTGCGGCTCCAGCTAAAGCTGAAGAGAAAGCGGCTGCTCCGGCACCTGCTGCTGCAGCGGCTAGCGCAAGCAAAGACGTTCAAGTACCAGATATCGGCGGTGATGAAGTAGAAGTTACCGAGATCATGGTTAAAGTTGGCGACACCGTTGCGGCTGAACAGTCACTGCTGACTGTTGAAGGCGACAAAGCGTCAATGGAAGTACCAGCGCCTTTCGCTGGTGTGGTTAAAGAGATTAAAGTGAACGCGGGCGACAAAGTCAGCACCGGTTCTCTGATCATGGTCTTCGAAGTTGCAGGTTCTGCGGCTCCAGCGGCTGCAGCAAGCGCGGCGCCAGCACAACCTGCAGCGGCACCAGCACCAGCGGCTTCTGGTAGCAAAGACGTTAACGTACCAGACATCGGCGGTGATGAAGTTGAAGTGACCGAGATCATGGTTAAAGTTGGCGACAAAGTTGCGGCTGAACAGTCTCTGATCACCGTTGAAGGCGACAAAGCCTCAATGGAAGTACCAGCACCATTTGCCGGTACTGTTAAAGAGATCAAAATTGCTGCTGGCGATAAAGTTAGCACCGGCTCTCTGATCATGGTCTTCGAAGTAGAAGGTGCTGCACCAGCAGCGGCCCCTGCAGCGAAACAAGAACAAGCGGCAGCGCCTGCTCCAGCTAAGCAAGAGCAAAAAGCAGCGGCACCAGCGGCCTCTGCGGGTAAGAGCGAATTCACCGAGAATGCTGCCTATGTGCATGCAACGCCGGTTATTCGTCGCTTGGCTCGTGAATTTGGCGTTAACCTGGCGAAAGTTAAAGGGACGGGTCGTAAAGGCCGTATCCTGCGCGAAGACGTACAGGCTTACGTGAAAGACGCGGTTAAACGTGCGGAAGCAGCACCAGCTGCGGCAACGGGCGGCGGTCTGCCAGGCATGTTGCCATGGCCGAAAGTTGACTTCAGCAAGTTTGGTGAAATCGAAGAAGTTGAATTGGGTCGTATCCAGAAAATCTCTGGTGCTAACCTGAGCCGTAACTGGGTGATGATCCCGCACGTTACGCATTTCGACAAAACCGATATCACTGAGTTGGAAGCGTTCCGTAAGCAACAGAATGATGAAGCGGCTAAACGCAAACTGGATGTGAAATTCACCCCAGTGGTCTTCATCATGAAAGCGGTTGCCGCGGCGCTTGAGCAAATGCCACGCTTCAACAGCTCTCTGTCTGAAGATGGCCAGAAACTGACGTTGAAAAAATACATCAACATCGGTGTTGCGGTTGATACGCCAAACGGTCTGGTTGTTCCAGTCTTCAAAGACGTGAACAAGAAAGGCATTGCTGAGCTATCTCGTGAACTGATGGCTATCTCCAAGAAAGCGCGTGATGGTAAGTTGACTGCTGGCGAAATGCAGGGCGGTTGCTTCACTATCTCTAGCTTGGGCGGTATCGGGACGACTCACTTCGCGCCAATCGTTAACGCGCCAGAAGTGGCTATCCTGGGTGTCTCCAAGTCCGCGATGGAGCCAGTGTGGAACGGTAAAGAGTTCGTACCGCGTCTGATGATGCCAATGTCGCTCTCCTTCGACCACCGTGTAATTGACGGTGCTGATGGTGCACGCTTCATTACCATTATTAACAACGTACTATCAGATATTCGTCGTCTGGTGATGTAATCTCGGTAAGGCCGGCCAGTTTGCCGGCCTTATTTTTAGTCCCGGTTCGATATCGCGCGATTACTCCTGTCACTCAAATGGTAGCGGGTATAAGCTAGTTTTTGTGTCTTGTTGGCTGTTATTACATGAGTCGACAAGATTGTTGAGACTCAGGTCACCCGAACTTTGTTTGCAGATTATTAACAATTCTGTAAACTTCTCGCGGTGTATGCGTCCCGGTGGATGAAGGACGTTGCGTACTGCGTTCGCAAATGGACGCGCGTTAAATTGACGTCTGACCCGCCGGACAATCAATTAAGAGGTCATGATGAGTACTGAAATTAAAACTCAGGTCGTGGTACTTGGGGCTGGTCCTGCTGGTTATTCTGCCGCTTTCCGTTGCGCTGATTTAGGTCTCGAAACCATCATCGTTGAGCGTTATTCCACCCTGGGTGGCGTATGTCTGAACGTGGGTTGTATCCCTTCTAAAGCCCTGCTGCACGTTGCTAAAGTGATTTCTGAAGCTAAAGCTTTGGCTGAGCACGGCATCGTTTTCGGTGAGCCGAAAACCGACATTGATAAAGTCCGTCTCTGGAAAGAAAAAGTCATCAACCAACTGACCGGTGGTCTGGCTGGTATGGCAAAAGGCCGTAAAGTCAAAGTCGTTAACGGCTTGGGCAAATTTACTGGCGCGAATACTATGGTTGTGGAAGGCGAAAATGGTCCAACGACTATCACCTTCGACAATGCGATCATTGCGGCGGGTTCCCGTCCAATCAATCTGCCATTCATTCCACATGAAGACCCACGCGTATGGGACTCTACAGATGCACTGGAGCTGAAATCAGTCCCAGAACGTCTGCTGGTCATGGGCGGTGGTATCATCGGTCTGGAAATGGGTACCGTTTATCACGCGCTGGGTTCACAGATTGACGTGGTAGAAATGTTTGACCAGGTTATCCCGGCTGCTGATAAAGACGTGGTTAAAGTCTTTACCAAGAAAATCAGCAAGCAGTTCAATCTGATGCTGGAAACCAAAGTCACTGCGGTAGAAGCCAAAGAAGACGGCATCTACGTGACAATGGAAGGTAAAAAAGCACCGGCAGAACCACAGCGTTATGACGCGGTACTGGTTGCTATCGGCCGCGTACCTAACGGTAAGTCTCTGAATGCTGGCGCTGCTGGCGTTGAAGTTGACGACCGTGGCTTCATCCACGTTGACAAACAACTGCGTACTAACGTACCTCACATCTTTGCTATCGGCGACATCGTCGGTCAGCCAATGCTGGCACACAAAGGTGTGCACGAAGGTCACGTTGCAGCAGAAGTTATCGCCGGCATGAAACATTACTTCGATCCGAAAGTGATCCCATCGATTGCTTACACCGAGCCAGAAGTTGCTTGGGTTGGCCTGACCGAGAAAGAAGCAAAAGAGAAAGGCATCAGTTACGAAACTGCGACCTTCCCTTGGGCGGCGTCTGGCCGTGCTATCGCTTCCGATTGCGCAGAAGGTATCACCAAGCTTATCTTCGACAAAGAATCTCACCGTGTTATCGGTGGTGCGATTGTTGGTAGCAACGGCGGCGAACTGTTGGGCGAAATCGGCCTGGCAATCGAGATGGGTTGTGATGCAGAAGACCTGGCATTGACCATTCATGCTCACCCAACGCTGCACGAATCTGTTGGTCTGGCAGCCGAGATCTACGAAGGTAGCATCACCGACTTGCCTAACCCTAAAGCTAAGAAAAAGTAATATTTCTTAGTCGTTAGAAGATAGTGGTTGGACGATAAAAACGGCATCCGAAAAGGTGCCGTTTTTTTATGTTTGATTTTATGCTTTCACATAGCAATCACTGTCATGATGGATATGTTTTATCATCACAGCGCCTGATTATTCGGATGCTTGAACAATGCTTTCATATCGTCAGATAGCGCAAAATTCAGATTCATATTTTTTGGTGGAATAGGTTGGGTAAACCAGCGTGTATACCATTTTTCTGCTTCACCGGAGGTTTGCGCCTCAGCAATGGTGTCGTTGACTAGCTTGGCAAATTGCGGGTCGTCCTTACGCATCATACAGCCGTAAGCTTCGTGCGATTGCGGTGTGCCGACAATATCCCAATCTCCCGGCTTGCGTGCTTTAGCGCGCTCTCCGGCTAGCAGGGCATCATCCATCATAAAGGCAGCTGCGCGTCCAGTTTCCAGGGTATAAAACGCAGATGCTCCCCCTTCTTGTGCACTAATAATGCGCATTTGCATCTTTTTGTCAGCATTCATTTTATTCAGTATGATCTCAGATGTGGTCCCGCCGGTGGTGGAGACTGCTTTACCGGCTAGATCAGCGAAATCATGAATACCTGAATTCTTGTTTACTAATAAACGAGTACCAATCACAAAGATGCTGTTAGAAAACTCGACCTGTTGTTGGCGTTCTGGATTATTGGTTGTCGAACCACATTCAAAATCGTAAACACCGTTTCTTAACAACGGGATACGATTTGGAGAAGTGATCGAAATATACTTAACCGTCAAATTATCTTTGTGCAGACGCTTTTTAATGGCGTCAACAATCTTGTTGGAGTATTCCTGAGAGTAACCAATAGGTTGCACACCGTCTGTTTTATAAGAGAACGGGGTATTAGACTCGCGATAACCGACGGTAATCAGATTCTGATCGTCAATTTTTTTTAGGGTACCGGTCAGGGTTTCCGCATGCGCATAACCACAGAGAATAAGACTACAGAGTGCAATTTTATGAAATTTATTCAGAGACATGATTTTTATTGCCTTATAAGAATGAGAAAACAGTAGGGTTGATGCAAGTCATAGGCCAGTTTGGACACACTTATTATATTTAATTACCTAACTGGTTGATTTGACATATTTGCCAGATTAGCAGGATGTGCTTGAAAGGTGAAAAGGGCGGCGCGATACGCCATCTTTATGCGTGAGTGTCACAGAGTGGAGGTGATTACTCTGCGTGCAACGATTCAGCAAAGATTTAATGTTGCTTTTATGTGAACGAATTAACAACTAGCAGAAATCCTGCTATGCTGGCTCCGTTCACCCGGGCGCTGTCCTTTGCGCTGCTGTCTTAGCATCAAGACTGTGACCTATCTGCAGTTGCCCGGCGATCAACCGCCTGAAAACCCTCTACGACCTACAGGTTTCATCCGGCTTGATGATGGAAGCAAGACATAATAAATGACAATGAGCGAGGAGAGAGTCGTGCTAGAAGAATACCGTAAGCACGTAGCCGAGCGTGCTGCTGAGGGCATCGTCCCTAAGCCACTCGATGCTTCACAAATGGCCGGTCTGGTTGAATCCCTGAAAAATCCACCGAAAGGTGAAGAAGACGTCCTGTTGGACCTGCTGATCAACCGTGTACCCCCTGGCGTCGATGAAGCCGCCTATGTTAAAGCCGGATTCCTGGCTGCTGTCGCCAAAGGCGAAACCACTTCCCCACTTGTCACCCCTGAAAAAGCCATTGAACTGTTGGGTACAATGCAGGGCGGTTACAACATTCATCCTTTAATCGAAGCGTTGGAAGACGAGAAGCTGGCAGCAACTGCCGCTAAAGCCTTGTCGCACACTCTGCTGATGTTTGACAACTTCTATGATGTCGAAGAGAAAGCACAGGCGGGCAATACCTACGCTAAACAAATTCTGCAATCCTGGGCCGATGCCGAATGGTATCTTTCTCGCCCGGAATTGGCCGAGAAAATCACCGTCACTGTATTTAAAGTGACCGGCGAAACCAACACCGACGATCTGTCGCCTGCACCGGATGCCTGGTCCCGTCCAGATATCCCACTGCACGCACTGGCGATGTTGAAAAGTGAACGTGAAGGTATTAACCCAGATCAACCAGGCGTTGTTGGCCCAATCAAACAGATCGAAGAGCTGAACAAGAAAGGCTTCCCTCTGGCTTATGTTGGTGACGTTGTGGGTACCGGTTCTTCTCGTAAATCTGCGACTAACTCCGTGCTGTGGTTCATGGGCGATGATATCCCTCATGTGCCAAACAAGCGCGGCGGCGGCGTGGTGCTCGGTGGTAAAATTGCGCCAATCTTCTTCAACACCATGGAAGATGCCGGTGCATTGCCAATCGAAGTGGACGTTTCTAACCTGAATATGGGTGATGTTATCGACATCTATCCATACAAAGGCGAAGTGCGTAACCACGACACCGATGCAGTGATCGCCACTTTCGAGCTGAAAACCGACGTCTTGTTGGATGAAGTTCGCGCCGGTGGCCGTATTCCATTGATTATCGGCCGTGGTTTAACCACGAAAGCCCGTGAATCGTTGAAACTGCCACAAAGCGAAGTATTCCGTATTGCTAAGCCTGTTGCGGCAAGCAACAAAGGCTTCTCATTGGCACAGAAAATGGTTGGCCGCGCTTGTGGCGTAGCTGGCGTGCGTCCAGGAGAATACTGCGAACCTAAGATGACCTCTGTTGGTTCTCAGGATACCACTGGCCCAATGACCCGCGATGAGCTGAAAGACTTGGCTTGTCTGGGCTTCTCTGCTGATTTGGTGATGCAGTCATTCTGTCATACCGCCGCTTATCCTAAGCCGGTTGACGTGACCACTCACCACACGCTGCCAGACTTCATTATGAACCGTGGCGGGGTTTCTCTGCGTCCGGGCGACGGCATCATCCACTCATGGTTGAACCGTATGTTGCTGCCAGACACCGTAGGTACCGGCGGTGACTCCCATACTCGTTTCCCAATCGGGATCTCCTTCCCGGCAGGTTCTGGTCTGGTCGCCTTTGCGGCGGCAACCGGCGTCATGCCACTGGATATGCCAGAATCTGTACTGGTGCGTTTCAAAGGTAAAATGCAGCCGGGGATCACCTTACGTGACCTGGTTCATGCCATCCCTTACTACGCAATTCAGGAAGGCCTGCTGACTGTTGAGAAGAAAGGTAAGAAAAACATCTTCTCTGGCCGCATTCTGGAAATCGAAGGCTTGCCAGAGCTGAAAGTAGAACAAGCGTTTGAACTGGCGGATGCCTCTGCTGAACGTTCTGCCGCGGGTTGTACCATCAAGCTCGACCAAGCGCCGATTACCGAATACCTGAACTCCAACATTGTCCTGCTGAAATGGATGATCTCTGAAGGCTACGGCGATCGTCGTACCATCGAGCGTCGTATCAAAGGGATGGAGTCTTGGTTGGCGGATCCTAAACTGCTGGAAGGCGATGCCGATGCAGAGTACGCCGCAGTGATCGAAATCGATCTGGCTGACATCAAAGAGCCAATTCTTTGTGCACCAAACGATCCAGATGACGCGCGTCTGCTGTCTACCGTGCAGAACAGCAAAATCGACGAAGTATTCATCGGTTCTTGCATGACCAACATCGGTCACTTCCGTGCGGCAGGTAAACTGCTTGATAGCCATAAAGGCCAGTTGCCAACTCGCCTTTGGGTTGCGCCACCAACTAAAATGGACGCCGCTCAGTTGACTGAAGAAGGTTACTACAGCGTCTTTGGTAAGAGCGGTGCGCGTATTGAGATCCCAGGTTGTTCACTGTGCATGGGTAACCAGGCGCGTGTTGCTGACGGCGCAACCGTGGTATCAACCTCAACGCGTAACTTCCCTAACCGTTTAGGTACAGGCGCTAACGTGTATCTGGCCTCTGCTGAACTGGCTGCAGTTGCTTCCCTGCTGGGACGCTTGCCAACGCCAGAAGAGTACCAAGGATACATGGCGCAAGTTGATAAGACCGCGGTAGATACCTACCGTTATCTGAACTTCGACAAGCTGCCTGAGTACACTGAAAAAGCCGATGGCGTGATCTTCCAAACTGCGGTGTAAATCGCTATATTTGCGCCATTGAAAGACAAGGAGGCTTCGGCCTCCTTTTTTATTGCCTGCCATTTGTCCAGATGCGGGTATCGCTAACAAGATTCGCTTATCGGAGATGAGACAATGGACTACGATTTTCTGCGTGATATCACTGGCAAGGTGCAGGTTCGTTTCTCTATGGGCCATGAAGTCATTGGCCATTGGTTAAATGAAGAAGTAGCCGGAGATTTCTCGGTACTGGATAAGGTCGAGGCCGCCGCCACCGAGTTAAAAGGCAGCGAGCGCAGCTGGCAGCTAGAAGGCAAAGAATACACGCTGTGGCTCGATGGTGAAGAAGTGATGATCCGAGCCAACCAGTTAGAATTCGACGGCGACGAGATCGAAGAAGGCATGAGCTATTACGACGAAGAGAGCCTGTCGTTCTGCGGCATTGAAGATTTTCTACTGGTACTGAGTAAATACCGCGCCTTTGTGAGTACTTACCGCTAAGCGCGTTTCTATCACCTGATTGGCAGCAAATAACATGTTAAAAAACCTATTAATATTGATAGCCAAAAGCAGCATGGCCATTCAGTCGACGGTTATTTTGCTGGCCGGATTGCTTACTTCTACCGCCAGTTTCGCTTTTGTTCATCCCGGAATTATCAATACCACCTCCAGCTTACGGGCGGTAAAAGCCAAAGTCGCTGCCGGTGAGCAGCCGTGGAAATCGGCTTTTGAACGTCTCCAACATGACCCGACCGGCAGTCTGACCTACCAGCCACAGGCGGATTGGTCAGTAATAGATTGCGGCCCACGGGATGGCACGCCTCCCAATCCTGCTTGTGCGGTGGAACGTAAAGACGCCAGAGCGGCATACAGCCAGGCACTGCTGTGGATGATGACCGGCAATCAAACCTACGCCAAAAACGCCGTTAACATCATGAACGCGTGGGCGAATACCCTGAAACAAGGCCACACCAATAGCAACCGGGCATTACAGGCTGCCTGGACGGGGGCCATGTGGCCCAAAGCGGCGGAGATTATTCGCGCCACCTATTCTGGTTGGTCCAATAGCGACATTGATAAATTCAAGACAATGCTGAGCACGCAATATATCGCCAGCATCAATAGTCAGGATACGCGTTGTTACTTTGGCAATTGGCTGGCTACTATCAGCGAAGCCAAAATGAATATTGCTATCTTTAGCGATAACCAGTCCATGTATAACGAGGCGCTGCAACGTTGGCGACAAGAGTTACCCGCTTATATCTATCTGTCACAAGATGGCGATATGCCTAAGACCGTTGCCGATTGCCCTAAATTACACACCACCGCACAGAGAGAAAACTACTGGTCGGGGCAGAAGCAAGGCACCTTCTTTAACGGCCAAATTCAGGAAACCTGCCGCGACCTTGAGCATTCTGCTTATGGGCTGGCCGCCTTTATTGATATGGCAGAAATCGCCCGTATTCAGGGCACGGATCTCTACAAAGAGGGCCGCCAACGGCTGATCGCCGCCATGGAGTTCAACGCCCCGTTGGACAGCGCGCATCCAGTGATTCCTGATGGATTATGCTCAAACAAAATCAGTCGATTAGGTGGATTCACCGGTACATTATTTATTGGCTATAACCACTATGCCCGACAAGAAAAGCTCTCGCTCCCCAATACTACTCGCTGGATGAAAAGCACCGATCTCTCCTCGCCAGGCCGTTTCCATTATGCTTGGGAAACATTGACGCACGGCGGGCTATGAACTCAATAAAAGAAAATAAGCCTATAGGTCTTTTAAAATTGCTAAGTGCATTAATAAATTAATAAATTAATAAATTACATTTTTCATATATCACATCTCTGTTGCACAAAATAAAATATCTTGACCTTTGTTTACAAATGTTCATAATTAGAGCTTATTTCTTCACCGTCTGTATTTATACGTACTGTTTTTTTCAGATATAAAATAGTGTGTGGGCATTGGATGTTTACTTATGGAAATAGCGTGATGGATATTCAACGGCAATAATATGGCCGTAGTCCTTCTATCCACAATATATTCGTTATGCTTCAAGTTGTATGATTATTGGCTGTCTCACTCGGCCTATTCAAGGGCGTTACACCGTTGAGGCCAATACTTGCGGCCTGTCTGTATCTCAAGGTTTATTGAGTAGATATACTTATAATACTTCAGAATGCAGAACTATAGACTCTCTTTAATATATAACCGTACGCAACTGGGGTTTATTGAGTATCGCTATTTCCTTTAATTTAAGTCTATTAAAGGATACAGGGATGTTTCGCAGTTATAGCAATCAGTTAGCTCTGCTTTTTAAAGCCAGTTTATTCTGTCTGTGTGTACAGCCAATTACTCCGCTGTTAGCTGAAAGCCTTCCATCGCCAGCAGAAAAAGGCGCAGCAGCAATCGATGCCCAAGAACAAATACGTCAACAGGAAAGGGAAAGAGCTTTACAGCAACAAAACACACCAAAAACAGATATTCGCCTTGCCCGGCCTGATGTTTCATTGCCTGATTATCCACCCAATGAATCCCCTTGTTTTAAGATTAATACCCTGCAATTACAAGGTGACTCCGCTAATCGTTTCCTATGGGCGCTTAACGCTGCAGACAGTGCGAAAGGCCGCTGCTTAGGCGCGCAGGGGATCATGCTGGTGATTAATAAAGTACAAAATGCCATTTTAGAGAAAGGCTACGTCACTACACGGGTGATGGCGCAGGAGCAAGATCTCACCAAAGGGATATTCACGTTGACCTTACAACCCGGTCGGATTGAAAACGTTCGTTTTGCAGAGCCGGTTTCTTATCGCGCCAGACTCTGGAATGCGGTGCCTGCTAAGTCTGGTGATATTCTCAATTTAAGAGATATTGAACAAGCGTTAGAGAACTTTAAACGTGTTCCTAATGTTGATGCTGATATTCAAATTGTCCCAGGAAAACAGGATGCGACTAGTGATTTAGTTATTGTGTGGAAAGAAAGTCGTCCTTTTCATCTTAGTCTGGGTCTTGATGATAGTGGCTCTAAAAGTACCGGTAAATATCTGGGCTCTGCCACCTTGTCGATTGATTCTCCTTTTGCGCAGAACGATCTGTTCTACGTTAATGTCGGCAAAAACATGTTCCAACATGGGCCGTTTGCCAACCGCTCCAATACGGTGAACTACACCATCCCGATGGGATATTGGCTTTTTTCTGCTAACTATAACAACTACGATTATCACCAGCAGATCGCTAATGCCAATGAGCCACTGACCTATAGTGGTAAAAGCCAGAATGCAAAGCTTACCGCCTCCCGTCTGTTATTCCGTAATCAGGCTCATAAAACGACACTTAATATGAGCGTCTATCGCCGTCATTCAACCAATGCTGTCAACGATGTGAGCATCGACCAGCAACATCGACGCACCGCTGGGTGGGAGATAGGACTTTCTCAACATAGCTATTTAGGCAGTAGCGTGCTTGATGCCAATATCACCTGGCGACGCGGCACCGGTGCTTTCGGCGCGTTACCTGCACCTGAAGAGGCCTATCATGGTGGCTCTTCACGTCCGAGCATCTTAATGGGGGATATCAGCTTTAACCGGCCTTTGCCATGGGCCGCGCAATCCTGGCGCTATTACACCAGTTTACGTGGGCAATGGAGCAATCATCCGCTGACGCCACAAGATCGTTTGGCTATTGCCGGGCGTTACACTGTCCGCGGATTTGACGGCGAACAGAGTTTATCGGGTGAAAAAGGGCTGATTTGGCGTAATGAATTGGCGTGGAACGTGTTATCGAGCGGACATGAACTCTATTTAGGGGCGGATTATGGTCGTGTAGATGGGCCCGGTACTCGTTATCTGGCTGGACGACAGCTGGCGGGCAGTGTGCTTGGTGTGCGCGGCGCAATATTACAACACGTTAGTTATGACTTGTTTGCCGGCGTTCCGCTTCATAAGCCAGACAGCTTCCATACTTCGGGGGCGACAGCCGGTTTTAGCATCAATTTGCAAATGTAGTGATTAATAGAGCAGGAAATCAGCTCGAGTTTTTCACTGATTGGACAGTTTTTAACAAAGGACGTTATCCATGAACAAGCATTGTTATCGCATTATTTACAGCCGAACGAAAGGTGAGTTGCAGGTGGTGTCGGAACTCGCCCGCAGCTGTAGCACTATGCCTGGGCAAACCCGAAGCAGCGGCGGCGCGCGTTTATGGGTAACAGTACGCCGCGCTATCTGGTTAATGAGCCTAGTGTTATTTGCTGAACCTGTTGCTGCTAACGGTATTGTGGCTGATGGTCAAGCTGTAGCAGGGCTGAGGCCTGAAGTGATCGTCACTCAAAATGGGGTGCCGCAGGTCAATATCAACGCGCCGAATCAAGCTGGGATTTCGCACAACCAATATCAGCAATTTGATGTTGACCAAAAGGGTGCAATCCTCAATAACTCGGCGGTAATGACCTCAACTCAGCTTGCGGGCTATATTCAGGGGAACGCTAAACTCAACCCAAATTCTGCCCCCGCTAAAGTCATTCTTAATGAAGTGAATAGTAATAATCCGAGCCAACTACGCGGCTTTCTTGAAGTAGCGGGTGGCAAGGCTCAGGTGATTGTTGCCAACCCGTCCGGTATCGTGTGTGACGGTTGCGGCACCATTAACGCCGGGCGTATGACGTTAACAACGGGTAAACCGCAGTTGAATGCCGACGGTAGCTTAGCGGGATACCAGGTAGAGCGTGGCGTGATCCGTATTGAGGGCGGCGGTCTGAATGGCGACTCTCGCCATGATACTGAATATGTTGATGTCCTGGCGCGTGCAGTAAAAGTGAATGCTGGCATCTGGGCTAAGCAAGGTGTGACGGTGGTGGCTGGTCGTAATCAGATCAGCGCGGATACTAAACGTGTTGACGCCTTGGCTGGCAATGATGCGGCTCATCCTGAACTTGCGATAGACATGGGGCAGATGGGAGGTATGTACAGCGGCTATATCCGCATGGTGGGTACCGAAACCGGCGTTGGGGTGCGCAACCAAGGCGGGCATCTTCAGGCTGACAAGACGCTAACCGTGAGCAGCGAAGGTAAAATAACCTGGCAGGCAGCGGCATCTGAGCCTTATACCCAAGCCGGAGGGGATATCACTCTGGCGGCTAAAGATACCGTCGAGCATCACGGCAAATTGCATAGTGGTGGCCAGCTCAATGTGCAAAGTCGTGAAGGTGAGATCCGACAGTCGGGTACGCTAGCCGCGAGCGGTAATGTGACGTTGCAATCGGCAAAAGGGATCAGCAGCAGCGGGCATATGTTGTCCGGTAGCGATCAGAACAGTACCTTAATTCGCCCCGCAGATTTAACGCTCAGTAGTCAAGGCGATATTCATGCCAACGGTAGTCTGCTGAGTAAGCAGAAAATCAACATCACCGGTAAGCAGGTCGATATAAATAATAGTCGCCTTGCAGCTGAACAGGCGGTGCTGACTGCGAAAAACGGGCATGTATCGCTGCAACAAGCGCAAGTTGATAGTCAGCAATTTACGGTACGTAGCCAAGGCAATGTACAAGCACAACAGGCGCAAGTCCGCGCCGGACAATGGGATATCTCTGCCGATAATCTACTGAATCAAGGCGGTGTTTGGTCACAAGTAGGGGAAGGTGAAAGCAGTTTTACCCTTACTGGTGGGCTGGATAACACAGGCGGTAGCATAGAAGCGCAACAGCTCGTCCTCAATACGGCTGCTCTTAATAATAATCAAGGGCGTCTGGCCGCACTGGGCAGTGTTGCACAACACTGGCAGGTTGGTGGGCTGTTAACTAATCACGATGGGATGCTGGGTAGCAATAGTCGCTTGCAACTTGATACTGACATGTTGGATAACGAGAACGGCACGCTGCAAAGCCAGTCACAGCTGGCAGTTTCGGCACAGCAGGGTATAAACAACCACCAAGGTAAGTTGCTATCTGGGGACAGTCTGAAGCTTAATTCCCAAGCTGCGCTTGATAACAGCGCGGGGGAGATACTTGGGCAAAATTTGGTGTTGAGCACTCAAGGTACGGTTGATAACCGCACGGGGAAAATCTACGGCCAAAATTTACAGATTGGTACGCAGTCACTCAATAATGCTCAAGGTACGTTGGTTAGCCAAGGAGAGTTACAGCTCAAGGCCCAGCAATTAATCGATAACCAGCAAGGTGTAATCGAAGCGGCAGGCCGACTTGATGTTAACTCAGAAGGTGGCTGGGATAATCGCAAAGGTACAGTGACGGGCAGGAAACAGGTCAACGTTGCGGCACATGATATCGACAATACCGAGGGCAAACTGCAATCGGGGGGGGGATTGGCGCTTAAAACCGCTGGTGGCATCAATAATCAGTCTGGTGCTTTAACTGCTCAGCAAGATTTTACCTGGCAAGGTAGCGCGCAAAGCTTGTTGAACAATGAGGCGGGTAAGCTGCTAAGCGACGGAGCGATGCTGCTTGAAGGCGGACAGTTGCATAACGGTCAGCAAGGTCTAGTACAAAGCCTTAAAACGCTTGAGGTGAAGCTACGTAATGAGTGGGATAACCAAGTCGGCAAGCTGACGAGCGCAGGCAGTAGTACCTTGCGGGCTTCCGGTTTCTTAAATACCAACGGTGAAATTCAGGCGCTAGATACGTTAGATATGCAGCTAACGGGGAACCTGGATAACCACGATGGCAACATCATCAGCCAGAAAGCATTAGGTTTACAGGCTGATAATATTATTAATAACCAAGGAAGTATTGGTAGCGCAGGCGCATTGACGATTGCTACCCAGCATTTGGATAACCGTAAAGGGGAAGTGTTGAGCCAGCAAAATACAGAGCTGAGCACTAACACGCTAGATAACCAGCAGGGTACCTTGCAGTCTGCCGCTAATATGGCGCTACATACATTGCAGGATATCTATAACCAGGCCGGAAAGATCAGTGCACAATTACGACTGTCGGTGCAGGGGGAAGCAGCGCAAGGACCGACATTACAGAGCACTGCACAGATTTCGACTTCAGGGATGTTGCACAATGCTGGCGGACAACTGCTAGCCGGTGAACAGCTACAAGTTGATGCTCAGGGTATTGATAACCAACAAAACGGCATGCTTTATAGCCAAAAACACCTGCAACTTACCTTAAATGATAATTTAGATAACCGTCAGGGCAAACTGCAAAGTGGCGAGAGCACTCAAATCAGCGCTAAGCAACTGTTGAATACACAAGGAGTCATCGACAGTCAGCAGCATCTCGGTTTGCACATCTCAGGATTATTGGACAATAACGGCGGGACGCTCCGAGCTAATCAGGCGCAGCAGATTTCTGCCGATGTACTCCAAAATCACCAAGGTACGATCAGTAGCCTCGGTGATATCGCGTTGACGACCAACCAGCTTGATAACCACGCAGGGATGATAATTAGCCAAGGAGCGGGTGATTATCAACTCGGTCAGCTTAATAATCAGCAGGGTAAACTCCACAGTGGCGGCAGGCTGCGCTTAGGCGCTAACACCGTGGATAATCAGGGCGGGCAATTGGTTTCTGCGCAGGCGTTAGATGTTAAGAGCCAGCAGATTGATAATCATAACCAAGGAATTATCAGCAGCCAGGACGCACTAACAGTGCATACCCAGCAGTTAAACAACCGGGATGGCGGTGCGCTAATTGGTACAACTAATACTGAGATAAATGCGCAGTCTTTAGATAACACGGCCGGCCGTCTGCAAAGTGCAGGTACATTAACGCTATCTCAACTGAATACGCTGGATAACCAACAAGGGAAAATCTTATCCGGTCATGCGCTTAGCATTAATGCGGGGGGCACTCCTTCTCTGACTTTGTTGAACCAAAGTGGCAATATTCAAAGCAATGGTACTTTAACGGCGAATACTCTGTCGCTCAATAACCAGGGCGGCACATTGCTCAGCCAGCAGGCGTTAGCGCTGAGTGTTCAACAGGATTATACCCATCAGGCTGGTGACACGATAAGCAGTAACAGCGGTGTTGCCTTCTCCGTGGCGGGAACTTTAACCAATTTAGCCGAATGGTTATTGCCGGGTGATCTCAATCTCCAAAGTGCTAATTTTACTAACCTGGCCTCTTTGGTCGGTAAAAATCTTCATTTGGCTACCGGAACTGTGCTCAATAAAGGACGTATCGAAGCCAACCAATTGACACTCCAAAGCGATACTCTGGACAACCAAGCGACGTTAATGGGCGATCGGATAACGGTTAACAGCAGAGCGTTGGATAATCACGGCCGTGAAGCATTAATTGCGGCGACCGAGCAACTCAGCCTGTTGACCGGTGAGACTCTCATCAATCGCGATGCTGGTTTTATTTACAGCGCGGGCACATTGCATTTATCCAGTAACGACTTGATTGAAAACCGTGCCAGCAATATTGAAGCGGAAGGCGATATTGTCCTTGAGGCTAAACGTTTTAATAATCTGCGAGAAGGACTGGAGATAGAACGGGAAGCGGAGAAGACCGACTATAAATGGCATCGTTATAACTACTATTGGCGTTCTTATGGATCTGGCGTCAATCATGATGAAAGTACCATCGCGGCGACGACTCAGAAGTTAACTTTCCGTGATGATGTTGCCGTAGAAAGCAACCGCTATGGCACACTGCTAAATATTGACGCTACAGCCAAGAAGGCTGAAGTGAAGGTGAAAAATAACCGTGGTGAACTCGTCAGCTTGTGGGTCAATTATAAAGCGTTAACACCGAATGCGGACGGTAGCTACAACATGACGTTCTATGAAACGCGTGGATGGCACCAAAACAATGTTCCAACCCCTTATCAGAACACAGTATGGCGAGAGCATAACCGAGGGCGAGTGGAACAATTTGACCCAGAGATACACATTACTGGTGAGGATATCCCTTTTGTTGACGATTATAACAATCTGCGTGAGCGCGGCGTCAGTGGGACACGTACCACGGATAAACTGATTTCTGCTGGCATTGGGGCTACATTGCTTTCTGGCGGCAATATGACGCTACATATTGGCGAAAAGCTGAATAATGATGCCAGTACGGTCAGCTCAAATGGCAATCTGACCATTGATGGCAACGGTTCTGTGATTAACCAAGGTTACTCGGTGAACCAACGGGAACAGGAATATATCGTTGACCATTACGACCGAGATACCAAGCATTGGCACCCTGAAAACCGTAGCGATATCACCACGGCTTTGATGACTATTGATGCGGTTATCAGTGGCAATGGTAATGTGGTGCTGACCGGCACTCATCTGGAAAATACCACGGTTAATCAGGCGCAAATTAGTACGGTAGAAGCCGCTAAACAGGCGGCCGCGGCGGAACGTGCAGAGTGGGAGCGCAATCCGTTATCGGTGACTTTGTCAGATAGCCACTGGCAAACGGCGGATACCGATCTGGCTGCTGGCAAGGCTCCGCTGACTCCGGGAGAGCTGGCATTAACCGATAAACAACACGTCGCTAAGGTGGGGTTAACTATCCCTGATAACGCCTTATTCCGTCAGCAAGCAGCGCCAAATAGCCCTTACTTGGTGGTGACGGATGCACGTTTTACCAATAAAAACAACTTTATAAGCAGTGACTATATGCTGCAACGCGTGGGTTATGACCCAAGCCAGACGCATAAGCGTTTAGGTGATGGCTATTACGAACAACGGCTTGTACGTGAACAGTTGCTCAACTTAACTGGCCGTCCATCATCGCACGGTGAAGATGCGATGGCGCAATATAAATCCTTGATGAACAACGGTATCAAAGTCGCGAATGATTTCCACTTGGTACCTGGCGTGGCCTTAACGCCGCAACAAATTGCTGCGCTACAGCAAGATATTGTTTGGATGGTGAGTGAAACGGTAGATACCGCACAAGGACCACAAACGGTTTGGGTACCTAAAGTCTACCTGGCTAACAGCAGCCTGAGGCTAACTGGCGATGGGGCGGTGATTGCGGGGGGCAATTTGCAACTGTCTACCAATAGCATCAGCAACGCAGGCAATTTGTTTGCCGATAAAGCACTTAATATTGATACCAGCCAACTCTTGCATCAAGGCGGCGACATCCACGCTGATACCCTTAATGTGCAGGCAGATAACATCAAGCTCAGTACAAATTTGCAGGATGCGTTGCGTCAAGCCAGCATGAGCGCACGTGAACTTAGTCTAAGCGGTAGCGATATTAGTCTACAAGGTGCCAAGCTTAGCGCTACAGATAACCTTAGTTTGAGTGCCAGTAACAATCTAAGCATTTCCACCGCTCATAGCAGCCACACAGCCGACCTTGATGTGATTTCCGGTGCAATGGGGAATCGCAAAAGTGAAGGCATGGAAGAAGCTGGCAAAAGAATGGCACATGTCAGCGGCGAATGGCAGCAGGCGCTGGGCAGTAGCCTAAATGCAGGCGGTAATCTCAGCTTGCAAGCCGGTAATGATCTTACCGTGAAAGGTAGCCAGGCTGAAGCTGGAGGGAAAGCACTGGTTCAGGCCGGTGGTAATGTCTCACTGCTCGCTGATACTACTACCAACAACACCCGTTTGCAGGCCAATAGCTCTACATCGAGCGTAGATAACACACGCCGGGAAGAAACGTTGCACACCAGTGCCTTAAGCGGTGGTAAAGGCGTGACAATCCAGTCGGGCGGTGAATTCGTTGCCGAAGGTGCGCTCGTTAATAGCGAATCAGGTGGTATTGACCTCAGTGCGCAGCAGATAGTGATAAAAGAAGCGCATCGACAGGTTAGCGACAGTGACAGCGAAAGCAATAAAGTTGGCAAAACGAAAAGCCAGCGGCAGGTTGAGAGTTCACGCGATACGTCACAAAGCAGCGTCTTCAGCGCTAAAGAGGGGATAACGGCAACGGCGAATCAGGGAGATATCGCCCTGCAAGGTAGTACTCTGCACAGTGAAGATGGCACGATAGCGTTACAGGCCAAGAAAAACATCACCTTGGATGCCAGCTATGACGAGCAGCACCTCTCTGAGAAAAGCAGCAGTCAGAAAAAAGGTTTCCTGAGCAGCAAACAAAGCAATGTCGAACTGGAAGAACATAGTCGCACTGCTAACGGCAGCATGGTGAGTGGCAAAGAGGTCTCGGTATTAGCAGGCCAGGATCTGGCGGTGAAAGGCTCATCGGTCGTGGGTGAGAATAAAGTCAGTCTGCAAGCAGGTAATAATGTCGATATCTCAGCTGCTACCGAAGAACGGTCGAGCTACCGGCTGGAAGAGAAGAAAAAGAAAGGGGTATTTAGCGGCGGTGGATTAGGTTTCACTATCGGTAGCACCTCATCGCGCCACGAAGCTAAAGAGAAAGGCACCACGCAAAGCCAGAGCGTCAGTACCATTGGTTCAACCGGCGGTGACGTCAATATTGTGGCGGGAGGCAAAGCGCATATCGGCGGTGCTGATGTGATCGCGAGTAAAAACGTGAATATTGCCGGTGATAGCGTACAGATAGACCCGGGTCGTGATATTCATCGTAGTGATGAAACCTTCGAGCAGAAAACCAGTGGCCTGACAGTGTCTTTATCTGGCACGGCAGGCAGTGCGTTGGGTTCTGCTGTAGAGAGTGCTCAGCAGGCTAAATCTTCGAGTAATGAAAGACTGTCAGCACTACAAGGTACTAAAGCGGCGTTGTCAGGGATTCAGGCGGTACAGGCCGGACGGCTAGATGCGGCGAAAGGCGGAGATCCAAGCAATAATAATACCGTGGGTCTCAGCCTGTCCTATGGCAGTCAGTCCTCTAAATCTACCCAGCACAGCGAGCAGAACACTGCGTCAGGTAGCAGTCTGACCGCTGGGGATAACCTGAACGTTGTGGCTTATGGTAAAGGAGGTAAGGCCGATAGCGGTGATATCAACGTACAAGGCAGCCAGCTACAGGCCGGTAAAGACATCATGCTCAACGCGCAGCGCGATGTTAATCTGCAGTCAGCACAGAACACGCAGCTTTCCACTGGTAAAAATGAAAGCCATGGTAGTAATGTTGGGGTTGGCGTAGGCGTTGGTTCAGGCGGTGCCGGGCTGAGCCTTTCTGCCAGTCAGAACCAAGGGCGTGGCAGTGAGAGTGGTAATGGTCTTACGCATTCAGAGACCACCCTAAATGCCGGTAAGCAGGTCGCTATTATCAGCGGGCGCGACACCAGCCTTCTTGGAGCTCAGGTTACAGGCGAAACGGTGAAGGCTGACGTTGGCCGTAATATGCTGCTGGAAAGCCAGCAGGACAGCGACTATTACGACTCGACGCAGCAAAACTCCAGCGTTGGTGGTGGTTATACTTTTGGCGGCGGTGGTGGTTCACTAAGCGTCAACCTGAGTCGCGATAAAATACACAGCAACTACGACAGCGTGGTTGAACAAACGGGTATTTTCGCCGGTAAAGGTGGTTTTGATATCAAGGTTGGGGAGCACACTCAGCTAAACGGGGCGGTAATCGGCAGCACGGCCACAGCGGATAAAAACCGCTTAGAGACAGGCACGCTGGGCTTTGAGAACATAGAAAATAAAGCAGACTTCAAGGCTGAGCACCAAGGTTTTGGGCTCAGCACGGGCGGTAGCATTGGCGGCCAGTTTGCAGGGAACATGGCAAACGGGTTGCTGGTGGGGGCCAATCATGAAGGGCATGCTGACAGCACCACGCATGCGGCGGTGTCGGATGGCAGCATTATCATCAGGGATAAGGACAAACAGCAGCAGGATATTGCTGACCTGAGCCGGGATGTAGAGCGTGCGAACCAGACGTTAAGCCCAATCTTTGATAAAGAGAAAGAGCAGCAGCGGCTACAGCAGGCGCAGGTGATAGGGGAAATCGCCACTCAGGCAATGGATATAGCCCGCACAGAGGGGCAGATACGGGCTATCAGCGCCGGTAAGGCTGAGCTGGGGAGAGAGCCGGGCAAAGGGGCATCGAAGGAAGAGTGGGCGAAATACAACGCCGACCTGGCTAACACGGCGTCCTATAAAGCTGAGATGGCGAAATGGGGCACAGGGGGAGATATCCAGCGAGCGATGCAGGCAGCCACGGCGGCGGTGCAGGGGCTAGCTGGACATGATATGGCGGCAGCCATCGCCAACGGTGCCGCGCCATATATCACCAAAGTGATAGCAGATACGTTGCCGGACCTGGCATCCCGGACCTTAGCGCACGCGGCAGTTAATGCGGCATTGGCTGCGGCACAGGGTAACAATGCACTGGTGAGTGCAGCAGGCGCGGCGACCGGCGAGTTGATAGGCAAGATAGCATCAGATGCGTACGGCAAATCGGTGAGTGAGCTAAGTGAAGAAGAGAAACAAACGGTCTCAGCGTTAGCAACGCTGGCAGCGGGCTTGGCAGGGGGGTTGATAGGCAACAGCACGGCTGATACAGTCGCGGGAGCGCAGACTGGTAAGACGGTTGTGGAGAATAATCACCTCAGCACGGCACAACAGAAAAGCCGCAGTGAAGAACTGGCCAAGTGTCAGGGTGATGATAGCTGTCGCTCAGAGGTCAGAGAAAAATACCGTCGGGAATATGACGCGGTTCAGGAACGGATAACCAGTTGTACCGGTGCCGATCAATGTGTGGCGGTAGCCAAAGAATTACGTGTTCTACAGAGTGATTACAGTACGCGAATTGGTGAGTTGCAGGAGAAAGCCAGAACGAATGGTATAGGCTCCCTGACCGCAGCGGAAACCAGTGAATGGGCCAATCTGCGTGGTGCGCTATCGAATATCGAAGCTTCACGAGATCTGGTGATCCATCGCGCTCAACTGACCGGTGGTTCGGAAGAAACCAGTCGTGAAATAGCGAATATCATGGGGAGTACGGGGATCGCTTCGGCAGGCGGGATCGCCGGAGGGATTGGTAAAGGAGGTAAGGCTGGTCATGCTAATAATGCTGGCGAGAAAAATAGTGCATCGAGTCATTTCCCTTCTAATCCTAAAGATTTGACAGCATCTTTAGGTGTTGAACCTAAAGTCTCGACAACTCAGCACGGCACAACGCGCATGGTTTGGGAGCCTAATAGCAATACTAGAATTCGCTATGAGAGTCACCCGGGTGATGAGGGTGTATTTAATCCTCGTCATCATGGTGAACACTATCATATAGAGGTAAAACCAGATAATTTGACTTGGAATCAGGCTAAAAAGCAGAATTCTATTCAAAAAGTAAAGCCTGAAAATTATAAACCTGGTCATGGAACAGGTTTCTTACCGAATGAAAAACATCCTGGAAAGTAATTATGCAAATGAATGAACTTCAAATATCAGATGGAAAAATATTAAGTTTTACATCTGATTTACAAGGGCTGAAACTAGTTTTCCAAGATTGGAAAGAAAAGAAATGGGCTTTATTCTTTCATGAAGTGCTTGCTGTTCAGTCGATTAGTATAGAAGGCGAGGAGTTATCACATTTAGCTATATCTAAAGATGATGAATTTAAACGGATAACGTTAGAATACTTTTTAGATGAAGAAGCTAATGATTTTAATTGCTACAACTTTTTTGGCGTCTGGCGAGATAGTGTTTTATTGAAGATTGTTGCCAAAGATAATTATAAAATAGAGCCAATCGACTGATTAAATTTAGTGAATTGCCCCATAATCCCGGCCTCGGCTGGGATTTTCACGTTTAGGCCGCCTTAAAACTTAAACTCGGTCTCAATCACCATCCTGCCTTTTTCAACGGTAATGATCACCGGCTGACCGGTATCAAACCCGGCTGCTTCCATCCAACGGCCTTTAATGGTGAGCTGTGGAATGGGGTTGCCGGACCTGGCATCCCGGACCTTAGCGCACGCGGCAGTTAATGCGGCACTGGCTGCGGCACAGGGTAACAATGCACTGGTGAGTGCAGCAGGCGCGGCGACCGGCGAGTTGATAGGCAAGATAGCATCAGATGCGTACGGCAAACCGGTGAGTGAGCTAAGTGAAGAAGAGAAACAAACGGTCTCAGCGTTAGCAACGCTGGCAGCAGGCTTGGCGGGTGGGTTGATAGGCAACAGCACGGCTGATACAGTCGCGGGAGCGCAGACTGGTAAGACGGTTGTGGAGAATAACTGGCTGAGTGTGCAGGAGGCTGAACAGAAAGGAGTTCTGGAGCGTAAAGAGAAAAATGGAAACCTAACGCCTGATGAAAAAGAAAAACTAGAGAAACTCAAGGAAACAGACAAGGCGCGAGATCTGGCGATACAAGCCGCCTGTACGAATGGTAATAAAGGCAGCGGAGCCTGTGGTGCCTTGATAGCCCCGTCCCAAGAAGCGCTGAAAAAGTATGGCGAAAATGTTACCTACTCTCTGTTGTATAAAGACCTGTATCCAAAAGATGCGAATAATCTCAGTGGTATACTACGGGGACTGGATGCGGGAAGCGTAACGCGTGACCAGGCCATCACGGCGATAGCGAAATCATCGGGTGTGAGCTGGGAGACAGCGGCGAGCCGTTATGATACGGCGATGCAGTTGCATGGGATAACGTCGGCGCTTGCTGGGGTATATGGGACGAAGGGAGTCAAAGAAGAGGTAACTCCTGAAGTGAAATCCTCAGCACCTGCAACCAAGCCGGGAAGCAGTAGCCAGCCGGAAAGTAAACCGTCCAACGGTGAAAATACCGCACACAATGCAGCCAATTATGCCGGTTTGAAGATGGATTTGAAGACAACTCAGGCAGCAAATGAAGTTGTAGATAGTTTACGTAATACTGGGAAATTACCTCAAAATTATGTGGATAAAACTCAAGCTATGGCTAATGGATGGAAGCCAGGTAAAGCCTTGAATAACACTCCAAAGAATGGTCAGATAGGCGGTGATATTTTTGAAAACTCAAACAATATATTACCTTCTATGCCGGGGAGAACGTGGCGTGAGGCAGATGTAGGCTTAGATAATACAATGTCTAGGAGTAATCAGGCAGGAACAAGATTGTTATATTCAGATGATGGTTTGCTATATATCACAACGGATCACTACAAGTCAGCGACTTCAATAGGCACGTGGAAATGAGTAAAAATGACATAATGATCGACGGATCAAATATATATACCGAGTCTCAGTTCCATAGTATTTTGGCTGAATTACTGAATTTTGGTCCTTATTATGGACACAATTTAGATGCTCTATGGGATCGGTTGAGTACGGATGTTGAAAGGCCTGTAAATATAATTTGGACGCATTCTGATTTATCAAAACAACGTCTTGGAGACTATTTTAATAAAATCATTCAGATTTTTGAGCGGACAAAACAGCAAGATATAAAATTTTCTTGGGATGATAAGTTCGATTATATTTTAAAATAGCAAAGATCCCGGCCCTCAAGCCGGGATTTTACTTTATCAACCAGTCAGTTATCCCTTCCTCTCTGCCCGCTTCTGCGGCGCTGCAACCACCTGGATAAACTCTGTTATCTGCCGCTGCTTGCGGGCTGAAAGCTTGCAGACTTTGCGCAGTGTCTGCATCACCTCGGGTTCCTGCTCTGGTTCTTGCACGGTAATAATCAAACAGCCTTGCAGCACCCGAACGTTAACCGGCGTACCGGTCTCAAACCCCGCGTCAGCCAGACAGCCGCCTTTAAGGGTAATCCTGGCGCATGCTCATCGTAAACTGCGTGGCCAGATAGCTAACATGATTCTCTTGTAGTTAAAATGACCTATAGAGAATTTAATCTTACTAGAGAGTTAGAATTAGCCGTACTAGAATTATTGTTGAATTTGAATTATCGCTTGAAGAACAAGCTATTCAAAATATCAAAGAAATGTCAGTTTTAGACTACTCAAGGTCATTAAAAAAATAAGATAAACTTTATTTATCTATTGCATTGGATTTGTTCAATAAATAATATTCGGTTATTTATGTTTTAGGGTTTATTCGTATGACTACTTTTCGTGAATTGATGGGAAATAAAAAATCAGCTACTGAGTTAAGCCAACAATCGCCACTTGAGCTATGGTTTGAGAGTGTACTTGATGTGCCTATTGATAGTCTTGCTATAGGGGATCTTTGCAAAGCAGTTAGACAGGAGGTTTTTATTGAGCATTTGATTCCTAATGTTTTAAATGTATTGACTGAGGATCCTTTAGCAGGAGAGTATTATGATGGTGAACTGATTACCGCACTGTCTACAATAGACAGTAAAAAGTTGAAAGACCCAAAAGAAATATTCAATAAAATTAAGGGGGTTATAAATAAAGTAGACCATTTATATATTGATAATGAATTGAAAGGCAGCATTGAAAAAATAAATAGAATGTTTATATAGGTTTTTATATATAGCGTGCTGAATATTTCTTATCAGATAGATTATACTATCTACGTACATATTATTTACTTTCTATGAGAACGTGTCAGAAAAGGGCCGCAGTGTTAAATCGCGACCTCATCTTGATTACACCCAACTGCCATCACACAGACGGAATATTCCTGCCGTAATAGATCTCCTGCATCTCTTTGTATAACAGATCGGTGATCGCTTGCCGCTCTGTGGCATGCAGTTCGTTCGGCTTGGCGTTGAATAGATAATTATTGAGATCGAATGCCTTCAATTTCATCTTGGTATGAAAGATGTTCTCCTGATAGACATTGACGTCCATCATGTCATATAACGCTTTGATATCCTGAGACATGAAGTTTTGGATTGAGTTGATCGAGTGATCGATATAGTGCTTCACACCGTTCACATCACGGGTGAAGCCACGCACGCGATAATCAATAGTGACGATGTCAGATTCCAACTGGTGGATCAGATAATTGAGTGCCTTCAGCGGAGAGATCACACCGCAGGTCGACACCTCGATATCTGCACGAAAAGTACAAAGTCCGCCTTCGGGATGGCTTTCAGGATAGGTATGTACGCAAATGTGGCTCTTATCGAGGTGAGCAACCACTGAACTTGGCAGCGGGCCAGGGTGTTCGGTGGTATCGACATCACGAGGATCGACCGGCTCTTCGCTGACTAAAATCGTTACGCTGGCACCCTGTGGTTCGTAATCCTGGCGTGCAATGTTCAGAACGTTGGCGCCAATAATTGAGCAGGTCTCGGTCAGGATCTCGGTCAGGCGATTGGCGTTATATTCTTTGTCAATGTAAGCGATATAGCCATCGCGATCGTCCGCAGTTTTGGCATAACAGATATCGTAGATACAAAAACTCAGGCTCTTGGTCAGATTGTTGAAGCCGTGTAGTTTCAGCTTTTGCAATTTAGTTCACCTCCTTATGGATGCCAGCCTTATTTAATAGACAGTGCATTCAATAGATACTGGGGCAGCGCAAAGCTACCAATGTGGACAGCTGGGTTGTAATAGCGGCATATCATGCCTGCTGCCTCAAAACGCGCCTGCAACCTCTGGCTATCAATCTGGCGATATTGTGGATTATTTGTCGCCCAAGCGAAGGTCATGATCCCGCCGTAATAGGTTGGGATAGCGGTCTGATAGAAACTAACGTCGCTAAAATAACGGCTGAGTTTTTGGTGGCTATTGATGGCTTCATCCTGCTGCAAGAAACAAACGCCATTCTGTGCCACGAAGATCCCACCTGGATTCAGGCACCGCGAGCAGCCTTCATAGAAAGCGGAGGTGAACAGACTCTCTCCGGGGCCAATGGGATCGGTGCAATCAGAAATGATCACATCAAACTTGTCTGTGGTTTGATTAACGAAGTTAACGCCATCTTCAATGACCAGTTTGAAACGCACATCTTCGTAAGCCCCGGCGCTATGGTTCGGCAGGTACTGGCGGCAAAAGTCGACCACGCCAGCATCGATTTCGACCATGGTGATCTGTTCAACCGCTTTATGACGGCAGACTTCACGTAACATTCCGCCATCACCGCCGCCGATGATCAACACCTTCTTGGCATGGCCATGCGCCAGCAGCGGGACGTGAGTCATCATTTCGTGATAAATAAACTCATCACGTTCAGTGGTTTGCACCACACCATCCAATGCCATGACTCGGCCTAACGCTGCATTCTCAAAAATAATGAGATCTTGATGATCAGTCTTCTCGTGATACAGCACTTTTTCAACGCTGAAATATTGGCCGAAGCTGTCATGCAGCGTCTCATTCCACAAATGCTTTTTCGACGTATCGTCAGACATTAAGGTGTTCCTCCTGAACAATTTTCAGATATGAAAACAGGCGCGGCATGATAACCAATTCTGGTATGCCATGCACGGCTGTCTCTGCGGTGAGTAAAGTTTGAAGGTAACAGTCTGCCAGCAATAAGTGACAAAAGATGTACAGAGAAAAGAGCGGGTAATAAGAAAAATCCTGATGAAAATAGCCTGCGTCATATCCCCAAAAGAGGGACGCAGGAGTTGGCTGGAGAATCGGCGTTATCTGTCTTAAATCAGTTACTGTAGGTCAATAAACTCAGTGACTCACGCGCCAGAGATTGGCATTTCAAAGGCTTAGCAACTGCGATGCCGCTTAAGTCTTCATAACTATCTTCGCCCATTGCTTGCATATTAAAATCATTGTAATTGCTTAAATCCCAACGATTTTGTTGCGCGAAAAACACAATGGCTCGTTTGATCTGTGCATTCGGTAATTGCTCATAACCGCAGTTATTTTTCAGATAAACGAACACCGCTGTTAAATCGGCTAAATCTTCTGCTTCCGGCTCTGTGAGTGCTTGGCTTGCTGTGGAAAATCCAAGCAAAGTCAGTAAAAACACGCTTAGTGTTAATTTTTTCATAGTATTGTTTTTTTACAGGATCGTGGCTCATAGTAAATGCAATCGACGTTATCATATTTGCTCAGACTCGCGCCAAATTTCTTTTTTATGCCCAAGAGATACGAGTACCTAAAATCAGTTTGTCGAGTTAATCAGGCTTGACCTTGTCCTTAGGGGAAAGTGTAGGCTAGCCATCGTCGTATAAATCCCTTCATTCAGACAAGGAACCGCTTATGCTTCGTCGTGATTTTATTAAATGGACCGCCTTGTGTGGTGCGGCTAGCGCATTGCCGGGCTGGAGCCGGATGGCATTTGCTGCAGAGCGGCCAGCACTGCCAATACCTTCGGTTTTGCAGCCGGACGTCCATGGCAAATTTACCCTTAATTTAATGCAGGGGCAGAGCCAGTTTTTACCGGGAGTCAAAACCAATACTTGGGGCGTAAATGCTGATGTCCTTGGCCCCGTCCTGCGATTACGCAGCGGCAAGAAAGTTAACGTCAGCATCAATAACCGGCTGCCACAAGCGAGCACCGTGCACTGGCACGGGCTGCTTATCCCCGGCAATGTTGACGGCGGGCCTGAAGCTGTTATTGCCCCCGGCGCCAGTTATCAAACCGAATTTATGATCGATCAGCCAGCTTCAACCTGCTGGTTCCATCCTCATCCTCATCAAAAATCGGGATATCAGGTCGCGATGGGGCTCGCCGGATTAGTGCTGATCGAAGATGAACATAGCGATCAACTCGCCCTGCCGATGCGCTGGGGAGTTGATGACATCCCGGTTATTTTACAAGACAAACGCCTGAACGATGCCGGACAAATCGATTATCAACTCGATATCATGAGCGCGGCGGTCGGTTGGTTCGGTCAGCATATGCTGACTAATGGCGCTATTTACCCGCAATTTGCCGTCTCGCGTGGCTGGTTACGCTTGCGCCTGCTCAATGGCTGTAATGCGCGTTCGCTAAATATCAGTACCAGCGACCAGCGCCCAATGTATGTTATCGCCAGCGATGGTGGATTCTTACCTGAACCGGTAAAAGTGACCGAACTACCGATGATGATGGGCGAGCGCTTTGAGGTGTTGGTGGAATGTAGCGATGCCAAACCGTTTGATTTGGTGACATTGCCCGTCACGCAAATGGGGATGACGCTCGCGCCTTTCGATCAACCCTTGCCGGTATTGCGTATTCAGCCAACACCGACACAAGGCATGATCCTCATTCCGGATACGCTGATCCCAGTCCCTGCGCTGATTCCGACCGATGGATTACCGACTCGCTTACTGCAACTATCGATGGACCCGCAGCTGGATCAACAGGGAATGCAAGCCCTGATGGATCGTTACGGTCACCAGGCAATGGCCGGTATGAGTATGGATAGCCACGCAAGCGGTGATATGGCTTCAATGCCTGGCATGCAAAGCACTTCTGGCTCGCACGATATGGCAGGTATGCACGATATGGCTGGGATGTCCGATAGCGATCACAGCAAGATGACAATGGCTCACTCAGCGCCTTATGATTTTATGTCTGGTAATAAAATCAACGGCAAAGCCTTCGATATGAACAACCCAGCGTTCGATGTCAAACAGGGCCAGTTCGAGAAATGGACCATTTCTGGTGAAGGCGACATGATGCTGCATCCTTTCCATATTCATGGCACGCAATTCCGTATCCTCAGCGAAAATGGCAAACCGGTTCCGGCCCATCGCCAAGGCTGGAAAGATATCGTCAGAGTTGAAGGTGGTCGCAGCGAAGTACTGGTGCAGTTCAACCATCTGGCGGATAAAAAGAATGCTTATATGGCGCATTGTCATTTGTTAGAGCATGAGGATACGGGGATGATGCTCGGCTTCACCGTCTCCTCCTGACCAGCTGCGCGTCGGCCATACTGCGTTGTGGCCGCACGAAAAAATGCTCATTTACTGATGTAAACTGCGCTTTTTTCTTAGCAACCACGCCTTGTCTGGCCTTAGCTCGCTCGGTCAAGGGGGTTGCGCGTCGGCCATACTACGTTGTGGCCGCACGAAAAAATGCTCATTTACTGATGTAAACTGTGCTTTTTTCTTAGCAACCACGCCTTGTCTGGCCTTAGCTCGGTCAGAAATTTTTACTCACTCAGACGCTGCTAAAGCCCGTTATTAGGGAGAGCACACTGTTGGGGCCATAGCGGTTTATCCGCCGGAGCGCCCCTAAGTGTGCTATGCCCGGGTATCGCGGATTACCAGACGACATTACCCTGAAGGCTATACCTCCACCCCTGCTTGGTAAGAATGACTCCTGGCTAGGTTGTTTGTTATAATCCCGGCGCATTAACGGTCGTGCTCCCCGTCGGGAGGCGATACACATTCATTTTTCAGGTGGTTAGCTTTATATGGAACACAGCGTAGACGTCATGATTTCCGAGCAGGAAGTCAAAACCCGTATTGCCGAGTTAGGCCGTGAAATCACCGAGCACTACCGCGATAGCGGCAGTGAAATGGTGCTGGTCGGGCTGCTGCGCGGCTCTTTCATGTTTATGGCTGACTTGTGTCGTGCCATTGATGTTCCTCATGAAGTGGATTTCATGACCGCATCAAGCTACGGCAACGGTATGTCCAGCACCCGTGACGTAAAAATCTTGAAAGACCTGGATGAAGATATCCGTGGTAAAGATGTTTTGATCGTTGAAGACATCATCGACTCAGGCAACACCCTGAGCAAAGTGCGCGCCATCCTTGAACTGCGCGGCCCGAAATCTCTGGCTATTTGCACCTTGCTAGACAAACCAGAACGCCGTGAAGTTGACGTTACCGTTGAGTATGTAGGCTTTGCCATTCCTGACGAATTTGTTGTCGGTTATGGGATTGACTACGCGCAGCGCTATCGTCATTTGCCATACGTGGGTAAAGTCATTCCGTTGTAAGTTAGACCGAACGTTGGGCGGTTTCTTTAAGCCAGAAGGGCTTTTAGGCCCGGAGGGCCTAATACCGTTTAGGGTTAACGGCTTAACGGCTTAAAAGTAGTGTAAGTTTCGGCTTCTCAAATGCAGTGTTTAATATGGCATTGCAGCCTAAGCCGCTTCAAGGGGAGAGGCGCTCCCCTTGAAAATCCCGCGCCTTTTTATGGTGTTATAGCGGATTCCAATTAGGCCATGTTTCAGGTACCGCGACGACAGGCGCAAATGCCGCTGCTTCGCAGTGCCTTCAGTCGGGATTCGGACTCGCTCAATAAACACTTCGCGATTTCTCACCGCTCCTTCAGCGCCATTTCGAGCGCGCCACTAACTTTTTTACTTCAAAAGCTAAACTGCCTGCGCCTTTGACCTTAAACGCCGCCAAGCGCACTCAAAATTTCACCGGCAAGTGGTGAGAGACAATCGTTTTATCATTGGCTCGAATCCCGTAGACGGGTATCCTGGATGGGATGAAATTTGCGCTATCACGGAAGCTGCTGAAACATGGCCTCCGCTGGATTGGATATTGAAGTGATAAAAGGCGTGGGATCGCGAAGGGGGGTGCCACCCCCCTTGGCTCGGTTTCGGCTACAATGCTAAATTGATCTCCGAATTTGAGAAACCGAAATTTACACCGTTGCCGGTTTTACAAAACCGCCCCAAGCTCGGTTAAGCTTGAACAAACCGAAATTTACACCGTTACCGGTTTACAAAACCGCCCCAAGCCCGGTCAAGCTTGAACAAACCGAAATTTACACCGTTACCGGTTTTACAAAACCGCCCCAAGCTCGGTCAAGCTTGAACAAATCGAAATGTACGCCGGTTCAGCCCTTAAACTGGACGATGTTAAGCCATTCCGGCTTAAGGAAACCGCCCCTGCTACGGTTTTTGCAGCAACGCTGAAACCCCTTGTCGATACCGTTGCTCAAGTATTTCTCGGCTGGTTGATGTCACGTCCAAATCTCTCAGTTGACCGTTTTGCAGGCCGTAAACCCAGCCATGAATACTGACTTTCTGGCCTCGTTTCCAGGCAGAACGCATCACCGTTGAGTGGCCAAGGTTGTAAACCTGCTCAACAACGTTCAGTTCGCACAGTCTGTTCAAGCGTTCATCTGGTGGCAGTTCTCCTAACAGCGAACTATGTTTGAACCAGATATCACGAATATGCAGCAGCCAGTTGTCGATCAAACCTAACTCTGGATTCTCAACCGCAGCCTGTACACCACCGCAGCCATAGTGGCCGCAAATGATCACATGCTCGACTTCGAGGACGTCAATCGCGTACTGAACGACTGACAAACAGTTGAGATCGGTATGAATGACCAGATTTGCTACATTGCGGTGCACAAAAAGTTCCCCCGGCTCAAGACCGGTCAATCTTTCGGCAGGTACTCGGCTATCGGAACAGCCGATCCACAGAAACCGCGGCTTCTGGGCCAATGCTAACCGTTCGAAGAAACCAGGATCTTCCTCGACCATGATTTTTGACCAAGCTGCGTTGTTGTTAATAAGTGTTTCTATGCTCGTCATGAGAATTTATAGCCTGTAAAGAACCAACCGCGATGGGTTAATATAGGGGAATGCCCGCGATTTTAAAACTGATAAGCGGTTCATTGCAGTAAACAAGACGCAGTAAACAAGAAAATAAGACATCTAAAAAAGGTAAGACTTCACTTATGACATACGCATTAGAACTGGAGAAGTTGACCAAAACTTACGCAGGTGGCGTCCAGGCTTTACGCGGAATAGATTTACGTGTTGAAGCTGGTGATTTTTATGCGCTGCTTGGGCCAAATGGTGCAGGGAAGTCTACAACCATCGGTATCATCAGTTCTCTGGTGAATAAAACAGCCGGGAAAGTTCGCGTTTTTGGCTACGATATTGATAAAGATATCGTTAACGCTAAAAGACAACTTGGCCTGGTTCCGCAAGAATTTAACTTCAACCCGTTTGAAACCGTCATGCAAGTGGTGGCGAATCAGGCTGGTTACTACGGCGTTAAGCGTGCAGATGCGCTTGAGCGTGCTGAGAAATACCTCACTCAGTTAGATTTGTGGGGCAAACGTAATGAACGTTCTCGCATGTTATCGGGCGGGATGAAACGTCGCTTGATGATTGCTCGTGCTCTGATGCACGAACCAAAATTATTGATTTTGGATGAGCCGACCGCCGGAGTAGATATTGAATTGCGCCGCTCGATGTGGAGCTTCTTACAAGAGCTGAATGCGCAAGGCACCACAATTATTCTCACCACTCACTATCTGGAAGAGGCCGAAATGCTGTGCCGTAATATCGGCATTATTCAGCATGGTGAGCTGGTGGAAAACACCAGCATGAAAAATCTGCTTTCTAAGCAGAAATCAGAAACCTTCGTCTTAGACTTGGCGGCGAAAAGCCCGTTGCCACAGCTTGAAGGCTACAAAAGTACCTTGATTGATACCTCGACGCTGGAAGTTGAAGTGATGCGTGAGCAAGGGCTTAACGCTGTATTCAGTCAGTTGAGCTCACAGGGCATTCAAGTATTGAGTATGCGTAATAAAGCTAACCGGTTAGAAGAATTGTTTGTCACCCTGGTTAATAGCAGTGAGAGGAAAAAATAATGTCACAACTCTATTGGGTGGCGCTAAAAAGTATTTGGGCAAAAGAGATTAACCGCTTTGGCCGCATCTGGGTGCAAACCCTGGTGCCACCGGTTATCACCATGTCTTTGTACTTTGTTATCTTTGGTAACCTGATCGGTTCAAGAATCGGCGATATGCACGGTTTTAGCTATATGCAATTTATCGTGCCTGGGCTGATCATGATGTCGGTTATTACCAACTCTTATGCCAACGTGGCGTCATCGTTCTTTAGCGCTAAATTCCAGCGCAACATTGAAGAGCTGCTGGTGGCGCCGGTGCCCACGCATGTCGTTATTGCCGGTTATGTTGGCGGCGGCGTGGCTCGCGGTATCTGCGTCGGAATGTTAGTGACAGCCGTTTCACTGTTCTTTGTCCATCTGCAAATTCACTCTTGGTGGATAGTCGCGCTGACTATTTTGCTGACGGCTATTCTGTTCTCATTAGGTGGGCTCTTAAATGCGGTCTTTGCTACCACCTTTGATGATATCAGCCTGATCCCGACCTTTGTGCTGACACCGTTGACGTATCTGGGCGGGGTATTCTACTCAGTGACACTATTGCCACCGTTCTGGCAGGCGGTATCCAAGCTTAACCCGATTGTTTATATGATCAGTGGTTTCCGCTTTGGTTTCTTAGGTATCACCGATGTGCCTTTGGTCTTTACTATGAGTGTGTTACTGGCCTTTATCGTGGTGTTCTACCTTCTGGCTTGGTATCTGATTGAGCGCGGCCGCGGTCTGCGTAGCTAAGCTAAATAGCGCATCAATAAAAACGGGAGCCACCAACGCTCCCGTTTTTTTATGGTAATTACGCCTGCTCCTGCATCAAACGGCGGTATTTCATATGGTCATGATAAAGCTCATGAAACACCTTATATTTGCGGTCGTAATACTCTTTTATTTTGTTGGTTTGCGGTGTCACCGTTTTACCGATGCGGCTCATCGCCGCCATCGCTTCTGGCAGCGAATCATAAACACCGGCCGCAACCGTGCCCATCATGGCACTGCCGAGCAGCATGGCTTCACTTTCTTCTGGTAGCAACATGGCACAGCCAGTGGCGTTAGAATGCTCCTGCACAAACACCGGGTTTTTGGTACCGCCGCCGCTGGCCATCATGGTATCGATGCTATAACCACTCTGATTCATGGTTTCTATGATGTGGCGTGTTCCCAGTGCTAATGCTTGAATAGTGGCTAAATAGTGCAATGCCATATCTTCAGGCGTGCGCGACAGCTTAAGACCGGTCAAGGTACCCGTTAAGGTCGGATTAGCACGTGGAGAACGGTTGCCGTGGAAATAGGGCAGCATGTGAATATCTTTGGTCAGGAACGCAATATTCTCAGGCTCGCCCGCCATCTTACGCAGAATGCTATTGAGTACTTCATAAATCGTTTTGCCACTATCTTTGCCTTTTTTGAGCAGGTCTTGGTAGCAAGGGTGCGACTGGATAACATGATCAATCAAGGCACCCGTAGTGGATTGGCCGCCTTCATTTAACCAGTAGTCAGGCAGAATAGCGGAATAGTACGGCCCCCAAATACCACCGATATAGCGTGCACTGCGTGACATCGCCATATGCGCAGTCGACGTGCCGCCAATCAGGGCAATGCGGTGATCAAAATCCGCTGTTTCTCCTGACGCGCCGCTGGCACCCAGAATACCGAGGCTCCCCGCGTGGGCATCAATAATGGATACGCTGACAGCCGTACCTGCCATCAACCCCATTTCGCTGGCTGCTCTCTGGGTTAAGCCATGCCCCAAGGGTTGGCCCATGGTTTTCACTTCGCTACCTATTTTCGCGGCATTGTTCTCCAGCAAGTCACTCAGCCCGATTTCTTTGAAATAACTTGGGTCCCAACGATCTTCATGACCGATATAAGTCCACTTACACACGGTAGAGCATAGGGAGCGAGTCTGATCTTGCGTGGCACGCCATGTCAGGAAGTCAGGCAGGTCAAATAAATGACCGACATTGCTCCAGGTTGTTGGCATATGTTGTTTGAGCCACAGCAGTTTCGGTGTTTGCATTTCCGGCGAAATAATTCCACCAACAAACTCCAACACCCGATGGCCGGTAGCATTGATTCGCTCAGCCTGAGTTATTGCTCGGTGATCCATCCACACAATAATATTTTGCTCGCTACGTCCAGACGGGCTGACTGTCAGTGGCTTACCTTCTTTGTCGAGTACCACCAGTGAGCAGGTGGCATCGAAGCCTAATCCTTTAACCTGAATCGGGTTGATATCAGCCTGATTCATTGCATCTTTCACCGCGTTACATACCGCTTGCCAAATTTCATCCGAGGATTGCTCAACAAAATCAGCCTGTGGGCGGAATAAGGTGATCTCACGGCTAGCTTGGCTAATCATGTGCCCTGTTATATCAAACACGCCTGCGCGAGCACTGCCAGTGCCGACATCTACGCCAATAAAATAACTCGCCATGTTTTTTTCCCATTAGTTTTCTTGAAGTCGATCGTTTTCTTGAGACCGATCGTTTTCTCTAAGTCGATCAGGATTTACGATTTTGTAAAGCGATAAACAGGATCAGCACGCCGCCCCATAACGCCATGGTCAAATAACTACTGACTCCCATCAGGTTCAAACCACTTTCCAGCATTTGTAATACGATGAGCGCTAATACCAAACCCAGTACACGGCCAAAACCGCCGTCTGGATTAATCCCACCGAGTACTGAGGCCAGGATTGTGACCAACAAGTAAGAATCACCATAACCGGCTTTTGCTGAGTTGAATTTTGACATCATCAATAGCGCAGCACCCCAGCCGAGCAACGCTGATAGTACATAGACGGCGATGGTAACTTTATGAGTGTTGACGCCACTAAAACGAGTGGCCTGCTCATTAGAACCCATCAAGTAAAGACTGCGGCCAAGCGTGGTGTGTTCGAGTAAAACCCAAAGCAGCACGGCCACCAGTAAAAACAGCAGTAGGGCAACCGGAATGCCTAATAGGCTGCCATTGCTGAGATACTGGATGGCGTGAGGGAAACCGGAAATCACCGCGCCGTTGGTCAATAGAATATTTAATCCAGCAATTAACGTCATGGTGCCCAGTGATGCCAGAATTGGTGACACACCGATGTAGGCAATCAATACCCCATTTAGCGAACCAATGGCTAGCGCGACCGCCAAACCTGCCAGTATTGCTAATAACAAAAACAGCGGTTGATTAGGATGCGCGACCAATATTGCTGCCATCACCAGTGAGCAAGCATTGGCACCGGCAATAACCGACAGGTTAATACCACCGGTTAACATGGTAATACCCATTCCCAAGGCTAACATGCCCAGGATGGGTAACTGGGACGAGATAGACTGGAAATTACCCAAACTGAAAAAACGGCCACCCAGCGTAAAGGAGAACAGTAGGGCGACGGCCAGAATGATCAGCAACTGTAGACGGATGATGCGATCATTGGGGAGAAAGCGGGTTAAGGTTGTCATGTTACATTCCTTTCGCCAGTTTGCGTTTTTCGTTCCATGCGGTGCTACTAATGCTGACCAAAATGATCACACCACTGAAAACTTGATGCCAATAAGAAGAAATGCTCAACAGCGTCAGACCGTTTTGCAGGAATGCCAGGAGCATCACGCCTAATACCGTCCCGGTCAGCGAACCGCGACCACCGGTCATGCTGGTCCCGCCTAACACCACCGCTGCCAGTACCGTTAGCTCATAACCCAATAGAGAATTGGGGGCGACAGATTGGGTGATTTGCGCCTGAACAACGGCAGCCACGCCGGCTAACAGCCCCATAAAGCCGTAAACATAAAAATGCAGACGTAAAATATTAAGCCCGAGGCGTGATGCAGCATCACGGTTGCTACCCATGGCATAAATCTGCCGGCCAACGCGGGTACGGTTCATCAGAACACCGGTGACAATAATTACCCCGATCAGGCTGAGCAATGGCAGCGTGAGCCCGTAATCATAGCCATCAGATGCCTTGAAAGAGAGCCAGTTAATACCGGTCATAAACCAATCTGGGAAGCCATATAGCCAGGTACCGTTGGTCAGATAAACCAGCAGGCCGTAGAACAGATTAAGCGTGGCGATAGTGATAATAATCGCCGGTACGCGTAGCCAGTAAACCAGAAAGCCATTCACTAGCCCGAGCAGTAATCCAACGCTCATTGCCATCGCAAAGGCTAGCGGGAAACTGCCACCATGATGAATGATGTAGCTGGCCATCACATATTGACCAATTGAGGTCATGGCCGGGAAGGAGATATCAATGCCACCGGCAATCAGCACCACAAACAATCCGCAGGCTAAAATGCCGAGGATGGCATAGCTGGTAGCGACATCGGTCAAATTACCCAGTGTCAGGAACTCTTTAGTGCTAAAACTCAGGACGATAGCCAGTATCAATACCAGTAAACCGAGCCAAAATTCATGCCGGGAAATGGCTTTATTTAGCCACGTTCTCTCTATTTTTAAACTACCCATTAATCACCTCCGCAATCTGTGCTTCGCTACACTGGTGCGGAGCAAATTCAGCAATCAGTTCCCCTTTTTGCATAACCAAAACACGGTGACTGTTGTAATAAGCCTCAGGGATCTCATCACAAATCATGAGCACAGCCATGCCGGATGCGGCCAGATCGCGGGCTATACGGTAGATACCTTCTTTATTGGCAATATCTACGCCGACCGTTGGTGAGTCGAGGATCAAAATAAGCGGATCGGTTGCCACCCATTTGGCAATGGCAATACGTTGCGCATTGCCGCCAGATAATGTTTTTACCGGTAAATTACTGTCCGAGACTTTAATGTTGAGATCACGAATCAGATCCTTTACAACTGAAGCGGCCTTATGGTGATCCATCAGGCCGCTACGGGTATGCAACTTGTTGAAAATCGATACCAGCGTATTGTCATAAATCGACTGATCCATGATTAAACCTTGGGTAAGACGATCTTCCGACACATAGGCAATACCATGACGAATTGCGTCACGGTTACTGTTGAAGGTGACGCTTTTACCCTTCACTTTGATTTCACCACTGTCCGGTTGGCTCATACCAAATAAGCTCATACATAATTCGGTACGCCCAGAACCTAGCAGGCCAATAATGGAAGTAATTTCCCCCTGGCGTAGTGACAAAGAGATGTCCTGATATTGCCCGACGCGACTAAGACGAGTAATTTCCAACAATGGCGTGGTATTTGGGGCAGTGATTTGCGGCAAATGGCTATAACTAAAGCGCTGGCCTGTCATCAGAAATGCCAATTCGTTGCTGTCGAGTTCACGGGCTTGATAAGTGCCAACTAACTTGCCATCACGCATTACGCTAATGCGATCGGCAACTTCCATGACTTCGTCCAAGCGGTGGCTGACGAACACGACACAAATGCCAGCGGCTTTCAGTTCATTGACGACCCTCAGCAAACCATTCACTTCGGTGCGCGTCAGTGATGCGGTCGGTTCATCCATAATAACCAGGCTCGCATCAGCGGCAATTGCCCGGCATATGGCGACCAATTGACGATCGGCGATGGAGAGCTTTTCTACTTTGCGATCGGGGTCCAGAGAGACGCCGACGCGTTGCATCGCAGCCAAGGCTTTTTTGCGCATAGCTTCACGATGTACCCAAAAATCCCCGCCCGGTAAATAGCGATGAATGGCAATATTTTCGGCAACCGATAAATTAGGGAATAATGACAAATCCTGATAAATAACCTGGATGCCATAATAAGATGAGAGTTGTGGTGTTAATGAATGAAATAGTTTTCCATCAATGGTAATAGTCGCCCCTTTTTCTGGTTGGTAAACACCAGAGATAACTTTAATAATAGTGCTTTTTCCGCAACCATTTTGTCCTGCAAGGCAATGTACCTCACCTTTATTTAAAGTCAGAGTGACATTATCTAATGCCATTACGCCGGGGAATTTTTTACTGATACCATCGAGGCTAATAAAAGCCTCAGAGGGTATAGCAGAGTTGGTTGAACGAGAATTAATCGTCATCGACTGAATCCTTACTACGTTCTTATTCGTTATTTTTATTAGTAAATATACCCTGTATCTTGAAATTACTTGGATACATACCCAAGTAATTGTCGTTGCATCAAGGCGGCAAGAGAGCGCTGCCAACGTAGAAGCAACTTCAAGTATGAAGGATATAGATACGGCGCGTTTATCACACCGTATCTTTTTTACTTTTCTGGTGTGGCAATATTAATAAAGTCTTAAGTCGTTTATTCGAAATCGCAGATATTAGAAACCTAAAGACTTCGCATTGTCTGCTGTGACTTCAAGAATTTTATTAAAGCGAATAACTTTCTTATCCATATCTACATCAGCTTTGCCCAGACCATCAATGGTGAGATCTTTGGTGACGGGTTTGCCTTGTAATATTTGATCTGCCACGGCAACTAATGCATAACCGGCTTCTTTTGGATCCCACAGCAGAGCTTTTTTGATATCACCGCGCATCAGGTATGGCGCGGCTTGGGCTGGCATAGCGATACCTACAACGGCCACTTTATTCTTAGCCCGTTTTTGTTGGATAGCTTGTCCTGCACCTATTGGGCCTAATGAACCGAAACCAATTATCCCTTTTAAGTCAGGATAGGTTTTCATTAAGTCCAATGTTGTGGAATATGAATTATCAAGACTTTCAGCAACCGGTAAGCGAGAGGTAACTTCGTGCATGTCCGGATATTTTTCTTTCTGATATTTAATTGCTGCATCTGCCCATTGATTATGTAACGGTACAGTGAGTGAGCCAACATAAATAGCATAACCACCTTTGTCGCCCATATCTTTAGCTAATTCATCCATATTAGCTTTGGCATATTCGTCACTATTAATGGTTTCTACATCCCATTGACCAATTTGTTGATCAGGGGATTCATTCGTTAATACAACAATACCGGCATCACGTGCTTTTTTAAGCACCGGCTCTAATACTTTGGCATCATTGGGCACCACAATAATAGCATTAACTTTTTTGGCAATAAGGTCTTCAATGACTTTCACTTGGGCCGCAGGGTCTGGCGTTGATGCTCCGACTTGATAAGCATTAACGTTAAGCGTTTTTGCTGCCTCTTTCACGCCGACTTCCATACGGGTAAACCAAGGAATACCGGTCACTTTGGCAACCACGGCGATATCATAAGGTTTTTCGGCAAAGCTTGGTGTTGAAAACAAAGCGCATGTAGAAATCACACATGCACCGAGTAATGCGAGGTTGAATTTCATAGCGGTACCTTTCTTATTTGTAGGGTGGTTATTTTTTCCACGTATCGAGAATAACAAAGGGCCAATGTCCTTCTCGCTGGAAAGTCGGCAAAGTGTGATGCGGCTCCGCTAGTGTTAAATTTAATGACTTTTATTGTTAAATTATTGTTAATTTATTGTCTGGTTATGCCTTGGTGGGAGATTTTACCTGTGCTTTTTGTTAAATTAATGCGTTTTAAAGATCATTTTATTAACATTTAATTAACGTTTTGGGGCGGGAATATTTCTTTTGGATGGATATTGGCTGATGTCAGGCCAACAGAATCTGTAGATTGTGAGAATAATCACGTATTGTGATTAATGGTTTATCAAGGCGTGGAATACTCTGACGTTTGCACTTTGTTGGACATGAACAGGAGCCTTCAAAGCTCCTGTTTTATAGAAAGGTTACGCGACCTGGACTGGAATGGCTTTAGCGGTACGTTTTAGCTCATTTTGGCCTTCAAAATACGCCACTTTCGGCTGGTGCTGGCGCGCTTCTTCATCCGACATCTGTACATAGGCACAGATAATCAGCAGGTCGCCAACACAGGCACAACGTGCTGCCGCACCGTTGACCGAGATGATGCGTGAGCCGCGTTCAGCGGCGATAGCATAGGTTGAAAAACGTTGACCGTTATCGACGTTATAAATGTCGATGGCTTCGTTTTCCAAAATGCCTGCAGCCTCGAGAAAATCCTGATCGATGGCGCAGGAGCCTTCATAATGTAAATCGGCTTGAGTGACGTGTACCCGGTGCAATTTACCTTGGAGCATTGTGCGTAACATAGCGATGTACCTTTACATGTATACCCGTCACACCTCAAGTTGCAGGGGTGTTGGCTGCTCTCGTTCACCCCAGTCACTTAGTTATCTAAGCGCCTGGGGATTGATGAGCATCTTCCCTGAGGCTCAGCCTAACGGCCCAGCGCAACCGCTGTTCAAATCGGTTCCTGACCGATTTGTCTCTCGATTGTCGCCTGCCTGCACCTTGACGTGTCTTGGGTATCGGGGGCTATAAATGTTGGGTCGAACCCATTTTTACAGAGTTAAATCTACTTCTTGATTATCAATCAGTCGTGCTTTTCCTAGCCAGGCCGCCATTAAAATCACCGCTGAGGTGCTATCAACAGACAGCTCGCGTAGATTTTTAGCATCGCGGATATAAAGCTCATCGGGAATAAAACCGGCGTCACGTAACTGTTGTGCTCCTTCGGCCAGGAGTTCTTCAACATGACGTTCGCCTTGCATCAGACGATCTGCCAAATGATTCATGACTTTATATAGCTGAGGGGCAGTCTTGCGCTCATCGTTGGTTAAATAACCGTTGCGTGAGCTTAATGCCAAACCATCTTTAGCGCGCACTGTCGGCACACCAATGATTTCCAGATCATAACCCATGTCTTCGACCATGGCGCGGATCAGCGCTAATTGCTGGAAATCTTTCTGTCCGAAACAGGCAACGTGCGGTTGTACCAGGTTGAACAGCTTACTGACAATCGTGGAGACGCCACGGAAATGACCCGGTCGGCTTTCACCTTCCAAAATAGTCGACAACCCTGGTACATCAACCTGAGTTTGATTGGCCAATCCTTTGGGATAAATATCAGCAGGTGACGGCGCAAAGACGACGTCTACGCCACGTTTATTGAGCTTTTCACAGTCTTCTTGCAAGGTGCGTGGGTAACGTTCTAAATCATCAGCACGTTCAAATTGCATCGGGTTAACGAAGATACTGACCACCACAACATCGCCGCGTTTTTTAGCTTCATCAACCAGCGTCATATGGCCTTGGTGCAGGTTGCCCATCGTAGGGACTAACGCGATACGCTTATTATTCTGGTGAAAAAAGCGAATTTCTCGGCGTAGCAGAGGAATGTTTTCGATAATTAGCATGTTTAAGCCTCGTGACCCAATTTATTTAAATGAATGCTCTTCACCAGGATAAATACCTTGTGCAACCTGCTCAACGTACAGGCGCACCGCACCACGCATGTCACCGGCTTCGGCCAGGAAATCTTTCGCAAACTTCGGCGTGTGGCCGCCGGTAATGCCAAAGGCATCGTGCATGACCAGAATTTGGCCGTCGGTCGCATTGCCTGCTCCGATACCAATAACTGGGATAGTGAGCTCTTGCGTGACGCGACGAGCTAGCTCGACCGGCACACACTCTAACACCATCAGTTGGGCACCCGCTTTTTCCAACGCCAGCGCATCTTTGACTAACAGTTTGGCTGCGGCTTCGCCACGACCTTGTATTTTATAGCCGCCAAAAATATTGACTGACTGTGGTGTTAATCCAAGATGACCGCAGACTGGCACTGCGCGTTCAGCCAGCTTGGATACGGTTTCACATAGCCAGCTTCCGCCTTCAAGTTTGACCATATTGGCGCCGGCGCGCATCAGCTGTGCCGCACTGTCGAAGGTTTGCTCTGGAGTGGAATAAGTCATAAACGGCAAGTCAGATAATACTAGCGCTTTAGGTGCGCCGCGACGAACACAGCGGGTGTGATAGACAATATCTTCCAGCGTTACGGGCAGCGTAGAATCGTGCCCTTGCATGACCATGCCGAGCGAGTCACCGACTAACATCACCGGGATACCCTGCTCGGCGAACAGTTGTGCGAAGCTGGCATCGTAAGCGGTAATCGTGGCGAACTTATGTTTTTCTTGTTTCCACTGGCGTAACTGGCTAATGGTAGTCGCTTTCATTAATTCTTTCCTTACTAGACATATCGTCGGTCACGTATACCTGCGTCTCGACGTTTCTTTGGTATAGAGGCAAGACCGATCTGTTTTATAATAAAAGTCTGGGCGTATTCTACTGTAGAGAAGGGCGATATACCCGTTCAATGTCGAGGAATGTTACGAAAAATTAACATTGTTTGCGGTGAGGATATGTTGATCTTGGTTTATCGCCAAGGCGGAATAGTGCGGTGGAAGTAGAGAGAATAGGGGCAAATGAGCCCCAATAAATCACCAGTGGGTCAAGCCATTAAGCGGGACGCGGGTGAGAATATCTTGCAGGAGTTCGCCATCAGGGAAGCGCAGTTCGGCGGCAATTTCGGCCAGTGGATAAAGCATAAACTCGCGGTTTTTCATATCGTAATGCGGTATGGCCAAACGCTCGTTATCAATCACCTCATCGCCATAGAGCAAAATATCGAGATCTAAAGTACGTGGTCCCCAGCGTTCAGCTTTGCGCACGCGGCCCTGATTCTGTTCAATGGCCTGGGTGCAATCGAGCAGCTCGCTAGCCGGCAGGGCGGTATCTATTGCGACTACCGCATTAAGATAATCAGGTTGATTCTGTGGTCCTAAAGGCTTACTGCGATAGAACGAAGAACAACCGATAAACGCGGTTCGCGGAAGGTGTGCCAGGGCTTCCAGCGCACATTTCACTTGATCGAGTGGCTGGGCAAGATTGCTGCCCAGCGCAATATAAACGCGGATCAATGACTGCTCCCGGAACGCGGTACGCGCTTGCGCGGGCGGCGGGTTCGGTTACGGCGAGGCGCTGCAGCAGCATCATCACCTAGCGTGTTGAGCATATTTTTTTGCGAGGCTGGCGTGGCTTCCTGGAATTCGCTCCACCATTGTGTCAGGCTTTGCAACTCACGATGCTGCTCGACTTCGGCGCGTAATGCCAGCAGGTCGAATGCCGCACGGAATTTAGGATGTTCCATCAGCTTATGCGCACGCTTACCTTGACGGCGAGACAGGCGCAACTGCAAGGCCCAAATATCTCGGACCAGCGTAGTGATACGTTTTGGAATCGCCAGTGAGCGACATTGTTCGTCGAGCACATCGCTCATCGCCAGTGAGAACGCATCGTAATAAGTTAATCCGCCTTCTTGCGCCAGCTTCTGTGCGTGTTCAATCACCGGATACCACAGCATAGCGGCGAACAGGAACGCCGGGTTGACGCGCATGTCGTTGTGCAAACGATGATCGGTGTTCTTAAGTACTTGATTAAGAATGCGTTCCATTGGACTGTCGCCATGCTCAGTAAACTGGCGAGCAATCAGCGGGAACAACGGCTGGAACAATTGATACTGACGCAACAACTGCCAGGTTTTATAACCATAACCGGCTTGCAGCAGTTTCAGTGACTCTTCAAACAAACGTGCCGGAGGGATTTCCCCCAATAAGTTCGCAAGACGAGGAATAGGCTCAGCGGTTTCCGGGCTGATTGTCATATCCAGTTTGGCCGCGAAACGCACCGCACGCAGCATGCGCACCGGATCTTCGCGGTAACGGGTTTCTGGGTCGCCAATCAAACGAATCACGCCATCGTTTAGATCTTTCAGGCCGCCGGTATAATCGCGAACGCTGAAATCGCCAATGCCGTAATACAAGCTATTAATGGTGAAATCGCGGCGCTGAGCGTCATCTTCAATGGTGCCAAAAATGTTATCACGCAGCAGCATGCCGTTTTGGGCCTGCTGTGATGAGTTTTTATCTTCGACTTCTTCAACTTGTTCGTGGTGGCCACGGAAAGTGGCAACTTCGATAATTTCCGGGCCAAACATGACATGGGCCAAACGGAAACGGCGACCGACCAAACGGCAGTTACGGAACAGTTTACGCACTTGTTCTGGCGTAGCGTTGGTGGTGATGTCGAAATCTTTAGGTTTTTTGCCCAGCAGCAAGTCACGAACACCGCCGCCAACCAGATAGGCTTCGAATCCAGATTTATTCAGGCGATAAAGCACTTTCAGCGCATTGTCACTGATATCTCGGCGCGAAATATTATGATCTTCGCGTGGGACAACCGTCATCGAGTCTGTAGAAACCGCCAGAGGCACAATTGCTCTTGGCGCACCAGCACGTGCCGACGTTGGACGCGGGGACGATGAGCGTGATGAGCCAGACGATGTATCGTTGTTTGCTTGACGCGGTGCACGAGGCGATGAGCGGTTCGCACCACGTCTTTCGCGGGGTTCACGATGTTCTGGCGACGGCGTATTGACATCACCATTGCGCTTTATATTGCCATCGTTGTTAGCGGAAGACGTTTGATCGCGGTGGCCCTTATCGTCATGATCGGGTGTCTCTTCACGAATGATTTTATCTTCACGAACTAGCACCTTACGGCAGAAATTGGCTACTCGGGTAAAAATGGTACACCTCGATAGTGACTGATAAAAATAGCGCGTCTTAAAAAAACAGCGGCTAATCATAGCTCACACTGACTACTTTGAGAATGCCGAAGTCAATTCTGGTGGCGCTTTTGCATTCTGACGCGGCACTTTATCTAATGACCAATGGTTTATGGCCCAGCGTAATAATAAGGGCAAGGTTAAATCTTGCCAGTTTTCTGGCGTTTTTTGCCCGAGGAAATCCAACGTCTTAACAAGCGTTGCTCGCGGATCGCCCGCCGGTAACGCTGGAGCATGATTCTGTTTAGAGAGTTTATCACCTGTAGCATTACAGGCCAGTGGCAGATGAATATAACCTGGTTGCGGATAACCCAAATGCTGATAAAGAGATATTTGTCTTACCGTTGGCTCGACTAAATCGGCGCCGCGAACAATATGAGTAATTCCCTGAAAATGGTCATCAATCACTACGGCTAAATTATACGCAAACAGGCCATCACGACGGCGAATAATAAAGTCTTCTTGTGCTAGTGCGCTATCAGCCTGCAATTCACCCAGCAAATCATCGGTAAAATAATAAACCGGATGGGTTTGATGCAGGCGAATTGCTGCCTGCTGCGGGCCATGTTTTGCCATGCGGCAATGGCCGTCATAGATGCCGCCAATCTGCTGGATGCGATGGCGAGTACAGGTACAGAAATAGCTTAACCCGCGTTTTTCCAACTCGTCGAGCGCGGCATGGTAAGCATCATGGCGCTGCGATTGCCAGACGACTTCACCATCCCATTCCAAACCGTATTGTTCCAGCGTGGTTAAAATCCGTGTGGCGGAGCCTGCGACTTCACGAGGCGGGTCTAAATCATCAATACGTACCCGCCATTGCCCACCCTGAGCGCGAGCGTGCAGATAACTACCGAGCGCGGCAATGAGAGAACCAAAATGCAGGTCACCAGAAGGCGAGGGCGCAAAACGGCCAATATATTGAGAGTCAGTGGTCGCAGTCTTTGAGGAATCTAGAGTTGGCATAAAAACAAGCGGGAACGGAAAAGGAAACGCGGTGCATATGCACCGCGAGAGTCACTGTGCTGCTTAACCGGCCATCTGCTTTTCGCGGATTTCTGCCAATGTTTTACAGTCAATGCACAAGTCAGCGGTAGGACGGGCTTCAAGACGGCGAATACCGATCTCAACACCACAGGATTCACAAAAACCGAAATCCTCGTCTTCCACTTTTTTCAACGTCTTTTCAATCTTCTTAATCAGCTTACGCTCGCGATCGCGGTTACGCAGTTCCAGGCTGAATTCTTCTTCCTGCGTGGCTCGGTCGGCCGGATCAGGGAAGTTTGCAGCTTCTTCCTGCATGTGCGACACGGTACGGTCAACTTCATCCCTGAGCTGGTTGCGCCATGCTTCAAGAATTTTTTTGAAGTGTGTGAGCTGAGCATCGTTCATATACTCTTCGCCTGGCTTCTCTTGGTACGGCTCCACCCCAGCGATGGCGAGAATGCTCAAGGACGATGTCTTACGGGTTTGCCCTTCTTGCATGATGCTTCTCCTAACATAACACGCACTATTGATCCCCAAAGGGGGGAAAAATCAGGCCGCTATAAATAGCAGAAGCAAGCGGGCTTGGCAATTATTCCTCACAGATGCTTGACAAGCACGTGACGAACTGTGTAATCGCACCACGGTATTTCTTCTGCTTAAGGCCTGAATTATAGGAATTATCCAACAAACTGGCTTGTGACCAGAGGTAACCGTTCTGTGAGGCGGATACCCTCAGCAGACAGTTTGGCACCGTAGCACATCACTTCGACACCTTTCTGTTGCACCTGCGTTAGTAACTCTGAATAACGCGGATCAATATGGTGTGCCGCCGAGACGGTTTCAATGCCTGAATGTAATACAGCGAAAAAAAGTATTGTTCGCTGTCCCATTTCTGCCATTCCTTGCAGCTCTCGCAAATGCTTTTGCCCACGTAAGGTCACCGCATCAGGAAAATAACCCGAACCCTGTTGCAGTAATGTGACAGATTTCACTTCAATATAGCAGTTGGGGAGACTATCTGCCTGTAGTAACAAATCTATACGGCTTTTTTCCGCACCATATGGCACTTCAGCCGTTATTTTACTGTAACCGCTTAATTCGGGAACCGACCCAGTTTCTATCGCTTCACGCACCAGTTGGTTGGCACGCAGGGTATTAACACAAATCCAATGGCCGGTCTGGGTTTCGGTTAGCTCCCAGCTATGGGCATATTTACGTTTAGGATTATCTGACGTGGAATACCACACGGTATCACCCGGCGTGGCGCAACCTGTCATCGCGCCAGTATTCGCGCAGTGCAATGTCAGCTCTTGGCCTTCTGGCGTGACAACATCAGCCAGAAAACGCTTATAACGCTTAATAAGTGTGGCTGATTGTAGTGGCGTAATGAATTGCATAAACGTGTCCCGAGGTAAGAAATGCGCAGTAAATCATTCGATGTCTGTGTGTAACGGCCAACTTTGCAGACATTTATATTGCGTGCGTCCGCGCTGATATACCGATTGATAGAGGCTGAATTCGTTGGCTGCAAAGGCCCATTTATCCGTTGCAGATGGAATGGCGACCGGTTTGGTCGCCCCGCGTAATAATGAAACATGCGGATGGAAAGGTAATGTACTTTGATGACAGCCATTACGCGCAGCGTGAGAGCGCAGCAGATCGGCCAGCTGTAATAGTGCACGCGGCGCGCGGCGGGTTCCCAGCCATACCACGCCAGAACCTGGCCAGTGCCCAACATCATCGAGCGTCAGCGATATTGCCGGTGATCGCAGGCGCCCGGCAACCTCGGTTAGCACCTGCATTTTTTTGTCACTAACGTCACCAAGAAAGGCCAGCGTCAGATGTAAATTTGCAGCGGCTATCGGCCTGCCGCTCTCGGCAGCAAAATGGGCGGCCCGCCACTGGATAATTTGTTGTTGTAAAGCCGGTTGTAGCCCCAGAGCAAAGAACAGGCGGCGTTCTGCAGACATGCGTTTTCCTTTAATACGAGACACGACAGATGGCGCCGCTATCAACATCAGGAATCGTGTCGATAGCGAGGCTAAATGCTACAATTCCTGCCGCTTTGGCACAATCTTTACAAATTGATGCCAATTTATCGCGTTATTATTTTGTCTGGAGAGCGTTTTGTCATCTTTGCCCGTGAGTGTCGTGCTTAATCAGATTCTTGATGCATTACAACATGCACCGCAGGTGTTGTTGCATGCCCCAACAGGTGCCGGGAAATCGACCTGGTTGCCGTTGCAGATCCTACAGTATGCTGGTTTTTCAGGCAAAATTCTGCTGTTGGAGCCGCGTCGACTGGCAGCGAAAAATGTCGCTTACCGTTTGGCTCAGCAGTTGGGTGAAGAGCCGGGCCAGACCGTCGGTTATCGCATGCGCGCTGAAAGCAAAACCAGCGCGGCGACGCGCCTTGAAGTGGTGACAGAAGGTATTCTGACCCGCATGGTACAGCAGGATCCTGAGCTTAACGATGTCTCTTTGGTGATCCTCGATGAATTCCATGAGCGTAGCCTACAGGCTGATTTAGCGCTGGCGCTGTTGCTCGACGTGCAACAGGGGTTACGTGAGGATTTGCGTCTGCTGATCATGTCGGCCACGTTGGATAACGCTCGGCTGCAACCGTTGTTGCCGGATGCGCCGGTGATTATCTCTGAAGGCCGCAGTTTTCCGGTGGTACGTGACTATCTTGCCTTAGCTAGTCACGAACGGCTTGAAGAAGGGGTAGCACGTATTGTGAGTCGATTAATGGCGGAAAATAGCGGGTCCATGCTGCTATTTTTGCCCGGCGTAGCGGAGATCCACCGAGTGCAGAACTTGCTAGTTGAACGGGTGAGCACTGAGATTGATCTCTGTCCGCTCTACGGCGCTCTGACATTAGATCAGCAACAAAAAGCTATCCAACCTGCGGCAACGGGTCGTCGTAAATTAGTACTGGCGACCAATATTGCTGAAACCAGTTTGACCATTGAAGGCATTCGCTTAGTGGTCGATAGCGGTCTGGAACGTAGCGCACAGTTTGACCCGCGCAGCGGTCTGACCCGTTTAGTCACTCAACGCATTAGCCAGGCATCAATGACCCAGCGGGCGGGGCGTGCCGGACGTTTAGAACCGGGTTTATGCTGGCATTTGTTCAGTAAAGATCAGGCGGAACGTGCCAGTCAGCAGGGCGAACCGGAGATCTTACATAGTGATCTCAGTAGCTTATGGTTAGAGCTATTACAGTGGGGATGTCAGGAGCCTACGCAATTGACATGGCTCGATTGTCCGTCGCCGCAGGCGTTGGCGGCAGCGAAAAGACGATTAACTGAGCTGGGAGCGCTGGACACACAGGGACGCTTGAATACGATCGGCCAGCAAATGGCTAAACTAGGATGCGATCCGCGACTGGCTGCGATGCTTGTTCATGCAGAACAACAAGGGGCTGATGCCTTGGCTACTGCCGCTATGTTGGCTGCCATTATCGAAGAACCGCCGCGCGGTGGACAGCCAGACCTCGATTATTGGCTCAGTCGCCCACAGGCTAACTGGCAACGTCGCGCCCGTCAGTGGTGCCAGCGCTTATCGCGTCATGCTAGCGGGCAAATAGACGTTTCACTGGCTCCATGGTTGTTAGCGGTAGGTTTTGCCGATCGTATTGCTCAACAGCGGGGCGTTGATGGCCGCTATCTGTTGGCGAACGGTCTTGGTGCTTCTTTATCGCCAGAAGAGGGGCTGACGCGTGCCCCTTGGCTTATTGCAGTACAGCTTTTACAGGGTAATAACAGCCCGGATGCCCGTATTTTACTTGGCATGTCGATAGATGCTTCGCAGCTTGCTGCGCGTTTGCCGCAGGTGGTGAAAGAGCAGACGGCAGTCGAATGGGATGAAGAGAAAGGCACGCTGCGTGCGTGGCGGCGTTGGCAGATTGGTCGCTTGGTATTGAAAGCAACGCCGTTAGCCAAGCCTGAAGATGAAGAATTGCAGCAGGCATTGATCGATTGGGTGCGTGGTCAAGGATTACAAGCGCTTAATTGGTCAACTCCTGCTGAGCAGCTACGTTTGAGATTGCTTTGTGCCGCAAAGTGGATACCGGAAATTGACTGGCCGCAGGTTGATGATACGACTTTATTAGAAAATCTTGAGCAATGGTTATTGCCTTCGTTGACCGGTGTTCGTACATTGCGTGCTTTACAGCAGGTTGACCTTTATGACGCATTGCTGCGCCTGCTCGATTGGAGCTTGCGTCAACGTTTAGAGTCGGTTTTACCTACGCATTATACCGTACCGACTGGCAGTAGATTACCGATCCGCTATGATAGCGAGCAGCCGCCGGTATTATCAGTGCGTTTGCAGGAAATGTTTGGCGAACAACGCAGTCCGCTACTGGCGGAAGGACGTATTGCTGTTGTGTTGGAACTGCTTTCTCCGGCACATAGACCTTTGCAGATTACCGCCGATTTGGCAGCATTCTGGCAGGGGGCGTATCGAGAAGTACAAAAAGAGATGAAAGGCCGTTACCCTAAGCACCCGTGGCCGGATTCTCCCGCGTTGGCCGTACCGACGCGCAGGACTAAAAAATACCAATGACGGTAAATGATGGCAGCCAACACCCCTACATCCTTGAAGGACGACGGGTATATTTAAGAAATATCTTGTGGTTTGCCTTAAAAGCGAAGCACAGAGTAAGCGCCGATTAACACCGCTATTTTGCAGTAATGCTGGTTTGTGGAGAGAAATGAATGTCAGGCGATGATCGCGAGCCAATAGGCCGTAAAGGTAAAACTGCACCACCGAAGCCTAAGCGCCCCCGCCCGGCTCGTAGAAGCAGGGATGATGATGATTATGACGATCGCTATGAAACTCAGGGACATGATGACGACTATGATAATGATGATAACAGTGGGGAGACGCGAATGACTCGCAAAACAGCCTCACGCAAAGGATCTAAAGCTAAGAAACCGCGCAAAAAACGCGGCTGGATAGGGCTTTTCATTAAGCTGTTTATCATCTTTGTGGTGATCATGGCCGCTTATGGCGTGTATTTGGATTCTGAAATCCGCAGCCGTATCGACGGTAAAGTGTGGCAATTGCCTGCCGCCGTTTATGGCCGCATGGTCACGCTTGAGCCGGGCACGCCATATAATGTCAAAGACATGGTTAGCCTGCTCGAAGGGACGCAATATCGTCAGGTGACGCGCATTACTCGTCCGGGCGAATTTACCGTTAAGGGCAACAACATTGATCTGCTGCGCCGTCCATTTGATTTCCCAGACGGTAAAGAAGGGCAGATTAACGCGCGCCTGATCTTCAGCAATGGGCAGCTTTCGGAGATTAAAAACCTCGACAATCAGCGAGATTTTGGCGTATTCCGCCTCGATCCACGCCTGATTACCATGTTGCAGTCACCTAATGGCGAGCAACGTCTGTTTGTACCACGCTCAGGCTTCCCTGACCTGTTAGTACAAACTCTGATTGCCACCGAAGACCGCCATTTCTATGAGCATGACGGTATCAGCCCTTATTCAATTGGTCGTGCTTTTGTCGCCAATATCACCGCCGGGCATGCAGTACAGGGCGGCAGTACGCTGACGCAACAGTTGGTTAAAAACCTGTTCCTGACCAACCAGAGAACCCTGTGGCGTAAAGCGCGTGAAGCGTACATGGCGATCCTGATGGATGGGCGCTATAGCAAAGACCGTATTCTTGAACTGTATCTGAACGAAGTCTATCTGGGACAAAGTGGCTCGGATCAGATTCGCGGTTTCCCACTGGCGAGCTTGTATTACTTTGGTCGCCCGGTTGATGAACTGAGTCTGGATCAGCAGGCCTTGCTGGTTGGTATGGTGAAAGGGGCGTCGTTGTACAACCCTTGGCGTAACCCGAAACTGGCGCTTGAGCGTCGTAACGTGGTATTGCGCCTGTTAGAAGAACAGAAAATTATCGACCAAGATTTGTATAACATGCTCAGTGCGCGTCCACTCGGCGTGCAGCCGAAAGGCGGGGTAATTTCACCTCAGCCAGCGTTTATGCAAATGGTTCGCCAAGAGCTGCAACAGAAGCTTGGCGATAAAATCACTGACCTGTCTGGGGTGAAAATTTTCACTACGCTTGACCCCGTTTCGCAGGATGCGGCGGAAAAAGCAGTAGAAGAAGGCATTCCGCAGTTACGTAAGAAGAGTGGTTTCAACGATATAGAAACTGCGATGGTAATTGTCGATCGCTACACTGGTGAAGTTCGCGCTATGGTCGGCGGTGCTGAGACGCAATTTGCTGGTTTCAACCGTGCGATGCAGGCCCGTCGTCAGGTGGGGTCATTGGCAAAACCGGCGACTTACTTAACGGCGTTAAGCGATCCGAATAAGTATCGCTTGAATACGGTGTTACCGGATCAGCCCCTTACCATTAAACTCTCTAACGGACAGACCTGGTCACCGCACAATGATGACCATCAATTCCGTGGACAAGTTCTACTGGTTGATGCATTGGCGCGTTCTATGAACGTACCTACGGTGAATTTGGGGATGGCTGTTGGGCTGACTAATATCACCAATATGCTGATTAACCTTGGTATCCCTAAAGAGTCGCTTAGCCAGACGCCATCCATGCTGTTAGGTGCGATTGCACTGACGCCGATGGAAGTGGCGCAGGAATACCAGACCATCGCCAGCGGCGGTAATAAAGCTACGCTATCAGCGGTGCGTTCGGTTATCGGTGAGGATGGCACGGTGTTGTATCAAAGCTACCCGCAGGCTCAACGAGTGATCCCAGCTCAGGCGTCTTATCTGACGCTATACGCGATGCAACAGGTTGTTGCAGAAGGTACCTCACGTGCGCTAGCAACCAAGTTTGGCAATCTGCACCTGGCAGCAAAAACCGGGACATCTAACGAACTGCGTGACAGCTGGTTCGCGGGTGTTGATGGTAATCAGGTTGCGATTACCTGGGTAGGTCGTGATAACAATGGCCCGTCAAAACTCTGGGGTTCAACCGGTGCAATGGCATTATTCAGCCGCTATCTGTCCAATGAAACACCGCAACCGTTGAATTTGCAGATGCCAGAAGATGTTAGCCTGATGAATATCGATGCTAGCGGCAACTTTGTCTGTGACGGTAATACTGGAATGTTTGGTGGTAGCAGTGCAGTCCGTAGTATTCCTGTCTGGACGACTAACCCACAGGCACTCTGCCAGTCACAACCACAGGCACAGGTGCAAGCCGCACAACAGGTGCAACAGCAGCCATCATCTTCACAGCCGGCTCAACAACAGCCGCAGAAACAGGAAGAGGGGGATGGCAAAGGTGTTCCTGGATGGATAAAAGAGATGTTTGGCAGCAACTAAAGCCAATGTATTGTTTACTACGATGAGCTAACGATTTCTTAACGGCTTGTTCATTGATAGACATAATATGCTAAGCAGTTTCTTAAAGGCGCAATGAAAATTGCGCCTTTTTTATATCCTTAAATTTCGCTGTTATTTTGTGAATTATGTTATTTAACAGCTGGATATGCCGTATTTTTGACTCGAGCTGGTTGAATTTGGCGGGCTTGCGATTTTCTAGTAATGGCATATATTATTCGCCGTCATAATAATAATTATCGTTTGCATTTCTATTGCTATTACCATTCAACGTTTAGAGATCACTAACATGTCCTTAATGCGCGCACCCGCAGTGAACTTGCCACAACGGCAGTTCGCACGTGGCAAATTGGCAATAACCATTGCTGCAGCTTTCAGTTCTTTCGCTTTCCAGGCCGTTGCGGCTGATAGCGCCGATACGGCTAAAAATGGCGATACTATTACTGTCGTCGGCAGCACGCCTGTTGCACAAGAATCAGCGTGGGGGCCAACGGCAACTATTGCTGCCAAGCACAGTGCAACGGCCACAAAAACTGATACACCACTGGTTAAAACGCCGCAGTCGGTATCGGTCGTGACGCGCCAAGAGATGGATATGCGCCAGCCAGATACGGTGAAGCAAGCGCTGAATATGACGCCGGGTGTGTTCGCTAGCCGTGGTAGTTCTAGTACTTATGATTTCATTGCGATTCGCGGTATTACACCGACCGGCATCAATCAATATCTCGATGGTATTAAGTTACAGGGGGATTTCTATTCTGAAGCCTCAATCGACCCTTATATGCTTGAGCGCGTAGAAGTTCTGCGTGGCCCGGCTTCAGTACTGTATGGCAAAAGCAGCCCTGGTGGCGTGGTAAGTATGGTGAGTAAGCGCCCAACTACCGAACCATTGAAAGAAGTACAATTCAAAATGGGCAGTGATAATCTGTTCCAGACCGGTTTTGATTTTAGCGATGCGATTGATGATGCAGGCGTTTATTCATATCGTCTAACAGGCCTGGCTCGCAGTGCCGATAGTCAGCAATTACTGGCGAAAGAGAAGCGCTATGCCATCGCGCCATCGTTTAGCTGGCGACCAGATGATAAAACCAATTTTACTTTCCTGAGTAACTTCCAAAACGATCCGCAAACGGGATTCTATGGTTGGACACCACGCCAAGGTTCTGTGGTGCCTTATGTCGATGCTAACGGCAACTCACACAAACTGTCGACCAACTTTACCGATAGCGACACCGGCCAAAAATATTCCCGTAACCAGAAAATGGTGGGATACAGCTTTGACCATAGCTTTAACGATACCTGGTCGGTGCATCAGAATCTGCGCTATACGAAAATTTCGGGCTATGACCTTGGTGTTTATAACACCGGCTTCGTTTCCCCTGGCGTTCTTGGCCGCGGCTCTCTTAGCTCGATAGAAAATCTGAATAACTTTGATGTTGATACCCAGGCGCAGGCGAAATTTAACACCGCCGGTATTGATCATACGCTGCTGGTTGGCCTTGATTATATGCGCATGCGTAACGACGTTAATGCCGAATATGGCACGGCGAGCAATCTCAATTTGCTCAACCCGCAGTATGGCAACCCGAATGTCGTCGGAACCTTTGCCTATAATATCCTCGATCGTCAGGAGCAGACGGGGGCTTATTTGCAAGAACAGGCCGAGTGGAATAAATGGGTGCTGACCGCCGGTGGTCGTTTTGATTACGCCAAAACCTCAACCTTCGATCGCAACGCGAATACGCTTGCAGTCAACAATAACCACCAGTTTACCTGGCGCGGTGGCTTGAACTATCTGTTCGATAATGGGATTTCACCTTACTTTAGCTATAGCCAATCGTTCGAGCCGCAAACCGGGGCTGATATTAATGCCAAGCCGTTTGACCCGGCTCACGGTGAGCAGTATGAGGCGGGTGTTAAATATATTCCGAAAGATCGCCCTATCAGCCTGACTGCCGCCGTCTTTAATTTGACTGAAAATAATCTGAAAACGACGGATCCAACCAATCCTGCTTTCTCAATTCAAACCGGTAAAATTCGCTCACGTGGTGTCGAGCTTGAGGCTAAAGCGGCAGTTAACGCCAATGTTAATCTGATTGCTTCTTATACTTACACCGACGCGCAGTATATTCAGGACTACAACTGGCAAGGCAAACAACCGGTTGAAGTGCCGCGTCATATGGCTTCTCTGTGGGCAGATTATACCTTCCATGAAACGGAGCTTAGCGGGTTGACTCTTGGCTCGGGTGTGCGTTATATCGGCTCTTCATCAAGCTTCTACGCCGACGGACCTCAAATCAATCAGACCTTCTCTGTAGCCAGTTATGCACTGGTTGATGCCACTCTAAAATATGACCTGGCTCGTTTTGGCATGCCAGGATCATCAATTGGATTAAATGTGAATAACCTGCTGAATCGTCAATACGTTTCTAGCTGTTATAGCAGTAACGCCTGTTACTGGGGGGCTGAACGTGAGGTTGTAGCAACCGCGACCTTCCGTTTCTGATCCGCAATTTTATCATCAACAAACGGGTACGCTGCTGAGTACCCGTTTTATCAGTAGGTCGCGATGCAACATTCTAAACAACAAGCACAAGGTGACAACAGCACCTTCCAACTGCAACAGGTCAGTTTTACGGTACCAGGTCGCACCTTGCTGGCACCGTTGTCTCTGAGTTTCCCACAAGGCAAAGTTTGCGGCTTAATTGGTCATAATGGCTCGGGGAAATCAACACTGCTGAAGATGCTTGGACGTCATCAGTCGGCAAGTGCTGGGGAGATTCTGCTAAACGATGTGCCCGTTGCACAGTGGGACAGCAAGGCCTTTGCCCGTCAGGTGGCCTATTTGCCACAACAGTTGCCCGCTGCTGAAGGGATGACGGTACAAGAGCTGGTCGCGATTGGCCGCTATCCGTGGCACGGTGCATTGGGGCGTTTTCGCCAGCAGGATCGCGATAAAGTGCAGCAGGCGATAGAACAGGTTGGCTTGGCACCTTTCGCGCAGCGTTTGGTCGATAGTTTGTCCGGTGGTGAGCGTCAGCGCGCCTGGCTGGCAATGATGGTGGCACAAGATAGTCGTTGCCTGTTACTCGATGAGCCAACATCAGCGCTGGATATTGCTCATCAGGTTGATGTGCTGGCGTTGATACAACGGCTCAGCCATGAACAAGGGCTAACGGTGATTGCTGTACTGCACGATATCAATATGGCTGCGCGTTATTGCGACCATCTGGTGGCGTTGCGCGGTGGTGAAATGATTGCCCAAGGATCGCCACTGGAGATGATGCAAGGCAACGTGCTGGAAAGCGTTTACGGGATACCGATGGGAACCGTACCGCATCCGTCCGGTGGTGCACCGGTGAGTTTTGTTTTGTAGTGATATTTAAGAGCTGTATGTCAAAAAAACCTCTCACAACGATGCCGATTTTTTCTGGCATCAGCCGTCGCCGTCTGTTGCAGGCGTTGGCGCTATCACCGTTGTTATCGACCTGGCCTGCGTTGGCGGCCAGTCGTCCTGATTTACAGCGAATTATTGCGCTTGAATGGCTACCCGCCGAACTATTAATGGCATTGGGCGTGGTCCCCATGGCGATAGCGGATACCCACGATTATCAGGTTTGGGTAAAAGAGCCCGCGCTACCGGCCAGCGTGATTAACGTGGGGCAGCGCACCGAGCCGAATATGGAGCTGATGCAACAACTCGAGCCATCATTGTTACTGATCTCCCGAGAATATGGCCCGAACAATAGCCAATTAACGCCAATTGCGCCGGTATTGATGTTGACCGCCAATGACGGTACCGGCAAACCGCTGCAACAATCGATTCGTTCGCTTAATTTATTGGCGACACATCTGGCGTTGCCACAACGCGCCGCTGAACATATTGCTCGCTATCATGCCTTGTTAGAACAAACCCGTTTGCGGGTACAGGCTGCGGCGGCTAAACCGCTGTTGTTGATCACCTTTTTGGATACACGCCATGTGCTGGTTTTTGGGGCCAATAGCTTGTTTCAGGAAGTGATGGACGACGTGGGCTTGACCAACGCCTGGCAAGAGGAAACCAGCTTTTGGGGAAGTATCTCCATTGGTATTGAACGCTTAGCGGCAATAAAAGATGCGCATGTCTTGTGCTTTGATCACGACAGTCGCGATATTGTGGCGCAGGTTTCCCGCACGCCGTTGTGGCAGTCCTTGTCTTTTGTGCGCAGCAACCAATTTAGTGTAGTGCCTGCGGTTTGGTATTACGGTTCGACCTTTAGCGCCATGCGCTTTTGCCATCTGTTATCTGACCTACTGGGTAAACCCGCATGATTCGCCGTTCCTTTATTTTCCCTGTGGGCTTGTTAGTCCTGTTGGTACTGCTATCGCTGGCAATGACCTTCTCCAACTTACAGCATCAATTACCGGTCTCATTGTGGTCAGGCGCGTTATGGCAGCCGAATATCGATGATGTGCGTCAGATGGTATTCCACTACAGCATGTTGCCGCGTATTGCGGTTGCGCTATTAGCCGGCGCCAGCCTCGGCTTAGTTGGCCTGCTGTTTCAGCAGGTGTTACGTAACCCGTTGGCAGAACCGGCAACCTTGGGCGTGTCTGCCGGTGCTCAGCTTGGGCTGACGGTTGCGACATTATGGGCGCTGCCAGGGGGTGAACTGACGTTGCAATTTGCGGCGATGATCGGTGCTATCGTCGTCGGCTTACTCGTATTTGGTATTGCCTGGGGTAAGCGCCTATCGCCGGTCACGCTGATCTTGGCCGGTTTGGTCTTAGGGCTGTACTGTGGCGCGGTGAATAATCTATTTGGGCTGTTCCATTATCAACAATTACAAAGCTTGTTTATGTGGAGCAGCGGTTCGTTGAACCAGCAGGACTGGAGTCAGGCGAGCTTCCTGTTGCCACGATTGATCATTGTTTGGTTGTTGGCTTTCTTATTGCAGCGCCCAATGACCTTGCTTGGGCTTGATGATGGCGTGGCTAAAAACCTCGGACTGGGATTATCTGCCGCGCGATTAGCGGTACTGAGTTTAGCGATTTTAATGAGCGCGCAACTGGTGAATGCGGTAGGCATTATTGGTTTTATCGGCCTGTTTGCACCGTTGCTGGCAAAAATGCTGGGTGCCCGACGATTAACCACTCGCTTGTTACTCGCGCCGTTGATTGGGGCGTTGTTGCTATGGCTGACCGACCAAATCATGCAGTGGTTAACGCTGGTATGGCAGGAGATCCCAACCGGTGCCGCCACGGCTTTGATCGGCGCGCCCCTGTTACTTATTCTGCTGCCGCGTTTGCGTCATAGCATGGCACCGCCGCCAATGAATCAAGGCGATCGGGTGCCTAATGAACGGCAATCTATCGTCAACTGGAGCCTGTTAGGATTATTGGCGCTGTTAGCTATCGTTGTGGTTGCATTGATGTTAGGTCGCAATAGCGTCAGCTGGCATTGGGCGACGGGGCAACAGTTTGAGGCACTGCTGCCGTGGCGGCTACCGCGCGTACTAGCAGCATTAGCCGCCGGTATCATGCTCGCGTCATCTGGCGTATTGATTCAAAAGCTGACCGGAAATCCGATGGCCAGCCCGGAAGTGTTAGGTATTAGCTCTGGTGCGGCTTTCGGTGTTGTTATGATGCTATTTCTGGTGCCAGGAGACGCTTTTGTCTGGTTACTACCGGCAGGGAGTGCTGGCGCTGCGTTAACGTTGCTTGTGGTCATGCTGGCATCGGGCTTACAGCGTTTCTCACCAGAACGTATGTTGCTTAGTGGTATCGCATTGAGCACCGCGTTTAGCACCTTAGTCTCGTTGTTACTGGCAAGCGGCGATCCGCGTATGGGAACCTTGCTGACCTGGTTATCCGGCTCGACCTATTCAGTTACCGCAGAACAAGCGTGGCGCACTGCTGCCATTGCGGTGGTACTCATGCTGTTAGTACCTTTGTGCCGTCGTTGGGTGAATGTATTACCTCTTGGCAGCGTAACGTCCCGCTCGGTGGGATTAGCGCTGACGCCAACACGTATGGCAATCCTGCTGTTGGCCGCGATGATGACGGCGGCGGCAACTTTAACGGTTGGGCCGCTCAGCTTTATCGGTTTGATGGCTCCGCATATGGCGCGCATGTTGGGTTTCCGTCGTGCGATGCCGCAATGGGCCATTGCCAGCATTCTGGGAGGAGTGCTAATGGTCTTGGCCGACTGGCTTGGCAGAATGATCGCCTTCCCAGAGCAGATCCCCGCAGGGCTGTTGGCCACCTTTATTGGCGCGCCTTATTTTATTTACTTACTTCGTCGGCAGGCCAGTTAGCATTCAGGCTCCTTTCTGGAGTCTGGAGTTTGATGACAACGTTGTCTTCGATATCGAGATACACGGGCCTAGTAATGCTAGGGGCGCTCCGGCGAGCAGGCTCGCTACGACCCCAACGCCTTACTTTCCCTAATAACCGACTTTGTCAGCACTCTGAGGGCTCCTTTCTGGAGCCTGTTGTTTATCTATCGCTAGTTAATTAAAGAGTTTTTAGCAGGTTATTCGGGGATCTCTTATACTGACCAAAATTTATAGGTTTATTTTTATATTTTTGGAGAGTCACGGATGTCTCAATTTGATTCTACAGGCAGCAGTGCCATACCATCTGTTCCCTTATCTAGCCGCTGGTTGATTATCGCAATCTGTCTGCTGCATGGGGGACTGTTATATTTCTTTATCTCTGCCGGAAGTTCTCAAACGCTTGAGAATACGGCGCGCACGATTTATGGGCAAACGCTGGCGTTAACTTTGCCTTTGCTATTCGCTTTATCGTTGGTCAGATTGAATGATCGCCGCTTTTGGGGCGGGATGGCATTGCTCACCATTGCATTAGTCGGGCTGGCCGCTTGGGCAAACAGCAATGTTTTAGGCATGCCTCAAGATGGCGTTATTTTTCCCTTTTATCTTTGCCTGAGCTTATTGGTGTTCTTCATTCTGCCGTGGCTACAGGTGCAAGCTTTCCCGTCAGCAACACGTTATCGCTACGCCAATCTGGCTGCTTGTTACGGGCAAAATATTCTTTGTGCCATGCTCACCGGATTGTTAGTGCTGATGTCATTGGCTGTGATGTCGCTGTGTGCAGCATTGTTCGGCCTGATTGGCATTAAATATTTCCATGAGTTGCTCTTCTCTACGCCATGGTTTACCTGGATGGTTTATGGCGTGATGCTCGGCATTAGCGTGGTCTTTTGCCGTACGCAATCTGCATTGATTGATAACACGAAAAACATCTTCCGCTTTATTCTCAAGGGGTTGTTACCTCTTGTATCTTTTGTCTCCCTGATCTTCTTATTCGCGTTGCCATTTACCGGGCTAAAAGTGTTATCTGAAGCGTGGTCAGCGGCCAGATTGCTGGTGACGATGGCGATAATTTTACTGCTGCTGGTCAATATAGTGCGCCAGACCGATAGTCCTGATAAGCCTTATCTGCCAGCGGTTCGTTTGATGGTGAATGCCTCTATCCTGCTGCTGCCTATCTATGCGGTTTTAGCGTTGTATGCATCGGGACTGCGTATTTCACAATACGGCTGGACGCCTTCTCGGGTTTGGGGCGTGTTGATTATCGTGATGACATTGCTTACCTCGATTTGCTATAGCCTTGCCGTAATCGATAAGCGTCCAGATTGGCTGCCTCGTATAACACAGTTCAATAAACCGCTGTCATTGCTGGTGGTGCTACTGATCGTTGCGGTCAATAGCCCGCTGCTCGATCCTTATCGGATCAGCGTCAATAGTCAGATGGCTCGCTTGGATCAGGGAGAGGTAGAAGCACAAGATTTTGATCTGAGAATGCTCAGTTTTGATACCGGTCGTCGGGGCCATGAAGCGTTAACCGAATTGCTCCAGCATCCTGATTTTGTCGATGATCCCAAGCTGCTGGTTACAGTAAAGAATGCGATTGCACAGACCTCACAATGGGGGGCGTCAGCGCAGGATGATGCCGAAGCGTTTGCGAAAAACTACCGTGTTGAGGATGCTAAAAAGGTTATCCAGGTCGCTAAGGGATCTACACAACCTGAAGAGCTATGGTGGAAGAGTCTGCCTGAATTGGAAGAGTATCATCGTGATTTACAACAGTGTTTTAGCGTACCTGATGCCTGTATTGTCAATGCGGTGGATTTGAATAATGACAAACAGAAAGAACAATTTTTCTGTGATACTTCCGATTCTTCTGCCATCGATTGTCGTATCTATGCGAAACGCTCTGGTAAGTGGGCGGTGCTAGGCCGCGTGTATCTCTATTCAGAAAATGGTACGACGAATGAAGAACTTGTTGATGCACTTCGCAACGGAAAAGTTAAGCCGCTGCCGCGTCGTTGGGCTGATGTCGAGATTCAGGGCAAACGACAAGTGATTAATTACGATGAGGACCAGATTGACTAGTGTGGAAAAGGAGGCCCCAATTGGGGCCTCAGACGATTAGTGAACTTACAGCTTAGCGAAACAGCGTGCTGCCGCGTCGATAGTTTTCTGGATATCTTCTGATGTGTGCGCTACTGACATAAAGCCTGCCTCAAACGCTGAAGGAGCCAGATATACGCCTTCTTCTAACATCAAATGGAAGAAACGTTTGAAACGCTCAACGTCGCATTTCATTACGTCCTGATAGCTGGTCACGCTCGCGGCATCGGTGAAGAACAGGCCAAACATGCCGCCAACGCGGTTCACCACAAACGGAATATTTGCCGCTTTTGCTGCTGCTAGTAAGCCATCGGCCAACTGGGCAGTCAGTTCGGTCAGTTTCTGATGTACACCAGACTCGGCAACCTGAGTCAAACAGGCAATACCGGCAGCCATTGCTATTGGGTTGCCAGATAAAGTACCGGCTTGATATACCGGGCCGGTTGGCGCCAGCGCATTCATTACATCGCGGCGTCCGCCGAATGCGCCTACAGGCATGCCGCCGCCGATGATTTTACCCAGGCAAGTCAAATCTGGCTTCACGTGATAATGTTCTTGAGCACCACCGAGCGCTACGCGGAAACCGGTCATCACTTCGTCGATAATCAGCAGCGCACCAAATTCATCACACAAGGCACGCAGGCCCGGCAAGAATTCTGGCAGTGGCGGCACGCAGTTCATATTTCCCGCGACCGGCTCAACGATAATACAGGCAACATCTTGCGGATATTGTTCGAATACCGTGCGCACGGAATCGAGATCGTTATAGGTGCAGGTTAGCGTGTGTTTGGCAAAATCAGCCGGAACGCCCGGAGAGTTAGGCTGACCGAGCGTTAATGCCCCGGAACCGGCTTTGACTAACAGACAGTCTGCGTGTCCGTGATAACAACCTTCGAATTTGATGATTTTATCGCGATGTGTGAAACCACGCGCCAGACGAATTGCGCTCATAGTGGCTTCGGTACCGGAGTTGACCATACGAACCATGTCCATGCTTGGCACCAGCTTGGTCACCAATTCGGCCATCGTGACTTCCATTTCGGTCGGTGCGCCAAAGCTCAGACCGCGTTGCGCTGCTTCAACTACAGCATCACGAATCTTGGCATTATTATGCCCGAGCACCATTGGCCCCCAGGAACCGACGTAATCAATATAGGACTTGCCATCGGCATCGTACAAAAAGGCACCGTCTGCACGTTCAATGAATAATGGCACGCCACCGACGCCAGAGAAGGCGCGAACTGGCGAGTTAACGCCGCCGGGGATCAGTTTTTGTGCCTGGGAAAATAGATTTTCTGACTTACTCATTACCTTGCTCCTGGAAATACGGGCGATAGATTGAATCGAATGGCGTCTATTCTAGTGAACTGAGCGGCGTTATGAAATCTTTCCAGCCCGATAACCACATTCTGCTACACAAAAGTCGCTATGGGTTGCCAGAGAGTTTCTGTCGATGGCACAAATTATATGCTTAAATCATCCTCCTTCTTTTCTCGATAGCCGATAACTAACTGCAATGACCACTGAATCTGAGTCTGTATCTGCCCCTATTTCTAGCAAATTCGCTAAACGTCGCCGAAGTAGCGAGGTACTCGCGCAGTTTTTACGTCGCGATAAAACGCCGGTAGCTATCTTACTGGTTGCTGGATTGGTAGGGATTTTGGCCGGCCTGTTCGGTGTTGCTTTTGAACATGCTGTTAACTGGGTGCAAAATTTACGATTGTCTGCCCTTGAAAGCGTCGCGGGGAGGGCGGTGCTGCTCTGGCCGCTGGCGTTTATTGCTTCAGCATTACTGGCGATGTTTGGTTACTATCTGGTGCGCCGCTTTGCCCCAGAAGCGGGGGGATCAGGGATACCTGAAATTGAAGGTGCGCTAGAAGAGTTGCGTCCAGTTCGTTGGTGGCGGGTTTTGCCGGTGAAGTTTTTAGGCGGGATGGGAACCTTAGGAGCTGGCATGGTGCTAGGGCGTGAAGGACCCACGGTTCAGATGGGCGCGAATCTGGGTAAAATGCTGGTGGATATCTTCAAAATGCGCAGCGCCGAAGCGCGTCACTCTTTACTGGCAACCGGAGCCGCCGCCGGACTTTCTGCAGCATTCAATGCACCGTTGGCCGGGATACTCTTTGTTATTGAAGAGATGCGCTTACAGTTTCGCTATAGCCTGATTTCGGTCAAAGCGGTGTTTATCGGCGTGATCATGTCGAGCATTGTTTACCGGTTATTTAATGGTGAGCGAGCAGTGATCGATATGGGCATATTGACCAACGTTAAAATGAATACCTTTTGGTTGTATCTGGTTCTGGGAATGCTTTTCGGTATGGTTGGTGTTGGTTTTAATGCCTTGATATTCCGAATCCAAGACGGTTTTTCTCGCCTGCACGGAGGAAAGCTAGGCAAGATATTACTTATTGGCGGTGTTTTAGGGGGCATTTGTGGGCTGCTTGGAATACTCCAACCGGAACTCGTCGGTGGTGGTTTCTCTCTGATCCCATTAGCAGCAGCCGGTAAATACAGTTTAGGTATGCTGCTATTTATCTTCATCGCCAGAATCATAACCACCTTATTATGTTTTGCCTCTGGCGCACCTGGCGGTATTTTTGCTCCGATGCTGGCGCTTGGTACATTGTTGGGCACGGCTTTTGGCGTGGCGGCAGCGGCGTGGTTTCCACAATATGCCATTCAGCCGGGCACATTTGCGATTGCGGGAATGGGCGCGCTTTTTGCCGCTACGGTGCGAGCACCCTTGACCGGTATTGTATTAGTACTGGAGATGACGGAGAACTATCAGCTAATTCTGCCGATGATTATCACCTGTTTGGGGGCGACATTACTGGCACAGTTTCTGGGTGGAAAGCCCTTGTATTCTGCTATTTTAACCCGCACTTTACATAAACAAGAGCGAGATCAGGCTGAGGCTGCAGCACGTGAAATGGCGAAATCGCAGTGATAAGGGTTTTGGGTTACGGCACTAAAGTAGCAAATAAGTGCGAAAATAAGCAGGACGAAGCCATAAAAGCGGGTCATACTTGAACCTAAGATACATGTATTAGATAATCAGTTCATTCTTCAGACAGTCAATCCGGCAGCCTGAAAAGAACACGGATTGGAGTAAAAATTATGAGTGAAGCGATGATGAGTGATGCCGTACCTGCTGAAATCAGTGCATTGCCCCTGCAATTTACTGAGGCCGCGGCTCATAAGGTGAAGAACCTGATTTCTGACGAAGAAAACCCAGACTTGAAACTGCGTGTTTATATCACCGGCGGTGGTTGCAGCGGTTTCCAATACGGTTTCACTTTCGATGATAAAATTAACGATGGTGACATGACCATTGAGAAATCAGGGGTGGCGCTGGTTGTTGACCCAATGAGTCTGCAATATTTAGTCGGTGGTTCTGTTGATTACACCGAAGGATTGGAAGGATCGCGTTTCATCGTGACCAACCCTAACGCTAAAACCACCTGTGGTTGTGGTTCTTCATTTAGTATCTGATTTGACTGGCGTAATTGTTGCTTAACCCAGCGGCATAAACCAGTGACATACCCCACAATAAAAAAAACCGTCTGCCAAAAGCACACGGTTTTTTTTATTGTGGGGTGAACACGCCCATTATGTAAGTACTCACGGATGATTTACCACTCTAAGGTTATCAAACTGGTATCAACGGCGATCCCGGGTGCTCCTTTAAGAATAACTTTAGAAATATGGGGTTGGTTCTGATGTTGTTGATTATTTCCCGCACAAGATACGGCAGGGTTATTGTCTGCAATATCGATTCGGCAACTAGGCAAAATAGTGAGACTAACGCCTATCTGACCAACGGTGGAGCCTGCGATTGCAGACAATGGGCTAAGCGCTAGCAACGCGCAAAGTAATGCGTTTCTCATGGTTTTATCCAAATGGTGTTAAAAGATGGGGCTCAATAGGGAATATCGGTCAAAGTTGTTATTTGCTTTAATTAAGAATTCGGATATAGGAATTAATTTATCAGCTATTTTTTGCAGAAAAAATCAACGGCACTTCTTCTTACTTGTTTCTGCTGATTTCGAATTCATACTCTGTCTAAAACACAATTGACCATTTTAACACCAGATTTTAGCCTCGGTGCACAGGATTAATCCTATATAGTAACGACCGGTGATAAATTGATTTGGCACAACATTTAACCGTTTAGTGGTTTTTTAGTATGGGGGTTGTTTTTATTTAGCAGGTGGTGTGTGAGTATTTGCTTACTTGTTAATTCTTGATTTATCTAGCTTTAAGCAGAGTTGTTGTGCTGCAAGCATGATTCTAGGGCCAGCGCGGCTGAACCAATCAGGATTGAGAGCGATGATGGGTAAGTTGAGTGCAGGTTTCCAGAAGGCTGAAATATCTTGCGCCTGTTGTTGGCTTCCTGTGATGACAATAGCCTGAGGATGACGCATCAATACTTGTTCGCGGCTGACTTGCGGCCAAGGCACGTGGCTATCTGCAAACACATTTTTTCCTCCGCAAAGCGTCACGATTTGGCTGTGCAAAGTAGCCGAGCCGGCGGTAAAGAGTGGCTGCGTACCAAACTGGATAAACACCGGGACTGGAGTGCGCCGGGCAAAACGAGCCACTAGTGCTTGTTGCTGCTGTCTTATCTGTTCTGCGGTTTGGGTGGCTAACTGCGGCGTGGCGCTATAAGTTGCCAATTGGTCGAGTGCTTGTGCGACCTGTTCGATAGTTTGTGGATCTAAATACAGTACTTTGATGCCAAATGAGGCTAGTTGATCCAGTGGTCGCTGAGGGTTACCACCGCGCCAGGCCAGAATCAAATCAGGCTTCAATGCTAAAATTCGCTCGACGTTGACGCCTTGCCAGTTGGCAACTTGTTCTATGCGTTTTGCCGCAGAGGGATAATCGGAGTAAGCACTAACTCCCACTAGTTTATCCCCGATACCTGCGGCAAAGGCCATTTCGGTCAGATTCGGAGCCAGACTTACTACACGCTGTGCAATTTGCGCTGTGGCGACCAATGGCAACCACAGCACCAGCAGGCAGACTATCCACCGAATTGGCAAGAGCATGCTTATGTGTTATCCGCCAACGCCTGTACCATCGCATCAACCATCAGCGTGGATTGTTGTGCCGCGACGACCAAGAACTCTTCGAAGCTCAGATGTGATTCGCTATCGGCAACATCAGAAATAGCGCGTACAACCACGAAAGGTGTTTCGAAAAGATGGCAGACATGACCGATAGCTGCAGCTTCCATTTCTACCGCGCTAACCTGCGGGAAAGTTGCACGAATTCGTGCCAGTGGCTCAGCACCATTAATAAATGCGTCACCGCTGCAAATCAGGCCGCGGACCGCATTTAAATCTAATTTTGCAATGCAGCGTTCAGCCAACTCGATCAGCGGCGCATTGGCGACAAAAGCTGCCGGGCAACCGGCCATCTGGCCTGGCTCATAACCAAAGGCAGTCACGTCAGCATCGTGATAGCGTACTTCGGTGGATACCACGATATCGCCAACTTTCAATGAAGATGCAAGACCGCCGGCAGAACCAGTATTAATCACCACATCAGGTCGGCAATGTTCAAGCAATAAAGTCGTACCCATTGCCGCAGAGACTTTACCGATACCTGATTTCAGCAAAGCTACATCGACGCCGTGCAGTTTACCGGTATAAATTTCACAGCCACCACGTTGCAGCGTTTGGCGATTTTCGATTTTGTCACGCAGCAGGATAACTTCTTGTTCCATTGCGCCAATGATGCCTACTTTCATATAAATCCCCATGCATAATCATGATTGATGCCGCTAACATTTAGCAGCCTGACGTTAATTGGAGTGACACAGTCTAATTAGATGCGGCATAGTCTACCATACCCGTCATACTTCAAGATGCAGCGGTGTTGGCTTCCCTTGTTCACCCGAATCACTTACTTATGTAAGCTCATCGGGATTCGCTCGGTTGCCGCCTAGCTGCCTCTCGAAGTCTATAGGGTATTACCCGTCATACTTGAAGATGCGGCGGTGTTGGCTTCCCTTGTTCACCCGAATCACTTACTTATGTAAGCTCATCGGGATTCGCTCGGTTGCCGCCTGGCTGCCTCTCGAAGTCTATAGGGTATTACCCGTCATGCTTCAAGATGCAGTGGTGTTGGCTTCTAGTATGGGGGGCAGGTTACCTGTAAATTAACCGTAAAAAACGGTAAACGTGGCGCTAATGTGACGAATAAGGCAGGAAATATGTCGAGGATCGATTTTAAGCAGAAATTTAATTTTCAGCGCCCCTTTAGTTCGCCGATTAACGCCGAGGATGAATATGACGTGGTGCGGCAATTTGAAAGTGACCGCGGGCGTATTATCAACTCTGCGGCTATTCGTCGGTTGCAGCAAAAAACGCAGGTTTTCCCGCTAGAAAAAAATGCCGCGGTTCGCAGCCGATTGACTCATTCTCTTGAGGTCCAACAGGTTGGCCGCCATATCGCCAAAGAGATATTGCATCGTTTACACCAGCAAGGGAAAACCGCGGCTCTTGGTCTGAATGATTGTAGCGATCCTTTTGAAAGTGTTGTAGAAATGGCTTGTTTGATGCATGACATCGGCAACCCACCTTTTGGGCATTTTGGTGAATCAGCGATTAATAACTGGTTTGCGAAACACATGGATAAGGCTCAGGCAGACATCAGCACCGAGCCTGAAAAAGATCGCTGCGCGGTGACTTTTTTACGTATGCAGCATGGGCAAGATTCGCTTAATGAATTGCGGCAAAAAATCCGCTATGACCTGAGCAATTTTGACGGCAATGCGCAAGCGATGCGCTTGGTGTTTACGCTGCTCAAGCTGAATTTAACCTTCTCCCAAACGGCGTGTATTCTCAAATATACCCGTCCTGCTTATTGGTCGCAGCCGCTGCCGGATGCCTTTAACTATCTGATGAAAAAACCGGGTTTTTATCTGGCAGAAGAGCCGGCCATCCAGCGAATGCGTCAAGAATTACAACTGGGAGAGTTTCAGCGTTTCCCGCTGACTTACATTATGGAAGCCGCGGATGATATTTCTTATTGCATCGCAGACCTGGAGGATGCGGTCGAGAAAAATATTTTCACTGTTGACCAGTTGTATAAACATTTGTCAAACGAGTGGGGAAACAGTGAAGCGGGAGACTGGTTTGAGAAGGTCGTGGCTACTGCATACAAAAAAATGAATAATGCCAAAAACTTCCGTCACCCAGTAGATTATTTCTTTATGGATTTAAGGGTGCAAACCGTTAAGCAGCTCGTACCACATGCCGCATCGCGTTTTATTGATAATATCTCTGCAATATATAGCGGGACATTTAATCAGGCGCTGCTTGAAGATGTCAGCCAAGCTAATCGTTTATTAAAGATATATAAAAATGTGGCGCTTAAACACGTGTTTAATCATCCAGAGGTTGAAGAGCTGGAATTGCAAGGATACAGAGTAATCAGTGGGTTACTTGATATATATAGCCCGATTCTCGATATGCCGTTGGCTGAGTTTGAAAAGCTGGTAACTGAGGATACTCATCGTTCTTATCCTATTGAAACTAGGTTGTTTCATAAAATTTCATCGAAGCATAGACTGGCTTATAGCGAAGCGGTTCAAGCTTTCGCTACACAGTCAGACGCGTATCATCAGGTGTTCGAATATTATTATCGAGCGAGGATGATTCAAGATTATATCAGCGGTATGACCGACATTTATGCTTATGACGAATATAGGCGGTTGATGGCTGCCGAATAAAGCAAAGGAGGCTTTTATTTTTTAGGTGAATTATCGGTCTGACTTGTGCTGGTTAAAAAATGCCCATTTGTAAATATCTCCAATAATTTTTTACCATTGTCAGATCGACGAATTATGAACTTCAGGTGATTAATTAAATCTCAGTAACACCAATACCTGGCAAGGTGGCAAGTATTTTGTCGCCATTATTAATTTAAAGAGATTTTGACTGATGAAAAAAACTACTCTATTCCTCAGCGCACTTGCGCTTAGTATCGGTATGGCTGTGGCGCCAGTTTCATCGGCATTTGCAGCTGAAACGGCTTCTTCTAGCTCAACGCAAGTGCCGAGCCTTGCGCCAATGCTGGCGAAAGTCATGCCCTCTGTAGTGAGTATCAATGTAGAAGGCAGCGCTCCGGTCAAAACGCCACGGATGGGGCAACAATTCCAACAATTCTTCGGTGAGAATTCACCACTTTGCCAAGATGGTTCTCCATTCCAAGGTTCACCAGTTTGCCAGCAGGGCGGTGGTGATGGTCAGGCAGCCCCTGCCAAACAAGATTTCCAAGCATTGGGTTCTGGCGTGATTATCGATGCCGATAAAGGCTATGTCGTGACCAATAACCACGTGGTTGAGAATGCTGATAAGATCCACGTTCAGCTGAATGATGGTCGTCGTTTTGATGCAAAAGTCATCGGCAAAGATCCGCGTTCAGATATCGCGGTGATCCAGCTGATTGGGGCTAAAAACCTGACTGCAATTAAGATTGCAGATTCCGAACAGTTGCGCGTCGGTGATTACACCGTAGCTATCGGCAACCCTTACGGGCTCGGTGAAACGGCGACTTCAGGTATTGTTTCTGCGCTGGGACGTAGCGGCCTGAACATCGAAAATTATGAAAACTTTATCCAGACCGATGCGGCAATCAACCGTGGTAACTCCGGCGGTGCATTGGTTAACCTCAACGGCGAGCTGATTGGTTTGAACACGGCAATTCTGGCTCCAGATGGTGGTAACATCGGTATCGGCTTTGCTATCCCAAGTAACATGGTGCAAAACCTGTCTAAACAGATGATCGAATTTGGTCAGGTTAAACGCGGCGAGCTTGGCATCATGGGAACCGAGCTCAACTCTGAGCTGGCGAAAGCAATGAATGTTGACGCGCAACGCGGTGCCTTTATCAGCCAGGTTCTGCCAAAATCTTCGGCAGAGAAAGCCGGTATTAAAGCGGGCGACGTGATTGTTAGCATGAATGGTAAGGCTATTAGCAGCTTCGCCTCTTTCCGCGCAGATATTGGTACGATGCCGGTTGGCTCGAAAATCAACTTGGGCCTGCTGCGTAACGGTAAACCAGTCAACGTTGAAGTAACTTTGCAGCAAAGCAGCCAAGCGCCACAGATTGATTCTGGCAATATCTACACCGGTATCGAAGGTGCTGAATTGTCGAACTCTGATGCTAATGGTCAGAAAGGCGTTAAAGTTGATAACGTGAAACCAGGTTCAAGAGCGGCTCGCGTTGGTCTGAAGAAAGGTGATGTTATCCTGGGTGTGAACCAGCAGAAAGTCGAAAATCTTGGTGAATTACGCAAAATCCTCGATGCCAAACCTTCTGTTCTGGCGCTGGATATTCAGCGTGGTGATACCTCAATCTACTTGCTGGCACAGTAATCGCGCAGCAAGATTAATGGCGGGCTGATTCTGGCCCACATGATAAAAATAAGGCACGCGATAGCGTGCCTTATTTTATTCAATTTTTGATATTGTACTCAGGCAGTTTGCCTTATAAATAGTCTTTCGCCGCCTGCGTAACACTTTCTATTTCATCAAGTAATTCCAGCCATTCTGGCTCGAGATCGATGAGCGGCACATGGTGACGCAATTGTTGCTCGAGATAACGGCACGACTCTTTCAAACGAGGTACACCGCTATAGCTACAACTGCCGTGGAGTTTATGGATCAGTGCTTCAATATCATCGTCTGGCTTGCCTTGTAAAATGGCTTCAACTCGACTGACAACTTGCGGTAAAAACTCGACCAGCATCTGCAATAAATCTTTCGCTAAATCAGCCTTATTGGCTGATTGGCGCAGTGCTAAATCCCAATCGAGAGTGATGAGAGGTTTGTTATTTTCTTCTGGTAAGTGTGCCGGGGCCTGCGTTTGTACTATAGGTTCTTGCGTTGAGTAACGACGCATTACCACGCGTTTTAACATCTCTTCATCAATGGGTTTTGCCAAATAATCTTCCATTCCCATTTTTAGTAGCTGTTCCCGCTCGCTACTAAGTGAGTGTGCGGTGACGGCAACAATTGGCGTATTGATGTGCCTTGGAATTTGATGAATTAACTCGCTGGTACGAATGCCGTCAATCTTCGGCATCTGAATATCCATCAAAATGATATCGAGATCGCGGTCGCGGGCCATTTCTATAGCTTCCTCACCACTGTGGCACAGCAATGTATGCTCAACCAATTCTTCGAGTAACGTACCTATCAGCTTTAAGTTCGCCGGGTTATCGTCTACTGCCATTGCGGTGAGTGGTAAGCGTGCTTCTTTGAATGTTTTTTCTGGCGAGCCTTCTCGCGGTGCGAGTAAATAAGGCAGTAACCGCACGCTAGAGATTGGCTTAATAATACAAGCATATACCCCCTGCGTTTTTAGCTGATCGGCATAAATCTGGAATTGGCTCGGCAGGGCAAGGATGAGCTTGTCACTTATTTCCATTAGCTGTTCTATCGCCGCTTGATACTCCGCAAGCTGTTGGTTTATGCGAATCGGAATGCCGTATAAAATAACGTCATAGTGCTCTTTTGGCAGCAAGGAAATATTGGTGTACTGAGCAATATCTAGCGGGGTTTTGCTCAACATTTCGAGCGTACATTTTGTCGCTGCAGTATTCGCTTCAATATAAGCCAGACGTTTGCCGACCAGATTATCCATCAGCAGTGGGGTGCTGTGATAGTTGCTATTGAGTTCCAGCGTGATGTGGAACCAGAAGGTTGAGCCGCGGTTTATTTGGCTATAGAAGCTAATATCTCCGCCCATTTCTTTCACCAGTCGTTGGGTGATAACCAGACCCAGTCCGGTTCCGCCGTGTCGACGAGTAATGCTGGCATCCGCTTGACGGAAAGCCTGGAAAAGCTGTGATTGCTGACGTTCTGAAATACCGATGCCAGTATCGTGAATCTGTACTTCTAACTCGACTTGTTGATTGTTGAGTGAGCGTAACTCGACATTAATATCAATGTTGCCATTTTCAGTAAATTTAATGGCATTACCCAGCAAGTTAGTGACAACTTGCTGCAAACGCATCGGATCACCGAAGAGGTTTTCCGGCACGTTATTATGTACATTGATAGTCACTTCCAGCCCTTTTTCATGAGCGGAATGTGCCAGCAAGATCAGCACTTCATCAAGCATTTCTCGTAATGAGAATGGAATATGCTCCAACACCAATTTGCCCGCTTCTAGTTTCGAGAAGTCGAGGACATCGTTAATGATGGTTAATAGATTATTTGCTGAGCGTTCAATGGTTTGCAGATAATCAGTTTGCGTCGGCGATAGCTGAGTTTTTAACGTCTGGCGGGTGAATCCTATTACGCCGTTAAGTGGCGTTCGCAGCTCATGCGACATATTTGCCAGGAACTCGGATTTAATACGCGCGGCTTCTTGAGCGCGTTTTTTAGCTAAATCGAGTTCGACGTTCTGGATTTCCATCTGTTCTAGCGTTTCGCGCAGATCCGAGGTGGCTTGATCGATATTTTGCTGCACTTCTTCGTGATAAGCCGTTAATGACATTGCCATCGAGTTAATGCCGTTTTTCAGCATATTCAACTCACCGAGCATATTCCCTTCGACACGGCTGTCCAATTGCCCACGACGAATACGGTCAACGGTGTTGACCATATTGCGGATTGGGCCTGTCACATCACGCACTAATCGATAGGCGAACAGCGTGGCGATTAGCAGACACACCAATAGCATCATCGTCGAGATGAATGCTTCTTGATATTGCTGCAAACGAACGGCTTTGAGATCCAACTCGATGGCGATATAACCGAGATTATGCTGTGGTGAAATTTGGAAAGCATTGTCATCTTCGGTCGTATAGTTCTCCGCCACAATCGGCGTGCGCAATACCAGCACATCACCAAATTGTTCGCGGTCTAATTTAACCGGGATTTTTCTGCCGGCCTCTATCTGCAATAAACGGCGATCGCGCAATGCGTTTGATGAAGCAAAAAGTTTGTTATCGGCGTCGTATACACTGATCGCTCGAACAATATCAGAGTGAGTACGGTGCAAACGGTCAATCAATCTGGTGACCGGATCGTGCTCACGAAAGGTCATGCCATATTCACTGGCTACCGCGAGCGGCTCAATAATACTGGCGCCTGATTCGATGATTTGTTTTTGCAATTCGTTATAACGATGCACCACAAAGAAGGTGCTAAGTAGCAAACCGATCAGTAAAGTCGGTGCCAAAATCAAAATCATCATCCGTGCACGAAGGCTGTATTTGGTCATGGGGTTCCAATGTGGGAGAATTGGCAGCTGACGTAAGCTTAATGAACCAGTGTGCAAACGACAATATGGCCCAATTCTACTCTCCTAACCGGCGTAAGACGACCCGGCAAACAATAACAGTCACCGCGACTGACCTCGATGCTTTTGGGCAGGGAGTCGCGCGGCATAATGGCAAAGCAGTTTTTGTCAGCGGGTTATTACCCGGTGAACAGGCTGAAGTTATGCTCACTGAAGATAAACGCCACTTTTCTAAGGGGCGCCTAACGCGTTTATTGAGCAGTAGTGAGCAGCGCGTAAAACCTGCTTGCCCACATTTTTCTGTCTGTGGCGGCTGTCAACAGCAGCACGCGAGCATCGAACTACAACAGCGTAGCAAATCTGCGTCATTGTTGCGGTTGATTGCTCAAGAAACAGGTATAACAGCAGAACCCGCTGCCGTCATTGCTGGGCCTGATTATGGTTATCGCAGACGAGCAAGACTGGGATTGCAGCTTTCCGTGCTCAAGTCACAAAAAGGTAAGCCAGTGGCGACTGACACTTTGTTAATGGGCTTTCGTCAGGAAGGTTCGAATGACTTAGTGAGTATTCGTCATTGCCCGGTGCTGCGCCCTGAATTAGATCAATTACTTGTTCCTTTACATCAATGTTTGAGTTCTTTAGATGCGCTCAAACGTCTTGGGCATGTAGAGATGGTGCTGGCTGAAAATGGCCCCGTTGTTGTTTTACGGCATTTAGACCCACTCAGCCAAATGGATACTGAACGTTTGCAACGTTTTGCCACAACGCATTCAGTGATCCTGTTTTTAGCACCACAAAGTGATGAAATTGAAAAACTTTGCGGGGATGAACCTTTTTATCAAGTTGACGGTCTAGGCTTACAGTTCAACCCGCGTGATTTCATTCAGGTTAACGATGCGGTCAATCAGCAAATGGTTGCGCAGGCGATTGAATGGTTAAATATCGAGCCCGAAGATCGCGTATTAGACCTGTTTTGCGGCATGGGGAATTTCACACTACCTTTAGCCCGTCGCGCAAAGCACGTTGTTGGGGTAGAAGGTGTTGCTACGTTGGTAGCGAATGGGCAAGATAATGCCCGGCGGAATCATTTATCTAACGTCTCTTTCTTCCATGAGAATTTAGAAGACGATGTCAGCCGTCAGCCTTGGGCACAGCAGGGTTTCAATAAAATTTTATTGGATCCGGCGCGTGCGGGAGCAGCGGGTGTGATGTCGCATATAATTAAGCTTAATCCGCAGCGTGTGGTTTACGTATCATGTAACCCAACAACGTTGGCACGGGACAGCAAAATTTTATTGCAGGCGGGTTATCGATTAGCCGAGGTGCGTATGTTGGATATGTTTCCGCATACCGGGCACCTGGAATCGATGGCGCTGTTTATACTCGAGTAAGTTTAAGGTACAGGCCGTCAATATCCTGTATGTTGAAGGACGATGAGTATATCGACCAATCTGGTGCGTGAAGTGCATTGGGTGAATGTAGGGAGAAGATATGGTTGCGGTAAGAAGTGCGCATTTGAATACGGCTGGCGAGTTTGCGCTCGACGAGTGGATTACGACATTAGGCATTGCCAGCCAGGAATCATGTGAGCGTTTAGCCGAAACCTGGCGTTACTGCGAACAACAAACTCAGGGGCATGATAATGCTTCCCTGCTGTTGTGGCGTGGTTTGGAAATGGTCGAGATCCTCTCTACTCTGAGTATGGATCTCGACAGTATGCGTGCAGCATTACTGTTCCCGTTGGTTAATGATGGCGTTATTGACGAAGAAACGCTAAATCAAGAATTTGGCAAGAGCATCACAGATTTGGTGCATGGCGTCCGTGATATGGATGCTATTCGTCAGTTGAAAGCCACGCAAAATGATTCGATGGGATCTGAGCAGGTTGATAACGTTCGCCGCATGTTGCTGGCGATGGTGGAAGATTTCCGCTGCGTCGTGCTGAAACTGGCTGAACGTATTGCTCATCTACGTGAAGTAAAAGATGCGCCGGAAGAAGAGCGTGTTCTGGCGGCCAAAGAATGTACCAATATCTATGCGCCTCTGGCTAACCGTTTAGGTATCGGCCAGCTCAAATGGGAGCTGGAGGATTTCTGTTTCCGTTATTTGCATCCAGATGAATACAAGCGCATCGCCAAACTGCTGCACGAGCGTCGTATTGACCGTGAGCACTATATTGATGATTTCGTTTCTACTGTGCGCAAAGACATGGTGGAAGAGGGCATTAAGGTTGAAGTTTATGGCCGCCCGAAACATATCTATAGCATCTGGCGCAAGATGCAGAAAAAATCGCTCTCTTTTGATGAGTTATTTGATGTACGCGCTGTGCGTATCGTCGTGGAGCGTTTGCAAGACTGTTATGCCGCATTGGGGATTGTGCATACGCATTTTCGTCATCTGCCCGATGAATTTGACGACTACGTTGCTAACCCGAAACCTAACGGCTACCAATCAATTCACACAGTGGTACTCGGCCCGCGTGGTAAAACGCTGGAAGTGCAGATTCGTACCCGGCAAATGCATGAAGATGCCGAGTTAGGCGTTGCCGCGCACTGGAAATATAAAGAAGGGACAGCCGTACCTGGCGGTCGAAGTGGTAGCTACGAAGGGCGTATTGCCTGGCTACGTAAGCTTATCGCCTGGCAAGAAGAGATGTCCGATTCCGGCGAAATGCTCGACGAAGTTCGCAGCCAGGTCTTCGACGATCGCGTTTATGTCTTTACACCAAAAGGTGATGTGATCGATTTGCCTATGGGCTCGACGCCGTTGGACTTTGCGTATCATATTCATAGTGACATCGGACATCGTTGTATTGGTGCCAAGATCGGTGGGCGTATTGTCCCGTTCAGCTACCAATTACAAATGGGTGACCAGATCGATATCATCACCCAGAAGCATCCGAATCCAAGCCGCGATTGGCTAAACCCAAGTTTGGGGTACATTACGACCAGCCGCGGACGCTCGAAGATCCAAAACTGGTTCCGTAAGCAGGATCGCGATAAAAATATTTTGGCTGGGCGACAGATCCTCGACGATGAACTCGATCGTTTGGATATCAGTCTGAAAGATGCTGAAAAGCTGCTGATGCCGCGTTACAACGTTAACTCGCTGGATGAAGTATTGGCAGCGATTGGTAACGGTGATATCCGCGTCAACCAGATGGCGAATTACCTGCAATCACAGTTGAAAAAGCCGAGCGCAGAGGAGTTGGATAACGCAGCATTGCGCCAACTGACTCAGAAAACTACACGACCACCGACGCGCAGCAAAGATAATGGCCGCGTTGTCGTGGAAGGCGTAGGTAATCTGATGCACCACATTGCGCGCTGCTGTCAGCCGATCCCAGGCGATGAGATCGTCGGTTTTATTACCCAAGGCCGAGGAATCTCGATCCACCGTGCCGATTGTGATCAGCTTGAGGATCTGAAATCTCACGCGCCTGAACGTATTGTCGATGCGGTGTGGGGGGAAAGCTACTCCAGCGGGTACTCATTAGTATTGCGTGTGATTGCCAACGACAGAAGCGGGTTGCTGCGAGATATCACCACGATTTTGGCTAATGAAAAAGTCAACGTACTCGGTGTTGCCAGCCGCAGCGATACTAAAAAGCAGTTGGCGACTATCGATATGGATATTGAAATCTACAATCCGCAGGTGTTAAGTCGGGTTATTGCCAAGCTCAACCAACTGCCGGATGTCATCGAAGCCAAGCGCTTACACGGCAGCTAAATGTGATAGAAAAAGCCCGCTAGTCGGGCTGAGTTTGATGACAAAGTTGTCTTCGATATCGAGATACCCGGGTTTAGTAAAGCTAGGGGCGCTCCGGCGAGCAAGCTCGCTACGACCCCAACGCCTTACTTTCCCTAATAACCGACTTTGTCAGCAGTCTGAGCCCGCTAGTCGGGCTTTTTACTGCCTGCTCGTCAACCACATCGATTGGAAAATGTGGCGGTTTATTTTTTCTAAATACTAAAAAGTTGGACCCTTTATGACTCTTTCCCCGTTACAACGCCTGCTCGGTGTGATGAAAACCTTACGCGATCCGGATCTTGGCTGTGCTTGGGATAAAGTACAAACCTTCGAAACCATCGCCCCTTATACGTTGGAAGAAACCTACGAAGTGCTGGATGCTATCCAACGTCAGGATTACGGTGATTTGCGTGATGAGTTGGGCGATTTGCTATTTCAGGTGGTGTTTTACGCGCAGATGGGCAGTGAACAAGGGCTGTTTAACTTTGACGACATTTGCACCTCGATTGCCGATAAACTCGAGCGCCGTCATCCACATATTTTTGCTGCAGATGGTGCAGAGAAAACGGTTTTAGATAGTGCTCAGTTGGGCGGTAACTGGGAGAAAACTAAAGCGCGTGAACGCGCCGATAAGTCACTTTACTCTGCGCTCGATGATATCCCCGTTGCGTTGCCTGCGTTGATGAAAGCCCACAAGATCCAGAAACGCTGCGCGAGCGTGGGTTTTGATTGGACCACACTTGGCCCGGTGCTCGACAAAGTTTATGAAGAGATCGATGAAGTGATGTTTGAAGCCCGTCAGGCGGTGATCGACGAAGAGAAACTGGGTGAAGAGATCGGTGATTTACTGTTTGCCACAGTAAACTTATCCCGTCATTTAGGGCATAAGGCTGAAAATGCACTACAGGCCGCTAACCGTAAATTTGAGCGTCGTTTTCGTCAGGTTGAACAAATTATCCACGACCGCGGATTAACGATGGAAAATGCTACGCTAGAACAGATGGAAGAAGCCTGGCAGCAGATAAAAAAGCAGGAAAAATAATAGGTTACTCTTGCGGCAATGTGCAGGTGTGATCAATATCAAGATCAGTTTCTGCACGGCTGTTATGCTGCTTTTCGTCATATTTATGAGTAAATTGGCCATTTAAGCCAATGAATTGAAAATGAACATGTTTTTCTAAAGCTGAGCGGCTGTAATCAAGTATTTAAAAACCTATCCAACTGTTTTTAAATGGAAAAGCAGAGAGGGGAACTAAGTGAATAACCAGCATGATCTTGCAAGCTCACCAAACGAAATGAGTAAAACGAACGTTTGTGGCGCACTAAAGGTTCGGGTATACTGTTTTCCCGTCTTGGTTACTCCATCATCTTTAAACCTAACCTCTCAGGTTCAGCATGACAACTAATTATATTTTTGTGACCGGCGGGGTTGTATCCTCTCTGGGTAAAGGCATTGCCGCAGCCTCTCTGGCGGCTATTCTCGAAGCCCGTGGTTTGAACGTTACCATCATGAAGCTGGACCCGTATATCAACGTGGACCCAGGCACCATGAGCCCAACTCAGCACGGTGAAGTTTTTGTTACCGAAGACGGGGCAGAAACCGATCTTGACTTGGGCCACTACGAGCGTTTCATCCGTACCAAAATGACGCGTCGTAACAACTTCACCACTGGCCGTATCTACTCCGACGTTCTGCGTAAAGAACGCCGTGGCGATTATCTGGGCGCAACCATTCAGGTTATCCCACACATCACTAACGCTATCAAAGAACGCATCATCGAAGGTGGCGAAGGCCACGACGTCGTGCTGGTTGAAATCGGCGGTACTGTTGGTGATATCGAATCTCTGCCGTTCTTAGAAGCTATTCGCCAGATGGCGGTTGACGTAGGTCGTGAGCACACGCTGTACATGCACCTGACGTTGGTGCCTTACATGGCTGCTGCTGGTGAAGTTAAAACCAAACCGACCCAACACTCGGTGAAAGAGCTGCTGTCTATCGGTATTCAGCCAGACGTTTTAATCTGCCGTTCAGATCGTTCTGTGCCTGCCAACGAGCGCGCAAAAATTGCGTTGTTCTGTAATGTGCCAGAAAAAGCGGTGATTTCTCTAAAAGACGTCGATTCAATCTATAAAATCCCGGGTCTCTTGAAATCTCAGGGCCTAGACGATTATATTTGTAAACGATTCAGCTTAAATGCACCTGAAGCTAATTTGGGTGAATGGGAGCAGGTGATTTACGAAGAAGCCAATCCTGGTGGTGAAGTAAACATCGGTATGGTCGGTAAATACACCGAGCTGCCAGATGCTTATAAATCAGTGATTGAAGCGCTGAAACACGGCGGCCTGAAAAACCGTCTGACCGTGAATATTAAACTTATTGATTCGCAGGATGTCGAAACTCGCGGCGTAGAAATTCTGAAAGGTCTGGATGCAATCCTTATCCCGGGTGGCTTTGGCTACCGTGGTGTCGAAGGGAAAGTAATGACCGCTCAATATGCGCGTGAAAACAATATTCCTTATCTGGGTATCTGCCTGGGTATGCAGGTGGCATTGATGGAGTTTGCTCGTCATGTCGCCGGAATGGAGAATGCCAACTCCACCGAATTTATGCCAGACTGTAAGTATCCGGTTGTCGCATTGATCACCGAATGGCGCGATGAAGACGGTAATGTAGAAGTACGTTCTGAAGAGAGTGATTTGGGCGGTACTATGCGCGTTGGCGGTCAGTTGTGCCATCTGGCTGAAGGCAGCCTGGTTCGCCAGATGTATGGCGAGGCGACAATCACTGAACGTCACCGTCACCGCTATGAAGTGAACAATATGCTGCTCAAGCAGATTGAAGCTGCGGGCTTACGCGTTGCAGGTCGCTCTGGTGACAAGCAATTGGTGGAAATTATCGAGTTGCCAAATCACCCGTGGTTTGTGGCTTGCCAATTCCACCCAGAATTTACGTCAACGCCACGTGATGGTCACCCGTTGTTTGCAGGCTTTGTGAAGGCTGCCGGTGAGTATCAGAAGCGCCAAGTAAAGTAGTGTGAATATATAGAGAATCGATGCGCGGCCTAAGTGCGGCGCATCGTTTGTCTGACAGAGTTTAGTTTAACTTGTACTGAGGAAATCCTAATGTCCAAAATCGTTAAAGTGCTCGGTCGCGAAATTATCGACTCTCGTGGTAACCCGACTGTAGAAGCTGAAGTTCACCTGGAAGGCGGTTTCGTAGGTTTGGCTGCTGCTCCATCTGGTGCTTCTACTGGTTCCCGTGAAGCACTGGAACTGCGTGACGGCGACAAGTCTCGTTACCTGGGCAAGGGCGTGACTAAAGCCGTTGCAGCAGTAAACGGTCCTATCGCTCAAGCTGTACTGGGTAAAGATGCTAAAGACCAGGCTAACATCGACAAGATCATGATCGATCTCGATGGTACCGAAAACAAATCTCAGTTCGGTGCAAACGCGATTCTGGCAGTTTCTCTGGCAGCAGCTAAAGCAGCAGCAGCGTCTAAAGGCCTGCCTCTGTACGCACACATCGCTGAACTGAATGGCACCCCAGGCAAATACTCTATGCCTCTGCCTATGATGAACATCATCAACGGCGGTGAGCACGCGGATAACAACGTCGACATTCAAGAGTTCATGATCCAGCCTGTTGGCGCTAAAACTCTGAAAGAAGCGGTTCGTATCGGTTCTGAAGTGTTCCATACTCTGGCTAAAGTACTGAAAGCTAAAGGCATGAGCACTGCTGTTGGTGACGAAGGTGGCTATGCGCCAAACCTGGGTTCTAACGCAGAAGCACTGGCTGTTATCGCTGAAGCGGTTAAGCAAGCAGGTTACGAGCTGGGCAAAGACGTTACCCTGGCGATGGACTGTGCAGCATCTGAATTCTACAAAGATGGCAAATATGTGCTGGCTGGCGAAGGCAACAAAGCTTTCACTTCTGAAGAGTTCACTCACTTCCTGGAAGACCTGACCAAGCAATATCCAATCGTTTCTATCGAAGACGGTCTGGACGAATCTGACTGGGCTGGTTTCGCATACCAGACCAAAGTGCTGGGCGACAAAATCCAGCTGGTTGGTGACGACCTGTTCGTAACTAACACCAAGATCCTGAAAGAAGGTATCGAAAAAGGTATCGCTAACTCCATCCTGATCAAATTCAACCAGATCGGTTCTCTGACCGAAACTCTGGCTGCGATCAAAATGGCGAAAGATGCTGGTTACACCGCAGTTATCTCTCACCGTTCAGGTGAAACTGAAGATGCAACCATCGCTGACCTGGCGGTAGGTACTGCAGCTGGCCAGATCAAAACAGGTTCTATGAGCCGTTCTGACCGCGTTGCTAAATACAACCAGCTGATTCGTATCGAAGAAGCACTGGGTGATGCAGCACCGTTCAACGGTCTGAAAGAAGTTAAAGGCCAGTAATTTCTGCCTTAGCTTTTGAGAAACCCGCTTCGGCGGGTTTTTTACTTTTTTATCTTGCTGGCTTATGCGTTTTAGCGGCTTTTTATTTTTTTTCTAGGTTAGAATTTATACGCAATTGAATGGCGGACTCGCCGTAAGCATTGCGCATACGTTTTACCCAATGATTGAGACACTGATGCAATATCCGATTAATGAAATGTTCGAAACCCTGCAAGGGGAAGGCTACTTTACCGGCGTGCCGGCAATTTTTATTCGCTTACAAGGTTGTCCGGTAGGTTGTAGCTGGTGTGATACCAAGCATACCTGGGAAAAAATCGCCGATCGTGAAGTGGACTTGCAGCGAATTCTGGTCAAAACCGAGGAGAGCGATGCTTGGGGAAACGCCACTGCCGAACAGTTGTATCAGGTTATCGTTCAGCAAGGTTATACTGCGCGCCATGTAGTGATCACCGGTGGTGAACCGAGTATTTATGACCTGCAACCGCTTACCAGCGTGCTAGAAGCGAACGGTTTTAGCTGCCAAATAGAAACCAGCGGTACCCATGAAGTACGTTGCTCAGTGAATACTTGGGTGACGGTATCGCCGAAAGTGAATATGCGTGGCGGGTATGACATCCTACCGCAGGCGCTCACTCGTGCTGATGAGGTGAAGCATCCGGTCGCTCGTCAGCGAGACATTGAAGCGTTAGAAAAACTACTCGAGAGCCTGAACGATGACAAAGCGCGAATTATTGCTTTGCAACCGATCAGTCAGAAAGACGACGCCACCAAGTTGTGTATTGCAACATGCATTGCAAAAAACTGGCGGCTATCGATGCAGACTCATAAATATCTTAATATTGCCTGAGTTGGGTCTGGTGGCTAACGTTGCTGACAACAATCGATACAGCAACAAACAGTACAGCATCAAACAACAATACCGTATTAAATAAAAGTAACCGGGGCGTTATCTTCTGATTATTAATGCCCTTGGTTATTCACCGCGATAGACACAGCCTGCAGTGCAAGTCTCTTTTACGCGTACCGCGCTAAGAATCGGAATTAACGGTTTTACTTTCTTCCAGATCCATTCTGCCAACACTTCGCTGGTTGGGTTCTCAAGTCCTGGGATCTCGTTAAGGTAATAGTGATCCAAGCTATCGAGGATAGGTGCAAAAGCGGCTTTCAGATCGGCAAAATCCATCACCCAGCCGGTATGAGGATCGACTTCACCGGTGATTTCTAAGCGTACAGTGAAAGAGTGGCCGTGCAAGCGCCCACATTTGTGTCCTGCGGGGACGTGAGGCAAATAGTGCGCGGCTTCGAACTGAAAATCTTTGAACAAAGTGGTTATCATGGCTCGGTCTCATTGACTAAAAAAAACGCCGCATAGTAACGGAAACGCGGCTTATGCGCCATGAGTTATCTGCTGTTTTACCCTATCACTATTGAGCGTTGGTGTATTTACTCGGGGTGGGTCATTGGCTTACAGTGAATCGTTGGTTACTAACCTGTTGAGATTTTGAATGATTAACCTGCTGCGTTGGGCTGCTTTGTTGCTGCTTTTTTCTTCTGCTGCTAAAGCAGAAATTTCACTTGCCTTGCTTCCGACTGAGCCTGCAACGGTGAAATCTGCAGAGGCTTCTGTGTCAAAGACGGTAGCTGCTGCAACGCCTAAAGCAGCCGCAAGCGCCAGCAAAGTTGATGCTATTGCGCTAAAAACCTTGGCGGACGGAACGGGTAGCTTCCATTTTCCTGTAGCACAGACTAAGAAAACAGTGGAAGTATTCACTTACCAGCCAGCAGGGACGGACGCCAGTGCGCCGTTAGTGATGGTGATCCCGGGAGCCGATCGTAATGCCGTGACGTATCGTAATGATTGGATCAAGGTTGCGGATCAATATCATTTGCGCATCGTTGTACCGCGTTTGAGTGAGCAGGATTACCCGGGCAGCAACGGCTACATGCTGGGCAACCTGCAAGATCCGAAAACGCATCATCGTTTGCCAAAATCTCAGTGGGCATTCACCGTGGTGAACAATATCTTTGATGCGATGCGTAAACAGGGCATTACCACCCAGTCGCAATATTATCTGTTTGGCAACAACGGAGGATGCCAGTTTGTTCATCGCATGCTGACACTATTACCGCAGCCAGAAGTTAAAGCTGCCATCTGTTCTGCTGCGGGCTGGTGGACATTACCAGCGACGGATCAACACTGGCCTTATGGTTTACGCGAAGCGCCGATTAAAGTCAGTTCCGATCAATTAGCCGCTTATTTTGCCAAACCTATTCTTATTGCCGTCGGTGCAAACGATGACGAACCTGAGAACAAGTTACAGCATTCAAAACAAATCGCGGCGCAAGGCAATAATCGTCTTGAGCGTGCAGAAAACTATTTCACGGCATCCCAGCAACAAGCGGAACTGAACAATATGCCATTTAACTGGCACTTTGTTGCTCTACCTGATGTCGGACAGAATCGTAGCAATATGTCTGTATATGCCGCTGGTGAATTTTACCGCTTTGAGCAACAACAGGCATTTAATCCTTAAGGTATTTCCTCTCGGGAATTTTGATTCCAGCTCCAGGTTTTGGTTAGTCTCCAAAACCTGGAATCTCCAAATTGTTTTTTTCAATTTTGTAAGCCTAAAAAGCCTTTACTTGGGTGTACCCGCCTTGTTCAAAAGTGTGCGCTAGATCATGTTATGCTAGCAAAATCCCACTTGGTTACTTGCCAAACTCTCGGTGCTGTTCCCTTTGTGAAGGCTTTGGTTTATGCTCGGCTGAAGCGTTTCAGTTGGCGTGGTTCCTAAGTCAAATGTATTGGCGAACATGGATAACGGGCAGTAAGATTTAACGAATAATTCAACTTGGCGATTCACAGCAGGTAGCGCCCTAAAGTACTCTATGCCGGTTATTATCATAACCAGTCAGCGCCACCTCAGTTTGGTCGATATCGCTCAGCTTGGTAGACATCGATGAGAGGAAGGCCCTCTTTTCAGGGAGTAGCATGACAATCCGCATAGCGATAAACGGTTTTGGCCGTATTGGCCGTAGCGTTTTACGCGCACTGTATGAATCGGGACGACGAGCGGAAATTTCTATTGTGGCTGTCAATGAATTGGCAAGCGCAGAGGGAATGGCTCACCTGTTGAAATATGATTCAAGTCATGGCCGTTTTGCCTGGGATGTTCGTCAGGAATGCGACAAGCTTACCGTCGGTGATGACACTATTCGTTTGTTGCATCAGCCAGATATAGCCCAACTGCCTTGGGGAGAACTCGGCGTCGATGTTGTACTCGATTGTAGCGGCGTGTTTGGCCATCGAGTCGATGGTGAAGCCCATCTGGCAGCAGGAGCTAAAAAAGTCCTCTTTGCTCATCCTGGCGGTAACGACTTAGATGCAACCATCGTGTTTGGGGTTAACCATCACACATTGCTGCCCGAACATCGCATCGTTTCCAACGCCTCTTGCACAACCAACTGTATTATTCCAATTATCAAGCTGCTTGATGATGCTTACCACATCGAATCCGGTACGGTGACTACTATCCACTCTTCAATGAACGATCAACCAGTCATTGATGCTTATCATCAGGATTTACGACGCACTCGTGCGGCGAGTCAGTCGATTATTCCGGTTGATACTAAGCTGGCAGCCGGTATTAGTCGTATCATGCCGAAATTCAAAGACCGCTTTGAGGCGATCTCGGTTCGTGTACCTACCATTAACGTGACAGCGATTGATTTAAGCGTATTCGTCGCAGGAAATGTCACGGTTGAGAAGGTAAACCATCTGCTGCAAAAAGCCTCTCAGGGGGCTTTTCGTGGTATTGTGGATTATACCGAACTACCATTAGTGTCGACAGATTTTAACCATGACCCGCACAGCGCCATCGTCGATGGTTCGCAAACTCGGGTTAGTGGACAGCAACTGATCAAAACTTTGGTCTGGTGCGATAATGAATGGGGCTTTGCTAACCGAATGTTGGATACAACATTGGTTATGGCAGCCAGTGGTTTCTAGTACGCCAGTCCAATTTGGATTGACGCGCCTTCAGGCAATTTTAAAGAGAATCAACGAGAGGATTCAGCATGTCTGTAATTAAGATGAACGATCTGGACTTGGCAGGTAAACGTGTATTGATCCGTGCGGATCTGAACGTGCCGGTTAAAGACGGTAAAGTGACTTCAGATGCACGTATCCGTGCTTCTTTGCCAACGATTGAAGCTGCTCTGAAACAGGGTGCTCATGTCATGGTAACCTCACATCTGGGTCGTCCTACCGAAGGTGAGTACAACGAAGAGTTTTCTTTATTGCCGGTAGTTAACTACCTGAAAGAAAAGCTGTCCTCTCCAGTTCGTTTAGCTAAAGATTATCTGAATGGCGTTGATATTGCCGCAGGTGAACTGGTAGTTCTGGAAAACGTTCGTTTTAACAAAGGCGAGAAGAAAGACGACGAAACCCTGTCTAAGCAATATGCCGCACTGTGCGACGTATTTGTCATGGACGCTTTCGGTACCGCGCACCGCGCTCAGGCATCTACTCACGGCGTGGGTAAATTCGCACCAATCGCTTGTGCAGGCCCGCTGTTGTCCGCAGAGCTGGAAGCTTTAGGTAAAGCACTGGGTAACCCGGCACGTCCGATGGTTGCTATCGTTGGTGGTTCAAAAGTTTCCACTAAACTGACCGTATTGGAATCACTGTCTAAAATTGCAGACCAGCTGATCGTTGGCGGTGGTATTGCCAATACCTTCGTTGCTGCTCAGGGCAACAATGTTGGTCAGTCTCTGTATGAACCAGACTTGCTTGATACTGCGAAGAAATTGCTGACTACCTGTGATATTCCAGTACCAACTGACGTGCGTGTTGCTACTGAGTTCTCTGAGACTGCGACAGCAACCTTAAAACCTGCTACTGAGATTAAAGACGAAGAGCAAATTCTTGATATGGGCGACGTGTCTGCTAACCGTCTTGCCGAAATTATTAAAAACGCCAAAACCATTCTGTGGAATGGCCCGGTTGGCGTGTTTGAATTCCCTAACTTCCGTAAAGGCACCGAGATCGTAGCAAGAGCCATTGCAGACAGCGAAGCATTCTCTATCGCTGGCGGCGGTGACACCCTTGCGGCGATTGATCTGTTCGATATCGCTGATAAAATTTCCTATATCTCTACCGGCGGTGGCGCGTTCCTGGAATTCGTTGAAGGGAAACAACTGCCAGCGGTTGTGATGCTGGAAGAGCGTGCTAAGAAGTAATGAACCTGAGCGGGCAGCATAGGCTGCTTGTTCTTCTATTTCGCGCGAGGGGCTGCACAGTGGAACTCGGGCGAAATAGCAAACCGATTCAAATCCATCTACGGCCGACGAAACAGGACAAAGAACTATGTCTAAAATTTTTGATTTCGTAAAACCAGGCGTCATCACTGGTGATGATGTTCAGAAAGTTTTCGCTATTGCTAAAGAAAACAACTTTGCACTGCCAGCAGTTAACTGCGTAGGCACCGACTCTATCAATGCTGTGCTTGAAGCAGCTGCTAAAGTTCGTGCTCCAGTGATTGTTCAGTTCTCTAACGGTGGCGCTGCGTTCATCGCGGGTAAAGGCCTGAAATCTGATAAGCCACAAGCTGGCGCTATCTTGGGTGCAATCTCTGGCGCGCATCATGTGCATCAGATGGCTGAACATTATGGTGTGCCAGTTATTCTGCACACTGACCACTGTGCGAAGAAATTGCTGCCGTGGATCGACGGTCTGTTGGACGCAGGTGAAGCTCACTTCGCTAAAACCGGTAAGCCACTGTTCTCTTCTCACATGATTGACCTGTCAGAAGAATCTCTGGAAGAAAACATCGAAATTTGTAGCAAGTACTTAGCTCGCATGGCAAAAATCGATATGACTCTGGAAATCGAATTGGGTTGTACCGGCGGTGAAGAAGATGGCGTAGACAACAGCCATATGGACGCATCTGCTCTGTACACTCAACCGCAAGATGTTGATTACGCTTACGAAAAACTGAATGCAATCAGCCCGCGTTTCACTATCGCTGCATCATTCGGTAACGTACACGGCGTGTACAAACCAGGCAACGTTAAGCTGACCCCAACTATTCTGCGTGATTCTCAAGAATACGTTTGCAAGAAACATAACCTGCCACACAACGCGCTGAACTTCGTGTTCCACGGTGGTTCTGGTTCAACTGCAGCAGAAATCAAAGAATCTGTAGGTTACGGTGTGATCAAAATGAACATCGATACCGATACTCAGTGGGCTAACTGGGACGGTATTCTGCAGTTCTACAAGAAAAACGAAGCTTACCTGCAAGGTCAGTTGGGTAACCCGGAAGGCGCGGACAAACCTAACAAGAAATACTATGACCCACGCGTATGGCTGCGTGAAGCACAGAGCTCAATGGTAAAACGCCTTGAGCTGGCATTCAAAGAGCTGAACGCAGTCGACGTTCTGTAATTTCTTTGTCTAAACTGTGGTATCAAGGGGCTTCGGCCCCTTTTTTTATTGTCTCAGCGAGCGAATTTTACGATATCAACAATGATTCATACTGAGTACTTGTTGGTTACATCAAGCAATGCGTGCAGAAAATCAACAACATGCCGTACGGTAAAGAGGGCACGTTGAGTTGTTTTTAAAGTAATAAAAAGAGCTATCTGATTGAATTGCATGTTTTTGATTAAAAAACAGGCGTATCGTTGGCCGTTATTGGCGGTTCTGCATATTCTTGGTTAACCTTAAGCGTTTGAGGAATCTTTTACCAAAGACAGGGCTTGTGCTAAAGGCCGTATTGATTGTGGCTGGAGGCTGTGAAAACAAGCGCGTGATAGCTGATTCTTATTTTCCGCAAGGGCTAACCTGGGGTGATTCAATGGAAGATTTAAATGTTGTAGACAGTATTAATAACGCCGGTTCCTGGCTGGTAAGAAATCAGGAACTGTTGATTCATTATGCAGTAAACATTGTTTCTGCTATCGCCATTCTTATTATTGGCCTGATTATCGCTAAAGCGGTATCCGGTGCGGTAAGCCGTGTGATGCAATTACGCGGTATCGATCTGACGGTATCCGATTTTCTGTCGGCAATGGTTCGTTATGCCATTATTGCCTTTACGCTAATTGCCGTATTAGGGCGCATTGGTGTTCAAACCACGTCGGTGATTGCTGTTTTGGGTGCCGCAGGTTTGGCCGTCGGTTTAGCGTTACAAGGCTCACTCTCTAACTTAGCTGCTGGTGTGCTGTTAGTCGTATTCCGCCCATTCCGTGCCGGTGAGTATGTTGATCTAGGCGGCGCTGCCGGGACGGTGACACAGGTACAAATCTTCTCCACTACGTTACGTACCGTCGATGACAAAATTATTGTTATCCCTAACGGTAAGGTGATCGCGGGTAATATTATTAATACCTCACGCGAGCCTAACCGTCGTACTGAGATTATCGTTGGCGTTGCTTACGATGCGGATATTGATGTGGTGAAGAAAGTACTGGGCGATATCATTGCCGCGGACAAACGTATTATGCACGATAAAGGTGTAACGGTTCGCTTAAATGAGATGGCGGCTTCCACACTGAATTTTGTCGTGCGCGTATGGACAACTAACGGTGATGCCACCGAGGTAAACTGGGATCTGCTCGAGAATTTCAAACGTGCGCTGGATGCTAATAATATCGGTATCCCTTATCCGCAAATGGATGTGCATCTTTATCGCGCAGCAGAAGCGGTTGCTAAGCAAGAACAAGATAAGCCGAATAGCTAATTACGAGCTATTGGTTTAAAGCAAAAGGCACCGTTTGAGGTGCCTTTTGCTATTAATGGATGGGTGCTCATGGATCTGATGCCAGACAATCAGGTGCGGAAAACGCTCCCGCACCTGTGTTGCTCTCCTACCTTAGGATTCGTAAACCATAATAGCCGCAACCTCCGTATCACCTTGTTTGAACGTGAATTCACATCGTGAATCTCGGATCAACCAAGTGAAAATCAGAATCGTTATACAGATAACGACCAGACTCATTACGGTTAATTTATGTACCATTACAGCCTCCATATCCTTGCCTTGCGGAGGGTAAAAGGCTAACCTAATGTTGTATGGCATTAGAGTGGCCTCGGGTTGAATTAATCGATTCGGGGCTTTTCTCTTTAGTCCACTACATGATGCTCAGGACTAAAGATCCAGAGCACCCAAAGCCAGAGTAACAGCCCAACGACCTCTTCAATTTTCGTCAGGCAAATGTTCGAGACACCTTCCAAATCCTCTATTACGTACCATGTCTAGCGCCTCGCTAAAGCGAATCATTGGTTGACCATCTAATGCGATCATCATTTTTTCTAATACCATATTAGAATTATAAATTTTATCTAATGACGGAGCTGTCTTACACTGCGCGGCAAGATGATAAATAACGCTAAGGAAGATTTTGTGATTGCTACTTTTTTTCAGGGGCTTGCTATGAGCGCGGCGATGATTTTACCGATTGGCCCGCAAAATGCCTTTGTATTGAATCAGGGGATTCGGCGTCAATATCATCTGATGATCGCTTGCCTCTGCGCGCTGAGTGATATTCTTCTAATTTGTGGTGGCATTTTTGGCGGCAGTGCTTTGCTTAATCAATCACCGACATTGCTGATGTTAGTGAGCTGGGGTGGGGTAGCTTTTTTGCTGTGGTACGGTTGGGGCGCACTGCGTAGCGCTTTTAGCCCAGGTATGGATAGGGTTGAAGCCTTAGTCATGAAGCAAAGTCGCTGGCGTATTATTGTCACTATGTTGGCGGTAACCTGGCTGAACCCTCACGTTTATCTTGATACCTTTGTCGTTCTCGGCAGCCTCGGCGGGCGCTTAGGTAGTGAAGAGCGGACGTGGTTCGCGTTTGGCGCAGTGACGGCTTCTGCTTTATGGTTCTTTGGTTTGGCATTACTCGCCGCCCGATTATCACCTTGGCTGAATACGTCAAAAGCACAGCGTATCATCAATTTTATTGTTGGGATCATCATGTGGGGTATTGCGTTGCAACTGGCCTGGCAAAGTGTTCTGCTTTTTAGATGATTTGCTACTAATCTTAATTTCGCTGCATGGTTAATATGTTAGGGTTCATAACGGGTATATAAGCATATTTAATGGAGGCACTGTGAAATTAAAAGCACTGGCTATGGCTGCAATGTTGGGATTAGGAACGTTACCTCTGGCGCTGCAGGCTGCGGAAGTTCCGCAGGGGCCACATGTTGTGACATCAGGGACGGCAAGTGTTGATGCAACGCCTGATATTGCCACTTTGGCAATTGAAGTAAGCGTATCTGCTAAAGATGCCTCTTCTGCCAAAAAACAGGCAGATCAGCGTGTTGCCGAGTATTTTGCTTTCCTACAGAAAAACGGCATTGAGAAAAAAGATATCAATGCGGCGAATCTGCGTACTCAACCAGAATATAACTATTTAAAAGACGGTAGCAGCGTATTGAAAGGATATAGCGCTGTACGTCAGGTTCAGGTGACGTTGCGTCATTTGGATAAGCTTAATGATTTGCTGGATGGGGCATTAAGTGCAGGACTCAATGAAATTCGTGCGATCGAATTGGGTGTCTCTGACCCTGACACTTATCGCGATCAGGCGCGCCAAAAAGCCATTGATAATGCGACCCAACAGGCTAAAGCGTTAGCCGAAGGTTTCCATGCCAAACTCGGTCCGGTTTACAGCATTCGTTATCATGTTGCGAACTACCAGCCAATGCCGGTAGCGCGGATGTATAAAAGTGCCAGTGCGATGGCGCAAAGTGATGCTGCTCAAACCTATGAACAGCAATCAATCCACTTTGACGATCAGGTCGATGTTGTTTTTGAGTTAAACGACGCAGCTGCAGCTGCTAAATAAGCGTTGTTAGTCCTGCCGTAATACCTGACGCCCGTGTTCTAACAGGGCGTCAGTCACTTTTCTCATCATGCGGCTTTCTGGTGCAAAACGATGCCAGTACAGCATTCGGCGTTGGAACAGGCCCGGCGTTAAATCAATGAGCTCACCGCTTTCCAATTCTTTCTCAATCTGTAGATGTGGGATCATACAGCACGTTGTGCCCTGACGAGCCAGCTGTACAAAGGCTTCTGATGAGTTAACGATATGGCAAGGAACGCTGCCGGGCGGCAAATCAAAATTTTGCTGCAAAAAGGCTTGATGCATATCATCAAGATGATCAAAAGCGACCGCAGGCGCTTTTAACAGCGCAGAACGTGTTACACCATTGGGGAAATAACGCGCAGCAAAGCTTTTTGATGCGACAAACAGATAATCCAATGCGCCAAGCTTATCAACCAGACAGCTAGGTAACGGTTGTGGCTGGATACTGACTGCACCGACAACCTCCCCACGGCGTAAACGTTCCTGAGTACGGGTTTCATCCTCTACCTGCATATTTAAACGGATAGGTGAATCAACCAGTACGGATTTCAATGCTGGGAGCAACCATGTTGCCAGACTGTCGGCGTTAACCGCCAGAGAAAGCAACAATGGCGCATCATTACTGTCATTACCGCTTTCATTCCCTAGCCACTCTTCTTCTAACAGCTCAACCTGGCGTAATAAGGCCAAAAGTTTTTGCCCCTGCTCTGTAGGGCGAGGCGGAACGGTACGAACCAGTAAGGGTTGGCCGAACAGGTTTTCTAACTGTTTAATACGTTGAGAAACCGCCGATTGAGTAATACAAAGTTTTTGTGCCGCGCGTTCAAAACCGCGTTCGCGGATCACAGCGTCCAGTGCTTGTAGCGTTCGATAATCTGGGCGTTTCATCGGAGGTTATCCCTTGCATGCATAGTCTTAAAAAATAATATCCCAACACTATGCCACAGTTTATGGCTTTCTGTGATCTTGTGCCTGACATGCATACCTAATTTATAAAAGCATGCTTTATAATGACTGATATTATTTACATTACGCACCACAGGCTGATGGCCGGGAGAGAGTAACCATGACTCAGGATGAACTGAAAAAAGCAGTAGGTTGGGCCGCATTGGAGTTTGTGACGCCAGGTACCATCGTTGGTGTGGGCACGGGGTCTACAGCTGCCCATTTCATTGATGCATTAGGTTCTATCAAACACCAAATCGAAGGCGCGGTATCGAGTTCCGAAGCCTCGACGGCCAAGTTAAAAAGCCTCGGCATCCCGGTATTTGACTGTAATGAGGTCGATTCACTGGATGTTTATGTTGATGGCGCAGATGAAATCAACGGCCATATGCAGATGATCAAAGGCGGTGGTGCAGCGTTAACACGAGAAAAAATCATCGCGGCAATTGCCCGTAAATTTGTTTGTATTGTTGATGCCTCCAAGCAGGTTGATGTATTGGGTAAATTCCCTCTGCCGGTCGAAGTGATCCCAATGGCACGTTCTTATGTTGCTCGTGAATTGATAAAACTGGGGGGCTTACCTGAGTATCGTCAAAATGTGCTGACTGATAACGGTAATGTGATCCTTGATGTTCACAACCTGAGTATTGTCGACGCGGTGGCGTTGGAAAATAAAATCAACGCTATTGCCGGTGTTGTAACGGTTGGCTTGTTTGCCAATCGTGGTGCCGATGTGGTGTTGGTTGGTGCTGGTGACGGCGTCAAAGTTATCAAATAAGCACGGGCAGAGATAAGCAGATGATCTGTCTGATGGTTAGCAGGCGGGCAGATCTTTTTCTTTGTGAGCGCCGCAGGATGTTTTCTACCATAAGTTAATGATGTTTTAGGCCGCTAGCGATGGATGGGAGGTCATAGTGAAAAATTATGAAGATAATAAATTTTTAGACTGAATCATCTTTTCTTCAAAAAGCGTAATTTGGTGACTTATGTCACATAAATTAATTCATCTCATCTTTTTCACCATGTACCGGTGGTCGATTAGCATTTAGTTCTAAAAACACTTGTTCTCTTCCGGGTTCTAACTCCCTTCTAAGCAATCGTTTGTATTGCTGATACTAAAAATTTTGTTATGTTGACTGTGAGCTGTCAAAAAACAGCGATTCCTGAAGTCGGCATTCAGTCAGAACAATTTTCAGTACGCATAAATCGTAGGGTCGGGAAATGGCAAAAGTATCACTTGAGAAAGACAAGATTAAGTTTCTGTTAGTGGAAGGCGTCCACCAAAGTGCAATCGATACACTTCGTGCTGCAGGCTATACCAACATTGAATTTCACAAAGGCGCGTTGGACTCCGAGTCGTTAAAAGCGTCGATTCGTGATGCGCATTTTGTTGGGCTTCGCTCCCGTACTCAAATGACCGAAGAGATTTTTGCTGCGGCTGAAAAACTGGTTGCCGTGGGTTGTTTCTGTATCGGAACCAATCAGGTTGATCTCAATGCTGCGACCCGTCGTGGTATTCCGGTATTTAACGCGCCATTCTCTAATACCCGTTCTGTTGCTGAAATGGTGTTGGGCGAAATGCTGTTGATGATGCGCGGCATCCCGGCAGCAAATGCTAAAGCACACCGTGGCGTGTGGCACAAACTGGCCGTTGGTTCTTATGAGGCCCGTGGTAAGCGTCTGGGTATCGTCGGTTATGGCCATATCGGTACTCAGCTTGGTATTTTGGCTGAAAGCCTGGGAATGCGCGTTTATTTCTATGACGTGGAAACTAAACTGCCGCTAGGTAACGCACAGCAGATCGCGAGCCTTTCTGAGTTGCTAAATACCAGCGATGTGGTCACGTTGCATGTACCTGAAACGGCAAATACCAAAAACATGATCAGCACCGAACAGTTGGCGCAAATGAAGCCAGGCTCACTGTTGATCAACGCCTCTCGCGGCACGGTAATTGATATTCCAGCACTGTGTGATGCGCTGCGTAGCCAGCATCTGTCTGGCGCGGCAATCGACGTATTCCCAGAAGAGCCAGCAACCAATAGCGATCCGTTCCACTCTCCGCTGTGTGAGTTCGATAACGTGATTCTGACTCCGCACATCGGTGGTTCTACCATGGAAGCGCAGGAAGGTATTGGTCTGGAAGTCGCGGGTAAACTGGTTAAGTACTCTGATAACGGTTCAACGTTGTCAGCTGTTAACTTCCCAGAAGCTTCTCTGCCGACACATAGCGAAAAAGCATGCCGCCTGTTGCACATCCATGAAAACCGCCCTGGTATCTTGACCAGTATCAACCAGATTTTTGCCGAGCAAGGTATCAACATTGCCGCACAGTATCTGCAAACTGGTCCAGAAGTAGGCTATGTAGTTATTGATGCTGAAGCTAGTTTGGATAGCGTTGCCAGTGCATTGCAACAAATGAAGGCGATCCCGGGTACTATCCGCGCACGCTTGCTGTACTAATTTGCGTTGCAGAATTATCGATAATATTGAAAAGGGCGCTTAGCGCCCTTTTTGCTTTCTACGGATATAGAGAGATAACGCTCGATTATTGAGACTGTCTTTTTAATTTTTGAAAAGTCAGGATTAAGCGCCATCCTGCTAAGAATTAATAGTGTATCCGCCTTTATGGCTATTCAATACATTACCGATATCAGGTAAGATATTTACCTATTTTATCTAGCCCGCTATTTAGAATATGGTTGGTATAATTTTTTATTGAAAAGGACGACATATATGTCATCGATGGTTTTTTGCCGTGGATGTGGAAAAGAAATACACGAAACCGCGATAAGCTGCCCAAGTTGCGGCGCTCCTCAACGTGTCCCAACAAGTGGCTCATTAGGTGAGAAAAACCGTCTTGCTGCCGCGTTGCTGGCTTTCTTTTTGGGCGGGTTTGGCGTACACAAATTTTATCTGGGTAAATACGGGCAGGGTGCTCTGTATCTGATTTTCTGTTGGACCTTTATTCCTTCAATCATCGCTTTCATCGAATTTATTGTTTATATCTGTACTTCTGATGAAGATTTTGCACGTAAATATGGTTGATTTATCAATGGGGGAATATTGGGCCCCCATTATTAATTAACTGGCTTTTACCAGCGCCATACTTTCTCCGGTGTAATAATCTCCGGCAGCGGAATATCCCACTCTTCAACGGGTAATTGTGCTACCTGCTGACAATCATGTGCCAAACCGATCGGATAAGGACCGTTTTCCTGCCAATGCTGCAAGGTGCGGTCGTAAAAGCCCCCGCCCATTCCAAGACGCTGTCCATGGCTATCAAACGCCACCAGCGGCGTGAACACGATGTCGACTTCTGATAGCAAAATCATTTGGGTAATATCGAGCGCAGGTTCGAGAATATTAAAGCGATTACGGATCAGCGGGGTATCTGGCGCATAGCGCAAGAACAGCAGGTTACCTGAACTAAAAGGATGCAATACCGGCAAGCACAGCTGTTTACCCTGTTGCCAAAGGTGGCGAATCAGCGGTGTGGTATCAAGCTCGCCATCGAAGGAGAGAAATACGGATAGCGTGGTTGCCTGCTGAATTTTTTCATGTTGGGTGACTTGCTCGACAATTTGCATGGCAAATTGCTGCTGCTGTTCAGTGCTGAGTTGTTTTCTACGCTGTCGGACTTCACTGCGAATGCTTTGCCGAAGCGATGCATATTGAGCTGTAAAGGACATAAAGGTTTGGATGATCCAAGGGAATAGATGAACAACGAAAGAAGGGAATCTCCGAGATGCCGTTGCAGGCTGTAACCCTTGAACCCATGGTTCAAGGTGAACGTTCAGTCACAATCTTTAGGCTTCTCGGACGGACCGAGCATGCGCACCGATTGCGGATCATCACATTCTGTTTGTACTAATTATCGGCTCAGGGGACTGGCCCGCTAGCAAACATCTCAGAGAAATTTTGTACTGACTGTCAAATGAATATACCACTAAATGGTTATATTAATCAACAGTTTAAACTATTCGAAAGTCGTCCCTTCACGTTCAGAGATCCGGCCTTGCTCGAGCAGCGCTTGCTCAATGGTCTGTTGTAACATGCGGATACGCTGTTCCATATTGGACGCGTAATCGCGAGTTTTCAACCTTTCCTGAGCAAGTTCGTGGCAAACGTTCAACGCCGCGATAAATACCAATTGCTCTGTATTGGTGACTCTAGTGCGAACTTTAAGATCTTGCAACCGCTGATTGAGGTCCTCGGCTGCCATGTTCAACGCTTCTTGTTGTTCTGGCGGACAATTCACTCGTAAAGAGCGGCCAAAAATTTGTATATCTACCGGTTGTGCAGACATGCCACCTTCCTGCCTAATTATTCGCCCTCCAACTCATCTGCGATGCAGCCTGTTGAAAGCGGGCGCTACTATAACTATCTCAATACCAGGATACAACCCCACGAAAGTGCATAAATCCTTGCGATAAGTGGGTGAGTCGGCAGCAAAACCGACATAACAACTTATTATCATCGCAAGGCTCGTACGATCGCAAGGCTTGCTAATCTGGTACAGCGACTGACCTTGGTGGTAGCATAACACGAACTTAACCGGCCAACGATGGCGAATACGCATGTCTATAGAGAATACTTATCCAAACTATGATGCGCTGAATAGTAATTTACAGCAGCAATCCGTCGCCCTGACCGCAGCAGAAATGCACGGCCTTATCAGTGGCTTACTCTGTGGTGGCAACCATGATGGTAGCTGGCTGACGCTGGTGCATGACTTGACCAATGAAGGCATGGCTTTTAGCCATACGCTAGCCGATGCGCTGCAAGCACTACGCAAAGTGACTTCTGACACACTTGATGACGACAGTTTTGAATTCAAGATGTTGATGCCAAATGACGATGCCAGCGTATTTGAACGCGCTGATGCACTGGCGGGTTGGGTCAACCACTTCTTGCTGGGCTTGGGCATGATGCAGCCAAAACTTGCCAAGGTAAAAGGTGAAGTCGGCGAGGCCATTGACGATCTGCGCAGTATTGCGCAATTGGGTTATGAAGAAGACGAAGACCAAGAAATGCTGGCGCAGTCTTTGGAAGAAGTTGTTGAGTATGTGCGCGTTGCCGCCATTATTTGCTACAACGAATTTAATCAAACCAAGCCAACAGCAGTAGAAAACCAGCCTACGTTGCACTAATCACTACGAGGCAGTTTTGTCGCGTAAACGCAACTCCAGGCTCAATGGGTATAAGTCACGACAGGTTTCAGGAGCAGGTAATGACACAGCAAGAGTATCAGGATCGTCGGCAAGCGCTGATTGCCAAAATGGCCCCCGGAAGTGCCGCGATTATTTTCGCCGCACCAGAGGCTACGCGTAATGCAGATAGCGAATATCCTTACCGTCAAAGCAGTGATTTCAGTTATCTGACCGGTTTTAATGAACCGGAAGCGGTATTGGTATTGGTTAAAAGTACTGATAACCATAATCACAGCGTGTTGTTTAACCGCATCCGTGATCTGACGGCTGAAATCTGGTTTGGTCGTCGTTTGGGACAAGATGCGGCCCCGGCGAAACTCGGTGTCGATCGTGCTTTACCGTTCGATGATATCGACCAGCAGCTGCACCTGTTGCTCAATGGTCTGGACGTGGTTTATCACGCACAAGGCTATTACGCTTATGCCGATGAAATTGTCTATCGGGCAATGGAAAAACTGCGTAACGGCTTCCGTCAGAACTTATCTGCACCGGCGACCATGACCGACTGGCGTCCGTGGCTGCATGAAATGCGTCTGATAAAATCGCCGCAGGAAATTGCTGTGATGCGTCGAGCCGGTGAAATTACTGCGCTGGCACATACCCGGGCGATGCAGCAGTGTCGTGCTGGCTTGTTTGAATATCACCTTGAAGGGGAAATTCATCATGAATTTACCCGTCATGGTGCACGTTACCCGTCATACAACACCATTGTTGGCAGCGGTGATAACGCCTGTATTTTGCATTACACCGAAAACGAGTGTGAGCTGCGTGACGGCGATCTAGTGCTGATTGATGCCGGTTGTGAATACCAAGGTTACGCCGGGGATATTACTCGTACCTTCCCGGTCAGCGGTAAATTCACCCCCGCTCAGCGTGAAATTTACGACATCGTATTAGCCTCAGAATATAAAGCGCTGGAAGTCTTTGGTCCGGGGAGCAGTATTCAGGAAGCCACCAAAGCGGCGGTACGCGTTATGGTCGAAGGTTTAGTTAAACTTGGCGTAATGCAAGGCGATGTCGAGCAACTAATTGCTGAACAGGCACACCGCCAATTCTTTATGCATGGACTGTCGCACTGGCTGGGTATGGATGTGCATGACGTGGGTCATTACGGTAGCGTTGATCGCAGTCGTAAACTCGAACCTGGCATGGTCTTGACTGTTGAACCGGGCTTGTATATTGCGCCAGATGCTGATGTACCTGAGGCCTATCGCGGTATTGGTATCCGTATCGAAGATGACATCTTAATCACAGATACCGGCATCGAAATCTTCACCAGCGGCGTAGTGAAAGATGCTGATGATATCGAAGCTCTGATGGCGGCAGCGAGATAATCCTATGAGTATTGTTATCGTTGGTGGTGGGATGGCAGGCGCAACCTTGGCATTGGCGGTTTCTGCTCTGACGGGCGGTAAACTGCCGGTACATTTAATTGAAGCTTCGGCCACTGACGATCGTCAGCACCCTGGCTTTGATGCCCGTTCTATTGCTCTGGCACAGGGAACCTGTCAACAGTTGGCGGCGATCGGCATTTGGCCGGCATTATCGCGGTATGCTACGCCAATCAACGATATTCACGTCAGTGACCGGGGCCATGCAGGCTTTGTGAATCTCAATGCAGGTGATTATGGTGTTGAAGCATTAGGTAATGTCATTGAGTTGCACGATGCCGGTCAGAGTTTGATGGCGCTACTGCAAAAAGCGCCGGGCGTGACCGTGCATTGTCCTGCCAAAGTGGTGGATGTTTCACGCACGGCCGATAGTGCCAGCGTTGTATTAGATAATGGCCAGCATTTGAGCGCACAGGTTTTAGTGGCAGCAGATGGTTCAAACTCAGCGCTGGCTGCGGCATGCCAAATTCGTTGGCAGCAGCAGAGCTACCAGCAATTGGCGATTGTCGCTAATGTCACGACGAGCCAGCCTCATCAAGGCCGGGCGTTTGAACGATTCACCGAACATGGCCCTATCGCATTATTACCGATGTCTAAAGGCCGCAGTGCGCTAGTGTGGTGCCATCCACTTTCTGCGCGAGAAGAAGTAGAAAGCTGGAGCGAAGCTGAGTTTCTGCAACGGTTGCAACAGGGGTTTGGTTGGCGATTGGGTACCATGCTCAATGTCGGTAAACGTCATTGTTATCCGCTCGCTTTATCAACGGCCAACCAACATATTAGCCATCGCTTAGCGCTGGTGGGGAATGCGGCACAAACGCTGCATCCTATCGCCGGGCAGGGATTCAATCTTGGTTTACGTGATGTGATGACGCTTGCGGAAACCTTGGCCTCAGCCTTTGTACAGGGGCAAGATATCGGCAGCTACCGCGTACTTAGCCAATATCAACAACGCCGTCAGCCGGATCAACAGGCAACCGTTGCCGTCACCGATGGTTTGATTCATCTGTTTGCCAATCGCTATGCGCCGTTGGTTGTCGGACGTAATCTGGGATTAATGGCGATGGAACGAATGCCCGCACTACGTGATGCTTTTACCCGCCGCACGCTTGGCTGGGTAGCCCGCTGAATATCAGTCTATAGAACATCTGTTCAGAGCATAACCCTTAAAATAGAAGTACATAGAACACCAGCCCGCGTCGTGCAATCCACCCCGCGCAATGACAGGAATAAAGTAAATTATGCAATCTTTTGATGTGGTTATCGCCGGTGGCGGTATGGTTGGATTGGCGCTGGCCTGTAGCCTGCAAGGCAGCGGCTTGCGTATTGCGGTGCTTGAACACCAGCAGCCTGATGAAAGCCCTTTGCCGGAGCAACCTGGGCTGCGCGTGTCTGCTATCAACGCTGCCAGCGAGCGCTTGTTACAACACATTGGTGCCTGGCCGGGCATTATCGCCCAGCGTGCTGCGCCGTATCAGGGGATGGAAGTCTGGGAAAGCGACAGCTTTGGCAAAATTGCTTTCCGTAGTGACGAATACGGCTTCAGTCATCTCGGCCACATCATCGAAAATCAGGTGGTGCACCGCGCGTTGTGGCAACGGGCAGAAAACTGTGATGATGTGACGCTGTTTACCTCGGTTACTATGAAAAATATTGCCTGGGGTGAGAACGAAGCATTCATCACTCTGGACGATATGCGCCAAATGACTGCCCGACTAGTGGTGGGCGCTGACGGCGCGCACTCTTGGCTGCGCCAACATGCCGATATCCCCTTAACTTTCTGGGATTACCGTCATCATGCGCTGGTGGCAACCATACGGACTGCTGAGCCTCACCAGTCGGTCGCGCGTCAGGTATTCCACGGCGAGGGCATTCTGGCCTTCCTGCCGCTCAGCGATCCACATTTATGCTCGATTGTTTGGTCGGTATCGCCGGATGAAGCGCAGCGTTTAGCGGCTTTGCCTGAATCTGAATTCAATAACATTCTGGGTAGTACCTTTGATATGCGCCTGGGATTATGCAGCGTTGAGAGCGAGCGAGTGAGCTTCCCGCTCACCGGCCGTTATGCCCGCAGCTTTGCCACGCAACGCTTGGCATTGGTCGGTGATGCTGCACACACCATACATCCATTAGCTGGACAAGGTGTAAACCTAGGATTTATGGATGTCGCTGAACTGGCTTCAGAAATCAAACGTTTGCAAAAGCAAGGCAAAGACTTCGGACAGCACCTGTACTTGCGCCGCTATGAACGTCGTCGTAAACACAGCGCAGCCTTGATGCTGGCTGGAATGCAGGGCTTTAGAGAGCTGTTTGAAGGTAATAACCCAGCTAAAAAGCTATTGCGTGATATTGGGCTGCGCTTATCCGACAGCCTGCCGGGTGTGAAACCTAAGTTGTTACGTCAGGCAATGGGACTCAATGATCTGCCAGAGTGGTTGCAGAGCCCTGACATTCGATTGAAATAATCTAATTTCATCTGTTTTTTTGCATTAGTTTTAATAATGCGAGGCCGGATTTCCCAAACTGTTAATGATGGGGAATTTGGCCTTGTCGTTACATAACGTCAATTTTTTCGCCCTGCATTTGTATATTTTGCGTCACAAACCGCATTTTTCTAGTCAAATATTCTGCATTATCCCCACTGGCGATTATTGCCACTTACTGAACTCCACATATTTTAACTTATGGTTAGCAGGGAGATTCAGTGATAACGTTCAGGAAAAGGTATCGTTTGCGTCAACCTGATCATCAACCTAACTAATGAATAAGTGGATGGTCAAAATAGGTGTTAATGACCCGCAACCTTTACCACAGCTGAAATTGAAATCCGGTTTATTTCCTGACCCACGTTGACGTTCCGGCTTCATCGCCGGGAATAATGAGGAACAAGATGGCAAAGCAGACCCAGCTCTATGAACAACACGTCGCCTGCGGTGCACGCATGGTTGATTTCCACGGTTGGATGATGCCTCTGCATTACGGTTCACAGCTCGAAGAGCACCAAGCTGTGCGCCAAGATGCCGGGATGTTTGACGTGTCTCACATGACTATCGTCGATTTGCACGGTGCTCGCACCCGCGAATTCCTGCGTTATCTGCTGGCTAACGACGTGGCTAAACTCACCGTGCCGGGCAAAGCGCTTTATACCGGCATGCTCACGGCATCTGGCGGCGTGATTGATGACCTGATCGTCTATTTCCTTACCGAAGACTACTTCCGCTTAGTTGTTAACTCCGCTACTCGCGAAAAAGACCTCGCTTGGATCGCCGAGCATGCTGAACCTTATGGCGTGGCGCTGACCGAACGCCAAGATTTGGCATTAGTGGCAGTACAGGGTCCACAGGCCAAAGAGAAAGCATCAAAAGTATTTACGGGTGAGCAACAGCAAGCTGTCGCCGGGATGAAACCCTTCTTTGGCGTACAGGCGGGAGATTTCTTTATTGCTACCACCGGTTATACCGGTGAAGACGGCTACGAAATTGCCGTACCGCAAGAGCAGGTCGCGACCTTATGGCAGCAACTGCTGGCCGCAGGTGTAAAACCGGCAGGATTAGGCGCACGTGACACACTACGTCTGGAAGCGGGAATGAACTTATACGGCCAAGAAATGGATGAAACCGTTTCGCCGCTGGCGGCCAATATGGGCTGGACGATTGCCTGGCAGCCAGAAGATCGCAATTTCATTGGCCGCGAAGCGCTGGAAAAACAACGTGAGCAGGGCAGCGAAAAACTGGTCGGTTTAATTATGACTGAAAAAGGCGTGCTGCGTAACGAACTACCAGTGCGTTTCACTGATACCGATGGCAATACGTTGGAAGGCGTGATCACCAGCGGCTCATTCTCGCCGACGCTGGGCTACAGCATTGCACTGGCCCGCGTCCCTGCTGGCATTGGTGAGCAGGCTATTGTACAAATTCGTAACCGTGAAATGCCGGTCCGGGTCACCAAGCCAGGATTTGTGCGCAACGGCAAAAGTTTAGTGGGTTGATCCTTTCGAGGTGACCTAAATAATTTAATTTGGCAGCAATTCTTTCAGGAGATTTTCATGAGCCTTGTCCCAGCAGATTTGAAATACGTTTCATCCCACGAGTGGGTTCGTTCAGAAGGTGAAGGTGTTTACAGCGTAGGTATCACCGAGCACGCACAGGAATTACTGGGCGATATGGTGTTTGTTGACTTGCCAGAAGTTGGCCGTGTGGTTGATGCGGGTGAAGATTGTGCTGTTGCTGAATCTGTTAAAGCGGCATCAGACATTTACTCGCCAATCAGCGGTGAAATTCTGGAAGTGAATAGCGAACTGGAAAGCTCACCAGAGCTGGTAAACAGCGCGCCATACACCGAAGGTTTCCTTTTCAAAATCAAAGCGTCTGATGAATCAGAACTTGATGGCCTGCTGGATGCTGACGCTTATCAGGCAACGCTGGAAGATTAATCATCGCTGGTGCCTCGCCTTTTTCATCGCTGAGGCACTACATAGATTTCCTCCTCGACCCTCGCAAGATTTCAGGAATATGTAGCAAATGACTCAGACTCTCAGCCAGTTAGAACACAGCGAAGCCTTCATTGGCCGCCACATTGGTCCTTCCTCTGAACAACAACAGCAGATGTTGGCAACCGTTGGTGCGGATTCTCTTAATTCGCTGATTCAACAAATCGTCCCGCAAGATATTCAACTGCCGGGGCCGCCAGCCGTTGGCGATGCGGTCACTGAACATCAGGCGCTGGCTGAGTTGAAGGCCATCGCCAGCCAAAACCAACGTTACAAATCCTACATCGGTATGGGTTACACCGCCGTACTGACGCCGCCGGTTATCCTGCGCAATATGTTGGAAAATCCGGGCTGGTACACCGCGTATACTCCTTATCAGCCAGAAGTGGCGCAAGGTCGTTTGGAATCACTGCTTAACTTCCAGCAATTAACACTCGATCTGACCGGCCTGGATTTAGCCTCTGCTTCGCTGCTTGATGAAGCTACCGCGGCGGCGGAAGCGATGGCACTGGCAAAACGAGCGAGCAAACTTAAAGACGCCAACCGTTTCTTCGTTGCTGATGATGTACATCCACAAACGCTGGACGTGGTTCGCACCCGTGCTGAAACCTTTGGTTTCGACATTATTGTCGATAAAGCCGAGAAGGTTCTGGAACTCGACGGTGTGTTTGGTGTGCTGCTGCAGCAAGTGGGCACCACCGGCGAAGTGCACGATTACTCTGCGCTGATTGCTGAGCTTAAATCGCGTAAAATTATTACCAGCGTAGCCGCTGACTTGATGGCGCTGGTGCTATTAACCGCGCCGGGTAAGCAGGGCGCTGATGTGGTATTTGGTTCCGCGCAACGTTTTGGCGTGCCGATGGGTTACGGTGGCCCGCATGCTGCCTTCTTCGCTTGTCGTGATGAATTCAAACGCTCTATGCCTGGCCGTATTATCGGGGTTTCACGCGATGCCGCCGGTAACACGGCGCTGCGTATGGCGATGCAAACGCGTGAGCAACATATCCGTCGCGAAAAAGCTAACTCCAATATCTGTACTTCACAGGTATTGCTGGCCAATATTGCCAGCCTGTACGCCGTTTTCCACGGCCCACAAGGTCTGCAACGCATTGCCGGGCGTATCCATCGTTTGACCGACATTTTGGCTGCGGGCCTGCAAAAAGGCGGCCTGTCGCTGCGCTTTAATAGCTGGTTCGATACTTTGACCGTTGAAGTGAAAGACAAAGCCGCTGTGCTCGATCGTGCGCTGAGCTTTGGTATCAACTTGCGTACTGATATTCATGGCGCGGTTGGCATTACCCTTGATGAAGCGACCAGCCGCGAAGATGTACAAACGCTGTTTTCCGTATTGCTGGGCGATAATCACGGCCAGGATATCGAGCAATTAGATAAAGCCGTTAGCGTGGATTCCCTGTCTATTCCGGCCGCTATGCTGCGCCAGGATCCGATCCTGACTCATCCAGTGTTCAATAAGTATCACAGCGAAACCGAGATGATGCGTTATATGCACCGTCTGGAGAAAAAGGATCTGGCGCTGAATCAGGCGATGATCCCGCTGGGTTCTTGCACCATGAAACTCAACGCCGCCGCAGAAATGATCCCAATCACTTGGCCAGAATTTGCTGAACTGCACCCGTTCTGCCCGGTTGAGCAGGCCAGCGGCTATCAGCAGATGATTGGCCAATTGTCACAATGGTTAGTACAACTGACCGGCTATGATGCGGTTTGTATGCAGCCGAACTCCGGTGCGCAGGGTGAATATGCTGGCCTGCTGGCGATTCGCCACTATCATGAAAGCCGTAACGAAGGCGGCCGTCATATTTGCCTGATCCCAAGCTCAGCGCACGGAACTAACCCAGCGTCTGCCCAGATGGCGAGCATGACCGTTGTGGTCGTCGCTTGTGATAAACAAGGCAACATTGACCTGAGCGACCTGCGTGAGAAAGCGGCACAAGCCGGTGATGCGCTTTCTTGCATCATGGTAACGTACCCTTCTACACACGGTGTTTATGAAGAAACTATCCGTGAAGTTTGCCAAATCGTTCACCAATACGGCGGCCAGGTTTACCTCGATGGCGCGAACATGAATGCGCAGGTCGGTATCACCACGCCGGGCTACATTGGTGCCGACGTTTCTCACCTTAACTTGCATAAAACGTTCTGTATCCCACACGGCGGCGGCGGTCCTGGTATGGGCCCAATCGGCGTCAAAGCGCATCTGGCGCCGTTTGTTCCAGGCCATAGCGTCGTACAGATTGATGGCGTGTTAACGCAAAATGGCGCAGTATCTGCGGCCCCGTTTGGCAGTGCATCTATCTTGCCAATCAGTTGGATGTACATCCGCATGATGGGCGCGGAAGGCCTGAAAAAAGCCAGTCAGACGGCAATTCTGAACGCCAACTACATTGCGACTCGTCTCAAGGATGCGTACTCCGTGTTGTACACCGGCCGCGATGGTCGCGTGGCGCACGAATGTATCCTGGACATTCGTCCGTTGAAAGATGCAGTCGGCATCAGTGAAATGGACATTGCTAAGCGTTTGATCGACTACGGATTCCATGCACCAACCATGTCATTCCCGGTTGCGGGAACGCTGATGGTTGAGCCAACCGAGTCAGAAAGCAAAGTCGAAATCGACCGCTTTGTTGACGCGTTACTGTCAATCCGCAGCGAAATTGAGCGTGTCGCTAAAGGTGAATGGACGCTGGAAGACAACCCATTGGTTAATGCGCCGCATACTCAAACCGAACTGGTTAGCGAGTGGAACCACGCCTACACTCGTGAACTGGCAGTATTCCCGGCAGGCAGCGAGAACAAATATTGGCCAACCGTTAAACGCCTTGATGACGTTTACGGCGACCGTAACCTGTTTTGCTCATGCGTGCCAATGAGCGAATACGAATAGTTTTAAATCTTGACCGAGATTTATGCGGTTTCCTTGCGCCGGAAGGGCGTTAGGGCTTAAAGCCTTTGACCGAGGCTTTAAGCGGTTTTTCAAGCCAGACCGGGCTTGTTCGGTTTTGTAAAACCGGAACGGTGAATATTTCGGTTTATCAGCTGCGGTTCTCAATATGAGTTCGCAGCCTAAACCGACCGAAGGGACAGTAAGCGCCGTCCCTTCAGGCTTCCCACGCTTTTTGCTACTTCAACTCTGCATCCAGCGGAGGCCATGTTTCAGTGGCTTCCGTGATAGCGCAAATTTCATCCCATCCGGGATACCCGTCTACGGGATTCGAGCCAATGATAAAACGATTGTCTCTCACCACTTGCCGGTGAAATTTTGAGTGCGCTTGGCGGCGTTTAAGGTCAAAGGCAAAGGCTGTTTAGCTTTTGAAGTAAAAAGGTTAGTGGCGCGCTCGAAATGGCGCTGAAGGAGCGGTGAGAAATCGCGAAGTCTTTATTGAGTGAGTCCGAATCCCGACTGAAGGTACTGCGGAGCAGCGACATTTGCGCCTGTCGCTGCGACATCTGAAACATAGCCTAATTGGAATCCGATATCACACCATAAAAAGGCGCGGGATTTTCAAGGGAAGCGCATCTTCCCTTGAAGCGGCTTAGGCTGCAATGCCATATTGAACACGGTATTTGATAAGCCGAAACGCTCACTTTACTATCATTTTCTAAATCTTTTCGTTGATTCGAACGCGAGATTGCCTTTCTGGCTCAAAGAAAGCGCCCAAAGCGCGCTCTCGCTTCACAAACTAGGATATAGCATGAAGAAGGTTGCATTAGTCACCGGCGCGAGCCGAGGTATTGGTAAAGCCACGGCGTTATTGCTTGCTGAGCAAGGTTACGATGTTGGCGTGAATTATCGACAAGATCACATCGCGGCCAATAAAGTGGTGGAAGCTATTATTGCACAGGGTGGAAAAGCAGTCGCTTTACAGGCTGATATTGCCGATGAAGAGCAAGTGGTGGCAATGTTCGCTCGTCTGATGGCTGAACTTGGACCGATTACGGCATTGGTCAATAACGCCGGAATTTTGTTCCAACAATCAACGATTGAGAACCTGACGGCAGCACGTATCAATAACGTGTTGTCGACTAACGTTACCGGTTATTTCCTGTGTTGTCGCGAGGCTGTAAAAATCATGTCAGCCCGCCACGGCGGTAACGGCGGCGCCATTGTAAATGTCTCTTCTGCGGCCGCGAGGTTAGGTTCACCAGGTGAGTATGTTGATTATGCGGCGTCAAAAGGTGCGGTGGATACGCTAACAACCGGATTGTCACTAGAAGTTGCGGCACAAGGTATCCGTGTTAACGGCGTGCGACCGGGTTTTATCTATACCGAAATGCATGCCAGCGGTGGTGAAGCAGGGCGGGTAGACAGAGTAAAAAGCCTGCTGCCAATGCAGCGCGGCGGCGAGCCTATTGAAGTTGCGCAGGCAATCAGTTGGCTACTATCGGATGCGGCGTCATATGTGACGGGGAGCTTTATTGAATTAGCCGGGGGGAAATAAATTTGATGTAAGTGATCTGTCATAGGCGGGGATATCTCATCTCTGCCTTTAAAGATACTGCGTATCTTGAGTCTCATTAAAATACAATATCGATTCTTTTATAATTAAATTGATTATTTCAGAACCTCTATTTTCGGGATTATATCTTGCATATAAAATAGGACCTGGAATACTCCAATCATCGAGAATATAGATCAGGTGGCCATCATCATGACGTGTTCTTGATGAAAAGTTAAAAACACTGGTTATACCTAATCCATCACTACACATTGATAATGCAATATCTACCGTGTTAGTAATTAAATCTTTAGGTTTTATGCTAACTGTTTCTCCCTCCTTCTCGAGTACCCATGCAAAAGAAGTTGCATGATTAGGCAAAATAACACCAATCAACTTGTGTGATAAAAGTTCATTTGGGTGACTTGGTGTGCTGTATTTATCTAAATATTCATGAGATGCACAATACACAGTTTTTGAATGTGCGATCTCTTTCTGAATCATTTTGGAGTTTTCAATTTTTTTATGACTAAATAGAACATCTGCCTTTGAACCCGAGATGAGAGATGATGAATCATTTGAATTTAGTTGTATTTTAAGCTCTGGGTAACGTTGTGTTATTTTTTTTATTATTCTTGTTATGGATTTTATTAAAGTTATTGGTGCGTCAATATTTATCTCTTCCTGATGCTTTCTTTCCGATTTTAAATTTAAAAGTCTATCAAACTCATTTAATATGTTGTCACATATTATCAGGAAATCTTTTCCTTTTTGCGTTATTTCTACTTGGCGTGTGTTACGACTGATTAATTTAACTCCATAAGTTTTTTCAAGTTCGTTTATATGGTTTGTGACTGTTCCTATAGAAATGCCGAGTTGAGCTGCCGTTTTTGTATAACTCATTGTTTTGGAGAATGTTGAGTATGTAAGTATTATATCTTTTTTCATTTTTATTTTTTTAAAAAGTGTTTTTAATTTTTTAGTATAGCACAATTTTAAATAGTCAATACACTAGGTGGTGAATTTATTAAAAATAACCAGTGAGAGGCTATTATGCTTAAATTTAAGAGAATCGTTACCGGATTAAAAGAAGATAACAAGGCTGGTGTTATATTTAATGATATTTCAAGCAATGTGCTTGCTGTCGATGGATGGGCCGGTTGTTATATTACTGATCTTTGGGCAACCGGAGAAACACCGGTAGATAACAGTGGTAGTGTCGATCTCGGTGCCAGAAAAATAGTTCATGACCCAGTAAGAAATGGCAGTATCTTTAGAATAGTAGAGATTCCACCGGAAAGTAGCGGAGAAATTAATACATCAGAAGCTTTTGATTCAATTGGTAGCGGGAATACGCCATCTGATAGTATAAGAGATCTTCACCCAAGTATGCATTTTACCAATAGTATTGATTATCTTTACGTAGCGGAAGGTAAAATGAATATGATAATGGAAGATGGAGAGAAAGTGCTTATCTCTAAAGGTGATTGTATTGTACAGCGTGGTACATATCATGGGTGGCAGAATGTTTATGATAAACCATGTGTATTAATTGGTGCTTTGATCGACGCATCTCCTATTTATAAAAAATAAATTATACATTTCCACGTTGTTCAATGTGGAAATGTTAATGAAGGTATTTTATGAAAAGAATTACACCTTTAGATAAAATGAATAATAGTCAGCAGGCCGTATTTAATAAATGCCCTATAAATGTAATGAGAACTATGCTTGTAGGTGATGTTGATATTGCAAGTAAATATACTGAATTTGGCCTGGGGTTTGGTTCAATACAAATTGGTAATAAATTGCGTGAAGCTGCGATTATCCGAGTGGCGAAACTATTTAACTGTGAGTATGAGCTAATGCATCATATTCCAAATGGAATAAAATCAGGTCTATCAGAGGAGGATATAAAAAGTATTCTTGATGGCGGGGTTAACAATGCGGAAATTAAAGCGATGGTAGATTATATTGATGAAATCGTTAAGGATAAGGTTTCTTGTGATACCACTTTTGCGAAGTTACGTAGATTTTTCAGTGAGGGAGAAGTTGTCGAACTTACGCTTCTCATTGGCCATTACATCATGACGGCAGTGTTTATCCTAAATTGTGGTGTTGAACTGGATAATGCCCCAATTGATAAAATTTATGATAATTAACCATGCTTATTCCCTAAAAATACAGAACTATATTTAGCATTGTCTATCAGCTTATTAAAAATAAGGTTTATTTTTAATAAGCATCGAGAAGTCATTATGCTCAATCGAAAGGAAAATCTGCCAGAAATCTATGTGGACAACCGGCAGTGTGTGGCCCAAGGATGAGCCAACTAGATCAAGTGGTCGACGCAGTGGAGACTTGTCGTATCACGAGCATAATTTTCGGCCTAGAGGGTATTACCCTCGCAATAAGGCATTCCTAAACGATAATATATGTACTTCTGCCGCGCTGGCCGCCGCCTCGGCATCCAAAGCCATCAACGCATTAATTATCTCTTGATGCTCGGCAACGACCTCATGGATATGCCCTTCCTGAGATAGCGTGCTCGACCAGAAACGTTGGGCTCTTGCGTGAAGTACGCTGAGGATATCTGCCAACATGCTGTTGCCTGATATCTTGGCAAGTAACTGGTGAAACTGATAATCCAACAACATCATTTGGTGGCGATCGCGTGCCTCACCTGCTTGAGCAAGACGGTGGTTGATGTTCTCTAGTTCTGAGATATCGGCTTTCGTCACTCTGTTGCTCGCCAGGCGCATGCATAGCGTTTCATTGGCCAGCCGCACTTCGATTAACTCCAGCGCATCGTCTATCGACAGCGGCGATACCATCACACCCTTACGCGGAATAATCTGCAATAAACCTTCATTAGCCAAGCGGTGAATGGCTTGGTTAACCGGCGTTCTGCCAAAGGACAGCTCGTTCATCACTTGCGCAGTGTTCAGGTATTCGCCCGGCTTATAACTCAGGGTCACTAATGCCTGTTTGAACCGCCGGTAAGCTTGCTCGTTTAAGGATAATCCCGGCTCTTCAGAGGCTGGTTGTTGCTCAGTTTCGGCATCAACAGATTTCACGTCCGGCTCCTGCTGAAAAAAATATTTAGACATTCTACACAAAAACATGGCATGGAAATCGCTTATTTCTCTTTAAGAAACTAGAGTGAAATTTCACTGTGATTTTTTAGAAGCAATATTATCCAAGGGAAATAACCATGAAATTAACCTTCAACTTGAGTGAGAAGACAGGCGCAACAACGATTGAAGCGGCAATCGATCAACTGGTGATCGCCGGATGGGCAGGACGCGATCCCGAGGCGCTTGAGCACCATATCAGTGAATTAGCTGAGCTCGGCGTGCCCCGTCCGAGTGCAATCCCGCTGTTTTATCGTGTAGCGACTAACCAACTGACCCAAGAAGAACAGATCGAAGTGGTTGGCTACGCGAGTTCAGGTGAAGCAGAAGTCTTTCTATTTAGCCACCAGGGCGAACTCTACGTTTCGCTGGCATCAGATCATACCGATCGCGAATTAGAAGCGCACAGCGTGGCACTTTCCAAGCAAATCTGCGTCAAGCCGGTGGCCCGCAGCGCATGGCCGCTTAAAGAGGTGGCTGGACATTGGGATGATTTGATCCTGCGCTCGTGGATCAAAGAAGAGGGCGAGTGGGTGCTGTACCAGCAAGGTACCTTGGCCAGCCTGCGCGCGCCTAACGATCTATTGGATCGTTACCTTTCCAGCGCTGAACTGCCAGCTAATGGACTCGGGATGACTTGCGGCACCATGTCGGCAATCGGTGGCATCCGTCCTGCAACGGAATTCCATATGGAACTGGCGGACGAGAAACTCGATCGCACCATCACACATAGTTATTCCAGCATCGAGCTGCCTATCGTCTCTTAATGGCGGGGAATTTCATGATGAAAAACAAAACAACATTGAGTTTACAGCAGGCGGTAGAGGGGTTGGCGAGTGGTGAGCTGAACGCTCAACAACTGAGTGAAGCCGCCTTGCAATGCATCTACCAACCACAGGGTGAAGGCAAAGCGGTATTTACTCAGGTCTATGATGCTTGGGCTAAAGAACAGATGTCAGCCTCGTTAAAACGGCGTCTGGATGGCAAGCCGTTATCTGCGTTAGATGGTATTCCGGTCTCGATTAAAGACTTGTTCGATGTCGCCGGCCAAGTGACCACCGCAGGGTCGCGCGTATTAGCCGATGCGCTGGCTACCAAGGTTCATGCCCAAGTCGTTAGCCGCTTACTGGCTGCCGGTGCCATTGTGGTAGGCAAAACGAATATGACCGAGTTTGCTTATTCCGGGCTGGGTATTAACCCACATTACGGCACGCCAGCTAACCCGTTCGATCGCGCATCACGACGCATTCCCGGCGGTTCTTCTTCCGGTGCAGCGGTGGCAATAAGCGATGGCATGTGTCTCGGGTCTATCGGCAGCGATACCGGCGGATCGGTGCGTATTCCGGCCGCATTTTGTGGATTAACTGGCTTTAAACCTACCGCCCGGCGTATTCCGATGGAGGGCGTGCTGCCATTATCGCAGGCGCTTGATTCTGTCGGCACCTTGGCACACGACGTTGCCAGCTGTGTGGCGCTCGATGGAATTATTGCCGACGAACCGCTGCAATTACATCGCTATTCTCTTGCCGATGCGCATTTTGCCGTACCGCAAACTTTAGTGCTTGATGGGCTAGAGCCGCAGGTTGCTGATGCATTTAACGCCGCATTGCAGCGCTTGCGTGATGCTGGTGCGAGCATTAGTGATATCCCATGCCATGAGTTCGCTGAACTGGCGAGTATCAACGCCACGGGTGGATTTACCGCATTAGAATCCTGGGCCTGGCATGAATCATTAATTGCTTCAAATGAGGCCGGTTATGACCCGCGCGTAGTATCGCGCATTCGTCGTGGTGAAGCCTTGGGGGAAGCCGACCGACAAAGGCTGCTTGAACAACGTGCCGATTGGCAGCAGCGGGTGAGTGCGGCGATTGGCGGCTTCGATGCGTTGTTAATGCCGACAGTGCCACTTATTGCTCCACAGATTGCTGAACTCGAAGCCAGTGAAGAGGCTTATTTCCGCGCTAACGGTGCCGCCTTACGTAATCCTTCGGTGATCAATTTCCTTGATGGCTGTGCCGTTTCTCTTCCCTGCCATGCCGGAGGCAGCGCACCGGTTGGACTGATGGTGGCCGCGTTACCTTTGCAGGATGCAGAAATGATGAGCTGGGCATTAGCTATCGAAGATTGCCTGAAAAATGCTTAACTTCTGACGGGGGCTCGCCTCCCGTTAAACCTGAGTGAAGGAAATGACCGATGAAAATCTCTTCTCAAGGCATGTTTTCTGCTATTGCACCGCTTTCTGCTGCCACGCAGGGTGTTGTGGCTAATCAGTGGGTTGACCGGGAATACAACATAGAGCGCGCTACCGCTCATTGTCTTTTTACTGACTGTTATCAGGAGCAAAAATAATGAGCCTTTCTTCCACTGAAAATACGCCTCTTGATCACAAAGATGGCGCTGGCGATCGTTCGCCAAAAACGGCGCGTCTGGCTGCGGCCAGCTCTATCGGCACCGCGCTGGAATGGTATGATTTTACCGTCTACAACATTATGGCGGCGCTTATTTTCAACCATGTTTTTTTCCCGTCATTTGATCCGCTGGTCGGTACCATTCTGGCCTTCTCCACCTATGCAGTCGGTTATATTTCTCGCCCAATTGGCGGCATGGTATTTGGCCATCTTGGTGATGTACTGGGCCGCCGCTTTGTGTTGGTCACTACGCTGGTGATGATGGGCGTGACAACCGCGCTAATGGGATTATTGCCGGGCTATGCAACCTGGGGGATTTGGAGTCCGTTGCTGCTGGTTTCTTTGCGCTTTATTCAAGGTATTGCGTTAGGTGGCGAATGGGCAGGTGCCGTGCTGTTATCGATGGAACATGGTAAACCGCATCAGCGCGGACGCAATGCTTCCTTTGCCCAGGTTGGTCCATCGTTTGGCACCTTGATTGGTACCGGCCTTATTACGCTGATTACGCTGGCGTTATCAGCCGATGATTTCCAACATTGGGGATGGCGTATTCCGTTTGTTCTCAGTCTGGTGCTGGTGATCTTCGGCTTGTGGTTGCGTCGTGGCGTGGGGGAAACACCGGCTTTCCTGAAACTAGAGAAAAATAAAAACACCACGCATACGCCAATTAAAGAAGTTTTCACCCAACATTTTCGTTCGTTGCTGGTAGCCGGTGGGGCTCGCATTGGTTGTGACGTGCTTTATGCATTGGTGGTGGTCTTTACGCTGACTTATGTCACGACCGTATTGCATCTTCCTCGCCCGTTGGCGTTAACCGCCGCCATGTTGGGTGCATTAGGGAATGCGATTACCGTGCCGATGTTTGGGGCATTGTCGGATAAATGGGGGCGTCGTCCTGTTTCTATTCTCGGTGCAGTGTTGGGCATTGTCTGGGCATTTACCTTTTTTGTACTGCTTAATAGCGCCCAACCGCTATGGATCTGCCTGGCGGTGATTATTGGTTTGCAGGTTCACGCCATTATGTACGGCCCGCAGGCGGCATTTGTCACCGAACAATTCCCAACGCGCGTGCGCTACGCGGGGTCATCCTTGGCTTACACTTTATCGGGGATTATTGGCGGGGGCTTTGCGCCGTTGATTATTACTTCTCTTTATGAGGAGTACAGCACCACGCTGGTCATTTCGGCTTATGTTACGGTGACGTTGCTGATCACTTTGTGTTGTGTGTTTATTGCTAAGGAGACGGCGAATAAACCATTGTAGGTGGCTTTTAGGGCAAAAAGCCGTTATGCCAATTTACTTAACTCATGTCTGAACTGTGCCAGTTCGGCCGCTTTTTGTTTGCAGAGTTATATGTCTAGATTGCCGAACGCGACCGGCAGGGGCCTTAGGGCGAAGGCCCCTGCACCCGACGCCTGCGCTTAGCTTGTCGGGTCGCTGCGCGACTGCCCGCACTCTCTACTTCGGCCGGACGGGTCGGTTGAGACGGGCGTCCTGCCCGGCTCAACCTAAAGCAGACGTATATGGACGCTCCCAATATTGCACGTGGTTTTCTTGAAAATAGCGCTCAGGTATTGCAGCCAT
>NZ_JBMOUD010000004.1:0-437065 GCF_049319665.1 Rouxiella sp. Mn2063 | reverse complement strand
TGTAAGTGCAGCGATGCATTGAGCTAACCAGTACTAATGATCCGTGAGGCTTAACCTTACAACACCAAAGGTGTTTTTAGAGACTCAAAGTAAATTTTCAGTGACGTTCCGAGATTGGTTCTGATGGCAGAGTATGAGAAATCATGCGACGCGGTTGGAATAAAACGAATTTGCCTGGCGGCACTAGCGCGGTGGTCCCACCTGACCCCATGCCGAACTCAGAAGTGAAACGCCGTAGCGCCGATGGTAGTGTGGGGTCTCCCCATGTGAGAGTAGGGAACTGCCAGGCATCAAATAAATAGAAAAGCCCTTCGCGAAAGCGAGGGGCTTTTTTATTTATCTGCATTGATAGAGTAAAGAGCAAGACGAAGCCCTTCACGCAAGTGAAGGGCTTTTTCTATTGCGGAAAAGATTAAAACCTGCCTAGATAATGCTCAGAACCACAACATTTTTATCCTACTTAGACCTTTCATTTATCTCTATTTCTATCAATAAATCAAAGATTAAGATCCCAACGTTATAACCATAGACAAGATGCTGAAACTTTTTCACCTATCACCTATTGGCTCGACAAGATTGTCGAAAACCGCTATTGTCAGGCATCTAGAAGTCTAAACGTATAAACGGATGCAGTGGGGAAGTTGTTATGCCAATTAGGGTACCTGATGAGTTACCAGCAGTGAGTTTCTTGCGCGATGAGAATGTGTTTGTTATGACCTCATCACGTGCGAAAACTCAAGAAATTCGCCCGTTAAAGGTGCTGATACTCAATCTGATGCCGAAGAAGATAGAGACTGAAAACCAGTTTTTACGTCTGCTGTCCAATTCCCCTTTGCAAATTGACGTGCAACTGCTGCGCATTGATAGCCGAGAGTCGAAGAACACTCCAGTCGAACATCTGAATAACTTCTACTGTAATTTTGAGGATATTCAGCATGATAACTACGATGGTTTGATCGTTACTGGTGCCCCGTTAGGTTTGGTTGATTTTTGCGATGTGGCTTATTGGCCGCAAATCGAACGTATTATTCATTGGGCAAAAGAGCACGTCACCTCAACGTTGTTTGTATGCTGGGCGGTGCAGGCGGCACTCAATGTGTTATATGGCACCCCAAAACTCACGCGAGAAACTAAGTTATCGGGTGTTTATACTCATCAACTATTACAGCCTTTGGCGCTGCTTACCCGCGGATTTGATGACTCTTTCCTGGCTCCACACTCTCGTTATGCTGATTTCCCCATTGAGGAGCTGAGCAAATACAGTGAACTGGAAATTCTCGCAAAATCTGAAGATGCCGGTGCTTACCTGTTTGCAACTAAAGATAAACGTATGGCGTTTGTGACTGGGCATCCTGAGTATGATGCGGATACCTTAGCGGGAGAATATTTACGTGATAGCGATGCGGGCCTGTCGCCTGATATGCCGGTAAATTATTTCCCTCAGGATAACGCTGACCTCACGCCAAAAGCGACCTGGCGCAGCCATGGCAATCTGCTATTTACTAACTGGTTGAACTACTATGTTTATCAGATCACGCCGTTTGATCTGCGCCAGATGAACCCTACCTTAGAATAAACATATCGAGTACTACCCCCTGCTACAGACACAACGGCCATTAAGTTGGCCGTTGTCATTTTCATACTTCTTCTCTTCGAATAACACGCTTCTTATTTCCATAAAAATGGAAATCACTCCTGTTTTTAATAAAAAATTATCTTTATTAATATCATGAATAAAAAGGAATTTATTTTTAATTAAATTAAAAATGGAAATCGTTTTTGATTTTATCATTTTCTTGATTACGCTTAATAGTATTGGCTACTAAATGACCTGCGAGATCGTATCGCTCAAAACGATCCCGAAGACGTCGGGCGCATGGCCAAGAGCGTTGCGTAGCACTCAGATAAATACTGGCTGAGTGCCTTGATAAGTCAGGAGAATGTTGATGTCACAACAGATAACCCGCAGTCCACTCGACTTTACACGCCAGTTCTCGGAACAGGCTGCCAGTATCCTAACCGAACAGGCGATAGACTTTTTATCCGAATTGGTGAGCCAATTCACACCGGCTCGTAACCAGCTCCTCGCAGAAAGAAAGGCGAATCAAGCCAATATTGATCGTGGTGTATTACCTGATTTTATTTTGGAAACAGATTCCATTAGACAATCTGAGTGGCGGATTAAAAACATCCCTGATGACCTGTTAGATCGCCGGGTTGAGATTACCGGCCCGGTTGAACGCAAGATGGTGATCAATGCGTTGAATGCCAACGTTAAAGTCTTCATGGCTGACTTTGAAGATTCACTCGCACCGGCTTGGTCAAAAGTCATTGAAGGGCAGATTAATTTACGCGATGCGGTGAAAGGCACCATCAGCTATACCAACGAGTCTGGGAAAATTTATCAGCTTAAACCCAATCCTGCCGTTTTAGTTTGCCGGGTAAGGGGACTGCATCTGCCTGAAAAGCATGTTAAATGGCAAGGAGAAGCGATCCCCGGTGGGCTGTTTGATTTTGCTTTGTACTTCTTCCACAACTATCGAGAGCTGTTAGCAAAAGGCAGCGGCCCTTATTTCTATCTGCCGAAGATGCAGTCTTACAAAGAGGCGCAGTGGTGGAGCCAGGTCTTCAGCTATGCAGAAGATAGCGCAGGTCTGCCTCGCGGTACTATCAAAGCGACAGTGTTGATTGAGACGCTACCCGCAGTGTTCCAAATGGATGAAATCCTTTATCACCTGCGTGAGCATATCGTCGGCCTTAACTGTGGACGCTGGGATTACATCTTCAGCTATATCAAAACATTGAAGAACTACCCGGATCGGGTATTACCCGATCGTCAGGTTGTCACCATGGAACAACCCTTCCTGAGTGCTTATTCACGCCTGCTGATTAAAACCTGTCATCGCCGCGGAGCGTTTGCAATGGGGGGGATGGCGGCATTGATCCCGAGTAAAGATCCGCAGCGCAATCAATGGGTACTTAATAAAGTTATCAAAGACAAAGAGCTAGAAGCAGAAAATGGTCATGACGGCACTTGGATAGCACATCCAGGCCTGGCTGATACTGCCATGTCAGTGTTTGACAAAATTCTGTGTATACGCCCTAACCAATTGGATGTGATGCGCGAACAAGATGCGCCGATTAATGCAGCAATGCTACTTGAGCCGTGTCCCGGTTCTCGTACTGAAGACGGGATGCGCGCCAATATTCGTGTTGCGGTGCAGTACATCGAGGCATGGATTTCCGGCAACGGCTGCGTGCCAATTTATGGACTGATGGAAGATGCCGCCACCGCAGAGATTTCTCGTACTTCAATTTGGCAGTGGATCCACCACGCTAAAACATTGGACGACGGGCGACAGGTTACCAAAGCACTCTTTCACCAGATGCTGGCGGAGGAAATGCAGGTAATTCAGCAGGAGCTGGGTGAGCAGCGGTTTAGCTCGGGCCGTTTTCATGAAGCTGCCGCACTGATGGAAAAAATTACCACCCAAGATGAATTGATCGATTTCCTCACCCTGCCGGGCTATTCGCTGCTGGCTTGATAACACGCCCCCATAAATTTAATTGGAGTCACTGTCATGAAAATTACCCGTAGCCAACAAATACAGCAGCTTGAAGAAACCTGGTCACAGTCACGTTGGAAAGGGATCACCCGCCCCTACAGCGCAGCAGAAGTTATTAGTCTGCGTGGCTCGATTAACCCGGAGTGTACGTTGGCGCAGCATGGTGCGAGTCGCTTATGGAACTTGCTACACGGCGCGTCGCGTAAAGGTTATGTGAACTGTCTGGGGGCACTGACCGGCGGGCAGGCTTTGCAGCAGGCTAAAGCCGGTATTGAAGCAATTTATCTTTCTGGTTGGCAGGTCGCGGCCGATGCCAATACCGCGTCGAGTATGTACCCTGACCAATCCCTTTATCCGGTCAATTCAGTGCCAGAGGTTGTCGCGCGGATTAATAATACCTTCCGCCGTGCCGACCAAATACAGTGGTCTAACAATATTGAGCCTGGCCAGCCAGGGTATACCGATTACTTCCTACCGATCGTCGCTGATGCTGAAGCCGGCTTTGGTGGCGTGCTTAACGCATTTGAATTAATGAAAGCCATGATCGAGGCCGGGGCGGCGGCAGTACATTTTGAGGACCAGTTAGCTGCTGTGAAAAAATGCGGACATATGGGCGGCAAAGTATTGGTTCCGACGCAAGAGGCGATACAAAAACTGGTGTCGGCTCGTTTGGCGGCAGATGTTCTGGGAGTACCAACGATTTTGGTCGCTCGTACTGATGCCGATGCTGCCGACTTACTGACTTCTGACTGCGATCCTTACGATAGCCAATTTATTACCGGTGAACGCACTCATGAAGGTTTTTACCGCACTCACGCTGGAATAGAGCAGGCAATCTCGCGTGGCCTTGCCTATGCGCCTTATGCCGATGTGGTCTGGTGTGAAACCTCGACACCCGACCTGGCATTAGCTAAGCGATTTGCTGATGCTATCCATCAACGTTTCCCAGGAAAATTACTGGCCTATAACTGTTCGCCGTCGTTTAACTGGAAGAAAAATCTCGACGATAAAACTATCGCCAGCTTCCAAGAACAACTGGCGGCAATGGGTTATCAGTACCAATTTATTACCCTCGCAGGTATTCACAGTATGTGGTTCAACATGTTTGATTTGGCACATGCTTACGCGAAAGGTGAGGGAATGAAGCACTATGTCGAAAAAGTACAGCAACCGGAGTTTGATGCGGTAACGCGTGGCTATACCTTTGCCTCGCACCAGCAGGAAGTCGGCACCGGCTATTTCGATAAAGTCACGACCATCATACAAGGCGGGCGCTCATCGGTCACCGCACTGACCGGTTCAACAGAAGAACAGCAATTTTCCTGAGTGATGAATGGCCCGGCATAAGCCGGGCCATTTTAGAAAAATCTGCGATATCAGAGGGCTGAGCGATGACAACCGAACTGCTAATTGCCCAAACCATCCTGCAAGGCTTTGATGCTCAGTATGGTCGTTTTTTGGAAATCACTTCCGGTGCTCAGCAACGTTTTGAACTGGCCGACTGGCCTGCGGTGCAGCAGGCGATGAAACAGCGTATTCATCTTTATGACCATCATGTTGGCTTAGTCGTCAGTCAGTTGAAATGTATAACGGGTTCACACTTTTTTGATGCGGCATTTATTGGCCGGGTTAAAGCCTGTTACAGCGGATTACTGCCCGACTATCCTCGTGGTGAAATAGCCGAAAGTTTCTTTAATTCTGTCTATTGCCGTATCTTCAAGCACCGTGATTTAACCGCCGACAAACTGTTTATTTTCAGTGAACAGCCGGTCGAAAGTGCGAATCAACCTCATCGTCCGCTGGCACGGGCATACTGCCCAGCTTCTGGTTTGCAGGCCATGCTGCATAAATTATTAACGGAATTGCCGCTGCGCCTGCCTTGGGATGATATTGAGAGAGACGTTCTGGCCATTGCTGATACGCTAGAGGAGAGCTTTGGGCCAAACGCAATGGCTGACGCACAGTTTGAAATCGCCACCGAGCTTTTTTATCGCAATAAAGCCGCGTGGCTGAGTGGCAAAATTCGTCTGAATAAACGGGCTTATCCCTTCCTGCTACCTGTACATCAAACCGCGCAGGGCAGGTTATTTGTCGACAGCTGTTTAACCAAACATGATGACGCCAGTATCGTTTTTGGTTTCGCTCGCTCCTATTTTATGGTTTATGCACCCCATCCCGGCGCATTGGTTGAATGGCTGCGCGAGATATTACCCACCAAAACAACCGCAGAGCTATACAGCGCAATTGGTTGTCAAAAACATGCCAAAACAGAATGTTATCGCGAACATCTACGGTTTATGGCTTCTGGAAACGAGCCGTTTATTATTGCTCCTGGCGTTAAAGGCATGGTGATGTTGGTATTTACCCTAGCGGGTAGCGACCGCGTTTTTAAGGTAATTAAAGACCGTTTTGCGCCACCTAAGCAGGTGACTGAACAACGAGTGAGAGAGTGCTATCAGTTGGTCAAAGAACATGACCGTGTAGGGAGAATGGCTGACACTCAAGAATTTGAACATTTTATTTTACCCAAACATCGTATCAGCCCAGAACTTATGGCCGAGCTGCAGCGCGAGGTGGCGAATAAAATCGAAGATCTAGGAGACAGTATAGCGATACGGCACTTATATATTGAACGTCGCATGACGCCACTGAATCTTTATCTTGAGCAGGCTACGTCACAGCAGTTACACGATATCATCGAAGAATACGGTAATGCTATCAAGCAGTTGGCAGCAGCTAATATTTTTCCAGGCGATATGTTGTTTAAAAACTTTGGTGTTACTCGCCACGGCCGCGTCGTATTTTATGATTACGATGAAATTTGCTACATGACCCAGATTAACTTCCGCAGCTTGCCACAGACATCTTATCCTGAAGAGGAATTAGCCAGTGAGCCTTGGTACAGCGTGGCGGAAAACGATGTATTTCCTGAAGAGTTCCGGTATTTTTTATGCAGTGATAAACGCCTTCGTCCGCTGTTTGAGATGTTGCACGGTGACCTATTTTGCCCTGATTATTGGCGGGGTTTACAGCAGCGTATTCTCGACGGCCATGTTGAAGACGTTTATGCCTATCGCAATCGGCAGCGCTTTAGCCACAGAGTTCACCAGCCACTAAGCGTGTGAAGTCTGTGGCCTCCTTAATAATAATTAATGTTTACCACCGCCATAAGCCTGCGTGATCTCTTTTGCCGCATGGATAACTAATGCGCCAATTTCGGTCACGCGGTCATCCGTTATTCGCGATACGGGGCCTGAGATGGAAATGGCGGCGTAGGCATCATTATGCTCATCGTAGATGCAGGCTGCCACACAGCGCAGCCCTAACGCATGCTCTTCATCGTCAAAGGCATACCCGCGTTTACGCGTATCTGCCAATTCCTGTTTAAGATTCGCCGGTGATGTGCGGGTCATCGGGGTATAGCTATGTAAACCAATCTTATGCAGTATTTTGACCAGACGTTCTTCCGGCAAGGTTGAGAGGAAGGCTTTACCTGCTCCCGAGGCGTGCATTGGCAGTTTGCCGCCTATTGGCGCGGACATGCGCATTAGCGCGTTGCACTGCACCTGATCGATGATGATTGCTTGATAATCACTGTGATCGAGTACCGCTAGGTTCACTGTCTCGCCGGAGTCTTCCATTAAACGCCGCAGTATCGGATGTACCATCGCCAGTAAATTGCGGCTTTGTAAAAAGCTGCTGCCAACAACAAAAGCATGTGAGCCGATGGTCCACAAACCTAAATCACCGACCTGGCGCACAAAGCCTTGCTGCTGCATGGTCGTTAGCAGTCGATGAGTCGTTGAATTAGGCAGCCCTGCTTGCTGTGCCAAATCGGTTAACGCCACATTCCCTTGTGCTTCGGCAATATACTCCAGCAGCTTCAAACCGCGTGTTAAAGACTGGACCTGGCCGGTTGCGACATGGGGACTGGCCGCCGTATTTTTGGTTTTTTTTATGCGTTTTGCCGCCGTAGCGGAGGAAGTCACCATCTTGCTTTCCCTTATCAGCGTCGCCTAAATACATCGGCATGAAAATATTATTTTGGAATTCGTTTTCGTTTTTACAGTATGGATCGCAAACAGGTTTTACGCTCATCCGATCTGTTGCATCTGGCGTGGAAGAAGCCTCGAAGATTTGATGAAAAAGCCTCACATTCAAGCAAACATTGTGCTCTGGCAAGGTATGCTAGGATAACTGGCGTATTTTGCAGCAACTAATGAAGCTGGTTGTACTCGCACAGGCGTGAAGTCGCAGCAGATTGCAAGGATGGGTGATGAGATGAATGTGAAAAGTCGCGTTGATGCACTACATGAACAGCTAGCGCAGCGTATTTTAATCTTAGACGGCGGCATGGGAACGATGATCCAAGGCTACCGTTTAGAAGAAAAAGATTACCGTGGCGAGCGTTTTGCCGATTGGAAAAGCGATCTTAAAGGTAATAACGATCTCTTGGTGCTGAGCAAGCCCGAAGTGATCGTCGAGATCCACAACGGTTACCTGCAAGCTGGCGCTGATATTTTAGAAACCAACACCTTCAATGCCACCCCCATTGCAATGGCTGATTACCATATGGAATCACTATCAGCTGAAATTAACTATCAGGCTGCTCGACTTGCCCGCGCCTGTGCCGATGAATGGACGGCACGTACGCCCAATAAACCACGCTATGTTGCTGGTGTTTTAGGACCGACTAACCGTACTGCGTCGATCTCTCCTGATGTTAACGATCCGGCGTTTCGTAATGTCACTTTCGATCAATTAGTGGAGGCTTATCGCGAATCTACCCGCGCACTGATCGAGGGTGGGGTCGATCTGATCATGATCGAAACAGTCTTTGATACCTTAAACGCTAAGGCTGCCACGTTCGCCGTAGAAAGTGAGTTTGAAGCGCTAGGTATTGTATTGCCAGTAATGATTTCTGGCACTATCACCGATGCGTCTGGGCGTACTTTATCGGGCCAGACCACGGAAGCTTTCTACAACTCGTTGCGCCATGTTAAGCCGCTCACTTTTGGCCTTAACTGTGCGCTGGGGCCCGATGAGCTGCGTCAATATGTCGCTGAGTTATCACGCATTGCCGAATGCTATGTAACAGCACACCCTAACGCAGGCCTACCTAATGCCTTCGGCGAATATGATTTAGATGCTAAAGAGATGGCACAACACATTGGTGAATGGGCCCGCTCTGGTTTTCTAAATATTGTTGGCGGTTGCTGTGGTACTACGCCTGCACATATTGCTGAGATAACGAAAGTCGTCGAAGGGGTGCCGCCGCGTTCGCTGCCTGATATCCCGGTTGCTTGTCGTTTGGCAGGTCTGGAACCGCTGACGATTGACCCGAAAACACTCTTCGTTAACGTCGGTGAACGCACCAACGTGACCGGTTCAGCACGCTTTAAACGCCTAATCAAAGAAGAGAAATATGCCGAGGCATTAGCCGTTGCTCAGCAACAGGTGGAGAGCGGTGCGCAGATCATCGACATCAATATGGACGAAGGGATGCTTGATGCCGAAGCAGCAATGGTGCGTTTCCTTAACTTGATTGCCGGTGAGCCGGATATCGCTCGCGTCCCTATTATGATCGATTCTTCAAAATGGGCGGTAATCGAGAAAGGGCTGAAATGTATCCAAGGCAAAGGCATTGTTAACTCAATTTCCATGAAGGAAGGAGAGGAAGCATTTTTACATCACGCACGCTTGGTTCGCCGCTACGGTGCGGCAATGGTCGTGATGGCGTTTGACGAAGCTGGGCAGGCTGATACCCGCGCTAGGAAAATTGAAATCTGTCGCCGTGCTTATAAATTATTGACTGAAAAAGTGGGTTTCCCACCGGAAGACATTATTTTCGACCCGAATATTTTTGCGGTTGCCACCGGGATCGAAGAGCACAACAACTATGCCGTGGATTTCATCGAAGCCTGCGCGGATATCAAAGCTGAACTGCCACATGCATTAATCTCCGGTGGTGTTTCTAACGTCTCCTTCTCCTTCCGTGGTAATGAACCGGTACGTGAAGCGATCCACGCTGTCTTCCTCTATCACACCATTCGTAATGGTATGGATATGGGGATCGTTAATGCCGGACAATTGGCGATCTATGATGATCTGCCCGTGGATCTGCGTGAAGCGGTCGAGGATGTGATCCTTAATCGCCGCAGCGATGGTACCGAACGCTTGCTGGAGTTGGCTGAGAAATTTCGTAGTAATAAAGACGACGGTGAGGCGAATAAACAGCAAGCGGAATGGCGTAGTTGGGAAGTCCGCAAACGTCTCGAATACTCTTTAGTAAAAGGGATCACTGAATTTATTGAACTGGATACCGAAGAAGCACGGCAGCAATCAGCCCGGCCAATCGAGGTGATCGAAGGGCCATTAATGGACGGTATGAACGTCGTCGGCGATCTGTTTGGTGAAGGTAAAATGTTTTTGCCGCAGGTGGTTAAATCTGCTCGCGTGATGAAGCAAGCCGTTGCCTATCTGGAGCCTTACATTGAGGCGAGCAAAGAGAAAGGGCAAACCAACGGTAAAATATTGCTGGCAACGGTGAAGGGCGATGTCCATGACATTGGCAAAAATATTGTCGGCGTTGTGCTGCAATGCAATAACTACGAAATTATTGATCTGGGCGTGATGGTACCAACGGATAAGATCCTCAAAACTGCCATTGATGAAAAAGTCGATATTATTGGTCTATCAGGGCTTATTACCCCTTCGCTAGACGAAATGGTCAACGTTGCCAAAGAGATGGAACGCCGCGGTTTTACTATCCCGTTATTGATTGGCGGTGCGACGACGTCGAAAGCGCATACCGCGGTGAAGATTGAGCAAAACTATAGCGGTTCTACCACTTATGTGCAGAATGCGTCCCGTTCAGTTGGCGTGGTTTCTGCGTTGTTATCTACGACGCAACGTGATGATTTTATTGCTCGTACTCGCCAAGAATATGAAACCATACGTGTGCAACATGGCCGTAAAAAACCAAGAACGCCGCCTGTTAGCCTAGAAGCTGCCCGTGCAAATGCAGCCAATATTGATTGGGAGAATTATACTCCGCCGGTCGCGCATCGCCTTGGCGTGCAACAGATAGAGGCCAGTGTTGAGACGCTGCGCAACTATATTGACTGGACGCCATTCTTTATGACCTGGGCACTGGCAGGTAAATACCCACGTATTTTAGAAGATGAAGTCGTCGGGGAAGAGGCTAAGCGTTTGTTCAAAGACGCCAATGACATGTTGGATATGCTCTCTGAGGAAAAACGGCTTAATCCGCGCGGTGTCGTAGGTTTATTCCCTGCCAACCGGGTTGGCGATGATATCGAAATTTACCACGACGAACGCCGTGAAGAGGTGCTAGCCGTCAGCCACCATTTGCGTCAGCAAACCGAGAAAACCGACTTTGCTAACTATTGCTTAGCCGATTTTGTTGCGCCCAAATCCAGTGGCAAAGCTGATTACATCGGCGCGTTTGCGGTGACTGGTGGGTTGGAGGAAGACGCATTGGCCGAGGCTTATGACCGACAGCATGATGACTACAACAAAATCATGGTCAAAGCGTTAGCAGACCGTCTGGCTGAAGGTTTTGCTGAATATCTTCACGAGCAAGTTCGTAAAGTCCATTGGGGTTTTGCCGCTACCGAAAACCTGAGTAACGAAGCACTGATCCGTGAGAACTATCAGGGTATTCGCCCCGCTCCTGGCTATCCTGCCTGCCCAGAACATACGGAAAAAGCGCAAATCTGGCAATTGCTGGACGTAGAAGCACTCACTGGTATGAAATTGACCGAATCCTTCGCAATGTGGCCGGGAGCTGCGGTATCCGGTTGGTACTTTAGCCACCCAGAAAGTAAATACTTTGCTGTGGCACAAATTCAGCGCGATCAGGTGGAAGACTATGCTGAGCGCAAAGGCATGTCGATCGGTGAGGTTGAGCGTTGGTTAGCGCCTAATTTGGGCTACGATGTCGATTAATCCGCTATCAGCAGCCAGAGACAAGCGCCGTTGGCTGGTGGCAAACCTGTATTCACAGTAATATGAAGCCTATTTTCTTATTCTAACATTGGCAACAAGGCGACCTTTATATGGCCTATATTCCAAAAAACTACGCAAGACTTGAATCAGGCTATCGCGAGAAAGCGCTCAAGCTTTTCCCTTGGGTGTGTGGCCGCTGTTCACGAGAGTTTGTCTATTCCAACCTGCGTGAGCTGACTGTGCATCATATTGATCACGACCATGGTAATAACCCCGAGGATGGTAGTAACTGGGAAATGCTGTGTTTGTTCTGCCACGATCATGAGCATGAGAAATACACTCAGGCTGAACTATACGGTTCCAATGTCGTGGCTGGAGAAGATGCGCAGGACGATGTTGGTATGGCTACCCATAATCCTTTTGCCAATCTGAAAGCGATGTTAAAGAAGTAGCGATGGCTGAGTAAGACCGCTCTCAATTTGTTAAACCCAATAGGGGGCGGTTTATTATGCAAATATACATTTGTACCCGTTCCTAATTCCCTCCGACCTCAACATCGATGCGTAATGCATCATGTCGCCAATATTCTAAATCACAGTCGATTAAACGATCGTGCTGATCGCGGTTGATCCGCGTGATAAACAGCGCCGGGCTATTTTGCGGCACTTTCAGCGCAGCGGAGGCTTGCTCTGGCAGGCAGGTCGATACCATATCAAAACGCACCCGGCCATAGCGCACGCCATAGCGGGTGTAATAAAGATCGGTTAGCGACTGCGTGAGATCGGTCGCAATGATATCGGGGAAGAACTGCGGATTCAGGTAGTGCTCAACGTAGAGCACCGCGCGGGTGTCGATATAACGCAAACGCCGGATGCAATAGACACTGCTTCCCGCCGCTAATCCCAAGCGATCGCATACCTTATCACTGGCGATCAACTGGCTGGCATCCAGCACCTCGGTCTGTGCCGACCGACCTTGCTCTTGCACCATGGCGTGAAAATGGCTGCGTTGCAGTGGGTTATAAAGAATGCGAGGCGGGGAAATAAACCAGCCTTTACGGACTTCGCGATAAATCAAACCCTGCGCTTCAAGCTGGCCAAGTGCCTCCCGCAAAGTAATGCGCGTGGTGGAAAAATGCTCACTGAGTGTACGCTCTGAAGGTAAACGTCCTTCGACATTAAAATCTCCAGCCGCCAGCTTATCCATTAACGCCTGGCAAATAGTTGCCACCGTTGTTTGCAGTTCACTCATTGGTTTGAGGGCCTCTTTTCAGTGCGCTTTGCACCATTGCGACATTTTTGTGACGAAAATATGTGCGTTTGATAACAACTACGCGTTTAAAAACGCCGCATGCTGGCACTGACATATAATTATCATAATTGAGCGGTACATTGGCTTGGTTCTTGCTGGACTAGACCAGCACTTCACACACTATCATTCGGAGCTTCAGTTATGAAACAGTTGTTTGCTTCTGTGTTAACCAGCGCGCTGGTACTGAGTACTACTACATCGGTCTTTGCTGCCGACGATTCCGTTGCAGCTCTGGAAAAGGCAGCGAAAGCGGAAGGTACCTTGAACAGCGTTGGTATGCCTGACTCCTGGGCTAACTGGAAAGAAACCTGGCAAGACATCACCAGCAAATACGGTATCAAACACAGCGATACTGATATGAGCTCCGCACAAGAGATCGCTAAATTCCTGGCGGAGAAAAATAACGCCAGTGCTGATATTGGTGACGTGGGTGCTGCTTTTGGTCCAGTAGCGATGAAAGAAGGCGTGACTCTGCCTTACAAACCAACTACTTGGGCGCAAGTTCCTGATTGGGCGAAAGACAAAGACGGTAACTGGGCTCTGGCTTATACCGGTACTATCGCTTTTATCATCGACAAATCTCAGGTGAAGAACGAGCCACATAGCTGGGCTGACCTGCTGAAAGGCAACTATAAAGTTACCATCGGTGATGTAAGCACCGCAGCACAGGCCGCTAACGGCGTGTTGGCAGCGACTTACGCGATGGGCGGTAACGAAAAGAACCTGAAACCAGGTCTGGAATACTTTGCTAAGTTGGCCAAAGCCGGTCGCCTTGGCCTGAATGATCCTAGCATTGCGTCTTTGGAAAAAGGCGAAGTGCAGGTAGGTATTGTGTGGGACTTCAACGGTCTTAACTATCGCGATCAGATTGATAAAACCCGCTTTGACGTGCTGATCCCAACTGATGGCAGTATCACATCTGGCTACACCACCATCATCAACAAATACGGCAAGCATCCGAACGCTGCAAAACTGGCGCGTGAATACATCTTCTCTGATGCTGGTCAAATCAATCTGGCTCGTGGCTATGCACGTCCAATCCGCGCTGAGCACCTGACTCTGCCAGATGACGTAAAAGCTAAATTGCTGCCAAACAGCGAATATGCGAATGCACACCCAATTACTGACGCAGCGGCGTGGGATAAGAGCTCCAAAGCTCTGCCTCGTCTGTGGCAGGAAAACGTCATGATCAACATGCAGCAATAACTACCTGAGCATAACCGTGAGGATGAGTTCTTTACGGTTAGTTTTTTATATGCAGAAGTCACTTCAAGATGCAGGCGGCCAACGTCCCTGCATCTTGCAGGAGTTAACAGTCATTAGGGCAAACGAATAATGAAAAACATTCTAGTGGTACTGGACGGCCTGAACTATCAGGTAGCGCGCGATGCGATGGGATATTTACAGGCACAGTGTGCCGCAGGACGCGGTCGCTTGTATCAATTGGAATGTGAGCTGCCTTCGTTATCTCGACCATTATATGAGTGCATTCTTACCGGCGTTACTCCGGTAGTGAGCGGTATTGTACATAACCATGTCGATCGCCTGTCTACCGAGCGCAGTATTTTCCATTACGCCCGCGATGCCGGTTTAACCACGGCCGCCGCGGCTTATCACTGGGTGAGCGAGTTGTATAACCGTACGCCGTTTGATCCCGCGCGCGATCGCCATACCGATGACCTCGCATTGCCTATTCAGCATGGGCATTTCTACTACGATGATGCCTACCCAGACTCGCATCTCTTTGATGATGCCGAGAGTTTGCGCCGTCGCTATCAACCGGATTTCCTGCTGATCCATCCAATGAATATTGATGATGCCGGGCATAAATTTGGCCTGTCATCGATGCAATATCGTAATAAAGCCCGCGGTGCCGACGGTATTTTATCCCGTTATCTGGGCGACTGGCTTGCTGCGGGTTATCAGGTCATTGTCACTGCCGATCATGGTATGAATGACGATCGCAGCCACGGCGGGATACTGCCGGAAGAGCGCCAGGTGCCGTTGTTCGTCTTTGGTGACGCTTTTAGCCTTGGTGAAGCAGCACCGCTACAAACCGAGCTGTGCGGCACCGTTTGCACCTTGCTCAATATTGCCCATGATAAACCGCATTGTGCGGCGTTACTGGCTTAACCCGTCGATTGAAGCAAAGGATAACGGATGAAAGCTAAGTGGCTTGCTCTGCTATTTGTCGTGCCATTTGTGGTATTTTTTATCGCCTTCCAGATAGCGCCGCTGGTGTGGATTGCGGTGAGCAGTTTTTACAGTGATAACTACGAAGCCTGGGGCTTTGGTAATTATAGCGACATCCTGACCTCGCCATTTTATTTACAGGCGATTCGTTTCTCACTGGATATCTCCATCAGATCCAGCCTGTACGGTCTGTTGATTGCGTTAGTTGGTAGTTACTCACTTCGCCAATTGGGCAAGACGAAACTGCATAATTTCATGATGTCCTTCACCAATATGACGAGCAACTTCGCCGGCGTGCCGCTGGCCTTTGCTTTCATTATTTTGTTGGGACTTAACGGTTGTCTGACATTGCTGCTGCACAAATTCGGGCTGATGGAAGGGTTTAACCTCTATTCCCGAGACGGCATCATTGTGCTGTACACCTATTTCCAAATCCCTCTGGGCATTTTATTGATGTATCCGGCTTTCGACGCCCTGCGTGAAGACTGGCGTGAATCGGCCTCCTTGCTCGGTGCCGGTCGTTGGAGCTACTGGCGCTACATCGGCTTGCCGGTGCTAACGCCCGCGCTGGTTGGTACTTTTGTCATTCTGCTTGCTAATGCCTTGGGCGCTTACGCCACGATTTATGCGCTGACGACCGGTAATTTCAACGTGATCCCTGTGCGTATTTCTGCGCTGGTCGCTGGTGATATCTCTCTTGATCCGAACACCGGGAGTGCCTTGGCTGTTCTGCTGGTGATATTGATGGCCTTTATCACTTTCATCCATCAATGGTTGCTGCGTAGGAGCTATCTCAATGCGCGTTAACTTCTCTGCTCGCGTTTTTCTCAGCCTGGAGGTATTGCCATGAGCCGCGCTGAATCTCTTTACCACCGAATCGTTGTCTGGGTGCTGCTGCTTGGCCTGATGTTGCCTTTAGCCGTTACCTTGATTTATGCCGTTGTCAGCGAATGGGGTGCCACCATTTTGCCGAGTGGCTTTACGTTCAAGTGGTTGGTGGATTTATGGAGCGATCCTCGCTTCCTGCTGGCGCTCGGCCACTCTTTGCTGGTCTGCGTGGGCACATTAGTCTTGTCGATGGCATTAATCTTGCCGCTAATGTTTGTGATTGCTTACTACTTCCCAAGACTTGATGCTTTGATGAATGTGCTGATCCTGCTGCCATTTGCTGTCCCACCAGTGGTGTCATCAGTCGGCTTGATGCAGTTGTACTCGTCGCCACCGTTTGAGCTGACCGGAACGCCGTGGATTTTGATTGGTTGTTATTTCACCATCGCGTTGCCATTTATCTACCGTGCTATCTCCAACAATATGCAGGCGATTAATATGCGTGATTTGATGGATGCAGCACATTTGCTGGGAGCCAGCACCTGGAAAGCGGCACTGTTGGTCATTCTGCCTAACCTGCGCAAAGGGGCGACCATTGCGGTATTGCTCTCCTTCTCGTTTTTGATTGGCGAGTTTGTGTTTGCCAATCTGTTGGTGGGTAACCGCTATGAAACGTTGCAGGTTTATCTTTTCAATATGCGCAATGGCAGCGGCCATTTCACCAGCGCATTAGTCATCTCCTATTTCGTTGTTGTGCTGGTGGTTACCTGGCTGGCGAACGCATTAAATAAAGGAAAAAGCTGATCATGTCATATTTGCAAGTCACTCAACTTAATAAGCATTATGGTCAGACACAGATTTTCAACAATATTGATTTCAGTGCCAAAGAGGGGGAGTTTGTCACCCTGTTGGGGCCAAGTGGTTGTGGTAAATCGACATTGTTACGCTGCCTCGCGGGTTTAACCGATGTGGATAGCGGACAAATCTTGCTGCAGGGTGAAGATCTCGTGCCGTTGCCGCCGCAGAAGCGCGGTATCGGGATGGTTTTTCAGAGTTATGCACTCTTCCCGAACATGACGGTTGAGGGTAATGTAGCCTTTGGCCTTAAGATGCAAAAACTCTCTGCAAACGAAGTGACTCGCCGTGTTGGCGAAGTATTAGAGCTGGTGGAGCTTAATGAATTTGCTCGCCGTTACCCGCATCAACTTTCCGGTGGTCAATGCCAGCGTGTTGCCTTGGCTCGTTCTCTTGTCACCCAGCCTCGTCTGCTGCTGCTCGATGAACCGCTTTCCGCATTAGATGCCCGCATCCGCCGCCATCTGCGCGAACAGATCCGCCGCATTCAGCGTGAAATGAACCTCACGGCTATTTTTGTGACGCACGATCAGGAAGAAGCTTTGACTATGTCCGATCGCATCGTGTTGATGAATAAAGGGCAAATTGTACAAAATGGTGATGCGGAAACACTGTATACTGCCCCTGTCAACGCGTTTGCCGCTGGTTTTATTGGCAACTATAACCTGTTGAGCGCGGAGCAGGCCCAGCGCCTCACCGGCCAAACCTATCGTAGCCAGGTCGCTATTCGTCCTGAGTCTATTGCGATTGTCTCGCCTGAGCAGGGAATTCCTGCCCGAATTGTTAACCACAGTCTGTTAGGCAACGTTGTGCGTTACCAAGTCTTGGTCAATGATGTGGAATTAGCTGTGGATGTATTAAACCGTTCCAAGGACTCACTGTTTGCCGATGGTATTCAGATTGGTCTACAGTTGGATCTTGTTACCCTTAGGGAGGTTGCGTGAGTCTGGCTTTATTTGACTTAGATGAAACGCTGATAAGTTGTGACTGCTCCAGCGAGTGGTCAAATTATATGATAAAGCAAGGGTGGGTTGAGGATAAGCGCGCCTTCTTGCAGCGTAATGAAGAACTGATACAGCAGTATGCGCTAGGCGAAATGGATTTGGCTGACTATATGCATTTAACGCTAGCGCCGTTGCGCGGGCGTCGTCAGCAGGATGTTGCCCAACTGATTAATCAATTTGTTGAAGAGATTATCGCGCCATGTGTTTATCCGGCAGCCTGGGAATGTCTGGCACAGCATCGCGCTAATGGCGATCGCATTGTGATTATCTCCGCCTCGGGTGAACATCTGGTGACGCCGATTGCTCGCTACCTTGGTGTTGATGAGTCGTTGTCTATCGGCGTGGTAATACAGGAAGCGTGTTTCACCGGGGCGATACAAGGTGTGATGAGCTACCGTGAAGGTAAAGTCACTCGGCTACTTGAATTGCTTAATCAAGATAAGACGCAATTACGTCATGCCAGTTTTTATTCGGATTCAAATAACGATCTGCCGCTGTTGAGCCAAGTCGGCCACCCGATTGTTGTTAATCCGGATGCTATCCTGCTTCAACATGCTCAGCAGGCAGGATGGCCTGTTTATCGTTGGAGCTAAAGGAGCGTTTTTTTAGTGTTAACACTTCTACATCTGTTATCTGCAATATCACTGTTGGTCTGGGGTACGCACATTGTGCGTACTGGCATCATGCGCGTTTTTGGTGCCAACCTGCGTGGTGTCCTCAGCAATAGTGTTGAGAAAAAGCCACTGGCGTTTATGGCCGGAATTGGCGTGACTGCATTGGTGCAAAGCAGCAATGCCACCGCGTTGCTCGTGACGTCATTTGTGGCGCAAGGGCTGGTCGCACTGGCCCCAGCTCTGGTTATCATTCTTGGCGCGGATGTGGGTACGGCGCTGATGGCGCGTGTGCTGACTTTTGATCTTTCGTGGCTTTCCCCGCTGTTGATTTTTGTTGGTGTCTCTTTCTTCTTGAGCCGTAAACAGACCCGTGCCGGTCAAATGGGCCGTGTTGCCATTGGTCTGGGCCTGATTCTGTTAGCACTTGAGCTTATTGTTAATGCCGCCACGCCGATTACTCAGGCATCCGGCATTAAAGTGCTGTTCTCTTCTCTGACTGGCGACACCATTCTTGATGCGTTAACCGGCGCGATGTTTGCCATCATCAGTTACTCGAGTTTGGCTGCAGTACTGCTCACCGCCACGCTAGCCGCAACCAGTGTGATATCCCTGAAAGTCTCGTTGTGTCTGGTGATCGGTGCTAACGTCGGCAGTGGCCTGTTAGCGATGATTAATGCCAGCAAACAGAATGCCGCCGGGCGTCGGGTTGCGCTGGGTAGCCTGCTGTTTAAGCTAGTAGGTGCGGTGATTGTCCTGCCTTTTGTCGGCCCATTGACTGAACTACTGGCCAAGCTCAACGTGCGTGATGAAGAACTGGTGATCTATTTCCATGTATTTTATAACCTGATCCGTTGCATGCTGTTGGTGCCGTTGTCCGGACCGATGGCAAAAGTATGCGAAATGATTATTGCCGATGTGCCGGAAGAGGACCCGCGTTTACGTCCGCGTCACTTGGATGTTAGTGCTATCGACACGCCTGCATTGGCGCTAGCGAATGCCGCGCGAGAAACCCTGCGCATGGGCGATGTGGTTGAGCATATGCTTATCTTGCAACAAGAGATGATGCACAGTAAATCGACCCAAGACCGCGAAGTGCGCCGCCTTGATGACGATGTTGATGTCTTGTATACCGCCATCAAATTGTATCTGGCGCAGATCCACAAAGAAGATTTGGGCGAAGCAGATTCCCGTCGTTGGGCGGAGATTATCGAGATGGCACTTAATCTGGAGCAGGCGGGCGATATTATCGAGCGTATGACTTCCGATATTGCAGCGAAATCTCACGCGGCTAAGCGTGCGTTCTCACCGGAAGGCCTGACCGAGCTCACCACATTACATGCCAAGCTGATAGATAACCTGCGTTTGAGCCTGTCGGTATTCCTTTCCAGCGATATCGATAGCGCGCGTCGTTTACGTCGTAATAAGCACCGTTTCCGTATTCTGGACCGCCGTTATGCTCATGCGCACGTTGACCGTTTGCATCAGCATAATGTGCAAAGTATCGAAACCAGTTCACTGCATTTAGGCTTACTGGGTGATATGAAGCGCCTTAACTCATTATTCTCTGCGGTGGCTTATAACGTGCTGGATAAAGATGAGCAGGAAGATGACGAGCGTGAAATCATGGATGAAGTAAAGCCGGTTTAACGCCATAGACCATAAAATAAAACGGCTGGGATCAATGCAGATTCCAGCCGTTTTTTTATGTTTCAAGCGGGTAATTATTTGCTCTTTTTAACCGGTTTTCCCGACCAATATCCAGCCAGCAGTGAACCGGACATGTTATGCCATACCGAGAAGATAGCGCCCGGCAGTGCAGCGACCGGCGTGAAGTAGATTTTGCCCAAGGTCGCTGCCAGGCCGGAGTTTTGCATCCCCACTTCCAGTGCCATAGTGCGACAGGTGGTTTCATCGAAGCCAAACAATTTGCCGCCCCAATATCCCCCCAACAGACCAATTGCGTTGTGCATAACCACGGCCACAATGACGACCAGACCTACCGATGAGATCAGGCTTTGGCTGGCGGCAATGACCGCGCTGATAATCGCCAAAATGCACACCATGGAGAGGAGCGGTAATAGTGGCTCGATACGTTTGACGGTTTTGGTAAACAGGTGATGCAGCACCAAACCGGCGAAAATCGGGATGACGACAATTTGCAGAATACTCAGCAACATGCCAACAACATCGACTTTGATATGCGTATCGACGTACAGACGAGTGAGCAGCGGGGTAGCAAACACGCCAATCAGCGTTGATACGGCAGAGATCGTCACTGATAGCGCAACATCGCCCTTTGCCAGATAGATCATTACGTTAGAGGCGGTACCGCTGGCAACGCTGCCGACCAAAATCATCCCGGCTGAGAGATCGGCTGGCATATGGAACAGCTTGGCCAGCAACCAGGCAGCCAAGGGCATGATTAGATAATGTAGAAACGTAGCCACGGCAACCGGGGCCGGGCGAGATAGCACGCGTTTGAAATCTCCGAACTCAAGAGTGACGCCCATCGCGAACATAATCAGCATCAGTAGCGGGCTAACGTAAGGGCCTAGCGGCGTGAAGGTGTGGGGCGAGTAATAGGCGGCGACCGCCAGCAATACGGCCCATAATGGAAACAGGCGAGTAATCAGGGCTAACATGTGAGGAGTGATCCTTATTATTTCTTATTTATGGTGTTGTGATGTGTTTTTGTTGTGACTGTTCTTTGTAGCTTTTCTGGCCTATTCAGGCAACAAAGATTCCGCCCAGAAATAATAAAGCCGGATACAGAGATCCGGCTTTATCTTCGTACGGCGTTTTAAATAAACGCAATGAGGCAAAAATCTTATTCGAAGATGTTTTTATGCAGCGTTTGTACGACCTGATTGGCATCATCGCCAGGAACCAGGAAGCACAGGTTATAGCTGCTGGCCCCGTAGCAAATCATACGAATGTTGAACGGGTCCAACACGCCGAAGACTTCTTTACCCACGCCACGAGCCTGCGACAATTTATTACCGATCAGAGCGATTAATGCCAAATTCTCTTCGACTTCCACACGGCATACTGAAGAGAGTTCAGTCAGTAACGATGTGGTCAGCAGGCTATCACCTGAAGAAGTTGAACCGGTAGTATCGAGCGTCAGTGCAATACTGACTTCTGAGGTGGTGATCAAATCTACTGAAATATTATGGCGAGCCAGAATGCCAAACACTTCCGCCAGGAAGCCCTGTGAATGCAGCATAGTCAGGCTGTGTAGCGTCAGCAGCGTTTGCTTACGACGCAGAGCTAACGCCCGGAATAACGGTGGATTTTCGGTGGTATTACACACCATAGTGCCACCGGCCGCTGGATCTTTGCTTGAGCCAACAAAAACAGGAATACCGCGACGTACCGCAGGCAGCAAGGTGGCTGGATGCAGGACTTTGGCACCGAAAGTTGCCATCTCAGCGGCTTCTTCAAAGGCAATGCGGTCAATGCGTTTCGCCGCTGGCACCACACGAGGGTCGGTGGTGTAAATTCCTGGTACGTCAGTCCAGATATCGACGCGTGCCAGACTTAAGGCTTCGCCAAGCAGAGCTGCAGTGTAATCGCTACCGCCACGACCGAGCGTGGTGGTGCGGCCTTTGGCTTCTGCGCCAATAAAGCCCTGAGTCACCACGATGGCATTTTGTATACGTGGCAACAGTTGCTGAGCAGACAGGTCAAATAAGGTGCTGGTATCTGGTTCTGCGCGGCCAAAGCGGTCGGTAGTACGCATCACTTTACGCACATCGAACCATTCGGCGGCCACCGCGCGCTGACGTAAAATTTCGACGAACAGCAGCGTGGACATCAGCTCGCCATGGCTGACCAGTTCATCGGTCAAGGCGTGAGAAGTTGCCAGGCTAGCCGCTTCCGACAACATCGCTACGTTATCGAGCATACGGTCGATTTCTTCACGAATAACGTCAGGCTGTGTGAGCTTGTCGATAATAGCGTATTGAATTCGACGAATTTCATCTTGCAGGAAAATACGGCGCGAAGACTCTTTACCTTCGGCCAATTCTACCAACAGATTGGTGACACCCGCAGAGGCAGATAACACCACCAAACGTACATTGGAATTAGAGAGAACCACATCGGCACTGCGATTCATTGCCTCGAAATCCGCGACGCTGGTGCCGCCAAACTTGGCTACAACCCATTGAGTCAGGGGAGCCGGATTGACGTTGCGGGATGCTGCTTGATTCATTTAAAACCTCGTGTAAGAGATGCCATATTTATTGGCGACCATCCATACCCGTCATACTTCAAATTGCAGAGAGGCTGCTCTCGAAGTCTATTGGGAATATTCCAAAAATTTGGTAACACAAGGGAAGCGCGGGAAACGGGAGCAGGCGTAGAGATACTACGATACACCCAGAAGCGCTCCACCTTGGCGAATGCTCTTCAAGCATCCGCAGTGGCAACCCAGAGGATTCAGCCCCTGCGGTCGATCAGCAGCCCTCCGTGAGCTTATTGACCTCGGCGTCACACCCCATCATGCATCTTCGTAGGATACGGTTCCTCCGATACACTGCCTGAGCGACGCGCCTCTTCTGGCTTACAACACATTGGTGTAAGTTAGGCGCCTACAAATAACGGGTTATTAAACATCTGTCAACGGTCTAGGCCGCGTGTTCACGACATTTTAATATTTGTTTATCTATTATTATCTTTAGTAATGATGTTTCAGAGTTATCACCTATCGCAAGAAAAGGCATCTCAACTTGCGTATAAAGGGATACAATCCGGAAAGTTGAGTTAAAAATCGTAACGTTACTTTCATTCTCCAGCCAAAGAGCATTGCTATGAAAAATATCAATCCTACCCAAACCGCTGCCTGGCAGGCGCTGCAGCAGCATTTCGATAAAATGAAAGATGTGCAGATTAGTCAGCTTTTCGCTGAAGATGCCGATCGTTTCTCCAAATTCTCAGCAACGTTTGACGATCAGATGCTGGTGGATTACTCAAAGAACCGTATTACCAGTGAGACATTGGATAAACTGCAGGCGCTGGCGAAAGAAACTCAGTTGCAAGATGCCATCAAATCGATGTTCTCTGGTGAGAAGATCAACCGCACTGAAGACCGTGCCGTGCTGCACGTTGCGTTGCGTAACCGCAGCAATACGCCAATCGTTGTTGATGGCAAAGATGTCATGCCAGAAGTGAATGCGGTACTGGCAAAAATTAAAGGCTTCTGCGATCGCGTGATTGGCGGTGAGTGGAAAGGCTATACCGGCAAAACCATTACCGATGTGGTGAATATTGGTATCGGTGGCTCAGACCTTGGCCCTTTCATGGTGACCGAGGCGCTGCGCCCTTACAAAAATCACCTGAACATGCATTTCGTTTCTAACGTTGACGGTACCCATATTGCCGAAACGCTGAAACCATTGAACCCAGAAACCACCTTGTTCCTGGTGGCTTCTAAAACGTTTACCACTCAAGAAACCATGACGAACGCCCATAGCGCGCGCGACTGGTTCTTGAAAACTGCCGGTGACAATAAACACGTTGCTAAACACTTTGCAGCGCTGTCTACCAACGGTAAAGCCGTGGCAGAGTTCGGTATCGATACCGACAACATGTTTGAATTCTGGGACTGGGTAGGGGGACGTTACTCTCTGTGGTCAGCTATTGGTCTGTCGATTGCTCTGTCAGTTGGTTTTGAGAACTTCGAAAAACTGCTGAGCGGCGCTCACGCGATGGATAAACACTTCGCTGAAACGCCAGCTGAGAAAAACCTGCCGGTGTTGTTGGCACTGATCGGTATTTGGTACAACGATTTCTTCGGTGCAGAAACCGAAGCTATTCTGCCATATGACCAATACATGCACCGTTTCTCAGCCTATTTCCAACAAGGAAATATGGAGTCCAACGGCAAATACGTCGACCGTAACGGCAACCCAGTAGATTACCAGACTGGCCCAATTATCTGGGGCGAACCTGGTACTAATGGTCAGCATGCGTTCTATCAGTTGATTCACCAAGGGACTAAAATGGTTCCTTGTGACTTTATCGCACCTGCGATTAGCCACAATGCCTTGGGCGACCACCATGCGAAACTGCTGTCTAACTTCTTCGCGCAGACTGAAGCATTGGCATTTGGTAAATCACTGGATGTTGTCGAAGCTGAGTTTGCTGAGCAGGGTAAAAAACCAGAAGACGTTAAGCACGTTGCACCGTTCAAAGTCTTTGAAGGCAACCGCCCAACTAACTCCATCTTGCTGCGTGAAATTACCCCTTATAGCCTGGGTGCGTTGATTGCTCTGTATGAGCATAAGATCTTTACTCAGGGCGCTATCCTCAATATCTACACCTTTGACCAATGGGGCGTAGAGTTGGGCAAACAGCTGGCAAACCGTATCCTGCCAGAATTGTCCGGCAACGAGCAGGTGAATGCGCACGATAGCTCGACTAACGGTTTGATTAACCGTTTCAAAAACTGGCGTGCGTAATGCATCAATGTCTTCTTTAAGACAATGATGTCATAAGCTAAAGTGCCTTGAGGGCCAACTCTTTTGAGTTGGCCCTTTTGTTTATAAACAGTAATCCAACCATTCAGATTTATGAGCAGGTTCAGCATTTTTCCCCAAACAAGCTGTGGTATTCTGCCGAGACTAATAACAAAAATGGGATATGGATCACATGGCAGGGTCAAAACAGGCAATGATGCTTTCCGGCATTATGCAGAAAATTTTGAATGTTTTTTTACTGGGCCTGACGGTTATTCTGACGCTATTTCTTGGGCGAGAAACCTATCATTTAGGGCAAGTCCTTTTTCTTAAAAATGATGAGTCTTCGTCTTATTTATTGATCGAAGGCATCGTTACTTACTTCCTGTATTTCGAGTTTATTGCACTGATCGTCAAGTATTTTTCTTCGGGATACCACTTCCCACTACGCTATTTTATTTATATCGGTATTACGGCGATTATCCGTTTGATCATTGTCGACCACACTAGCCCTTTAGATACGTTGCTGTACTCTTTCGCCATCCTGATCTTGGTTATCACACTCTTCCTGGCTAATAGTGAAAGATTACGCCGTGAATAAAAGATGATGTTATGAAGGAATGTTTTTCCCCGGTGGCAATTACCACCGGGCCTTTCTGCGTTAGAATGCGAGCAGATGATTAATCGAGGGCAGTTTTGCCTCGTTACGGAGTTCGTCAATGTCTGAATCACCAACCCCATCGTCAACACAGCCACCGATCCACTGGCTAGAAGACGCTCAAGATGTTCCTGCTGACGTTATCGACTGGCTTATGGAAATAGGCTCTATGACCCGCCGTTTTGAACAACATGGCGTGACGGTAACCATTGAACCGCAGTTTGAAGGCTTTATTAACCGCCAGGAATTAGGTGAGAACGAAGCCCAGCAACTCCCCTTAAGCGAACGTTACTGGCTGCGTGAAGTTGTGCTCTGTGGCGATGGGCAACCTTTTCTGTTGGGACGTACCGTCATTCCGGTAGAAACGCTAACCGGCGAAGATCAAGCGCTGGTGGATTTAGGTACGGTGCCGCTTGGCCGCTATCTATTTAGTGGTAATAATTTGACCCGCGACTATATTCACCTTGGCGTGCTCGCACTTGAGGATCGTGGGCTTTGGGCGCGTCGTTCACGTTTGCGCTTATCGGATAAACCGTTATTACTCACTGAGATTTTTCTTCCTGATTCCCCACTCTATCAGGTGGAGCCAGATCAATTAGAAGCAGGGGAATAAAGTAATGCTAGAGAGTTTCACTCAAGGACCGTGGCGTGATTATTGTCGGCTGATGCGCATTGATAAGCCGATAGGTTCCTTGTTACTGATGTGGCCAACCTTATGGGCATTATGGCTTGCCAGCGGCGGGCTGCCGCCGTTACCGATCCTAATTGTTTTCATCCTTGGTGTTTTCTTTATGCGGGCGGCCGGTTGCGTCATTAATGATTACGCCGATAGAAAAGTCGATGGGCATGTTAAGCGCACCGCCAATCGTCCACTGGCGAGCGGCGTTGTCACCGGTAAGCAGGCCAAAGTATTATTTATCACTTTGGTGCTGATTTCGTTTTGCCTAGTGTTGACGCTCAACCGCATGACGATTTTGCTCTCGTTTGTTGGTTTAGCACTGGCGTGGATTTATCCCTTCGTAAAGCGTGTTAGCAACTTGCCACAAGTGGTACTTGGTGCGGCTTTTGGCTGGGCAATCCCAATGGCTTTTGCTGCAGTCAGTCAGTCTTTACCTTTGGTCTGCTGGCTACTGTTTGCCGCGAATATTTGTTGGTCACTGATTTATGACACCCAGTATGCAATGGTTGACCGCGATGACGACCTAAAAATTGGCGTGAAATCTACCGCTATCCTCTTTGGTCGTTATGACAATATCATCATCGGTATTCTGCAAGTGGTCATGCTGTTGCTGTTAGCCGCAGTCGGCCACCTAGCGCATCTGGAATCAGCGTTTTACTGGACGGTTTTATTATCAGGTGCACTGTTTGTTCACCAGCAGAAAATGACCGCTAAACGCGACCGCGATGCGTGCTTCAAAGCTTTCCGCCAGAATAATTATGTGGGTCTGGTGTTGTTTATCGGTATCTTGATGAGCATCCCCGCGTAGCAATCTGGCGACCAAATCGCGTGGCAAGAGAGATAAAAAAACGCCCGGTAGACATGAGCTGTCACCGGGCGTTTTATTTGCGACTTAACGATTAATGATCGGTATCGCGAACGTCAATCTTGGTTTCTGTCAGCGGTGCTTCAGGTTGAGGCAACTCTGAAGGCATACCAGAACTTTCTATGGTCAGCTTAATTTCTGCCGACATCAAATCGCTCAGAATGCTATACAGCTCACCGGTATGCTCAGGGATCGCATCGCCGATATCATTGATATAGCCTTCGTCACGCAGCGTACCAACCAGCGTAGTAAATACGGCTTTATCAAAGAACTCTGGCGCATTGATACCATGCAAGACCGATAAGCGTTGCGCCATGATCCGGCTCTCTTTCTCCAGCGCTCCACGACTGATGCTCGGGTTACTACTGAGTAAGAACAGCGTAATCGCATAGCGTTGTAGCGTTTCACGCACGCCAGCCGCCAGCAGTTGCAGTGGGCGAATACGGGCCGGGTTAAGCGACAGCGTTTCACCATTAAGATGAATCAGTTGTTGGCGGGCCAGTTCGATGGTCAAGACATTGAGCACATCAGAGAGTTGTTCTTTGCTGTAATGCATGAACAACTCAGCTTTCATCATAGGGTAGATCAATTCGACCTGACGCAGCAGCTCGCTTTGACTGATTTTTTGATGATGAATCAACATACTGGCAATTAATGACGGCAGCACCAGCAGATGATGAATATTGTTGCGATAGTAGGTCATCAGCACTGCCTGTTCGCGCGGCAGAATAATGATATCGCCAATATTATCTTTCTCGACTTCGAACTTGTTCATGTTCAACGCGTGCTCAAGCAACTGATTTGCCGTGAGTTCTGGCACGGTTGAATCAGGCGCATAAGGCACATTGCGCAGTAGCTGCAAATAACAGTCGAGCTGTTCAGTAAGCTGTTCGCGAGTCAAAGAACGTTGGCGTGAAGCCAGCAGCGCTGTTGAACATAAGTTCATCGCGTTGGCCGCTGCCGAATTGTTAATACGCACCATGATTTTGTCGGCGATATCTTGCACCGTTGGCGTTAACCAGCTTGGGCGATGTGCTTCGATAGGGTCAATAGAATCACGCCATTGCGGTACTTTTTGATTCAGATATGGCGTTAAATGCAGGGGCTCGCCGAAGTTAACGTAGCCTTGACCGAGGTTACGCAGTTTGCGTAGTCCGTTGATCATCTGCATAAAGCCTTCTTTCTCTTTGGTCGCCCCACGCAGCTCTTTGGCGTAAGTGCCCACTTCCATCACGTGTTCATAACCGATATAGATAGGGACTAGCGTGATCGGACGCGAACCACCGCGTAACATAGCTTGAATGGTCATCGCCAGCGTACCGGTTTTCGGCTCCAGCAAACGACCGGTGCGTGAACGGCCACCTTCTACAAAATATTCTACCGAATAGCCGCGGGTGAACAGCTCGCCGAGATATTCGCGGAATACCGTTGCATAAAGCTTGTTGCCTTTGAATGTCCGGCGAATAAAGAACGCACCTAAACGGCGGAAAATCGGGCCAGCTGGCCAGAAGTTTAGGTTAATACCGGCCGCAATATGTGGTGGTACCAGACCTTGGTGGTAGAGCACATAAGAAAGCAGCAGGTAATCCATGTGGCTGCGATGGCAGGGCACATAGACAATTTCCTGGCCATCTTGCGCCAACTGACGCACACGTTCAGCGTTATTAACGTGGATACCTTTGTACAGCCGGTTCCAGGTCCAGCTTAAAACACGATCGGACAAACGCACGGCTTCATAGCTGAAATCCGCGGCAATCTCTTCCATCAGCGCGATAGCATTTTGCTTGGCTTTTTCATGGGTGATTTTTTTGCTGCGTGCTTCTTCTTCGACCGCTTTTTCAATCGCTTTAGACGCCAACAGTTTATTAAACAGATCCTGACGCACTGGTATGCGTGGCCCTACGGCAGCCAGACGTTGACGAGAGAAATGCATTCTCGCTACGCGCGCCAGTTTTTGCGCAATAATGGTATCCGTGCCATGTTCCGTTGCCATATGGCGCAGGGACACAGTATTGGAGAAGCGCACGAAACTGTCTCGCCCTAACCACAGCACGGCAAAGAATTTCTGCACGCCGTTCAGGACGCGTAAATGTGGCGTTTCCTGGCTTTCTCGGCCAGGGGAACGGCCAAACATTACCGATACCGGCAACAGTTGGATATCTAGATTCTGATTATTACGATGTAAGTCCAAATAATCGTGGAACAGTTTTACCGACTCTTCTTTCGGCTTGTAATAGCTGAAAACGCGCGGGCCTTCCCCAATAAACACGTGGCTTGGCAATTGCACGCCATCTATGTCCAGAGGAACAAGGGGATCGGGCAAATTTAGCGCCAGGCATTGTGCCCGTAGTGTCAATAAATCGGTTTTGGAGTTATAAGGCAAAACGTACACGATCGGCCGAGTGGTATCTAAACGCAACTCGGTAATAGGATCTGTAGGAATGACCTTGCTCTTTACCAGCAATTTTAGCGGTAAATTCAATAGGGTATAATAAAGTCTACGCCAACCTGACATAAAAAGATGAAGCCTCTTGTTAGCAATTTCGCCGCAAGGATACCAGAAACTTGAATTGAGATCCGTGGTGATAGGTTTGGCGATACAGGCTAGAATACCTGCAATTTCCAATTAGGACGGATAAGTTATGGCAAATCAAGTGACTGGATTAACCAGAATAATTAAAGCCGCTGGTTATTCTCTTAAAGGGCTGACCGCAGCCTGGAAGCATGAAGCTGCATTCCGTGAAGAAGCGATTGTCGTCCTTGTCGCTATCTTACTGGCATTTTGGCTCGATGTGAGTACTACAGAGCGCATTTTATTGATTGGCGTCGCGCTTTTAGTTGTTGTGGTTGAATTATTAAACAGCGCAATAGAAGCGGCTATTGACCGAATCGGGCCGGAAATCCACCCGTTGTCAGGGCGTGCCAAGGATATGGGATCGGCTGCGGTATTTATTACGCTCATTTTTGCTGTCTTTACCTGGTTGGCTATCTTATTACCGCGCTGGTTGTGAGATGGCTCGCAGGTTAATCCCTGTTTTTATTCACTCTTAGGTTTTCATTGCCTGATTAGCTGTATATACTCACAGCTGGACTGTATAAACAACCAGGGGGCGGAATGAAAGCATTAACTACCAGACAACAAGAGGTCTATGACCTTATTCGTGATCATATCTCTAGCACCGGTATGCCGCCAACCCGTGCTGAGATCGCGACGCGTCTGGGATTCCGTTCTCCTAACGCAGCTGAAGAGCACCTCAAAGCGCTGGCACGTAAAGGCGTCATTGAAATTGTTTCTGGCGCCTCACGTGGTATTCGTTTGCTGATGGAAGAGGAAGAAGGTTTACCTCTCATTGGGCGTGTTGCCGCTGGTGAGCCGCTGCTGGCAACTCAGCATATCGAAGGCCACTACCAAGTCGATCCAAGTATGTTTAAACCAAGCGCCGATTTCTTGCTACGTGTTAGCGGTATGTCTATGCGTGATATTGGTATTCTGGACGGCGATCTGTTGGCGGTGCATAAAACGCAGGATGTGCGAAACGGCCAGGTGGTCGTTGCGCGCATTGATGATGAAGTCACGGTTAAACGTTTGAAGAAACAAGGCAACACCGTGCAGCTTCTGCCTGAAAATAGCGAATTCGAGCCTATCGTGGTTGACCTTCGCGAGCAGAGTTTCAGTATTGAAGGGCTTGCGGTTGGCGTTATTCGCAACGGTAACTGGATCTAATACCAAGCGGTATTAATGTCTAGTTTCCTGTTATAGAACTCACCTTTGTAAATAAACCCAATAAACTTCGAGATGAAGGTAGGCGGCAATCGACAGACAAATCTGTCAAGAGCAGATTTGAACACTGCTTGCAGCGACCCCTTTGGGGCAAGGCTCGCGGATGAGCAGAGTCACTGCAGCCAACCACCCTACAACTTGAAATATGGCGGGTAAAAGGTGAGTTTTCGTTTATAACGTGCCGTATAACAAATACGCTGCGTATTATCAGCGATTTTGACACTTAGCGAAAATTATCCCTATAACTAACGTTTTTTAACGTTAATACTATGGTCGTGATCGCAATGTTCTTTGCTATCGCAAGCTTCTACTACCGAACACTCTCTGCATAAACCGTGCGCTTCAACGACGGAATGACGCAGAGCAAAGCCAGAATCATTAGCAAGCGTGGCTAAACGTTCTTCAATGCCTTCCGTCGTTTTTTCAGTTACTAACCCACAACGGTCACAAATAAACAGAGCTGAAGTGTGGCTTGGCTCTTCAAAGTGGTGGCACAACACATAGCTGTTTGCTGATTCTACGCGGTGAATAAAACCTTGTTCCAACAGAAAATCCAACGCGCGATAAACAGTTGGTGGCTTAGCCTGAGGTTCCACAACGCGTAGTAAATCTAGCAGATCATAGGCACTGATCGCCCCAGGCTGTTGGATCATCAGCCGAAGCACTTCGAGCCGCTGTGGCGTTAGCCGAACATTACGCTGTAGGCACAGACGTTCAGCTTGCTTAAGCAGGTTTTCAGAGTGGGATGAATTCATGATTTGCTCTCTGCACAAAGTAAGCTCAGATTTTAACATGTTTCGAGACAATCGCCGATACCCTGGCGACACACAGTTTGGTTGCTACACTCTGTTTTTGTGTTCTGTGACATAGTGAGACTTATGCCTGCCTGGCTTTAGGATATAAATCTATTAGCGATTGACTTTATTATTCACTATATAAGCCAGCTTTGTGTCCATACAAATATAGGCGCAAATGTAAGCCATCAAAGATGATGGCTTTTTTGATGAATTGGCTATTCGTCAATAAGTGACATATAGTTTTTAACGTTGTTATTAAAATCTTTTATTTTTATTTGTTTCTTGCAATTCATCTTGGAAAGATAATTACATTCCACTGGTAATAATGGGTCAGTTGAACCCGTCCATTGTAAATATAATCCTAAAAAGTCAAATGCCGAGCGTAGTTGATCAATTGTCACTCTGCTTTTGGCATCATATGAAGTAACAATAAAAGGCACTTGGAAGTTCTGTTTATATTTGTCGTTATGCTGGAGGTTTCTAGTTCCTTTGGCAGACATAAAACTTAGACCGTGATCAGAAAAGTATAACATGGTCCATTTTTTCTTGTTCCTATCAGCAATCTTGGTGATTTCTGACAATAAATAGTCCGTATTTTTTATACTTTGAATATAACAGGATAATTTGTCATTTTCGTAAAAATAATCATATTTATTATCGGTTCTATCACAAAAGTTAGGATGAGACCCCATTATGTGAATAAAGATAAGTTTTTTCTTTTTACTATTATTGTTCAAGATCGCAGCTTGATATGGAACGAGTAAATCAGTATCAGGGAACGATTGTGTGTTATATTCACCTTTTTTAAGAAAAGTGAAACTGTCTGCCTGTTGTCCGATATAAGAAACTATCGAATCATCTCCTCCAATACTCCCTTGATTGGAAATCCAGTAAGTATAAAACCCCTGTTTTTTTGCAAGCCTGATAATATTATTTTGTTGTTCAATCTCATCGCCTTTGTTAAGTGAAAATGTTGTTGATAACGATGCTTGTGTAGAGCCAGCAGCAGATATATAGTTTTTGAAAATCAAACCATTCATTGAGTCTGTGAAGGGCGTGTTATCTATTTGAAAGCCATAGGAATGCATAAAATCTTTACGAGCACTTTCACCTATCACTATTATATAAGTATCGTAATCATTTTTAGGTTTTGATGGCGACCATTCTGATGGCAGAGACTTTAAAAAAACCATCTTCTCATTAAATAAAGCAATGGACTCATATGAATTATAAAAATCATTACAAAAACGAAATAAAGTAAATTTCACATCGTGGATATGTAAAACTCCTGACTTTAAGTAACTCTTTAGTGGGGTGAATATGACTATTAATATGAATATTGCGAGTGATATTGTGTTGTTTTTTATTATTAGAGACTTTCTATTTTTGAGTGTTATATAAGATGTTATTATTAACAATAGGGCTGGGGTAAGGTATATTAAAGGGAGGTTTTTTAAAAACTCATAACTTTCATTAATATTTGTGTTTTGAGCTGATACAATGATATTGATGCTTGGTGTACCATACATGTATGCAATAGGGCTATATAGTACTGAGGTTATAGTGATGAAAATTAATAATAATCCGAATAACAAAGAGTGCTTTGCTGTGGATAATAATAGTGAAAATACTGCTATTGCATAGCCTATTCTTAATGAATAACCAAAAGAGGTATCGACAATAATTGAAAATAATATAGCTGTCGCTAAGGCCAGGATAAACCGGCCATTTAGTCTTTCCATAGGTAATAATCTTCTCATTCCATTGAATCTACACTAATAACGTGCTCGTTTTTTACATTATCCCCGACACCAATCTTTAATTATTCCTTGCTGAAAAAACAGCATATTTAAATGATGGTCTTGCAATAATTATTTGTATTATTGCTTTGGTGGACAAGTTTTCGCATATTAACAGATGTAGAAAAAATAATAAATCTTATTATACCCAAGAAACATTCAGTTACAGGTAGTCGGCAACTGAGATAGTTCTTAGGAGCTTATATAACTAAATAACTGGGATGGGCGATAAATTTGCCAGGAGCAGATTTATCGCTGCTTGTAGCGGCCCTTTTGGGGCGAAGTTCACGGATGAGCCGAGTCATTGCGGCTAACAACCTTTCATATTGAAGGTATGACGGGTTAGCAATATCAATGATGAATCCATCATTGTGAGGTGCCACCGCCAGGGCAGTTCTCTATGCTATGATAGGCCAACTCAACAATTTCTGTTTACTGCCTCCTGATGAAATGGATAGGAGTAAGTATCAGAAGATGTAAAATAACTCATAAAATTAATAAGATATGGAACTTAAACCATTAGATATAAAGGGCGTTATTGTGGGAAATACTGATAAATATAGCGCTCAGCGTTTCTCCGTTGCGCCGATGCTCGACTGGACGGATCGCCACTGCCGCCATTTCCATCGTCTATTAAGTGGTGAAGCGTTGCTCTATACCGAAATGGTGACCACAGGGGCGATTATTCACGGCAAAGGGGATTATCTGGCCTTCGGCGAACAAGAACATCCAGTTGCACTGCAACTCGGTGGCAGCAACCCTGCGGACCTGGCACACTGCGCTAAATTAGCTGAAGCGCGGGGATATGATGAGATCAACTTGAACGTCGGCTGCCCGTCCGATCGCGTGCAGAATGGCATGTTTGGTGCGTGTTTGATGGGGCAGGCTACATTAGTGGCTGATTGCATCAAAGCGATGCGTGATGTGGTGTCTATTCCAGTCACCGTGAAAACACGTATCGGTATTGACGATATGGACAGCTATGAATTCCTATGCGATTTCATCGGCCAAGTCTCTGAACGCGGTGGTTGTGACACCTTTATTATTCATGCTCGCAAAGCCTGGTTGTCTGGCCTGAGCCCAAAAGAGAACCGTGAAGTGCCACCGCTAGATTATCCGCGTGTGTATCAGCTCAAACGTGATTTCTCTCACCTGACGATGGCGATCAATGGCGGCATTAAAACACTAGATGAAGCGAAACAGCACCTCGAACATATGGATGGCGTGATGCTAGGACGCGAGGTTTATCAGAACCCAGGTATTCTGCTCGACGTTGACCGAGAACTGTTTGGTTCGACGGCTGCGCCGTTAACCGGGCCAGAGGCTATCCGGGCGCTCTATCCTTATATTGAGGCAGAGTTATCCAAAGGTACGTATTTAGGCCATATCACTCGCCATATTCTCGGCATATTCCAAAGTATTCCGGGTGCGCGTCAATGGCGTCGCCATTTGAGTGAGAATGCGCATAAACCAGGCGCCGGTATTGATGTGGTTGAACAGGCGCTATCGCTGGTTGCACAGCCGAAAAAATCGCCGCTCGAAGTGTAATTCACTATCTGTTAGTCAACCTGACCAACTCCGCTTGTTTGTTTATAGAATAAATAAGCGGTAACTTCTTATAAATCAACGCACTATATTTTCATCTCTTCTGGCATGTTTCTTGTAATACCTTGCATGGTTATAACGTGTAATTTTTTGCACCTGAGGAGCACGCCATGTTGGAAATTTTATTTGTTTTGGGCTTTTTCTTTATGCTGTTACTGACCGGCATTTCTCTGTTGGGGATGATTGCGGCACTCGTGGTGGCCTTTGCGCTAATGATGTTGGGAGGCCTGCTGGCAGTTGTTATAAAAATGTTGCCATGGTTGGTATTGGCGGTCGCAGTGGTTTGGCTTTATCGTGCTTTCAGGCAGCCTGAATTGCCTCGTTATAAAGGCAGACGCTTGCCTTGAGATGCAAATAAGCGCGGTGAATATAAAGCAGCTATGGATAAAAAGGCTATTTTTCATAAGGTAAACAGTTTTCCCTATTACACATAGGGGCAAATTTGTAGAGATAACTTTTACTTATGTGCAATGGATCACAGCTTAGAACATAAAACGCTATTCTTAGCGCTTAACCATATTTTTTAACATTCTAGGCTGTTAGGATACGTTTCATTGCTTGGACAAACATTTTCATCCGGTTTGCAAGATACAAAATAGTTGCTTAAGCGACACCATCTGCAAATCGACCTCGCAGTAACCTACAAATAAGCAGTAAGGTCTTTCATTCATTTGAACTAGCAAGTTAGTAAGATTGAATATAAGACAACAAAAAGGCTCCTTAATCGGAGCCTTTTTGCATTTTTGCATCAAGGGATCAGCAGGCTGGAACCCTGTGTTGCACGGCTTTCTAGCAGTTCATGCGCCTTCTGCGCATCGGCTAAGGCAAATTTTTGCGTCTCCGGCACATCAATTTTAATATCGCCACTGGCAATTAATGAGAACAACTCATGGCTGGCAGCCGTCAATTGATCGCGGTTGGTGATGTATCCATTGAGCGAAGGGCGTGTCACATACAGTGAGCCTTTCTGGTTAAGGATTGCCAGGTCAATACCCGTTACTGGACCGGAAGCATTGCCAAAGCTCACTAACAAGCCGCGCCGTTGCAAGCTGTTTAAAGAATCCTGCCAAGTACTTTTACCCACCGAATCGTAAACCACGGCAACTTTTTTACCTTGCGTTAACTCTGCAACGCGGCTGGCAATGTCTTCTTTTTGATAGTTAATGGTTTCCCAGGCACCAGCCTGTTTAGCACGTTGGGCTTTCTCATCGGAACCGACGGTACCTATCAACTTTGCACCCAGCGCTTTTGCCCATTGCGAGGCAATTAGACCAACACCGCCGGCAGCAGCGTGGAATAGAAAAATCTCGCCGGGTTTGATTTGATAGGTTTGGCGCAGCAGGTATTGTACGGTCAATCCTTTCAGGAAAGAGGCGGCAGCCTGTTCAAAACTAATACTGTCTGGCAGCAGTGCCACTTTATCTTCTGGTACATTGTGTAATTGGCTATATGCGCCAAGTGTTGCCTGGGCATAGACCACGCGATCGCCAACTTTGAACCCGCTGACGGCGCTGCCGACTTTAGTGACCACGCCGGCAGCTTCAGTTCCCAAACCAGAGGGGAAGGAGGCAGTTGCATACAAGCCGCTACGCACATAGGTATCAATGTAGTTAATCCCTACCGCTTTATTCTCGACCTGAACCTCTGAACTTGTTGGATCTTGTTGCTGATAATCAACATATTGCAGGACTTCCGGGCCACCGGTTGTGGCGAATTGAATGCGCTTAGCCATCACTGCTCCTCACTGTTTGGTGTTGATTTTAACCTACGCTAATTAAGTACCCTGATCTAGATACAACCGTGCCGTCGCTAAGACCATTTAGAAATGACTCATCACAAGGAAATATAATTGAGTATACTGACGCGTTATTATCGTTCGTCGCAACAGGCAGGCAGACGTTTCCACGCAGGCTATTCAGAGTAGGAAAGAATCCATTCATGGCAGCAGCAAAAAAACCAACGACTAAACCGAACGAGCAACCCCGCGATCGCCAGATGGAAGGATTGAAACTTCCCCCGCACTCGCTGGAAGCGGAACAGTCCGTGTTAGGCGGGTTGATGCTGGATAACGAGCGCTGGGATAACGTGGCTGAAAGGGTGGTCAGTAACGACTTCTTTAGCCGTCCACATCGACTTATCTTCACCGAAATGCAGCGTTTGCTAGAGATGAGCAAACCTATCGACCTGATTACCTTATCGGAATCTCTGGAACAGAAATCCGAGCTGGAATCCGTCGGCGGTTTTGCTTATCTGGCCGAACTATCAAAAAATACGCCAAGTGCGGCGAACATCGGGGCTTATGCAGATATCGTCCGTGAACGTGCCGTTGTTCGTCAGATGATCTCGGTAGCGAACGAAATTGCGGATGCCGGTTACGACCCGCAAGGCCGCAGCAGCGAAGAACTGCTCGACTTAGCCGAGTCTCGCGTCTTCCAAATTGCTGAAAGCCGTGCCAATAAAGATGAAGGCCCGAAAAGCATCGATTTGGTATTGGAAAGCACGGTATCGCGTATTGAAGAGCTGTTCCAGCGCCCGCATGATGGCGTGACCGGCGTATCGACTGGCTATAGCGATTTAGATAAGAAAACTGCCGGTCTGCAAAAGTCCGACTTAATTATCGTGGCGGCACGTCCTTCGATGGGTAAAACCACCTTCGCGATGAACTTGTGCGAAAACGCCGCGATGATGCAGGAAAAACCGGTACTGATTTTTAGCCTGGAGATGCCCGCAGATCAGCTGATGATGCGTATGTTGGCCTCGTTATCGCGCGTTGACCAGACTCGAGTGCGTACCGGTCAGTTGGATGATGAGGATTGGGCGCGCATCTCCAGCACGATGGGCATCTTGCTGGAAAAACGTAACATGTACATCGATGACTCCTCCGGTCTGACGCCAACCGAGGTACGTTCGCGTGCGCGGCGTATTTTCCGCGAGCATGGCGGGTTAAGCCTGATCATGATCGACTACCTGCAATTGATGCGTGTACCCTCGTTGTCTGATAACCGTACCTTAGAAATCGCCGAAATCTCTCGTTCTCTCAAAGCGCTGGCTAAAGAATTACAGGTGCCGGTTGTGGCGCTGTCACAGTTGAACCGAAGCCTGGAGCAGCGTGCCGATAAACGCCCGGTTAACTCCGACTTGCGTGAATCTGGCTCGATTGAACAGGATGCCGACTTGATCATGTTTATTTATCGTGACGAGGTGTATCACGATAACAGTGATGAAAAAGGCATTGCGCAGATCATCTTAGGTAAGCAGCGTAACGGCCCAATCGGCACTGTGCGACTGACCTTTAATGGTCAATGGTCACGCTTCGATAACTACGGCGGTCCGCAATACGACGAGGACTAATCGGTCTGGTCAGTCTGCATTGTTGGTCAGGGCGCTGTATTGCATCATCTCGTTAAATTTTTTCGTTAAGGAACGCCAATGAAAGCCGCTACGGCTGTGATCGACCGCCGCGCTTTGCGACATAATCTGCAACGTATACGTCAACTCGCGCCGAACAGCCGGGTCGTTGCGGTGGTAAAAGCGAACGCTTATGGGCATGGCATCGTTGAAGCCGCTCAAAGTTTACAAGCGGCGGATTATTACGGCGTGGCGCGCTTGTCGGAAGCACTGGCCTTACGTGCCAGTGGCATAACTAAGCCTATTTTGCTGTTAGAGGGTTTTTTCGAAGCAGCTGACCTGCCGCTATTAGTCGCTAATGCAATTGATACGGCAGTTCACAGCGAAGAACAGTTGCTAGCGTTGGAGCAGGCCCAGCTTTCCAGCCCGCTTAATGTGTGGATGAAACTCGACACGGGTATGCATCGTTTAGGTGTGCGTCCTGATGTTGCCGAGACATTTTACCAGCGCTTAACCGTTTGCAAGAACGTTGTGCAGCCCGTGAATATCATGAGCCATTTCAGCCGTGCCGATGAGCCACAGGTTTCTTATACTTCCGAGCAGCTTGCTTGCCTGAGTCAATTTATGGCTGGTAAACCAGGAATGAAATCTATCGCTGCATCGGGCGGTATTTTGCTCTGGCCCACAGCGCATCTGGATGTCGTTCGGCCCGGCATTGTGCTTTATGGTGTTTCACCACTAAACGATGGCAATGCCCGTGATTTTGGTTTGCAACCAGCTATGACACTGACTACCAGCCTGATTGCCATTCGTGAACACCGGGCGAATGAGCCGGTGGGCTATGGTGGTATCTGGGTGAGTGGTCGCGATACACGCCTTGGTGTGTTGGCAATAGGTTACGGCGATGGCTATCCGCGAGATATGCCGAGCGGTACGCCGGTGCTGATCAATGGCCGACAGGTCCCGATTGTGGGACGAGTATCGATGGATATGATCTCGGTGGATTTAGGCCCTGATGCTAAAGACTGTGTCGGCGATGAAGCGATTCTCTGGGGAGCCGGTTTGCCTGTTGAACAGATTGCCGCCGCTGCTAAGATGAGCGCCTATGAATTGATCACTCGCCTGACGCCACGCGTGGAGCGTGAATATCGAGAGGCGTAATCTTTTTCGGATATGTGTACCAGGCCGCAATTGATGAAAATTCACTGCCAATCCGCATCTTTTTATCGATATTTACCCGCGTAAACGGCATATTTAAAGGCTGGAGCTTAGCCATTTTGGTTGGCTGATTGCAGCTCTGATAATGGTTCGACATTAAAAATAATCCCAGGAGAGTAATACCGTGTTTCAACATGTTGATGCTTATGCAGGTGATCCCATTCTGTCACTGATGGACGTTTTCAAAAAGGATCCAAGAGAGAAGAAAGTTAACCTGAGCATCGGTCTTTATTACGACGCACACGGTATTATTCCTCAGCTCGATGCGGTCGCAACGGCTGAAAACCAACTGAACGCATTGCCGCAGGTCGCCTCCTTGTATCTGCCAATGGACGGTTTGCCAGCTTACCGTGGTGCGGTGCAACAGCTGTTATTTGGTGCTGAGCATAGTGCTTTGCAACAACAGCGTATTGCGACGATTCAAACCGTAGGTGGCTCTGGCGCATTGAAAGTCGGTGCCGACTTCCTGAAAACTTATTTCCCACAGTCCGAAGTCTGGGTCAGCGATCCGACTTGGGATAACCATGTGGCTATCTTTGCTGGCGCGGGCTTTAAAGTGCATACCTATCCGTACTTTGATCCGCAAAGCCTTGGGGTGAATTTCGACGCGATGCTCGCCACGCTGCAACAGATGCCTGCGCGTAGCATTGCCTTGCTGCATCCTTGCTGCCATAACCCAACCGGTTCAGACCTGACTCATGCGCAGTGGGATCAGGTGATTGAAGTGGTGAAACAGCGCGAGCTGATCCCATTCCTCGACATCGCTTACCAAGGCTTTGGTGCTGGTATGGACGACGATGCTTATGCCATCCGCGCGATGGCGGCGGCAGGCGTCACGCTGCTGGTAAGCAACTCCTTCTCTAAAATCTTCTCACTTTATGGCGAGCGCGTAGGCGGCCTGTCAGTAGTGTGTGAAAATAGCGAAGCGGCCGATCGCGTATTAGGACAGTTGAAAGCTACCGTGCGCCGTAACTATTCCAGCCCGCCAAACTTTGGTGCGCAAGTTGTTGCTACCGTATTGAATGACGCCACGTTGAAAGCACAGTGGCTGGCAGAAGTAGAAGGCATGCGTACACGTATTATTGAAATGCGTGAGACTTTGGTTAATACGCTGAAAGTGGCGTTGCCTACACGTAACTTTGATTACCTGCTGCAACAGCGCGGTATGTTCAGCTATACCGGTTTTAGTGCCGCTCAGGTCGATCGCTTGCGTGAAGAGTTTGGTGTGTATCTGATTGCCAGCGGCCGTATGTGCATGGCGGGATTGAATCACCACAACGTGAAACAAGTCGCCGAAGCCTTTGCTGCAGTGCAATAAGCGGCGCTAAGCGTTAGATAGCATGTCATCAAGCCGGGCAATATAGAGTGCCCGGCTTTTTTATCGGCTTATTCTTGTAGATTCACCACAACGCGACCGCGAATATCGCCATTGATCAGGCACTCAGCAGCATCAATAGCATTTTCCAATGGTATTTCCTGACTGACCGCATCGAGTAATTCTCGGCTGACTAGTTGTGCCAATCGTGCCCATGCAACATCGCGCTCCTCTGCTGGGCGAGTTACGCTGTTAATCCCGGCGAGTGTGACGTTACGCAAAATAAACGGCGCGACGCTGGCGTTAAAATCCATTCCCTGCGCCATACCACAGGCGGCAACGGTGCCGCTCTCGATGATGCTGGCACAGACATTTGCCAGCGTATAACTACCAACGGAATCAATCGCCGCTGCCCAACGCGCTTTTTGCAATGGCTTGCCCGGCTCGCTTAAGGTTGTACGATCGATAATTTCATTCGCGCCGAGTGTGGTGATCAGATAATCCTGCTCGTGCGGGCGGCCGGTGGCTGCCGCAACCTGATAGCCTAATTTAGCCAGCAGCGCGATAGCAAAGCTGCCGACGCCACCATTAGCGCCGGTTACCAGTATTTGACCTTTTTCTGGCGTTACACCGTTCTTTTCTAAGGCGATAATACACAGCATGGCGGTATAACCGGCGGTACCGATAATCATCGTATCTTTTAGGCTTAAACTCTCGGGAACGCGAGTGAGATATTTGGCATCCACACGCGCTTTTTGAGCTAAACCACCCCAGGCCTGTTCACCAAACCCCCAGCCGTTAACCAACACCTTATCGCCTTTAACGTAATCAGCGTTGCTGCTATCGGTGACGATGCCGGCAAAATCGATACCCGGAACCATCGGGAAGCTACGGACAATCGGCCCTTTGCCAGTGATGGCTAATCCGTCTTTATAATTCAGGCTGGAGTAGTGTACATCGATCAATACTTCGCCCGGCGGTAGCTGATCTTCAGATAACTGCGTTAACGTGCTTTGGCTCTTATCATCTGTTTTTTCTATTAAAATAGCCTGAAACATTATTCGCTCCTGAGTAGAAAACGGGTAATCCATATTAAACGACATGACCCAAGGCTATACTTTGCGGTGGAATAACGAAAGAGGAGATAGCACGAATGTGGGTGCAAAAAGAGTTAACGCTGAAGCCAAAAAACCGCGGTTTTCATCTCGTTACCGAAGAGGTGATGCAGCAACTTCCAGAAATTCGCCAGTTTTCCGTGGGCTTATGCCATATCCTGCTGCAGCATACTTCAGCCTCGTTAACCATTAACGAAAATGCCGATCCAACGGTGCGCATGGATTTTGAAAGCCATTTCAATCGTACTGTGCGTGAAAACGAACCCTATTATCAGCACGATTATGAAGGTAGCGACGATATGCCAGCGCATCTGAAAAGCAGCTTACTTGGTTGCACTCTGACGCTGCCGATAACCAGAGGGCGGCTCAATCTTGGTACCTGGCAAGGGATCTATCTGTGCGAGCATCGTAACCACGGTGGCGCGCGGCGCATCGTGATTACCTTGCAAGGGGAATAGCCTCCCCTGAATTGAGGAGGCGAGTTGAGATCACTATTTTTGTTTGTTGCTGTGGCGTTCTAACAGCGGCTTGAGGAAGCGTGCGGTATGGGATTCGGCACATTCGGCGACCGTCTCCGGTGTACCAGACACCAGGATTTGCCCGCCGCCGTGACCACCTTCGGGCCCAAGATCGACAATCCAGTCTGCGGTTTTAATCACATCCAGATTATGCTCGATAACCACGATGGTATTGCCCTGATCGCGCAACTGATGCAGCACTTCTAACAGCTGCTGAATATCGGCGAAGTGCAAACCGGTGGTTGGCTCATCAAGGATATACAGCGTTTGGCCGGTGCCGCGTTTTGACAGCTCACGGGCCAGCTTAACGCGCTGGGCTTCACCACCAGACAGTGTGGTTGCCGATTGGCCCAGACGGATATAGGACAGGCCAACATCCATCAAAGTTTGCAGCTTGCGTGCTAATGCAGGAACGGCATCAAAGAAATCTCGCGCTTCTTCGATAGTCATATCCAGCGTTTCGTGAATGCTTTTGCCTTTGTATTTAATCTCCAGCGTTTCACGGTTATAGCGCTTACCTCGACACTGATCGCACGGCACATAAATGTCCGGCAAGAAGTGCATTTCTACTTTGATAACCCCATCGCCCTGGCAGGCTTCGCAGCGGCCACCTTTCACGTTAAAGCTGAAACGCCCCGGCGTATAGCCGCGAGAACGAGACTCTGGGACACCGGCAAACAGTTCACGAACCGGAGTGAAAATGCCGGTATAAGTTGCCGGGTTAGAACGCGGTGTACGACCGATTGGGCTTTGGTCGATATCGATAACCTTATCGAAATGCTCCAGCCCCTGAATATCACGATATGGCGCCGCTTCAGCAATGGTGGCACCGTTTAACTGGCGCTGGGCCAGCGGGAACAACGTATCGTTAATCAGCGTCGATTTGCCTGAGCCAGACACTCCGGTAATACAGGTAAACAGGCCAACTGGCAGCGTCAACGTGACGTCCTTCAGGTTGTTACCCGTTGCACCAATCAGTTTTAGTACCTTACCTGCATCGGCTTGCACTCGTTGCGGTGGTACGGCGATTTCACGCTTACCGCTCAGATATTGACCTGTGAGCGATTCCTCTTTCGCCATAATATCTGCGGCGGTACCTTCGGCAACCACTTGGCCACCGTGAACACCTGCGCCCGGACCGATATCGATAATGTGGTCAGCGGCACGAATTGCATCTTCATCATGTTCAACCACAATGACGGTGTTACCAAGGTCACGCAGATGGATCAGCGTTTCCAGCAGGCGTTCGTTATCGCGCTGATGCAAACCGATAGATGGCTCATCAAGCACATACATCACGCCAACTAAGCCTGCACCAATCTGGCTGGCCAGACGGATACGCTGTGCTTCACCACCGGATAAGGTTTCGGCAGAGCGTGACAGCGAGAGGTAGTTTAGACCGACATTCACCAGAAACTTCAGGCGGTCACCGATCTCTTTGAGGATTTTCTCGGCAATCTGCTTACGCTGACCGCTGAGTTTCATATTGAAGAAGAAATCCATCGCGTGGCCGATGCTGAAATCTGAGATTTCCGGCAATGTAGTTTCTTCAACGAATACATTACGCGCTTCTTCGCGCAGGCGCGTTCCTTTACAGGAGGCACAAGGGCGATTGCTGATGTATTTCGCCAGCTCTTCACGTACTGCACTGGATTCCGTCTCTTTATAACGGCGCTCCATATTATGCAGCACGCCTTCAAATGGATGGCGGCGGATCGAGGTGTCACCGCGATCGTTTATGTATTTAAACTCGATAGTGTCTTTGCCCGAGCCTTGCAAAATAGCCTGCACAACGTCTTTATCCAACTCGCTGAACGGCGCTTCAACATCGAACTTATAATGCTCACCTAACGAGCGCAGCATTTGGAAATAGTAGAAGTTACGACGATCCCAGCCGCGGATGGCACCACCGGCTAATGACAACTCTGGATTTTGGATCACGCGTTCAGGGTCGAAGAACTGTTGTACACCCAAACCATCGCAAGTTGGGCAAGCACCTGCCGGGTTGTTGAACGAGAACATGCGTGGTTCAAGCTCGCGCATGCTGTAGCCACATACCGGACAAGCAAAGTTGGCCGAGAACAGCATCTCTTCGGCGTCAGCATCGTCCATATCTGCTACGACAGCCGTGCCACCAGACAGCTCCAGCGCCGTTTCAAAGGACTCTGCCAGGCGTTGTTGCAAGTCATCACGGACTTTAAAGCGGTCAACGACGACTTCAATGGTGTGCTTTTTCTGCAGTTCCAGCTTCGGTGGATCGGACAAGTCGCAGACTTCGCCATCGATACGTGCGCGGATGTAACCCTGTGCCGCCAGGTTTTGCAGCGTCTTGGTATGTTCGCCTTTACGATCTTTAATGATCGGAGCCAACAGCATCATGCGCTGGCCTTCCGGCTGTGCCAGCACGTTATCAACCATCTGGCTGACGGTTTGTGCTGACAGCGGCTCGTTATGCGTTGGGCAGCGCGGTTCACCGACGCGGGCAAATAGCAGACGCAGATAATCGTGGATCTCGGTAATGGTCCCTACGGTAGAACGCGGGTTGTGCGAGGTCGATTTTTGCTCGATAGAAATCGCCGGAGACAGGCCTTCAATATGGTCAACGTCCGGTTTTTCCATCAGGGATAAAAACTGCCGCGCATAGGCTGAAAGGGATTCAACGTAGCGGCGTTGGCCTTCGGCATATAAGGTGTCAAAAGCCAGAGAAGATTTGCCAGAACCGGACAAACCGGTGACAACAATCAGTTTGTCACGCGGGATTATCAGGTTGATATTCTTGAGATTGTGGGTACGTGCGCCCCGAACTTCGATCTTATCCATTCACCATTCCCGCAGTAACTTGAAAGTTCACCGTGCCGGAGACAGTCTGTGATGCGTGGGCGTGCATCGCTGTCACCATGCTAATTGCATAGAAATCTTGGGCACAGAAAGTACGAAACGGATAAGTATGCCATAAAAAAAGCTGAATGGATATCCAGTATTCGCTTGCAAATCAGGCTACCGTTTCATCTTGCTCTGAATCTATATCGCAGGTATTAACTCTGGCGATGGCGTGCTAAAATTATTCGTTTAGACTGTAAAAATTAACTCATCAGGAGAGTCGACATGGCCAGCAGAGGCGTAAACAAAGTGATTCTGGTCGGGAATCTGGGTCAGGATCCCGAAGTCCGCTATATGCCTAACGGCGGTGCCGTAGCTAATATCACCCTGGCTACCTCTGAAAGCTGGCGTGACAAGGCTACCGGCGAGCAGAAAGAAAAAACGGAATGGCACCGTGTTGTGCTGTTCGGCAAGCTGGCGGAAGTGGCAGGCGAATACCTGCGTAAAGGCTCTCAGGTTTATATCGAAGGCGCACTGCAAACCCGTAAATGGACCGATCAGGCTGGCGTAGAAAAATACACCACCGAAATCGTGGTTAACGTTGGCGGCACCATGCAGATGCTCGGTGGCCGTCAAGGTGGTGGCGCTCCAGCAGGCGGCGGTCAGGCTTCTGGCGGTCAGCAAGGCGGTTGGGGTCAACCTCAGCAACCACAAGGCGGCAACCAGTTCAGCGGCGGTCAACAATCTCGCCCAGCGGCACAGAACAGCGCGCCAGCACAAAGCAGCAACGAACCACCAATGGACTTTGACGACGACATTCCGTTCTAAGCCCTGCTCAAGAAGTCAGGAGCAAAAGTGGTTACGATAGGCCCTGTTAATCAGGGCCTTTTTTATGCTGTATTTTTAAGTTTGAAACTTAGATTAAAAAATAAAAAAGACCTATCTTTAAAAAGATGATCAAAGCGATGGCTAGATAGCAGTTACATGACTAAGTAAGAATTAAATAAATTGATTTTAATTGAGCTTATTACAGGCGCATCAAAATGAAAAAAATATATACCCTGCCTTTTTTACTTATCATTTATGCCATTCTGGGATATTTCTCTTATAGTGTGCTTTTGAGTATGTATTTTGATGGTGTACAGGTCGCCATCAATAGCTATAGAGAATTTCTCGCAAAGCCATTATTATCGTCAATATTCTATTTGATTTATATTGTCGTTTCATTCTTCGTGTTTAGGTCTATTCTTGTTGTTTCTTTTAAAAAAGAGATGCTATTTCATTTTTTATTTCTAATAGTCAGTTTTTGTCTGTTATGGATTTTCGTATTTTTCTTTAAAGGCAACGTGGAAGAGCTAGTCAGTACAGATGGTATATTGATTTCTATTAATAATTTTTTAGCGTGGAAGTATTATTTGTCATCTGCAGTTACATCATTTCTAGTTTTCGTGATTGTGAGGAAAAAATGCTTCTCTTGATCGAATCTTTGGCAAGGGCATAGAGTAGTCCGCAGCGATTCAGGTAGGAACTGAGAGGTTCTATCTTGAAGCCAATACTATGTTCCTCACTTGACCACTTGTTATGTAGCAGGATGAAACCATGAAAATGATTGGCCTATTGGGCGGCATGAGTTGGGAGTCGACGATCCCTTATTACCGTTCGATTAACGAAGGCGTTAAGCAGCGCTTGGGCGGGCTGCACTCTGCTGAGTTGTTATTGCACAGCGTAGATTTTCAGAGGATTGAGGAATATCAGGTTCAAGGCCAATGGGATAAAGCGGGAGCGGTGCTCGCGAAAGCGGCCAAAGGGCTACAAGATGCCGGTGCCGAAGGCATTGTGCTTTGCACCAACACGATGCATAAAGTGGCTGAGCATATTGAAAAGGCGTGTTCTGTGCCCTTTTTACATATCGCTGAAGCGACCGGAAAGGTGATTCAGCAGTCTGGATATCAGAGGGTTGCCTTGCTGGGTACGGCTTATACCATGGAGCAGGATTTTTATCGTGGCAGACTGCGTGAGCAGTTCTCCATCGACACGATCATTCCAGATGAGCAGCAAAGAAAAGCGGTCCACCGGATCATTTTCGAAGAGCTATGTGTGGGGATAATCTCGGGACAATCCCGCGATATTTATCTGCAAATTATCAGTAGCCTTAAAGATGCTGGAGCCGAAGCGGTGATTTTTGGCTGCACGGAAATCGGCCTTTTGGTGCCGGTAGAAGCCAGCGCACTTCCGGTATTTGATACCACTGCAATACATGCACAAGCCGCGGTAGATTTTATGTTGAGCTAGGGATGTGGTTAGCGTCATTGCAGCATATTCGCCGCGATGACGCTGAAATGCTTACTTCGTTTCAGCACCCTCCATCACTTTTAATAGGAAAGGAACAGAGTCCCGCAGAGATGGATTGACCGTACCTGAATGATCAAGACCCTCATATTCCCGGACCTCAACATCGGTACCTGCTGCTTTAACCGCTGCTGCAAAGCGCTGCTGCATTGATGTTGGCACGTTGATATCACTATCGCCGATACCAATAAATACCGGATGTGCAATGTGCAGCGTTGGATACTGCATTGTGACCATTTGTGTATTGAGCAATTTATCAATAGCGGGTTTTAGGCTATTGGTCGGGTTCAAGTTGTGACTATAGACTTCTTTAGTGAGTGGTGTGATGCACAGTGTGTTAGCCATTTTTAGGATAGGCAGGGCTTTATCCAAAAAATAATCCTCTGCTTTCAGGCTTGGGTTTGTATCGGCAGCCGAGAGGTATATATAAAAAATATAAGACATTTTAGGGTCTGGTTTATCCGGGCTACTTTGACCGAGAATTTGTTCAGCTGTTGTGGTTTCGTCAAAATATGGGGTTCCAGTTAAGACAGTTGCCACGACATTAAGCTGCGGAGCATAGCTTGGTTGATATCCGGCGCTAGCAAAAGCGGCATGCGCCCCCTGAGACTGACCGACGAGTACCAGCTGGTTTCTCAGTGGGAAAGCAGTCAGAGCAGCTCGAGCACTGTCTAGCACACTCCAAGCTTCGGCTTTAGCATCCATATAATGATGTAGTCCATCGGAGCCCAGGCCCGCATAGTCTGGTGACACGACGGCAAAACCGAGAGATAACCAAGTATTAAGGTACTGTTTATCCCTTTCAGTTCGAGGATTAAGCGAGGGCGCGCAGTCCGTCGCGACACCTATTGTGCCATGTGTCCACACCACAACCGGCCAACCATTTTTTGGGGCCTTTCCCTTTGGCAGGAAAACTGCGGCAGTATCTTGCCGTGACGTTTTGCCATCAACACCGCTGATAGATTCATATTTTATCAGGTACTGTTCAGACGCTTCCGACAGCCCATGTTCCGGCGGTAATAGCGTCTTGCTGCTCACCTTGCCTGAACGAATATCCGTTGGGGCTGCGGAGGCAGTCACTGGTATCAGTATCAGAGAGGAAAGGAGCAGTAACATTGTTCCCGCCTGAGTGAGTATTTTTTTAGGATTCAACGGACTCGCTCCATTCATTATAAGATTTATCATCATTGATGATGTCGTTGGCGCTTGCTGCGAAAAGAGACTGTAACTTTTTAAGTTAAGGTAATAGATAGTCGATGACGGGTGTTGTTGCAAATAACGGGGGTTTTACATTTTGATCTATCGAGGGATCATTTGGTTATTTCCTATATCTAACATTTTCCCATCAACTCTAGGCTTCATGAGTCAGTGAATTAACATCAATATCGGAAGTTTACATATTGTAAACTAAAAGCTATTCCGCTATGTTATTTACATAATGTAAACACAGGGGATTGTGATGCATGTGATTTCCAGGGAACCATTTGAGAAAGCAACACGTGATTTCCCAAATGATGCGGATGCGATTATTGCGACATATAAGCAATTAAAAGAAAAGGATTTTACAAGTCCTGCAATGCTGCGGGAGTATTTTCCTAGCCTCGATAATTTTAAGTATCGAGACAAGTGGTGGGTGATTGATATCGGTGGACACAACCTGCGTATGATTGCCTATATTAATTTTCTAAATAAACGCCTCTACGTCAAACACATCGCTACTCACCGTGAGTACGACAAATTAACCAAGTATTATCGGGAGACGAAAGAATGATTGCGGAACCTCTGAAAGCGATTGAAGCGACAAAAATGCTGGTGGAGGCGGTTCCCTTCTTAGGGGGGAGCACTTCCGAGAAGGCGTACAACGATGCGCTCGCTATGGTTGATTACCTGATCGAGAATGATGATGAAAACCCGCTAATTGATTTTCTGGCGGCAAAAATCTCTGAATATGAAGAGAGCAATCAACGTTTTGCGGCATTCAATACCGCGGTAGATGAAATGCCTCGCGGTGTTGCCGCTTTGCGCGTATTGATGGACCAACATGGTCTTTCATATGCGGATTTGAAAACAGAGATAGGCTCGAAGTCACTGATTAGCCAAATATTCTCTGGGAAGCGCGCGTTGACCATTAGCCATATTAAAGCGTTGGCAGAACGCTTTAATGTCAGGCCAGATGTGTTTATCTAAATAGGAGAGACTTCCTTTCCTTGGCTACACCCCGCTATTCTTACACCTAACAATATCCGCCAATATTGACAGTGCAATTTCTGCCGGCGTTTTGCTGCCGATCGGCAGGCCAATCGGGGCGTGGATACGGTCGAGGTCGTCAGTGGTGAGTTCGCTGATGCGCTGTAAACGTTCACGGCGCTGGAGGCTGTTGGCCTGTGAACCCATTGCGCCGATATAGAATGCTTCGGTGGTAACCGCTTCGCTCAGCGTCAGGTCGTCGATTCTTGGGTCGTGGGTTAATGACACGATGGCGGTGGAGCTGGATGCACCGTATTTTTCCAGATACAGCGCCGGATGCTGGCTAATGACCAGATAAGGCGATAGGTCGCTGAAATCCTGTTGTAACTGCCGTTGTTGTTCTTCTCGGTGTTCACAGATCACCACTTCAAAACCCAACATTTCGGCCAGCTTGATGCAATCATGCGCAACGGCTGAATACCCGGCGATCAGTAACGTTGGCACGCTGCCAATGGGTAGCATGATTTCCTGTTGTTGATAACGGATTGCCGCGGTCATATGGCGAGCCGGGCAGGTTTCTAACATGGCGGCTTGCGGCAATAGCAGCGATTTTAGCAGCCGCACTTCGCCTTTTAGCGCCCGTAGCAGTTGGCTGAGATAATCTAAGGTGGATGCGGCCTGTGGCAGATATTCGATCAACACATCCAATGTGCCGCCGCAGGGCAATTCAATGGCAGTTTCCCGTCCACCTTTGCCATAGCGCACCACTTGACTGGCTTGGCAAAACTCTCCCAGTGCAATACGCGCCAGAAAGTCTTCTTCAATACAGCCGCCGGAAAGTGAACCGATAAATTCGCCTTGCGCCGTGGCAGCCAGCAACGAACCGGGAGAGCGAGGGGAGGAACCGTAAGTATGTAATACGGTACATAACCACACCGGGCTGCTGTTTTGCAGCCAGGCGAGGGCTTGAGCGATAACGCGATAATCCAAAGATTGCATAGACACTTTCCCCCTTATCAATATCGCCCGTTTTCTATTAATGAGTGCCCGGATGGGCACGAATATGCGCCACTTTTTCTGCCAGATTTTCCCATGCCGGTTTACCCGGTGCGTAGGTCTGGCGTAAATATGTCGCCAATTCCGCTACTTGTTTATCGGAAAGGCTGGCGGCAAAGCCTGGCATATAGCCTAAATCTGCTGTCGCAGGTTGCGGAATACCGTTGAGGATCACCCTGATCAGATTATCCGGCTGGCTGCTAAATACGCTGGTGTTATTTGCCATCTCAGGGCTGACGCCAAACAGCTGAGGCCCGCCGCTGGCGGCGGTGTGGCACGCCTGACATGCGCCCTTAAATAGCTGCTCTCCGGCGCGAGCCGAGAAAGTCGCTGCTGGCTGAGGAATCGGCTCTGGCGCGGCGTTGGCAGTTTCAGGATTGAGTGAAGCCAGATAGGTCGAAATCGCCCGCACGTCGGATTCTGGCAAGGTGGCTAGCTCGCTGACTACCGGCCCCATTGGGCCTGCGGCAACGCCGTGCTCACTCGAATAACCGGTACGTAAATATTCAAACAACTGCTGTTCGGTCCAGGGTTTGGGTGAACTGGACAGGCCGTTGAGCGCAGGGGCTTCCCAGCCGTCGACAGTGCCACCCGCAAGGAAAGCATTAACTCCGGTTTTCTCCGCACCTAAAATATTTCTTGGCGTATGACAGGCGCCGCAGTGCCCCAGGCCGTTCACCAGATAAGCCCCGCGGTTCCAGGCTTCACTTTGTTGTGGGTCGTTCTGGTAGGCACCGGTACCTAAAAATAGCGCGTTCCAACCGGCCATCAGCGGGCGGAAGTTAAACGGGAAACGCATAGCGTTCGCCGGGGTTGGCTGCTTAACCGCCGGTTGCGACATCATATAGGCATACAGTGCCTGCATATCGGCATCGGTCATCTTTCTAAATGAGGTGTAAGGAAACGCCGGATAGAGATGATGACCATCGCGGCTGATCCCTTGTCGCATTGCCCGGTCAAAAGCGGTGAACGACCAGTTACCAATGCCAGTCTCTTTATCTGGCGTGATATTGGTGGAATAGAGCGTGCCAAACGGTGTCTCCATTGCCAGTCCGCCAGCATTTTTTATCCCACCGGAGGCGGTGTGACAAACGGCGCAATCGCCCGCGGCGGCAAGTTGCCGCCCGCGTTCTAAGGTGCTTTCAGACCAGGTTCCTGCCGATGGCGTCGCGACAGGCGCGATTTCAGCACGCCAAGGCAGGGCATTAGTCGCCATCCCCAGTGCGATGCCGAACACGCCCGCCGCGCCGCCAAAAAACCATTTTTTCTTCGCCGAGGTTTTTACCCTGGGCTTTGGCCCGTCGAGAGCGGTTGGTCCTTGAGCGTCCGGGCCGTTTAATGCCACGCGCAGCTTGTCGGAGGTAATCGGTAATTCGCGAAAACGAATGCCGGTTGCATCATACACCGCGTTGGCAATCGCCGCCGCGCTGGGCACCGAGGCGGACTCACCCGATCCTAACGGCGGATCATAAGGTCGTGGCATCATCACCACGTCGACGTCCGGCACTTCGGGGAAGGTCAGAATCGGGTAAGCGCCCCATTCCTGACTAGAAACGGTGGATTCTTCAAAGGTGACGCGTTCTTTCAGCGCCCGGCTGGTGGATTGAATCACATTGCCGTGGATCTGATGACGCACGCCATCGGGGTTGATCATCATGCCAGCATCGTGACCGACAGTAATGCGGGTAACGGCGATTTCACCGCTCTTTTTATCGATAGCGACATCCGCTACCCACGATGCCCACGCCGCACCAAATCCGGGGAATTTACTGTGAATATAACGCGCGTAGGCAAAACCACGCCCGCGTAATACGCCCGGTTCCGCCTCGGTTTGCATTGGCTGTGTTCTCGGTGTCCAACCGGCACGCTCGGCGGTAGAACGCATCAGCTCGATGGCTCTTTCATCTTTGATATAGCGCAGGCGATACTCAACGGGGTCGACACCGGCGGCAAAAGCAAGCTCATCAATATAGGATTCATGGGCAAAAGTATTGGGCAACGCTGAGACGCCACGCATCCATGACGCGCGTACAATCGGCGCCATATCTTCAATGGTGATACGCATCTCTGGATATTCATAAGGCGGAATCGAAGTGCGATCGCCCATTTCATAAGCTAACGCGGTGGCATCGACTCGACCGGTAAGTAGCAGCGCCAGCGTTGGTGCGCCGTTGGACGGATACGAGGTGGAAAAATCATATACCGCCAAATGTCCTTCGGCATCGATGCCGCCGTCAACTTCCATTAACTGCGCGGTGCCTTTGGGTTCCCACACATGCTCTTGGGCGCGCGTCAGTTGCACTCGTACAGGACGGCCAACCGCACGCGACAGCAAGGCGGCATCGGCCCCAACATCATCAGCACAGTTACGACCGTAACAGCCTGCTGCTTCCATTCGGTTGATTTCTATCTGTTCTTCCGGGTATTCCAATAGCCAGGCCAGATCGGCACGCATCACGTGCGGGTTCTGTGTCCCCGACCACACACGCAGGCATTGCGGCTGGTAATCTGCCAGCGCACAGGAAGGGCCGATAGAAGCGTGGAGCTGATAGGGCCAAAGATATTCACGAGTAAAACGTTGGCTTACACCCGCCAGCGCTTCGTCCACATGGCCAGTATCGTGGACCACGCGTGCGGTACTTGGATTATCCTTCAACGCCTGGGCGACGTTTTGCAAATCAGGCAGCGGCGTTTGCCAGGCTTTCCACTCAACGACGAGTTCTTTGGCGGCTTTTTCGGCCTGCTCTTCACGCTCGGCCACAATACCAATAAAGTCCTGAATCACCACCACGGCGACAATGCCGGGGATATGAGCGATAGAACTTTCATCTACACCGACCAGACTGTTACCGACAAAACTGCCGCTGTCATATCCGGCATAAGGCGGGCGCACCATGCGGCCATGCAACATGCCGGGCAGGCGCATATCGTGCACATAGGTTAGCTCGCCGGTAGCTTTAGCTGGAATATCAACGCGCGGAGAGCTGGTGCCGACAATCTGATAATCCTTCTGCGGCTTGAGCGGCGCATTGCCAGATATTTTCAGCTCACAGTGTTGCCCTTTGACCAGCTCGGCATAGCTTATCTGTTGGCCATTCTCATCTGATATCAGGCCATTTTTTAATGTCAGACTCTCGATATTGACCGCAAAACGCTCGGCGGCACGTTGCATTAGCCAGCAACGGGCTTCTGCCGCGGCGTTACGCAGTGGAATAGCGGAAATTTGTAGCGTGGCGCTGGCAATGGTGGCCCCTTGATTCGGGGTGCGCTGGGTATCGCCCAACACCATTTGTACCTGACTGGTCGATAGATATAGCTCTTCGGCCACAATTTGCCCTAGCGAGGTTTTGACGCCGGTACCTAAATCGACGTGACCGTTGAAGGCGTAAATCTCGCCGCTATCACAGATGGCAATAAACAGCCCTTGTTCTTTGGGTTTTAGCGTGGGCGTTTGCCCTTTTGGCACTAACCCAGCAGGCGGCTGAATCTCATCGACAATCAGCAACACACCGTTGCGTGATAACAGTTCACTGTGGGTTGGGGTGGGTAAATGTTGCTCACTCATGATGACGACTTTCCTCATTGCGCAGGCGCGTTTTTTTATCGTTGTGTTGATGAGGTTGGGGCTGGGGGCTGGACGTAGTACATGGCTCGGCCACGATACATTGCTCTTTGGCGATACATAGCTCACTGGCGATATACAGCTCGATGGCGTGTTTTACCGCGCTGAGTATCTCGATATGAGTGCCGCAGCGGCACAAATTGCCAGACAGTGCCTGGCGGATTTCCGCGTCAGTAGGATGGGGATTACGCGTTAATAGTGCGGCGGTGGTCATGATCATGCCATTGAGGCAATAGCCACATTGCGCCGCCTGTTTATCGATAAAAGCTTGTTGTACCGGGTGCAAATTATCGCGAGAACCCAAGCCTTCTAATGTGGTGATTTCACGATTAACCATCGCAGATGCAGGGATCACACAGGCGCGAGCGGCGATGCCGTTGACTAACACGGTACAAGCACCGCACTCACCTAAACCACAGCCGTATTTGGGGCCATTGAGTGACAAATAATTGCGCAATACCAATAGCAGAGAGGTATCGGCCATCACGCTGACTTGCTGCTTTATGCCGTTGACGGAAAGTGTAAACGTGGTCTCCGGCACTTTTTTTATGGTGGTGCTGTCTTTGATTTCTGTGACTGAAATCCGCGAAGATAGCTCACTTTCAGATACTGCCATTGCTCTTTCTCCGCCAAGTAAGTTATCGCCAGGCGGTTAATATCAACGCGCCTTATTCTGACTGGACAGGAGTGTCATCCAGCATTTTGTTGAGTAAAAACAACAACGCGACTCGTTCGGCCGGGTTCAGATTGCCGAAGGTCATTTCCGATATCTTTAAGGCGTTGGGCACCGTCATCTCGACTAATTCACGCCCTAGCGTGGTCAGGGAGACAATCACTTTGCGTTTATCGTGCGGGTCTGGACTTAAGGTCACCAGTTCACGCGCTTTTAAGCGTTCGACAATGCCACGGATAGTGGCCTGATCGACTGCGGTAACTTGCACCAGCTCTGTTTGCGAACTCGGCCCCATATCTCGTATTGCGCAGAGTGTAATAAACTGCACCGCCGTCAGCTGTGACTGACCGACGTTTTGCTGAAATATTGCCGCATGTCGCTGATACACTTTACGAAGCAGGTGACCGACCTGATCCAGATAGTGATACTCCTGCTCTGATGCAGGCTCCGTCGATGTTTTATGCTCAAACGCTGTCATGTCTTGTCATCCCTATTAAATTGGCTGCCGGAGATAATAGACCATCTCTGGGGTTCCGGCAGCAACAGGTCATTCCCGCCTGTTTTGCTTTTCTTGCCCCAGACTCAGCGCGCTCTGGAAGCTGCCGGGGCGATGACGTCACCGCCGCTCACTACCACCAGACCATCAACGCTGATTTCGCAATTGCGCAGGGCGATATCCATATGGCAAGGGGTCTTTCTGGTGCCGCCGACTTCGGTATTCGGGCCAGTTGAGAACAAGAAGTTGCCGTAAAATGCGCGGGCGTCCATACACATGCCGTCGTTCTTATCGTGTAGCCCCATTGCGGTCCACTGCGCGCGTGGTTGTAGCCCCCAGCCGATATGCGAAATGCCATACACTTCCGGGTCATTGAAATACTTCATGTATTCGCGTAGATATTCGGCCTCAAAGCCGCCGTGGATCTTGGTAACAAAGCCTTTTTCGATCTCTAAGGTAATTTTCTCGCGAGCGTAAGATTTAAACGGCAGCAGGATATCGCCGACATCCAGTACCAATACGCCTTCGGCCTGCTCCTCATTCGGCCAAGTGAACAGGAAACCGCTTGGCCAGTGGTCCCAGCGGCCCGGCTCATCGGCATAACCGTATTCAGTCACCGTCGGATATTGGCCCAGCGGGGCAATAAAATCGCTGCCAGCGGCTGAAGTCACCTTCATCTGACGGGCTTTTTCCAGCACCGCCGCCGCCGCCATGACGCGCGCTTTATCCTCTTCATTAGGCAACATTCGTGCCAAGACCTCTGGCGGTTCGACCGCTAGCAGGATGCGGGTGCCGGTTTTGAGGATTTGTTCTTGTTCGGGTGAATGCAGCAACATCATGGTATCGACAATCAAATCCGCTGCTTCTAAGGCACGCTGTGCCGCGTGATTACCGGTTAAAGCGGTATCACCACAGTAAGCCGTCATATCGTTACCCATCGCCATCGGGTGGTTAAACGATGGTAATTCAACCGCATAAACCTTGGCCCCTAAACGGATTGCCGCTTCGGTCGCCGCACGAACGGTGCGTGGATCTGAGTAGTGACTTTTCAAGATTGCCACGCTTTGTGTGCTGTCCACTTTCGACAGGCTAAGTACGCGTTCAAACAGTTGAACCAACTGACTCTCGTTAACGGCCATATCTCTCTCCATTCGGTGCGATGGGTAAAATATTCTTGTTTTGAATACCTTAAGTACGAGTTCAAAAAATGCCCGCAATTAAAGTGAGTACGCTATATCTAGTTTATAGGGTGAATTGCTTTTCGATTGCAAGTCATAGCGCTCATCCATAAGTAAATCATATTTTAATCAGCAATAACGCTGTGTTTAACATCGATACCACATAAAAAGTCAATATTTAGACATGCGTAACATTTCTTTAACTAAAGATCTTGCTAAGAAATATGTAGTGTGTGCATTGTATTTTGCGCAATTAATCAACATGGCTAGAGCCGTGAGTGGTTATGCGGAAAACCGAAATCGATAGCCGGATACTGAGGAAAACCCCATGAGCAGTAATAAAAAAATCGCAGTAATTGGTGCTGGCCTTGGCGGTGCCGCCGCCGCCGCCCTGTTACAAAAAGCCGGGTTTCACGTAGATATTTATGAGCAAAGTCCTTCTTTCTCCCGGCTGGGTGCCGGTATTCACATGGGGCCGAATGTCCTAAAAATTTTTCGTGAAATCGGCATTGAGAAGCCGCTGGAATTGATGTCTTCTCACCCAGATTTCTGGTTCAGCCGTGATGCGCAGACCGGTGAGTTTTTGTCGCGCATCCCGCTGGGTGATTTTGCCCGTAAAGAATATGGCGCGTCATATGTCACTGTGCACCGTGGGGATTTACAGGCATTGCAACTGACGGCGCTGCAACCGGGTACTCTGCATTTCAATAAATGTCTGCAAAAAATCGACGATAACGGCACCGATGTGCAACTGACCTTTGCCGATGGCAGCGAAGTGCGGGCCGACATTGTTATCGGTGCTGATGGCATCAACTCAAAACTGCGCGAACATCTGCTGGGCCCGGAAGCGCCGACCTACAGCGGTTGGGTTGCGCATCGTTCGATGATCCGCGCCGAGAAATTAGCCAAATACAATCTGACCTTTGACGATTGCGTGAAATGGTGGGCGCAAGACAGCCATTTGATGGTGTATTACACCACCAGCAAACGCGATGAGTACTACTACGTCAGCGGCGTGCCGCATCCTGCTTGGGATTTCCAGGGCAGTTTTGTCGACAGCAGTCGCGATGAGATGTATGCCACTTTTGGCCACTATCATCCAACGGTGCAAGCGCTGATCGAATGCAGTGAACATGTTACCAAGTGGCCGTTGCTCAACCGTAAGCCTTTGCCTATCTGGAGCGAAGGGCGTCTGGTATTGCTGGGCGACGCGTGCCACCCGATGAAGCCGCATATGGCGCAAGGCGCGGCAATGGCTATCGAAGACGGAGCGATGCTGGCGCGTTGTTTGGGCGAAACCGGCCTGGATGATTACACCACCGCGTTCCGCATGTATGAAAACAACCGTAAGGACCGTGCTTCCAAGGTTCAGGCGGTATCTAATGCCAATACCTTCTTGCGCACGCAGGAAGACCCAGCCTGGGTTTATGGCTACGACCTGTTTGCCCATGATCTCAAATCGGAGAGATCGGCATGAGTCAGTCAACCTTTCTCTACGGCGGGAATGTCGCTGCCAACGGCATCCGCCAGCACTATTTGCGCTACGGACCGGCCTCCGACACGCAAGCGCCAGTGTTACTGCTGATCCCCGGTATTACCAGCCCGGCGATCACCTGGGGGTTTGTCGCGGAGGTTTTCGGCCAATACTTTGACACCTACATTCTGGATGCGCGTGGTCGCGGCCTCTCTTCAAGTGGTGAGGGTTTAGATTACGGCACCGATACCTGTGCTGATGATATCAATGCTTTCGCCGAGGCTTTGGGGTTGAGCCAGTATCATTTGGTCGGTCACTCGATGGGTGCACGTTTTATCATGCGTGCGGCAGTACGCCGACCAGAGGGTGTATTAAGTCTGTCGCTGATTGACCCGCCGGTGTCTGGGCCGGGCCGTCGTGAATATCCGGGGAAATGGCCGTGGTATAGCGATTCTATCCGCCAGTCGCTGGTGGGGATGAATGCACAAGACATGCTGGCCTTCTGCCCTAGCTGGACATTCGAGCAACGCCAACTCCGCGCGGAATGGCTCGGTACTTGTTATGAACCGGCGATTCGTCGCGCCTTCGATGATTTCCATCAAGTCGATATCCATGGTGATTTCGCCAAGCTTCCCGCACCGACATTACTGATGGTGGCGGGCAAAGGCGGCGTTATTTTAGAAGAAGATCGCCGCGAAATTCGCACCTTGTTGCCAGAAATTCATATCAGTGATGTGCCAAACGCGGGTCATATGATCCCGTGGGATGACTTCGACGGCTTCTTCCAGGCATTTGGGAATTTCTTGGGCACAACCTTACATCCGGCAGGAGAAAAATAATGAGTAAAACCTTTCGTATCGGTCAAATCGTGCCGAGTTCCAACATTACGATGGAAACTGAGATCCCGGCAATGTTGGCGGCCCGTCAGTTAATCCGCCCTGAACGCTTTACTTTCCATTCCAGCCGCATGCGGATGAAACATGTAAATAAGGCCGAACTGGCGGCGATGGATGCAGAATCGGATCGCTGTGCGCTGGAGCTTTCTGACGCGCAAGTTGATGTGTTGGGCTATGCCTGTCTGGTGGCAATTATGTCGATGGGGCTAGGCTATCACCGCGAATCGCAAACCCGCCTGGCCGGTGTAACCCGCGAAAATAATGCGCCAGCGCCGGTTATCTCTAGTGCCGGGGCTCTGGTAGATGGCCTGAAAGTATTAGGCGCTAAGCGTATTGCCTTGGTCGCGCCTTATATGAAACCGTTAACGCAAATGGTGGTCGAATATATCGAAAATGAAGGCGTGGAAGTGGTGGTGTGGCATGCATTAGAGATTGCTAACAATCTCGATGTCGCTCGTCATGACCCGCAAAATCTGCCGCAAATCGTTGCTGGATTAGATCTCAGCGGCGTCGACGCCATTGTGCTGTCTGCCTGTGTGCAAATGCCGTCACTACCGGCGGTAGCTAAAGTTGAAGCGCAAACGGGTAAGCCGGTATTAACCGCGGCGATTGCCACCACGTATGCCATGCTGAAAGCACTCGATCTGGAGCCGATTGTCCCCGGCGCTGGCGCACTGCTTTCTGGCGCTTATTAGGAGGTGGGCATGGCACCACAGAGCGCAACGGATAATTATCAGGGCGTGTGGGGCAACCGCATTGGTTTCGGTAGCAAGCCCGCGATATTGGTGATTGATTTTATGCAGGGCTATACCACGGAAGGCGCGCCATTGTTCGCGCCGGGCGTGGTCAGTGCGGTAGCGGAATCTGTTGAGTTAATCGCCAGCGCCCGCCAGGCCGGTATTCCGGTTATCCATACCAACATTCGCTATTCACCGGGCAGTTTTGCCGATGGCGGCATGTGGGTAAAAAAAGCGCCGGTGATGAAAGATATGGTCGATGGCAACCCGCTGGCAGAGTTTTGTCCGCAGGTCGCACCAATAGCGGGCGAGATTGTGCTGACCAAGCAATATGCCAGTGCATTCTTTGGTACCTCTCTGGCCCCAATGCTGGTGACGCAGGGGATTGATACCTTGGTATTAATCGGCTGTTCCACTAGCGGTTGTATCCGCGCCAGCGCGGTAGATGGCGTGCAATACGGCTTCCGCACGATTGTGGTCAGAGAATGTGTGGGTGACCGCCATAGCGCTCCACATGAAGCCAATCTGTTTGATATTGATAGTAAATATGGAGATGTTGTACATAAATCGGCAGCAATCGATTATTTCTCCCAGTTAAAGGCGTAGCAATACGCTGAATTTTCACCTGCATGACGTGCTGTTTAAAAAATAAAAACAACCCTGCCGGCTTGTACCGGCAGGTATTCAAGCACAGCCCTAATTAGGGCCAAAACATCGCCGCTGGAGAGCTACATTTATGTCCATTGACTTAACTCGCAATGCCAAAGTGGCGAGCGCAGACTCGCTATCACTGTATAAAAAAATCACCTGGAAGCTGATCCCCTTTTTATGTTTGTGTTATTTAGCTGCCTATCTGGATCGTATTAATATTGGCTTGGCAAAGTTGCAGATGGCCAACCAATTGCAATTGAGTGAGGCCGCCTTTGGACTAGGCGCCGGGCTATTTTTTGTGGGATATATATTATTTGAAGTGCCAAGTAATTTAATTTTGCAGCGCGTTGGGGCCAGGATCTGGATCGCGCGGATTATGATTACCTGGGGATTACTCTCTGCCGCGACCATGTTTGTTACTACGCCGATGCAATTTTATGTCATCCGCTTTTTCCTCGGCGTGGCTGAAGCGGGCTTCTTACCCGGCGTATTATTCTATCTGACGCTGTGGTTCCCGTCTTATCGCCGTAGTCGAATTATTTCCTTATTTATGATTGGTTTACCACTTTCTAGTGTGATCGGTGGTCCGCTATCTGGCTGGATTATGGGTCACTTTGATATGCGCCATGGTTTACACGGCTGGCAGTGGTTATTCCTGCTAGAAGGCTTACCAAGCGTGTTATTAGGTGTATTAACCTTCTGGGTTTTACCTAATCGTTACGAGCAGGCCAAATGGCTAAGCCCGGTTGAGAAAGCGCAACTGGCTAAAGAATTAAGCGCCGATAATGCCCAAGCCACCGGCAGCAAGCACAGTTTCCGCGACGGTTTCTTCAATCTGAAAGTATTAATGCTCGGCGGTATCGATTTCTCTATTTTGCTGTGTGCTTATGCCATGGGATTCTGGATGCCGACATTTATTAAAAATGCCGGCGTGACGGATATTGGGCATATCGGATTATTAACCGCCATACCCAGCGTGGCGGCCTTATTAGGGATGTTATTTATCGGTGCCAGCTCAGATAAACACCGTGAACGCCGCTGGCATATTATTGTGCCCTTTATTATTGGTGCCGTAGCAATGGGCATCAGCACCTTCTTCGCACACAACGTGATGATTACGGTACTGCTCTTCTCAATCGCTCAGGCGGCGATTATCGGCGCTGTTCCGGTATTCTTCAGCTTGCCGGGTACTTTCCTCAGCGGCACCGCCGCAGCGACTGGTTTTGCACTGGCGTGCTCGGTGGCGAATATCGCCGGATTGGTGAGTAATTCCATTATGGGATTAGCGTTGGATTTTACCGGCAGCAGCGGAGGAGCATTATGGTTTTTTGCAGCATGCTTGCTGCTCAGTTCCTTGTTAGTGGTGGCTTTGCCAGCCAGGCTAGTGAATAGGTAACGTTCGAATCAACGTTGAGGATTAACGTTTGAATCAACGTTGGGATTTTTAAAACTGGAACGGTGAATATTTCGGCTTATCAAATGCAGTGTTCAATGCGGCATAGCAGCCGAAGCCGCCATAAGGGTAGCGCGCTACCCTTATGAATCCCGCGCTTTTTTTGATACTTCAACATTCGCGCTAAGGGAGGCCATGTTTCAGGTGCTACGGCGATAGGCGCAAATTTCATGGCTCCGCCATTCCTTCCTTCGGGTTCGAGCCTGCTGCGCTGTCTCTCCACCACTCGTCAGTGAAATTTTGAGTGCGCCACCGGGCTTTTTTAAATTCAAAAGATAAACTGCCTTTGCCTTTGAACTTGACCTTAAAAGCCGCCAAGCGCACTCAAAATGCCACCGGTGGAGTGGTGAAAGACAATAGAATTATCATTGGCTTGAACCCGCAAGCGGGAAGCCCGGAGGGCTGGCATTTGCGCGATAACGGAAGTTCCTGAAACATAGCCTCCACTGGACTCGATAATAAGATGGGAAAAGGCGCAGGATGCCAGAAGGGTTCCGCCTTGAACCCTTCGGTCGGTTTCGGCTGCGAAGCGGCATTGAACACTATATTTGAGAAACCGAAAAATCACCGTTCTATCTTTTAAAAATCTTGCCGTTGATTTGAACGGCCTCTAGGCGCACTCAAAATGCCACCGGTGGAGTGGTGAAAGACAATAGAATTATCATTGGCTTGAACCCGCAAGCGGGAAGCCCGAAGGGCTGGCATTTGCGCGATAACGGAAGTTCCTGAAACATAGCCTCCACTGGACTCGATAACAAGGTGGGAAAAGGCGCAGGATGCCAGAAGGGTTCCGCCTTGAACCCTTCGGTCGGTTTCGGCTGCGAAGCGTCATTGATCACCGCATTTGAGAAACCGAAAAATCACCGTTCTAGCTTTTAAAATCTCAACGTTGATTCAAACGTTAATCCTCAACGTTGATTCAAACGCTAATTTACTATCTGATAATCGTCTGAGATTAATACCGGATCGCATACCCGCTATGCAAAAAACGAAAAAATCCCCTGGCGTGATCCTGCTGGCAGCAGGAAAAAGTACCCGTTTTCGGCAGGCTACCGGGCGGCATAAGTTGCTCGAAAATATGCCGGGTACTGCGTTATGTGTCTTTGAACATAGCCTTCAACATATCCGCGCTGCTGGCTTGCCGCTGATGGTTATCCTTCGTCACGAGGACATACAGCTACAAGAAATCTGTCAGGGAATGAGCGTGCCATTTACCTGTGTGAATAGTCAGGGAATGGGGGAGTCGATTGCGACGGGCGTGAAAGCAACTCAGGATTGGGCGGGATGGATAATTACGCTGGCAGATATGCCTTTTATTAAAAGCGAGTTATTTGAGAACATTGCTCTACACGTCGCCGAAGGGAACGCGGTTCGGCCAGTATATCTTGGGCAAGTCGGACATCCGGTCGGTTTTCCGCTGCAGACAAAATTAATGCTGGAAGCATTAACTCAAGAACAGGGCGCCCGAGACGTATTGAAATCTTATCCGCCGCTATTATTACCGGTTGACGATGTCGGCTGTATTTGGGATATCGACCTGCCTGAGCAACTCAGTCAGACGCCGGATACCGATCCCTCGGCTAGCTAATACGCCGTGATGGTATTAACTCATGAATAGTCTGCTGCCGGTGCTTCAATTGTCCTCCTTCTCTGCCGTTCAATACCGCTGTTATCTCGGCCAGTATTGCTAAAGCTACGCTTTCTGGCGTATCTCCGCCTAAATCTAGCCCGATAGGGTAATGCAGTCGGGGATCGGTAGGCATATTGATATCAGCCAGCAATTTCTCGGTGCGATCTTTTGGCCCTAATTGGCCGATATACACCGCATCAGAGAGTAACGCCGATTTAAGCCACTGAAAATCCTGTGTAAGACTGTGTGTCATCACCACTACTGCAGCCCCGCTCAATTGCGGATTAAAAGCGAAGGGGGCTCGGCTGTCAGCGACGATTACTGCGTTGGCCTGAGGGAAGCGTTCTGCGCGAGCAAACTGTGAGCGCCCATCAATCACCGTGACCTCCCAACCTAAACGACTAGCCATACTGACCAGCGGTTGGGCATCGTGACCGGCACCAAATACCACCAATTTATGGGCTGGCGGGATATATTCCAGAAACACCTCGATTTCCTCTGTGGTGGCAATATAGCGATGCAAGGCGGACTTACGTTTCTCAAGTACCAGAGACAGATCGCGTTCTACCTGTATGGTGATCGAGGTTAATGACCATGGCTGGCTGAACTGGCCGTGGGCAGTTAATGCCATTCTCTCGCCAGTATGTCCCGTATGTTTCAGTACGGTGGCGATGGCTGCGCCTTCACCGCGCTCTTGTACCTGACGCAATGTGCTGAGCAACGGATTGACAAAGGGATGAACCAAGCGCTCCAGCAGGATATATACGGTGCCATTACAGCCCAAGCCAAAACTGTAGCTGTTGTCGCTCAACAGCTCGTCGTCATCGGCCGCTGTGCTATAGGCACAAACCACGGGGCCGGATTCAGTTAACCACCAGGCCTTTTGGATCACTTCGCTTTCCAGACATCCGCCGCTGATGGTGCCAATCGCTTGGCCATATGACGGGATTAACATCCGAGCTCCGGGTCTGCGATAGGCCGAGCCTTCCACCTTAACGACAGTAGCTAAGACGGCCTGCGAACCGTCGGCATCATAGGCGTCTATCGCATCGAGTAATGACTTAATGTAAGGCACCGTCACGACTCTCCTGAACGTCCTTCGGTTTTATTACCCCGCCGCTTTGCCCGAAGTGATGCAGAACAAAGGTGCTCAGCGCGGCCATCTCTTCATTGTTATAATTTTGAGCAAAACCTGGCATGGTGTGTTCAGATCCGAAAATAGCGGGATCATGTCCTGCCAACACCACTGCCAGCAGATTAGTGCCCGCAGGATCATTCACAGTTTTCAGGCCCTTAAGGGTCGCCACCGGGCTTTGATTGCCCTGTCCATCAATCCGGTGGCAACTGGCGCAGGAGTCGAGGAAAAGTTTTCTACCTAGCTCATTGCCATCGGATTGGGCGAAGTTTGTCGCCATTGTTTCAGGCGTCGGGCGTGCAATACCTTCATGACGTGGTGGTGAATCTTGCAGGTAAACCGCAATCGCATGAATATCCTCTGGCGTCAGATACTTAAGGCTGTTCTCGATAACATCGGTCATTGGCCCACCGGCCATGGCGTAGCCTGGTGCTTCACCGGTGCTCAGATAATGCTTGAGCACGTCCTGCGGCCAGCCGCCGACGCCGTATTTTTTGTCAGAACTGATGTTGTAAGCTATCCAGTTACCAATTTTGGCACCTGCCAGTGAATTACTGGTGCTCATTGCCTGGGCAAGGTTACGTGGCGTATGGCACTCGCCGCAGTGTCCCGGCCCTTGTACCAGATAGGCACCTCGGTTCCACTGTGCAGACTTCTCAGGATCTGGCTGGAAAGTTTTTGACGGAGTGAACGCCAGATTCCAGAAAAACATGCCCCAGCGTTGGTTGAACGGGAAGCCAATCTGGTTCTCTTTTGGCGGCTGATTGACCGGTTTCAGGCTAAACAGATAGGCTTTGATGGCCAAAATATCTTCCCGTGGCATTAACCCGTAAGAGGTGTAAGGGAAGGCCGGGTAATAATGTTGTCCGCCTTTGCCGCCCCCTTTCTGCACGGCGTTGACGAAATCGTCATCACTCCAGGAACCAATGCCTGTGGCTTTATCGGGGGTGATATTCGGTGAATACAAGGTGCCAAATGGCAGCTTGAACGCCAGTCCACCGGTAAAAGGTTTGCCGCCTTGTGTGGTGTGGCAGGCAACGCAGTCGGCGGCACGCGCCAGATATTCGCCTCTGGCAATCAGTGGCGCATCATCGGCTTTAGCACTCATCCAGGTGGTCGCCAGAAGGAGTGCGAGGGTGATTTTCAGCGTCGTCATTCCTGGAACCTCTAAATTGTGTAGTAGCCAAAACGGCTCAGTGGTAAACGGCGGATACGCACATTGGTTGCCGCATAGAGCGCGTTGCATAACGCCGCCGCTGCCGGGACGGCACCCGCTTCACCGACGCCGCCGGGCGTTTCCAGACTCGGCATCAGATGGACTTCAACCGAAGGAACATCGCTCATGCGTACCACCCGGTAATTGTTGAAATTTTTCTGCTCCACCTGGCCGTCTTTGAGCGAGATTTCGTTAAACAGTGTGGATGACAGGCCAAACAAGGTGCCGCCTTCAATTTGTGATTGCACCGAAGTTGGGTTGTTGACGAAGCCGCAGTCGATAACTGACAGCAAGCGAGTAATGCGGATGCAATGTTTATCTTCCATTTGCAACTCGACGACAGTGGCAATATGGCTGCCAAATACCGACGAGACGGCAATCCCACGGCCGCGACCTAAAGGTAAGGGTTTATGCCAATCAACCAATTCAGCCGCTTTACGCAATACGGCTAAGGTGCGAGGTTCTTCGATTAAATTGGCGCGATATTCTACCGGGTCTATTTGGGCGTTATGTGCCAGCTCATCAATAAAGGATTCCAGCGCAAAGGTACTACGCAGCGGGCCAACGCCGCGTAGCCAGGATATTTGAACGATTTTCGGATCTTCGCGAATAAAGCGCACCAGCAGGCTTGGCAATTTATAAATAGGAGTGACGGCAATTTCTACCGCATCAGGGTCGACATTATCTGGCGGCAATTGGCCAAAGAAGTTAGCAAATACTGAACCGCCGGTAATGCTATGTTCCCAGCCTTGTGGCAGACCTTTTTCGTCTAGGGCTACCTGAATCTTGTCGATGTAATGCGGGCGGTAATAGTCGTGGGTCATATCCTCTTCACGACTCCAGATCAATTTGATCGGGTAGCTGACGTGACGGGCGATGTCGGCCGCCTGGAAGATAAAGTCAGATTCCAGCCTGCGGCCGAAAGCACCGCCAATCAGCTGGTTATGCAAGGTGATTTTTTCAACCGGCAGACCGGTTATCTTGCTGACGCCAGCCTGTGCAAATACCGGCGCTTGCGATCCGACCCACAGTTCACAGCCATCCGCTGTCACATGGGCAACGCATCCCATTGGCTCAAGCGGAGAGTGCGACAGTAAAGGTTGCTCGTAAGCGGCTTCGAAAGACTGATTTGCCGATTTCAGCGCGGCCTTAATATCGCCACGGTTTTTGGCAATAACGCCGTCACGGCGCGTGGCATCCTGTAACCTTTTATTCAGCTCGCTGGAGTCTGCATCCGCATATTCGCCATAATCCCATTCAATGCGCAGCGCTTTCAGTGCCTGCTGACAGGCCCAGAAGTTGGTTGCGGTGACGGCAACGGCGTTATCGAGTTTGATAATATCGCGCACGCCGGGGATCTGGCGGGCCTGACCTTCATCCACTGCGCGTAGTTTTCCGCTGAGTACCGGGCAGGTGAGGGTTGAAGCAATCAGCATGTCGGGCACTTGTAAGTCGATAGTAAACTTGGCTTGGCCGTTGACTTTATGCGGCGTATCTAAGCGCTGAACGGGTTTACCCAGCAGCGTAAAATCGGCGATATTTTTCAGCGGTACATCGGTTGGAATCGGCAGCTGTGCCGCGGCTTCTGCCAGCTCGCCATAGCCAGCGACTTGCCCTTGCGGGCCGAATACTTGCCCGTTTTTGGCATGGCATTGCGCGGGAGCAATCTGCCATTTTAAGGCCGCGGCCTGAATCAACATCATACGGGCGGTAGCCCCTGCACGACGTAATGGTTCCCAGGTGGAACGGGTCGAGAAAGAACCGCCGGTACCTTGCATATGCAGTAAGGGGTCAATATAACGCTGATTATCCGGTGGCGCTTCCTGAATCTCGACCTGATCCATGCCGATTTCTAGCTCCTCGGCGACCATCATCGCGATACCGGTTTGTATCCCTTGGCCCATTTCAATCTTCGAGGACACGACGCGCACGCGGCCATCGGTGGCAATCTGCACAAACGCGCCAAAACCTTCAAAATTTTGACCCGGATTACGAACCTGAGCCAGCGCGTCGCCAGCCTTGGAACGAGCCGCAGCACTGGGGATCCAGGTACTGAGGATTAACCCGCCCATTGATATCGCGCCGACTTGAAGCAGTCTGCGGCGCGATAGCTGTGGGGAGGAGAGTTTTTCATTGGACATAGAATGTACCCTTAAGCCTGGCTGACGCTTTTAATTGCCGCCCTGATCCGCGTGTACGTCGCGCAGCGGCAAAGATTGCCGGTCATTGCGGTGACGATCTCTTCATCATTGGCTTTCGGGTTGCTTTCTAATAAGGCTACCGCTGCCATAATCTGCCCTGATTGGCAGTAGCCGCACTGCACCACTTCATGTGCTAACCAAGCCTTTTGAAGCTGGGCGCCCATTTCGGTTTCCCCCACGGCTTCAATAGTGGTGATAGCATGGCCTTCGGCTTGGCTTACCGGCAGCACACAGGAGCGCACGGCTTTGCCATCGAGGTGAACGGTACAAACGCCGCACTGGGCAATGCCACAGCCGTATTTGGTGCCGGTCATCCCGAGCACGTCGCGTAGCACCCACAGCAGGGGCATATCAGCAGGAACATCGACATCTCGACGCTGCCCATTGATCAGTAATGTAGGCATGGTGACCTCTTGCATATTTTGTTCATGGCAACCGTTGAAACTCGCAGAGTTCAGTGCATAAGCATGCGTCGTCTGTTTTTTCTTTAGCGGTCATTGCCTTAATTAGAGGTGCCGATGGATGTTTTCTGCGGTTAAAAAATCCTTGTGTCATAGGGTGGCGAGCACAAGAGAATAGCCACAGTATCGGCAATGTTTTTAACTCTGTTTATTAGTGTAGTAGAGCGTGGTGAAAAATCTTCAGCCACCAGATGCCGCTACTCCCACCAAGCTTTATCCAACCCTTATAAAGGAAACTCATCGGTACCTTAATTATTAGGGTACTGGTGGGTATTGTAATAGTCAAGATCCTCTTACGCCTGATATACGAGCAAGAATGAGGGATTAACGGATAAGTTTGAGAGTCGCTCGAGGAGCTGCGACATAGGCTGTTAGGCCCAAATATTGGGCGCAACAGCGAGGGAGGTCAGTACAAATTTTGTATATTTAAGAGGTTAGCTCGCAATCCCTACGCGACATATTTTCAGTATTTGTCTTACCCGTTCGACGGTTTCGGACTTTGAAAGCGCAGCTCGATGATCGAGTGCCTGTGAAAAAAGAGGGTGAGAAATAAGATAGGCCAGCAGCATTTCTGAAATCACAATCGGGTCTTCAACCACCAGCAGCCCTTTATCGCTCATCTGTTGGAGCCACACCGCCAGTTTTGCAGCCAGATATTCCCCGCCTTTTTCAAAGTGGGCGGCGGCGATACCGGGAAATGTTCTGCGCTCATCCATGGCCAAGCGAACAGTGTTGGTCACCGCCACAGACAGCGCATTGTCAGCCCAGCGGATACAGAAATACTCCAGCAGTTCTATCGCTTCGGCGCTGGTATTTATCTGCTTGTCCAAGAGATCGGCGATACGACTGCGTGAGCGCTCAATGACCAAAGAGATCAGCGTTTCTTTACTAGGGACCAAGTCGTATAACGTCCTTTTGGACATCCCCGCCAGTTTGGCAACTTCAGCCATACTGTGAGCATCCATCTCTTTTTGCTCAAGTAATTGCTGGGTGGTTTCCAAAATTACTTGCATCCGTTCTGCTGACGAAAGAACGGGAGGGCGGCCACGCTTTGGTTGTGTGCTCATGAGTTCTCAACTTGGTACATAAAGATAGTACCTATAAGTATATCTTGGCCTTGGGCTGGCTTATAGGGTAACTTTCGCGCCTTTTAGTTCGATCTGTTTAAACCCTAAATGGTGCATAAATTCACGTAAAATCAGCAAGGTGGCAGCAAATTCGTTACTGGCAGGAATGCCCTCAACGTGGGCTGAACGGCCATTAATCACCAGAGATAATCTATCAAAGGTACGCTCGACGGCGTCGATTGAGAGCAGCATATTTTCATCTTCTGCTACTCCCGCCAGATGCGCGATAGTTCGAATGTCTTGATCCTGGCTGATAAGTCGCGCATCGGCTGGGATATCATAGCGAATACGCATAATCTCATCTTCTACCACCATGATCGCCGTTTCCATTTCGGCGGGCGTTGGTGGCTGGTGGCGGAAATAGCCTAGTGCGGTAATTTCTGTGCCTAGCGTCATACTCAGCACCGACTGACCCACATCTACCTGCGTTTCTTCACTGCCAATATGTAAGGTAATAACGATTGGTTTGGCTGGCATATGTTGTCCCTTATAGGTGAGAGGAGAGGTGAAGATACGTTACGCCTGTTTTGCAGGATTAGGCAATGCTGCTACAGGATCCGTCTATCCCCTTCGACGAGGAGAAACATAGACTAAATTCTGTACTCATCAGCCATAACGGAGCAACGTATGAAACAAGTCTCTCAGATTTATATCAACGGCGAGTTTGTCGAGCCTCACGGCACAGAAGTAATGACCTTGGTTAACCCTGTTACTGAACAGCCTGCCACCGAGGTAAGACTGGCCGATGAAATTGATACTCAGCGTGCGATTGCTGCTGCAAAGGCCGCCTATGTTACCTTCTCCAAAACCAGTAAAGCACAGCGTATACAATATTTGCAGCAACTGCACGATGCGGTTAAAGCTCGCTCTGAGCAACTGATTGCCGTGATGATTGAGGAATATGGCGGTACCTATGCGATGGCAAGTGGTACCGTAAATCGCTCAGCTCAGTCATTTTTGCAAGCTCAAGAGTTGTTGCGCACCTACCCGTTTGTCCGTAAAGAAGGCCGTGCGACGGTAGTGATGGAACCACTGGGTGTCGTTGGTCTTATTACGCCATGGAATGCAAGTTATGGCTTTATCTGCAATAAAATGGCGACGGCGATGGCGGCGGGAAGCACCGTAGTGATTAAACCCAGTGAGTTAAGCGCCGCGCAAACACAGCTATTGACCGAGTGTTTGCACGATGCTGGCTTGCCTCCTGGGATCTTTAATATTGTCACCGGCCGTGGTGATGTCGTAGGCGCAGAGATCACTCGCCACCCGGATATTGCTAAAATCTCCTTTACCGGTTCGACGTTGGTCGGCAAAACCATCGCCCGTGGTGCAGTCGATACCATGAAGCGCGTGACGCTGGAGCTCGGTGGTAAATCGCCTAATGTGATCCTGGAAGATGCGGATTTAGAAAAAGCTATTCCATTGGCGTTGATCGTCGGCACTTTTAACAATGGACAAGCCTGCCTGGCTGGAACTCGATTGATTGTGCCGGAAAGCCGCCTGGATGAAGTTAAGGCTATCATCAAACGCGCTGCCGAGCAGGTTGTAGTGGGTGATCCTGTCGATCCGAAGGTGCAAATTGGACCTTTGGTGACCGCTAAACAGTATCAGCGAGTGGAAGACTATATTCGTCTAGGGATTGCAGAAGGTGCAGAACTGGTCTGCGGTGGCGAAGGGCGTCCTGCCGGTTTAGATAAAGGTTATTTTGTTAAACCGACGGTATTTAGCGGTGTGACATCGCAGATGACCATTGCCAAAGAAGAAATTTTTGGCCCGGTAATTTCTATCCTGACTTATCGGAGTGTGGAGGAAGCCATTGAAATAGCCAATGATACGGTTTATGGCTTACACGCTTATGTCAGTTCTGCGGATACCGAAAAAGCGCGCGCGGTAGCTTCACAAATTGTCGCCGGGCGCATATTTATTAACGGTATCTACGATGAACCTGCCGCACCGTTTGGTGGCTTTAAACAGTCGGGATTAGGGCGAGAATTTGGCTCTTATGGGCTGGATGCGTATCTTGAGCCAAAAGCGGTAATAGCGGATAACGATTAACTCTATCTTCGGAGATAAGTGATGAACCCAGCCCAACAAGCCACAGAATATGAACAGAAGCTGCTGACTTTACGGGCTGCGGTTTTAGATCATCTTGCTTGCAAAAACGTCAACGGAAAACATCTGCAAACGGCATTACCTTGGCTGTCTTTTATCCGTTTTACTGAGCCTACTGAACTCAGTAAAGGCATGTTGGAGCCGTCAATGTGCCTGATTTTACAAGGGCAGAAAAAGGTATTGATAGGCCAGGGCGTCACGGAATACGGCGTCGGTAGTTACCTGCTGACGGCGATTGATATGCCGATAGCCGGGCAGGTTATTCAGGCATCATTGGCGCAACCTTATCTTGGTGTGCGTATCGATCTCGACTTGAAAGAGATGGCCGATACTATCCTCACGCTCAATATGCCGATGTCAGAGAAACCAAAAACTGGCGCGGCAACTTACGTGGCGGTCTCTGATACTGCGTTGCTGGATGCGTTCTTACGGCTGGTAAATATGCTCGATAACCCGCAGGAGCTGCAGGTCTTGGCTACGTTGGTGAAGCAAGAGATTGGCTATCGTCTTATCACAGCGCCTGAAGGCGGCGTGTTTTATCAGCAACTGCTCTCGTATTATCAAGGCAAAGGCATTAACGAGGCGATTGTGTGGATACGCAAGAACTTCGCCAACCCACTGCGGATGGACGAGTTGGCGCGACATGTTGGTATGAGCGTCTCTAGCCTGCATCACCGCTTTAAAGCCACGACGGTGATGAGCCCGTTACAGTACCAAAAACAGATCCGACTGCTAGAAGCGCGACGGCTGTTGCTCAGCGGCAAAATTGACGCCGCAACGGCGGCGTTCAGGGTCGGTTACGAAAGTCCGTCGCAGTTTAACCGTGAGTACCGCCGCTCGTTTGGTGCGCCGCCATTACAGGATATGGATGCGCTGAGACAGCAGGGGATTGTGTTATAAATAAAGCGAATAAATCAGATGTTAAACGCGACGTGCTTACCGTCCGGTAGTTTTACATCAAGTCGTAATTCTCCACCCATTGCCGCTACGTAACGTTTTAGGGTTGATAAGCGCGGATCGTTGTCTGCTTTTTCCATTTTCGCCACAGTAGGTTGTGAAATACCCATAGCGGCTGCCATTTGGTTCTGAGACATTTCAAATTCTTCGCGCAGTTTGCTCAAAACAACCTCAACGCGTAACACATCCATTTTTTCAGCTATGCGCTTCTGACTTTCAGGTGATTGTTTCGCTAAGAGTTCTTCTAAAGTAGACATGTTATTTCCCCTTCTTAGTCGATTTTTTCACTATCTCAGGCTGAGATAACTTTTTTAAATGTTTAGCGTATTCTGCATCTGCGATAGCTATCATGTCTGTGTAGAACTGTTCCTCATTCAGACCCTTTTTATTGCCAGCACATAAGATTATGCCTTGCCTTAAAGGGTCGAAGGCGAAAAAACCTCTGAATGGTAAACCACTACTCTGGACGCGTAGCTCTTTCATGTTTGGGTAGTTTGAAGCTCGTATATTATCAACGTACGGCCGCCCAAGATTAGGGCCTATTTCTTTCAAAATACCGAGCATGGCAATAATATCTTCTTTTACACTTTCATCCTGAGCATCTAACCAAGTGTCAAAAGTATCTGTTGTAATAAGGTCCCACATTGCGCTAACTCCCTATAGCGTAATTACTATGAGAAGTGTATAGCAAGTAAGCTATAGGGGCAATGTTCTTATCAGATCATCACTGGTTCCTTTGCGCGAATTCCCCGACTAGCCAATCGATAAATACGCGAACTCGTGGCGAAAGTTGGCGATTTCGTGGATAAAGTAGAGAAACGGGCATTGAGCCGGGAGGGAATTGACTGAGTACAGGGAGCAAACGACCTTGTGCTAAATCGTCCGCGACGCCGTAACGCGGTACTTGAATGATGCCCATTCCTCGTCGAGCCGCCTCTTTCATACTCTCCGCCCCGCTGACCGAAATGGTGGTCGGCAGCATGAGCTGCTGCGGCTTACCCTCGATGTTAAACACCAGCGGCAGCACATTGCCGGTGGCGGTCGAACGGAAGCCAACCATTCGATGCCCGTCTAGGTCGTTAAGCGTTGCTGGTACGCCGTAGCGAGCCAGATACTCCGGGCTGGCACAGGTTATTTCTTCGAGCCTGCCGAGCAGTCGTGCCACCATATCGCTGTCTTTGAGTTCACCCACCCTGACTACACAGTCAATGCCTTCACGGACTAAATCAACTAAGCGATCGCCCTCGCTCATAAAGAGTTCGATATCAGGATATTGCCTCAGAAACTCTGGCATACCCGGTAGGATAAAATGACGTGCCAGCGTGCCGTGAACATCAATGCGCAACAGTCCCTTTGGTTTTGCCCCGGCAAAGGCCATTTCAGCTTCTTCCACATCGGCCAGAATACGCAGGCAGCGTTGATAATAGGCTTCGCCATCTAAGGTCGCGCTGACATGACGAGTCGTACGTTGCAGCAATCTTATTTTCAGTCGTTCTTCCAACTGCTTAATGGCATCTGTCACAGTCGAGCGTTTGAGACCTAAATCTTGCGCAGCTTTGGTGAAACTGCGCAGCTCTACTACTCTGCTAAATAAACGCATGCTGTCGAGTTTGTCCATTAGGGGCGAGCCTTAGCGTGATTGTTCGTTATTTTCGGATAGTGATAACGAATGTTAGGTGATTATCCGAAAGCGTCAAGGGTGCATTATCTGCTCACCGGCCAACGAGCGACGAAGGCCACCATTAAATAAGGCAAACATCATGACAACTACAACTCACGCAGTAGCAGCGAACAGCGGCAAAGTCGCTTTAGTGACTGGCGCATCACGCGGCATTGGCGCCTCTATCGCGGAACGTCTGGCACAAGATGGTTTCACCGTTATTGTTAACTATTCACGCGGTGCGGCAGAGGCTGATGCGTTGGTGGAGAAAATTGAACTGGCTGGCGGCCGTGCTATCAGCGCGCAGGGCGATGTCAGCGATGCGGCAGCAGTTGCGCGCATTTTTGCCAGCGCAGAACAGGCTTTTGGCGGCATTGACGTGTTGGTCAACAATGCGGGCATCATGACGCTTTCGACCATTGCTGATACCGATGATGCCAGCTTCGATCGTTTGATTGATATCAACCTAAAAGGCACCTTCAATACCTTACGTGAAGCGTCAAAACGCCTGCGTGATGGCGGACGTATCGTGAATTTTTCATCCAGCGTCGTGGGATTGTATCAACCAACTTACGGTGTCTATGCTGCAACTAAAGCCGCAGTAGAAGCGCTGAGCCACGTATTAACTAAAGAGTTACGCGGCCGCAATATTACCGTCAACTCCGTCGCACCAGGCCCAACGGCAACCGACTTATTCCTTAACGGCAAATCTGAACAGTTGATCAACACCATCGCTAATATCGCACCACTGCAACGTCTGGGACAGCCGGAAGATATCGCGGCAACCGTCGCTTTCTTGGTAGGTGCTGATGGTGGCTGGATCAATGGACAAACTCTGCGTGCTAACGGCGGCATTATTTAAGCATTGCCCCTCGCAAAACAGGTCTGAGGAACAAAATATGCAACAAGCTAAACAGGTGATTCTGATCACCGGTGCTTCCAGCGGATTTGGTGCATTGACTGCACGTGCTTTGGCTGATGCCGGACATAGTGTTTACGCCAGTATGCGTGATACTACCGGGCGCAATGCACCCCAAGTTGCGGAAGTTGAGCGCTATGCTCAAGAACGCCACGTCGATTTGCGTAGCGTCGAGTTAGATGTCAGTAAGGATGACTCGGTGCAAGCGGGTATCGCCACAGTAATGGCTGAATCTGGGCGCATTGATGTGGTGATCCACAACGCGGGACATATGTCTTTTGGTCCCGCAGAAGCCTTTACGCCAGAACAATTTGCGCAATTGTTTGATATTAACGTGCTGAGCACCCAGAGGGTAAACCGTGCGGCGTTGCCCTACATGCGTAAGCAAGGTAAAGGGCTGGTGATGTGGATCTCGTCGAGCAGTGCGCGCGGCGGTACACCACCTTATCTCTCGCCGTATTTTGCCGCCAAAGCAGCGATGGATTCTCTGGCAGTATCTTATGCCTCAGAATTGACTCGTTGGGGCATTGAAACGTCGATTATCGTACCGGGGGCTTTCACTAAAGGGACCAATCACTTTGTACATGCTGGTTCGCCAGCAGATAAAGCCAGGGTGTCAGAGTATGACAACGGCCCTTACGCTGGATTGGCAGAACAGAGTTTCCAAGGTTTGGCTGCATTAGAGCCTGAGTGGGCTGATGTTGCGGAGGTCGCGAAGGCGATTGTTGATGTCATTGATTTGCCGTTTGGCTCGCGCCCATTCCGCACCCATATCGACCCTTCAGAAGACGGTTGTGACATCGTCAACGGCGTGGCCGATAGAGTGCGTCGTGAGCTATTCCGCCGCATTGGGCTGGAAGACTTACTCAGCCCGCGTTTAGGCGCGCTGTAAGCCGACTCGCTGTAACCAGCTTGGTGGGCAGAACATCACCAAGTTGCCAAGTAAAATCAGCAGCAGGCCAATGACCGCGTTGGTCTGCCACTGATAGCCTTCATAAAACGTCGATACGGTGAGGGCGACCAGCGGGAACAGCAAAGTACTGTAAGCGGCTTGGCTGGCACCAATACGACCGACCAAGCTGAAATAGATACCAAAAGCCAACACCGAACCAAACACCGATAAATACACCAATGACCCAAGATAACGCAGGCTCAAATCAATGGCGAAGGAATCACCTTGCCATAGACTGAACAGGGCCATCGCTATTGCACCGTAGCTCATCGCGTAAGCATTGGTGGTGGTGACATCTAATCCTCGCGCTTTGTGCCGAGTGCTGATCATATTGCCCAATGAGAACCCATAAGTACCAAGCAAACTCAAGCCAATGCCTTTGAGCAGTCCTGGCGCGATTTGTGCCGCCGCAAAGTCGTTCCAGAAAAGAATGACAATACCGGCTAATCCGAGGATTGATGCAGGTATCAGACCCGGTTTGAGTTTCTGGCGGAAAAACAGCATGCCATTGAAAGCATTGAGCAGTATCGACATCGAGAAGATGACCGATTCTAGCCCGCTGCTGATATACGCCGCAGCATGGTAAAAGCAGTAATAATTGAAGGCGAAAACGCAGCAACCCTGTGCAAGACAAAATAAGTGGTCTTTAAGCGCCATATTACGCAGACGGCGAGTCACTAATAAGACGGCCATCATGATGACGGCAGAGAGTAAAAAACGATAAAAGATAGACACTGTCACCGCAACGCTACCTTGTTGCAAGACGATAGCGAACCATGTGGTTCCCCAAATTAAAACCACCGAAATATATAGTAATGCGTTCATTGAACATTCTCATTGCGAGTGACAGAAAAATAACCCGGCATATTATCCAAAGTGATGCACTACCTTGCTTGCAATAATCGGCTGGCACTTGCATATTCTTGCGCATTTTTCGCAGTTACGGTTGGACAATGACTAGCCTGATATCGCGCAACGTTTTACACTGGCGGCAATTCATTGGTTAAGCGATCTTCTCTATGTCTAAGTATCAGGTCTTCAATACACTGAGCAAGCACCGTGCAGCGTTACAGCGCACTGTTCAGATTGGCTCGGGTATTCAATTGGCGGCTTGGTCAAATAAGAATGATTGCGTCACGCTGGAAAAACCTGAGCACCACACGCTAAGTTTGTACGTGGCTGATGGCTATGAGTGCTACCACAAAACACGTAGCGGTTGGCATAATGGCGGTGGCCCGGATCGTTTTTGTATTATGCCCAAGCATAACGAATCGAGCTGGGATATACGCGGTGCGCTCTCTTTTGTTCATCTGTATTGTACCGACGATCATTTACGTCACTTGGTCGAACAAACCTGGGATCGTAGCCCCGCCTCAATTAATGTTGATGAGCAGGTTTTCGGCGAAGATCCGCAAATTACTATGCTATATCGCCATTTTTTGCTTGATTGCGACTGGCAAGACAATAGTAATCAGTTAATCCTCAGCAGTGCGACCACCTTGCTGATGGCACATCTAGCCAAGCGTTATACTCAGTTGCAGTGGGCGTTGCCTACCACGCGTGGTGGTTTGTCTCCCAACGTATTGAATCGGGTGAAAAGCTATATCCATGAGCATTTATCGGCACCACTGACGCTGGCAGAATTGGCCACGATTGCTGAATTGAGCGAATACCATTTTGCGCGGATGTTTAAACAAAGCATGGGCGTAGCACCGCATCAGTATGTGATGAATGCGCGAATTATTCGAGCAGAAGAGATGTTACGTCACGGGCAGCAGGATATAACGACCATCGCCTTAGCCTGTGGGTTTAGCTCCAGCAGTCATTTCAGCAATCGTTTTAAATCACTTCGGGGTATCAGTCCTTCGGCGCTGCGCCAGCAGTCAGGCAGCATTTATTTGCTGTAATGAGGAAGGTGTTGGAACGGCAGGAGTATTGCTTTTCTGTCGGGGAGTACGACAGTGCAGCAAAACCTGCTGCACTGTCTAAATATCACTTACTTAAAATCGACCATCATCAGTTCAGGAATGGATCTTCCTTTGGTTGATGAAACGCATTTGTCGATATAAGTTTTAAACGCCGCAGGTTTAGGCATGCCCATATCCATCAGACGTTGATTATCAAACTTAACGTTCAATTCTGCAAAACCACCGTATAACTTAATTGCACGCAGAATTATTTTATCGTTACAAGGGCCAAGAATATCTTTAAATTGTTTTCTTATACCGGCAAATTCTGCATAGCTAACTTTTTGGTACTCACCGACGATAGCTGTCGTGTTATTTGCTTTTGCCACTGATGCATCAATTTCATGGAATGGCGTACATAAGTCTTCGCCAGAAGAAATATGGTAGAAGTCGTGAGAAATGGTTTCGCTTAAGCACAGGTTAACCAGCACCATCGCGCAGTAATCGACGGGAATAACATCAATTTTGTCATCCAGATTACAGGTAAATTTCTTCAGCTTCAGCGCCATCAAGAATACCCAGAAAATGCTGCTTGATGGGCGGCAACCGAACTGAGTGTGGCCTACGATGATCGATGGACGAGCAACCACGAATGGCAGTTGCGGACATTCCTGACGGATCAGATTTTCAATGGCACGCTTGGACGCAGTGTACTGCACCAGGTCTTCGTTGTGCTCATTATCTGGCATATCTTCATAGAAGACGCTGTCTTTGTCCGGCATGGAAGCCATTGCTGTACCAACGTGAATAAAACGTTTCAGGCCTTTTACGTTTGCCATGCGTTTGGCAAATGCTAAAGAGCCGTCAACATTGACGCGCCACATTGCAGGATTGTTACCAAAAGAGGCAATGGCAGCACTGTTAATCACGTGTGTGACTGAATCTAATCTTGCATCCTGAATGAAACCTTCAGGGGTAGATAAGTCGCCTAATAAAATAGATTGTTCGCTAATTTTATTAAGTTGTTCAACAGTTAAATCAAACTTCTCAAGATTATCTTTAATTCTGGCTAATCCCGCTGCCTGATCTTCAGCCCGTACTAATAACAGAAGGTTGATATCCTCCCCCTGATATTGGCGTAACAGGTGTTCAACAACGGCACCGCCGACGAAGCCAGTGGCACCGGTAATTAAAATATTTGGCATGACGAGACCTTAAATACTGTGAAATGGCTTGAATTTGCAGCAGGGTAGCATTTTATCTTTAAACCGCATCTATACCAATCCGGGCAGTTAATAAACGAAAGATAAACGACCGAGGGTAAACCATTATTATATCTACTTTGCCAGAAGCTACTCAATAGCGAACATCTGAATTTATTGTAACCGGTAACATCGCCACTCAAAAGTCGATAATGCGCGAGTGCAAAGTATGCAGCATGCCGCCACTACGATAAACTGACGGTTAAGAGTGGCCTGAAGCATGGCGCGAGCAGGGCACGTGTTGACTTGAGATAAAGAATAATGTGCGAGGTCATTCCCTCGCGCGTGTAAATAAGGTACAAGGCTGCATGAAGATCCCAAATAGAATCCAACCTTTGGTGGATGACGGCCTGATTGATGACGTGGTCCGTCGTCTTAAAAGCGGCAAAGAAGCCGATGTTTACACCGTGTTATGTGGTGAGGAAATTCGCTGCGCCAAAGTTTATAAAGAAGCATCGCAGCGTAGTTTTAAGCAGGCGGTGCAGTACCAGGAAGGGCGTAAAGTCCGTAACAGCCGCAGCGCACGTGCAATGCAAAAAGGCTCAAAATTCGGCCGTAAACAGCAAGAAGAAACCTGGCAGACTGCTGAGGTTGATGCGCTGTTCCGTTTAGCTAACGCAGGCGTGCGCGTTCCGCAGCCTTATCTATGCTTAGATGGCGTGCTGCTGATGGAGCTTATCACTGATGCTGAAGGCATGGTGGCGCCGCGCTTAAGTGATGTGACGTTTACTCGTGAAGAAGCGTTAGAAGGCCACGAAATAATGATCCGCAACATCGTACGTATGTTGTGTGCGGGGATTGTTCACGGCGACTTATCAGAATTTAACGTTTTGCAGGACGTCGAAGGGCCGGTGATTATCGACTTGCCACAGGCAGTCGATGCCGCAGCGAACAATCATGCCGAGTCGATGTTTGGGCGTGATGTGAACAATATCTCTGAATTTTATGGGCAGTTTGCGCCGGAACTTCTAAAAACGCGTTATGCCAAGGAGATTTGGGCGCTTTACGAAGACGGTAAATTAACGCCAGAAACACCGTTAACCGGACATTTTGAAGACGATACCCACAGTGCGGATGTCGACTCGCTGTTGGATGAAATTATTGCCGCTGAAGATGAATATTACGATCGTCAGCGGGCGTTAAAAGAACGGGAGCGTGATTAAGTCACGCTAGCAAAACCGGCCTGGCTTAAATAATCTTGTCCTAGCGCAGATAAGATAAAGTCAGCAAGCGATTCGGCGCGGGAATGGCAAAGCGCCAGCGCATATTCCGCGCGGATATTTTGCTCAAGCGGAATATCGATCACCTGTAAATCTTGTTGTTGCCTCAGCAGCGGGGCATAGCTGGCATAACCAATAAACAGATCGCATTGCCCGGTACGAATCAGCCAAGCGGCGGCAAGCTCACCGGTTGGCACCGGCGAGCTTTGTGGTCCGCCAACCAGCATCATCGCCCGTTTACGTAATAATTCCCCTGCGCCAGACTGAGCTTGCTCAATCTTATCAAACAACTGCCAGGTATAATCACCGGAAGGGTCGGCCAGCGGCGTGGATGTGGCGACACGTAAACTTACATCGTTAAGTAGCACAAGCCAGTCCGGTGATCTTTCGGCGCCAAAACGCGCGGCAATGGCTGCTTTACTGACAGTCAGACACAGACTGTTGCTGGCAAAACTCTCAACCCGCAAGGCTTTGCCACTGTCGAGCAGCGTCTGCGGGTGTGCCGTATTGGCCGAGGCGAATAGATCGACTTTTTCCCCTTGCTCAATACGCTGGCGCAATAAACCGGCAGGCCCAAAGTTAGAGGTAACGTGAATACCACTTTGGGCTGTAAAGGTGGCCATCATCGGTAGCCAGACTTTTCGCAAGCTGCCTGCGGCTAATACGTTTAGCGTGTTAGCCATGGCTATCGTCAATATCGGCCTTGGAAGGCTGGTAATGAGTACGATAGAACTGCTGATAATAGGCATCAGCCTGTTTTTGCATATCAATATCTTTGAAGCGCGCTGGATAGAGCTTTTTCGCCATCCACAGCTCGCCGAGTGCCAATGCCTCTGGCATCGGATAGCCCCATGCTTTGGCGTATTCTGGCATCAGGTAGACTTTGTGATTTTTTACCGCATCAATAGTCTGCCATTTCGGATCATGGATTATCTCACCGACCACTTCCGGGTAGCGATCCTGTACGAAAATCACCTGAGGATCCCAGGCAATGATCTGCTCTAGTGATACCTGCTTGTAGCCTTTCACCGTTGCTGCCGCGACGTTAAGTGCGCCAGCATGTGCCATCATCAAACCGGTATATTTACCCGATCCATAAGTGGTGAGCTCTGGGTTCGCCATATAAACGCGGATACGCTGTGCGGCGGGGATCGATTGCAAGCGATCGCTAACGATTTTACGTTGGGCGAAGGTATAAGCGATCAGTTGTTTAGCTTGCTGTTGCCGGCCCACCACATCACCAACCAGCGTAATACCTTCTTTCAAGCCCTCGTTATAGGCTTGCTCCTCGTTATCCAGCGTCGGATTTAGTTTACCCGCCTGATCTTTAGCGTCTTTGCGTAGGGAAATAGCCACGACAGGAATGCCTAGTTGACTGATTTGATCAATCATCTCTTTAGGCGCGTAGTTGGTGACAAAAACCACCTGTGGGTGCAGCGCGACCAGGCTTTCTAGATTAACGTGGGTCAAATCTCCCACCGTTGGCAGCTTGCTCAATTCTGGTGCCAGCCGCTGATAGCCGTCTCCGAGCTGCTGTTTCCAATCGTATTGAATGCCGACAATATCGTTAGTCGCGTCTAACTGAACTAATAAATTGAGTGTCTGGTGTTGTAGTACAACCACACGATCAATATGGTCAGGCAATGTTACTTGACGGCCGAGTTGATCGGTCACTTGGCGAGTGGCCCAAGAGGGAAGAGAAGTAAGGCTAAGTAATGCACCGAGCAGGACTGAGGAGAAGAGAGTACGCATCATGACGTTCCGCATTTCGCTATTTACTGCATTATATAGCGCTGTGTCTGGTCTGAAAATAGACGGGTACTCTCTCGATGCTTATTAAGTATTTATCGCTTACTTACGTCCATCTAACAGCATACGCACGGCCAAACCGCTGAGAACCGTTGCCATTAGCCAGCGTTGGATGGTCATCCACAGTGGTCTGCCGGCCAAAAAGACCGCGATATAGCCGGCACTGATGGCAATCAGTGCATTAACCGTCATGCTGACGGTAATTTGCGCGCAGCCGAGTACTAAAGATTGCATCAGCACATGGCCTTGTGCGGGCACGATAAACTGCGGCAAAAGAGATAAATATAGTACCGCTGTTTTTGGGTTCAGCAGATTGGTGACTAAGCCCATTGTAAAGAGTTTACGCGGACCATCTTTGGGCAGGTCACGTACCTGAAAAGGAGAACGACCGCCGGGTTTAATTGCCTGCCAGGCCATATAAAGCAGGTACATCGCCCCGCATAAACGCAGTGTGTCGTAGGCGAAAGGCACGGCCATTAATAGCGCAGTGATACCAAGCGCTGCACAAACCATATAAAACAAAAAACCTACCGCCACGCCGCCTAGTGAAATTAACCCGGCTTTTGGCCCCTGGCTTAATGAGCGTGAGATGAGATAGATCATATTGGGGCCCGGTGTGACCACCAAACCGAGAGCAATAAACATAAAAGGCAAAATATGAGCGATATCAGGCATGCGAAAGCTCCAGGAAGCGTTGGCTAGGTTTTTTTGAACATTAGATATAGAGCTTTTTTCCGCGCTTTGGCAAGCGTTTATCTGCGCGTGATGTGCTGATTTTCTCCCGCATGCGATATTCTGTCATTTACTGATGTTAATTTATTAATCAATACATTGGACGTGCGAAATTGCCTCAGTTACCGTGATTGTCGCAGCTAAAATTGACTCATATAAGGGTCACTTCAACTCATTAGTGGAAACCATCCGTGAATACACCTATGTCTGCCCGTCTGGCGATAGCCAGTCAGATTGTAGAGCGTGCCGCTGAATTGGCACTGAGCCATTTTAACCGCCGCGATGAAATTAACGTCAGCAGTAAGCGTCCACAGGATTTTGTTTCTGAAGCTGATGTGGCTGTTGAGCAGTTTATTCGTGAGCAGTTGCAGTTACATTTTCCTAACGATGCGGTGGTTGGGGAAGAGATGGGTGGACAATTGGGCGATAGCGCCTGTTGGGTGATCGACCCGATTGATGGTACCTCGAATTTCTTACGAGGTTCACCGTTGTGGGGCGTATCGCTTGGGCTGGTAGAACAACATCAGCCGGTAATTGGTGTCGTGTCGTTGCCGGTACTGAATGAACATTTTGCGGCAGAAAGTGGGCAAGGGGTGTTTCGCAACGGGCAGGTTTTCGTGCGCGATAGCCGTTTTGCTGAGGTGCAAATCCTTTCTCTGGGTGACAGTTCTGATGACAAGTTGGATGAGGCGGTCGCCTTCTTTTATGGATTACGTGCCGCTAACTGGTCAGTACACAGCTATCGTTGTACCACCGTTGGGATGATCTTTGCTGCGAAGGGGATGATTGATGGTCATATGCAGCGCCGCACCACCTTGTGGGATATTGCAGGCGGCGCAGTGATTTGTCAGGAAGCTGGGCTGGAGACAGTGATTGGCAGTAGTGAAGAAGGCATTCGCAAGATGTCCGTTGCCAGTGGTACCACGGCATTAATGCAGACGGTTAAACCGTTATGGCCAGATTTGTCACCAAGATAATTGGATCACCTTAAGAAAAGTAAAACCAAGCGGTGTTAATTAAGCCATTATTCACTTCAAACACCGCTACACTTTCTATCGGTTGTTCGCTCAATCCATGAATCCTTTCGAAATCAAATACCTTATTACCTAATACCGTTCGTGAAATGAGCTCGGCCCGTAATGCTGGCTGATTAAAACGGTGATTGGCATAGAATTCTCGGAGTTGCTGTTTACCTATAATAGATGGCTCGGTTGATGGCATGCGATAAGCGATAAAGTTGTCGCTAAAACTGGCGACGAAAGCATCAAGATCATGCTTGTTATAGGCTGAAAATTGGCTTTCTACTACGCTTAGTGCATCAGACATGATAATTCCATATTGAATTTAAATTCATTAAAAATAAATATAAATTCAATATGGGGCTATCGGTAAGTGATGTCAATAGCGATGAATAAAAGCCATAACCTGCTAATTATTCATCTATAGTTGAGTTATATCGCCTCAATTTTGCCGGAGTTGCATGCATGATTACGATCCATCATTTGGATAATTCACGATCTCAACGCATTCTTTGGATGCTTGAAGAGCTTGGTGTTCCTTATGACATTGCGCTTTATCAGCGTGATAAAAGAAGCATGCTGGCCCCGGAATCACTTAAAAAAGTACACCCGTTGGGAAAATCCCCGGTGCTGGTGGATGGCGCTCTGACGTTGGCTGAGTCTGGTGCGATTATTGAGTATTTGCAGGAAACCTATGATCTTGCAGGAAAATACAAACCCACCGAACATATCGCCCGCCAGCAATATCGCTATTGGCTGCATTATAGCGAGGGTTCATTGATGCCATTATTGGTGATGAAGCTTATTTTCGGGCGTTTGGGGCAATCGCCGATGCCGTGGTTGATTCGCCCGATTGGTCGAGCAATTGGTAAAGGTGTGCAGAAAAATTATCTCGATAAGCAGATTGCCAATCATCTGCATTATCTGGAAACGCACCTTACGACACAGCATTGGTTTGCCGGTAGCCAATTTAGCGCCGCAGATATTCAGATGAGTTTTCCGATAGAGGCGATTGAGTCAAGAGGTGGGCTTGAAGCTTATCCCCACCTGCAAGCTTGGTTATCTGCCGTTCAAGTGCGGCCGGCTTATCAACAAGCGCTTAAAAAAGGCGGGCCTTATCAGCTAGCGCGTTGAAAATAAGATGGGGTCGACCAGTAGCAGCATTATAAATTCAATAATCGATGTAGCTTTGCTTGCTCGACCCAAACAAGAACCTGTTTTCTATCTTCAATCAATCGGTGAGCTTCATCTTTGCAATAGTCGATGATGTAGATGTGATGATCTTGGTCTTTATCAACAAAGTAAGAATAGATGACATAGCTATTACTGGTGCACGCCCATTGAATCTTTAGTTCATCACCGTTACCCCAACAGCATCCTTATTGCCACATATGAGCATGATGAAGTTCTTCAGCCCTAGCAGTTATTGGTCTTTCCATAAATTTGCCTCTTCCGATGGTTTCAGAATAAGACATAAAATCATGCTGTTCTATTTCGGAAGGGACTGGAATCTTTCCTTCTTGCAAGCAAATGAGCTTATATTCTTCAAACTCATCAATAGGAAGTTGTGCTGCAGGTTCTTCGAGAATGACTTCTTGGATTAGTTTTGATCTGACGATTTTGTATCCCATATTTTGCGCTTTTCTTCCATTTTCGCAGCAAGGAGATCAGAGGCGATGCTCAATTGTGTCTTATACTCAGACGAACGGCGAATCGATGGACGTTCAGGTCGTTCCCTACCTTTATGCTCTTCGATTACTTGGGCCATATATACCACCTGATATTAGTGACGAATGCTTAACTTGAAGTAGCATGGTACTCAAATTTTCAAATGGCTGCAAAACATCCTGAGTATATTTTAACCGTTTTGAGAGGGAGGGCTGAAGATTACAAATTATTGAACTGCTATCACATCAGCAGTTGTATTTCTTAGTATTGTCATATCTAAAGCATCCGCAGCATCAAAAAAACTAATGCAATAAAATCGGGATTCGTCCATTCAAACCGCACACAGAGATTTAAACTCTGCCACTTTTTGATCTACTATTCCCCCTCGGGATGTCCGGCGTACTTGCTGCGTTCGGCAAAAAGCTGCAATAGAAATAAGAATCTAAGGAAAGTATGGAAATATTTTTTACCATCCTCATTTTGATTCTGGTGGTCTCACTATCCGGTGTTGTTACCAGAATGTTACCGTTCCAAATACCTCTTCCGCTGATGCAAATTGCAGTAGGTGCTTTACTGGCTTGGCCGAATTTTGGTTTGCATGTGGATTTCGATCCTGAACTCTTTTTGGTCCTCTTTATCCCACCTTTGCTGTTTGCCGATGGTTGGAAAACGCCGATGCGTGAGTTCTTGCATCATGGCAGGGAAATTCTTGGATTAGCTTTAGTATTGGTACTGTTGACGGTCGTGGGTGTTGGTTACCTGATTTATATGATGGTACCTAATGTGCCGTTGGTGGCAGCCTTCGCGCTAGCTGCAGTACTGTCACCGACCGATGCCGTGGCATTATCAGGAATTATTGGTAAGGGGCGTATTCCGAAGTCGATTATGAGTGTGCTGGAAGGTGAGGCGTTGATGAATGACGCGTCCGGCCTGGTTTCTCTCAAATTTGCGATTGCGGTGGCAATGGGCACGATGGTCTTTACCGTCTCGGGCGCTAGCCTGGAGTTCCTCAAGGTGGCGATCGGCGGGTTAATGGCCGGGGTAGCCTTGACCTGGTTGTACAGTAAATCGCTGCGTATCATGAGCCGCTGGAGCGGGGATGATCCGGCAACGCAAATTGTTCTGCTGCTGCTGTTACCTTTTGCCTCCTATCTGATTGCCGAACATATTGGTGTCTCGGGGATTCTGGCGGCGGTTGCAGCAGGGATGACGATTAGCCAGTCCGGGATCATCCGTAATGCGCCTCTGGCTATGCGTTTACGTGCTAACAGCGTGTGGGCGATGTTGGAGTTTGTCTTTAACGGCATGGTCTTCATCATGTTGGGCTTACAACTGCCAAGCATTCTTGAGAACTCTATCGATCAAGCGACCCACGATGCATCTATCGTGACCTGGCACCTGTTTGCGGACGTTGGCATTATCTATTTTGCACTGCTGCTGCTGCGCTTTGTGTGGCTGTGGCTGATGAAGAACTTCAGCAATCGCATTCTGAAAAAGAAACCACTGTTGTTTGGTTCATACAGCACGCGTGAACTGTGGGTGGCATCTTTCGCTGGGGTGCGTGGAGCCATCACACTGGCAGGTGTGCTCTCTATTCCGTTGTTCCTGGCCGATGGTTCATCATTCCCTTCGCGTTATCAACTGGTCTTTTTAGCGACCGGTGTGATTTTGTTCTCCTTAGTGGCCGGGGTTATCGCATTGCCGTTCTTACTACGCGGTGTACATGTGGCGGATAACACGGCTTATCGTAAGGAAGAACGTATGGCGAAAGGCATTGCTGCAGAAGTCGCGATTGAGAGCGTTCATAAGATGGAAGAACGTCTGATGAATGACTCGGAAGAGAACATTGATGAGCTGACGCTCAAAGAGATCAGTTCTCGGGTTGTCGGTACCTTGCGGCGACGTACCGAGAATAAGGATGATATCGAAAGCGCCTTGATGCTAGAAAACCTCGAGCGCCGTTTCCGCTTGACGGCCTTGCGCGCTGAACGTGGTGAGCTGTATCACCTGCGTGCAACGCAGCGGATCAGCAACGAAACTCTGCAAAAGTTATTGCATGATCTCGATTTGCTGGAAGCGCTACTGGTTGAGCGAGAAGTCTAAATCTGCAACATGAGATGATCTGCCCGCCTGGTTCATGCCCGGCGGGCTTTTTTATGTCATGATGCCCCGCGTACCGTCGCTTCGCTGTCTTTTATTTATGTCGTACCTTGCATCGCGTCTCGAAGGGCGTTCACCAATGCTGTGGCAGCTGGCGACAGGCTCACGCCTGCCAGTCTCGAAATACCAATTTGCTCTAAAATCAGTGGCTCAAATGCTGGTAGACGGACGAGATCACCACTGTGTGCGGCATCGAATACGACAGACTGCGGCAGCATGCCTAGCAAATCAGTGCTTTTAAGTAACCATAGGCTATTAAAAAAGGATACCGTTTCAATCGATGCATGAGGCGGATCAATATTCTCTTTATAGAAAATATTATCAAATTGTTTTCGCAGGGTAGTTTCTGAGGACGGAAGTAGCCAGGGTTCGTGTGCGAGCTCCTCAAGCGTTGCTTCCGGTCTTTCAGCCAGTGGATGGCCACGTCTGGCGACGATGATGGCATTCTCGCTAAATAGCGCTTCCTGTAAAACAACGGAACTAGAACTGATGTCCGATAACCTGCCTACCAGAAAATCAAGTTCGCCGGAAATTAAACGGGGTATTAGCTCTCCACTGACACCCTCGACGATTTTGATTCGAATGTTTGGCCGGGATAACCATAGCCTTGCGATTGCGGCTGGCACCAAGTAGCTGGAGCCCGTCAGCATGGTTCCAATGGTAACGCGCCCCGCATGTCCTTTACCCAAGGCATCTATCGCCTGAGAAACGTGCTCGAGTTGTGCAAGCACCATTCTACTGCGGTCTACAAATGCCCGTCCTAACTCAGTCGGTGTGACTCCTCGACGGTTACGGATGAATAACTGAGCGCCAATAGCCTCTTCAAGATCTTGGAGCAACTTGCTTGCTGTTGGTTGGGATATGTTCAGGGCTCTCGAAGCATGAAGGACACTACCGTATTCGAATAGCGCGATGGTTAAGCGAAAATGCCTAACGGTAGCCCAGCGCTCCAATCGTTCCAGACGCATTTTGGTATTCCTTTTTTAAATACCACATTGAATATAATTTGGATTTACGTATATCACAATACTTCATAGAATTCTGGCTAAGCGCTGATTCTTACTTACTTTTTTCGTGATTGAGCAGCGCAATACAGGTATGAGACCTGATTCTCACATCGATGTGGGCGGGCTCATTCTTCCAGGACCAATAGAGAGTGGATTCATGATCAAAAATCCTCATGTACGGCCTGACCTCAGTGATATCGACTTCACGAACTGGGTGGACCGCTGGTTACCGAGAGCGTGGCGACCTTACGCTCGGCTCGCACGGCTAGATCGGCCTGTTGGCACTTGGTTAACGCTGTTGCCGTGTCTTGCCGCCTTGGTGCAGGCCGCTGATGGTCTGCCGACCTTCCAGCGATTGATTGTTTTTTCGCTAGGTGCGCTCATCATGCGAAGTGCGGGGTCAACGGCTAACGACATTGCGGACAGAAAATTCGATGCGCATGTAGAGCGAACCCGTTTTCGTCCGTTAGCGAGTGGGCAACTACGAACTCGTCAGGGGCTGGTGTTTCTCATTGCCGAGCTTGCTGTCGCTGCCTCGTTGCTGATTTTCTTGAATCCGTTATCTCGATGGCTTGCCGTCGGGGTGCTGCCGATTGTCTTTATTTATCCTCTTTGTAAAAGATTTACCCATTGGCCCCAGGTGCCATTAGGTGCCGCTTTTAATTGGGGCATGTTGATGGCGTGGGCTGATACGCAAGGAATGGTTCCTCTCGGTGCCATTATCATGTGGGCCGGTGCTGTTGCCTGGCAAGTCGGTTACGACAGTATTTATGCCTATGTTGATGTGACAGACGATGCCAAGCTTAAACTGCGTTCTACCGCAATATTATTTGGCGCAAGAGGGCGGGAGTGGATCGGTGGGTTTTATATTGTCACCGTGCTGTTGTGGACTATCGGAGGATGGATGCTGTCAATGTCAGCCGCATACTTTTATGGTATGGCGATACTTGCAGCCCATCTCGCGTGGCAAGCATGGAGAATAGATGTTGATCGCCCTGATCTGAACTTCAAGCTATTTAGAGCGAATATAGTCACAGGCGTAATGTTGCTTGGAGCAAGTATCGTAGGCGTATTGCCACTTTTTTAAAAAATACAGTGACGACTGTCAGCATAACAAGGCGATGGCGAATCCCTTTGGGACGAGTCAAAGCCTGATAAATGTTAGCGATTTTTGGGTTTCAGACATTGGCTAAGTAGAGAGAGTCTGTCCCCGTACTCTTTTATGGCTGCTGTTCTTTGCCCGTCAAGTATTCGTGGCACAGCGCAATCCACGCTTGTGCGCTTTGCGACAGGTAGTTCCCCTGATGCCAGATCAAGCCGAGTTGCCAGGTCATCTCTGGCTCTAGCGGCAACCATAATAGGCGACTGGCATCGAGGCGTTGGCAGATTGGCGCGGGTAAAATAGCGACACCCATGCCGGTTTTCACCATCGCGGCCAGGAAATCCCACTGGCCGCTGCGTGCGGCAATTTTTGGCGTAAAGCCTTGCTGACTAAATACCGCCATCAGTTGCCGATAAAGCGCAAAGCCTTCGTTGTAAATCAAAATGCTTTCATTGGCTAAGGCGGCGATGGGCACGCAGGTTTGGCTAAGCCAATACTCATTGCGTGGTGCCACCACGTACAACGGGTGGGAGAAAAGTGGCATCGAGGTGATGGGCAAAGATGAATCGCTTGGCAATGCAGTGATCGCTAAATCTAACTCGCCAGATATCACTGCTTGCTGTACCACCAATCCGCCCAGTTCAGAAATAATCAGTTCTATCCCTGGGTAGCGCTGCCTGAAGGTGCCGATCAGATCTGCCATTTGTGTGCCGACCATTGGCGGAATACCCAGACGTAAGCGCCCGGATTTGACGTTATTGATATCCTCAAGCTCGGCTTCTAGCTGGCGAAACTCTTCAAGAATATTCAGTCCCCGTTGGTAAAGTGCCTGGCCGCTATCGGTCAGATGAAGCCGCCTCCCTTCGCGGATGAGTAAGGTGCATTGCAACTCCTCTTCAAGATGGCGCAACATCTTGCTGATGGTCGGCTGGGTGACGAACAGTTTTTCCGCCGCACGAGTAAAGCTTTGCTGGCGGACCACTTCAACAAAATAGCGCAGGGTGCGAACGTCCATAAAACTCCTATTTTTAAATCATTCCAATTTGGCATGATTTAAGTGATTTTAATTCATTTCTTAACAGGTTTCCTGTGAACGTATACTGCGTATCGTAATTTCTCCTCTTTTAAGGCCATTTACTATGATGTTGGCGTTGCGCTTGAAAGCGCCGTCTTTGATTGCCCGTTTTCAGGTTGTGATTCAGGTCATACTGTATGGGCTGCTTTTTATTGTCGCTGAACGTTTAGTGGTGTTATTACATCTGCCTTTGCCTGCCAACATTGTTGGTATGCTGATGCTGTTGCTACTGATTATTTGCAAGGTGTTGCCTGTGAGCTGGGTGAAAGCTGGCTCTCGCTGGTTATTGGCGGAAATGTTGCTGTTTTTCGTGCCTGCGGTAGTCGCGGTAGTGAATTACACGCAATTACTGATGGTAGAAGGCTGGCGTATTTTACTGGTGATTGCGGTCAGTACTGTACTGACGTTGGGGACGACTGCTTGGGTTGTTGACCGGGTTTATCGTTTTGAACAGCGTATGATGCAAAAGCGTGGCAACCATGATTGATATTATTCTCAGCCTTATCTGCTTTGTGGTGACATTGGCGCTGTATTATTTCAACAAGAAGCTCTATCGTCAAAAACGAACTCTCTTGCTGATGCCGTTACTTTTTACTCCGATAGTCTTGGTGTTGTTGCTGGTGACGACACATGTCTCTTACCAGGATTATATTGGTGAAACACATTGGCTACTGTGGTTTTTGGGGCCTTCAACGATTGCGTTTGCTGTGCCGGTTTATGAAAATTTGCACATCATTCGTCGCCATTGGATGTCACTGAGCGCGGGCGTGTTAACGGCAATTCTTGTCGCCGTGTTCACTTCTGTATGGTTAGCTAAATTCCTGGCATTACCTATGGAAGTACAGCGCAGTCTGGCCGTGCGTTCGGTCACAACACCTTTTGCTTTAGCGGCAGCCAAACAGTTAGGTGGGCAGCCAGATCTGGTGGCGTTGTTTACGGTAATAACCGGTCTGTTTGGTATGACAATCGGCGATATTATGTTTTTGCGTTTAGCGGTAAAAAGCCGCTTGGCTAAAGGTGCCGGGCTTGGTGCATCATCTCACGGTGCGGGCACCGCTAAAGCTTATGAGATGGGGCCAGAAGAAGGGATGGTATCGAGTCTGGTTATGATGCTAGCAGGGGTTGCGACTGTGGTAGCAGCACCGCTGATCGGCATCTTGATGTGGTGATATGCTAAGGCGTATGACTCAATAAAAAGCCCGCGCGATCGCGGGCTGAGTTTGATGACAATGTTGTCTTGAAGATCGAGATACTCGGGCATAGTACGCCTAGGGGCGCTCAGACGGACAAGCCGCTCCGACCCCAACGGCGTACTCTCCCTAATAACTGACTTTGTCAGCAGTCTGAGCCCGCGAATGATCGCGGGCTTTTTGTTTCTGATGCTTAGTAAAGAGAAGGCGCGCCTGCAGGCCGCGTTTTAAATCGGCGATGCAGCCAGAGATACTGAGAAGGTGCTCTCATGATTTCCTTTTCTACTACCCGATTCATATAAGCTGCTGCAGCCATCTCGTCGTCAATAGGATAGTCAGTCAGGGCCGGTTGAATCACCAGATCATAACCGGCACCTTTTTCTTTACGTACCAGTACAACAGAAACCAGCGCTGGTTTTGCCAAACGGGCTAGCATATAGGTACCACTGGTAGTGGCTGCCTGATCGACGGCAAACAGTGGAGCAAATACGCTGCCACGCGGGCCGTAATCCTGGTCTGGAGCAAACCAAACGGCTTCGCCTTTTTTCAGTGCGTGTACCATGCCGCGCAAATCTTTACGATCCAGCATCGCTTTGTTTGAACGCATACGGCCCCAGGTTTGTACAAACTCCATCGCTTTGTTGTTATGCGGGCGGTACATCGCCATCATTGGCTGGCATAGACCCATCGCGCGTCCGCCTAGTTCCAGCGACATAAAATGTACACCAATGACCAGCACCCCTTTTTGATTCTGCTGGGCCTGCTTTAGGTGGTTTAAACCGCTGACATCAAACCAACGTTTAACGCGGGCATCGGACCAGAACCAAGCCATACCGGTTTCTAATAAGCCCATCCCCAGAGATTCAAAATTCTGCACAATAGTGCGTTCTAACGTCTCTTTGTCCATGTGTGGGAAGCAAAGCTGCAAGTTTCTGCGGGTAATCGATACGCGGCGCTTAAGGAAACGCATTGAGGTTCGGCCCAGCCATATCCCAAGACGATACATCACAGGATAGGGTAGCTGAACGAGCAAGAATAGAACGCCTAGACCAAACCAGGTTAGCCAGTAACGTGGGTGTAAGAATGATGCTTGAAAGCGAGTCGGTGCAGTCATAAAAGTTCAATCATCTGTATAGAGTGATTCTGGGGTAACGCGTCAGCTGTGGCAGGAGAGCGATACTGTTTTGTATGAATATTCAGACACCGTTAAAAACGAAACGTTTAAAGAAACATCAAAGTGGCCGAATTATCATGTAAAAGACGGGGGTCGCAAAGCTAACTGGCTTTCCGTAGGCGATTGGCGGAGCGAGGTCGACTCTTTGGGATAACTATAACATGATCATTTAAGAAGACAGAGAGGGTAATCGTCCGAGAAACGTAATGTTTATTACTCATTTGTGAATCATTGTATATTGGTTTACTTTTGTACAAAAATACAATCGGGATGTGATATGTCTTTTATCATTGATATTTTCAATGATAAATAAAATTCCATTAACTATAAGATATTAATAGTTATTTTCCTTTTTTAAACGTTATCTAAACCATTGGTTCTAGTGATGTACTTTGGCCTTTTTCCTACTATGCAATAAAAAATAGCCTGCTATTGTTTAGGCGACTTATTGTCATTAGATAAAGGTTTTGTACCAATATATGGGTATTTATGATGACCAAATCTTATTATAACTGAGATATTTAAGGCCATCAGGTACAAATATTTTTGCTCTTGTATTATGAATATTCTTTAAATTTCAGCAGGTAACTTTTTTATTTAATTCACATTCACTCTTCAATAACTTAGGTCGTACACGAGATATTAGTGCTGGGCAAAGGCCTGCTGTCCTGTTAAAACAGTGGCTTGATTTTTCTATACGATTTAACCCCATTATGATTGTTCGTCCGCAGCAACACTGGTTCCCCCGTCTATTTGTCTGGCATGGCGCGGTGCTTACCAATATCCTTTTCCGCCTTAGCCTAAACTTTTGTGCCTCCATCATCGCTGTTATCTGCGAGCGGGCTTATGAATCCTTGGATATCCGCCTGACCTTAGCGCCGTTTAGCCTGCTGGGGATTGCTATCGCTATCTTCCTCGGTTTTCGCAATAGCGTTAGCTATGCAAGGTTTAGCGAAGCACGCCACCTGTGGGGTAATCTACTCATCACCAACCGTAGCCTGTTGCGTCAGGTTAAGAGCCTGATACCAGATGAAAAGGCTGCCATTGAGCATTTTACCTCGCTACAGATAGCGTTCAGTTATGCTCTCAAACACCAACTGCGCGGGACATCCCCTCAAGAGGATATGCTGCGGTTATTGCCGCAAGAAAGGGCAAATGAGGTGCTCAACACGCAATCTCCGACTAACCGGTTGTTATTGCTGATGGGAGAATGGCTAGGTCATCAACGTCAGGAAGGGAAGCTTTCGGATATTTCTTTCACCGCCATTGATGCCAATATCAATGTTCTTTCTGAAGTACTCGGCGGATGTGAGCGGATTGCCAATACGCCAATTCCTTTTGCTTATAGCCTGATTGTTCATCGTACGGTCTATCTGTTCTGTACGCTGCTACCTTTCGCCTTAGCCCCAACGCTTGGCTATATGACGGTGCTAGTGTCGGTGTTTATCTCTTATACCTTTATCTCTATCGATGCTTTGGCCGAAGAGCTGGAAGACCCATTTGGCACCGCCGACAACGACCTGCCGCTCAATGCCATGTGCAACACTATCGAGATTAACCTACTCGAGATGAATGGTGTCCAACCATTGCCTGCGCGCTTGCAACCGGATGAGAATTATCGGTTGAGTTAAGCCGAGCTGAGCCAACTGATCTTGGTATTTTTAAACTGGCTCTCGTGCTGGCAGCCCTCGTTGGTAGTTTCTTGGAGATTTTCCTATGACACGCTTAAATGCGTTGCTAAATGCACTTTCCGATGTGTATCCAAGTGACATAGCAAGGGCGCCGACAGACACTCGCTCGTTCTGCAAGGTGTGTTCTGCTAGCCTCATACGCCAATCTGTCAGGTAAGCCATTGGTGCAACGCCAGCTACGGTTTTGAAATATGCTGAGAATGTTGCGCGCGACATTGCTGCAGATTTTGCTAATTCTCCTAATTGCCAGGGATGACCTGGTTCCCCATGCATTAATTGCAATGCAGGGGCTAAGCGCTTGTCTCCCATTGCCCGAAGCCTGCCGCTGGTGATGGGATCTACATTCTCAAAATACGCACGTAAGATCTGAATGAACATCAGGTGAGCAAGCTGCGATGAAGCTGCACCTGCTCCTGGATAATTACCATCCTGCTCTGCGACAAGCTGTTCCAATAGCCAACAAAGTGATGGCGAATGTCGGGAAGCGGAACGGATATGAATCATAGGGGGCAACTCATCAATAAGAAGCTGTGCACTATTGTCAGACAGCTCTACTTTCCCGCCTATCATGAAAAACTCTTCACCTTCACCATAATAGGCAATGGTTCCCTTACGGCTTTCCAGAATCTCCGCCAAATGAATAGATTTGAGCGTTAGATCACTTGCCAGGATGTGTGAGCGAGGGGTTCTAAGGAGAAAAATATCCCCAGCTCCAACGGTAATGGGACTAGTTTCTCCATCCATGAGGAGTGAGCAGTTACCACGAACAATGCCCCAGAACTTAATTTGATCGGACGCTGGGAACTCAATAGCCCATTTTCCACCGGTGATCAGTCCACCAGCTAGAACGGATTGCGCATTAAGTAATTTTAGAAGGTCGGAAAAGGGATCTAGAGTCATTTTTAGATTTTTACGCATAAAACATCGAATAACAAGCATTAATAATCTTATTGGCATCCACTATTCTTGAACTGCAATTTGAGGCGCTTTCATCTACAGAGAGCGATTCAGATTTAATCATCTGATTACCTACTTGGAAGGAATGGAAATGATGCAGCAGCGAACTTGGTTTATCACCGGAGTTAACAGTGGCTTTGGTCGCCAGATGACAGAACAACTTCTTGCTCGAGGAGATTGTGTTGCTGGAACCGTGCGTGCGCTATCAACAATGAATGATCTTAAGGCTCGTTATGGCGATCGTTTATGGCTGGCAGAACTTGATTTAACCGATACGTATTCTATTAGGCATGTCATTGATAAGGCGTTTGATGAATTAAGCAAAATTGATGTCGTTGTCAGCAATGCTGGCTATGGTCTGTTCGGGGCTGCGGAAGAAATGACGGATGAGCAGGTGTTGCATCAGATCTCGACTAACCTTATTGGTTCGATCCAAGTGGTACGTGCGGCACTCCCATACTTACGTCACCAGCAGGGGGGACGTATTATCCAGCTATCTTCTGTTGGCGGGCAGGCGGTGTTTCCCGGCGGTTCGTTATATCACGCCACTAAATGGGGGATAGAGGGATTTATTGACGCAGTCGGACTGGAGGTTGCCGCTTTCAATATCGGCTGTACGCTCATTGAACCTGGCGGTGCGCGAACAGATTTTCGCTATAGAAGTTCGCAGCTTGGACCAAAGATCGACGCTTATGATGCGTCGCCTGCGAGTATGGCTCGCCGAATGATTGAAGGGGGGATTATTATTCCTCCGGGCGACCCAGCGAAAATGGCGTCAATCATCATTGATAGTGCGGATCAACATCCAGCGCCGACGAGGATTGCTCTTGGCAGCGATGCGTATAACGTGATGCACAAACAACTTAGCAGCCGGTTAGCCGCACTCGAAGAGCAGAAAGATCTGGCATTTTCTACGGACTATCCAGCAAATAGCTGATTGGCTTTGGTATGGCTGAAAATCTTGAGTCCTTCCATTTATAAACAGCCGCATAAATACCAATAAAAAAGGCGCTCTATCTTGCGATAAAAGCGCCTTTTCTCAAGCAACTCACTGATTAATATCAGTTCATGCCGTATTTTTTCAATTTCTTACGCAGCGTACCGCGGTTGATACCCATCATCAGGGCTGCACGAGTCTGGTTGCCACGGGTGTACTGCATCACCATGTCTAACAGTGGCTGTTCAACTTCAGCCAGAACCAACTCATACAGGTCATTGACGTCCTGACCATTCAGTTGAGCGAAATAGCCCTTAAGTGCTTGTTTTACCGAGTCACGCAGGGGTTTTTGGGTTACCTGATCCTGAGAATTAACGGTAGATACGGTCAGTACATCAGAATTCACGCGTTGTTCGAACATAGTTCTGTCAGCTCTTTTTTGTTACGCAAGATTTTCGAAATATGCTTCCAACGCCTCCAGCTGTTCGCTGGCATCCTCTATGGCGTTGAAGGAGCGCCGAAACTGGTCATTCGGGGCATGCTCCTGGAGATACCAGGAAACGTGCTTACGGGCGATACGGAATCCCTTGCCTTGACCGTAGAAGTCGTGCAATTCCCGTACGTGCCCTATTAACAAGTGCTGAACCTCCCCAAGCGGTGGCGGCGGTAACAGCTCCCCTGTGTCCAGATAATGCTGGATTTCCCGGAAGATCCAAGGTCTTCCCTGAGAAGCGCGTCCTATCATCAAGGCATCAGCCCCGGTGTAGTCGAGCACTGCTCTGGCTTTATGCGGGTCAGTTATGTCGCCGTTCGCGATAATCGGAATGGCGACATTCTGCTTAACTGTCCGAATACTGTCGTACTCAGCCTCTCCATTGAAGAGGCAGGAACGTGTCCGGCCATGAATCGTCAAGGCCTGAATACCACAATCTTCAGCCAATTGGGCAATTTGTAGACAGTTACGGTTTTCCGGTTCCCAACCAGTACGAATTTTCAACGTCACTGGCACATCAACCGCTTGAACGACAGCGGTGAGGATCTGTTTCACCAGATCCGGATACTGCAACAAGGCAGATCCAGCCAGCTTACGGTTCACTTTCTTGGCCGGGCAACCCATATTGATGTCGATGATTTGAGCACCGCTTTCCACATTAATGCGCGCGGCGGCAGCCATATCATCAGGATCACAACCGGCAATCTGCACGGCGCGAATCCCAGGCTCATCGTTATGTACCATACGCAAGCGTGACTTATCCGTCCGCCAGACCTCAGGGTTAGAGGACAGCATTTCGGATACAGCCATACCAGCCCCCATCGCATGACATAAGGCACGAAACGGGCGATCTGTGATACCGGCCATTGGGGCGGCAATCAGGCAATTTTTAAGCTGGTGGTGACCAATGCGCATAGACTAGGAATGACCATACTGAAGTCCGCAAGGGCGCGTATATTACGCATTTTTCCTAGGATATGAAAGGCCAAACTTTGAGCAATAGGCTAAGAAAAAGGTTAATTAACAGATGATGATGCTACGTTTTTTGTTTTTTATCATAAATAACATAATGTTATCGATAATCGATTAAATTGTACTCTTGTGTAATTTCCTTTCATTTCGCTGAATTAGGATGCTCAACTAGTCAAATCTAAGGTGAATATTGCTGTTTTAAGTAGCAATAACCGCGAAGATTCTGTGACGTGCATCGCTCGGAGATTAAAATTAACGCAGCGAAAATCGCCATAAATGACAAGGCATAGCGCAAAAAAAGCCCGTTCGGCGGTGATGCCGGACGGGCTGTGAAAATGATGTGCAGTTGAATTAGTGTTTTTTCACACCCGTGATACGGCACCATTCTTCTTTCTCTGCCACAGGGTCAAGCTCGAACAGGTCGCTATAGGCTTGGGCAACACTTTCGGCTTGGCTTGCTAAAATACCCGAGAGGCCAAGATGTCCACCTGCCACCGGCAGTATGCTGATAAGCGGCGCCAGTTCACGCAATGGGCCTGCAAGGATGTTAGCGACCACGACATCAGCAGAAAGGTTAGCGGGCTGGTCTTGGGGTAGATAGAGCGACAAACGCTCTGAAACGCCGTTACGTTGCGCATTATCGCGGCTGGCTTGAATCGCCTGTGGGTCGATATCAATACCAATAGCGCTAGCCGCGCCGAGCTTCAATGCGGCAATGGCTAAAATACCGGAGCCACAGCCAAAATCGATAACCGTTTTGCCCTGTAGATCGAGGCCATCGAGCCACTCCAAACACATCGCGGTAGTAGGATGCGTGCCAGTACCAAAGGCTAAACCAGGGTCGAGCATCACGTTAACCGCCGTTGGGTCTGGTACATCGCGCCAGCTTGGACAGATCCACAGACGTTGGCCGAAGCGCATTGGGTGGAAGTTGTCCATCCATTCACGCTCCCAGTCTTTGTCTTCCAACTGCTCGATTTTATGGACAAAGCCTTTACCCAGCAGCGGTTCCTGCTCCAGCATGGCAATGACATCGTCCATATCGGTTTCTGCGTCAAACAGACCAATCGCATCGGTATCGCCCCATAGCAGGGTTTCTCCCGGCAGTGGTTCAAACACCGGATTATCATGAGTATCCTGGAAAGTGACAGATACCGCGCCGCTCTCAATCAGCGCATCGCTGAGCGTTTCTGCGTGTTCACCGGTAGTATTAATTTTCAGTTGGATCCAAGGCATAACAATTCTCTTTTTAACTTTCTTGAAAGTAGCAACGGCAACGTTATTGGGTGTCCTGCGCAGTAATGACAGGTTTCACCTGTGGCGTCCGATGACACTTATTGCCCAAATAAAACGCCACCAGGCTCAACAGCAGTGATGGCACAATAGGGTGCAAACCGGCGATATGCAGATTGATGCTGGCTAATAGGGTATAGCATACCGCGCCGACAATCATTGAGCAGAGTGCGCCAGTGGCATTCGCGCGTTCCCAATACAGGCCAAGCACTAGAGGCCAAAGGAAGACCGCTTCCAGGCCGCCGAAGGCCAGTAAATTTAGCCAGATAATCATCTCTGGCGGCCGCCAGGCTGCGAAAACGACCAAAAGACCCAATACCAGCGTTGCCAGGCTAGAAAAGCGTTTAAGGCGCTTCTCATTGGTCATTTGATTAGGGCGGATCCCTAAGTAGAGATCTTTGACGATCGTTGCCGACGATTGCAACAGTTGTGCGTTGATAGTCGACATGATCGCCGCCATCGGTGCAGCCAGAAAGATCCCGGCAGCCAGTGGCGGTAATACGGCGATCATGAGCGTCGGGATCACCTGATCCGGTACTTTGAGATCGGGCAGGATCGCCCGGCCAAGTGCGCCAGACAAATGCATACCAAACATCAGCACGGCAACCACAAGCGTACCGAGCACAATACCACGATGCACCGCCTTGCTGTCACGATAAGAGATGCAGCGTACCGCGGTGTGCGGCAAACCAATCACCCCAAAGCACACTAAGATCCAGAATGATGCCATAAACGGTGCGGAGAGAATGTCATCACCGCCATGTACGGAGACAAGCTTAGGATCGATATGTTGCAGTTTATCGACCGCACTGTGTAATCCACCGGCCGCGTGGATCACTGCCACGACCAGTAAAATGGTACCCAGCAACATCACCAACCCTTGCATGGCATCATTGAGCACGCTGGCGCGAAAGCCACCAAAGGCGGTATAGAGGGCGATACTGACACCGAAAATCATCAGGCCAGTGTCGTAAGGGATACCCGCCGCCGTTTCTAACAGTCGTGCGCCGCCAATAAATTGCACGGTCATGGCACCGAGGAAAGCGACCAGCAGACTAAAGCTTGCCAGCCACACTAAAAGGCGGCTCTGATAACGGCCATAAAGCATGTCATTGAGCGTCACCGCATTATAACGGCGCGCCAGAATGGCAAATTTTTTGCCTAATACGCCAAGCGATAGCCACACCGCGGGCAGTTGGATCATCGCCAGCAGCACCCAGCCTAACCCATATTTATAGGCGGCTCCCGGCCCACCGATAAATGAACTGGCGCTGATATAGGTAGCGGTCAGCGTCATGGCAAGGACAAATCCGCCCATTGAGCGATTGCCAAGAAAATATTCAGTTAGAAAGCTACCTTCCTGACGTTTGGAATAGGCGTAAACCGACAGGCCGAAGACCAACAGCAGATAGGCGATCAGCGGCAGTAATATTTCAATCTTCACCGTTGTTCTCCAATGAAATATCGCGGAATACCACGCGAACCATAACCCAACTGAGTAATACAAACAGCAATGGCACCAACAGGCAGGCCATTTCAAACCAGTGTGGCAGGCCAGTAATCCCTTGTTTATCATCAAGTAGGTAGGCGGCTGACGACCAAGCTAACAGGTAAGCGACCGTCAGGCCAAAGGCCCAGCGTGCTTCCCGATTGGCTTGCAGGAATCGTTTGTCCATTCCAGGCTCCTATAAATGAAAAAAGGCCGGAATATCCGGCCTTAGTAGAGTTAAACCTTGGGTTTACTCGATTATTTTTCCTGCAGACCGAGTTTCTTCTCCAGATAGTGGATGTTGGTTCCACCGTGCTGGAAGTTCTCGTCGCTCATGATGCGCATTTGCAGGTCAACGTTGGTTTTGATGCCATCGATGATCAGTTCTGCCAAGGCGTTTTTCATGCGGGAAATTGCCACATCACGGTTCTCACCGTAAGTGATCAGTTTACCGATCATGGAATCATAATACGGAGGCACAGTGTAGCCTGCGTAAATATGAGATTCCCAACGTACACCAAAGCCGCCAGGCGCGTGGAAACGGGTGATTTTACCCGGGCTTGGCAGGAAGGTGTTCGGATCTTCGGCGTTAATACGACATTCAACGGCATGGCCTTGAATACGTACTTCGTCTTGTTTGATCGACAAAGGCTGGCCTGCGGCAATGCGCAGTTGCTCTTTGATCAAATCGACGCCGGTGATCATCTCGGTAACCGGATGTTCAACCTGGATACGGGTGTTCATCTCGATGAAGTAGAACTCGCCGTTTTCATACAGGAACTCAAAAGTACCTGCACCACGGTAGCCGATATCTACACAAGCTTTTGAACAGCGTTCACCGATATAACGACGCATTTCTGCAGTGATACCTGGTGCTGGAGCTTCTTCAACCACTTTCTGGTGACGACGTTGCATAGAGCAATCGCGTTCTGCCAGATAGATAGCGTTACCTTGACCGTCAGCCAATACCTGGATTTCCACGTGACGTGGGTTTTCCAGGTATTTTTCCATGTAAACCATGTCGTTGTTGAAAGCCGCTTTGGCTTCTGCACGAGTCATGTTAATGGACTGCTCAAGATCTTTTTCGCTACGCACGACGCGCATACCGCGACCGCCGCCGCCGCCAGAGGCTTTGATGATAACCGGATAACCGATGCGCTTACCGAAGGCACGGTTTTTATCCATGTCATCGCCCAGCGGGCCATCAGAACCAGGTACGCAAGGTACGCCTGCTTTTTTCATCGCGCTAATCGCAGACACTTTATCGCCCATCAGACGAATAGTGTCGGCTTTCGGGCCGATGAAGATAAAGCCAGAGCGCTCAACTTGCTCAGCAAAGTCGGCGTTCTCGGACAGGAAACCGTAACCAGGGTGGATAGCCACCGCACCGGTGATTTCTGCCGCAGAGATCAGCGCAGGAATGTTCAGGTAACTTTTTACTGAAGGTGCCGGGCCGATACAGACGGTTTCGTCCGCCAGCAGCACGTGTTTCAGATCGCGGTCAGCGGTCGAGTGCACAGCAACGGTTTTGATGCCTAATTCTTTACAGGCACGCAAAATACGTAGGGCAATCTCACCGCGGTTAGCGATAACAATTTTATCTAGCATGGTTCGCCTCGTTATTCGATGACGACCAGTGGCTCGTCGAATTCAACCGGTTGGCCGCTTTCAACCAGAATGGCTTTAACCACACCAGCTTTGTCGGCTTCGATTTGGTTCATCATTTTCATTGCTTCAACGATGCACAGAGTGTCGCCAACGTTAACTCTTTGGCCAACTTCAACGAAGGCTTTCGCGTCTGGGCTTGGGGTACGGTAGAACGTCCCAACCATTGGCGAAAGAACAACATGTCCGCTGATAGCTGCAGGCGCTGCTTCAGCCGCTGGGGCTGCTGGTGCAACGGCTTGTGCCAGAGCTGGTTGTGGAGCTGGTGCTGCGTATTGCTGCATGACCGGGTAAGCGGCGACAGGTGCTGCACGGCTGATACGAACGGACTCTTCACCTTCAGAAATTTCCAGTTCAGAAATACCTGATTCTTCAACCAGTTCGATCAGTTTCTTAATTTTACGAATATCCATGGTGTGATTCCGCACTCTTGTTTCGAAGTTATTAAATGGATTTTGACAAGCGGTTAACCGCTGCCTGTAAAGCAAAATGGTAGCCATCTGCACCAAGGCCGCAGATGACGCCCACTGCGATATCGGATAGATAAGAATGATGCCTAAATGTCTCGCGAGCATGCACATTTGACAGATGGATTTCGATAAACGGAATCTGTACTGCCAGCAATGCATCACGTAACGCCACGCTGGTATGGGTAAAGGCTGCAGGGTTTATCAAGATAAAGTCCGTATTTCCCCGTGCCTGATGAATCCGGTCAATCAGGAGGTGCTCTGCGTTAGATTGCAGGTGGCTCAACGCAACATTCGCTGCGGCGGCCTGCTGTTCCAAACCTTTAACGATATCGTTAAGCGTGGTACTGCCATAGGTTTCTGGCTCACGGGTCCCGAGTAAATTTAGGTTCGGGCCGTTAAGAAGCAAAATGTCAAACTTATGCGTCATTGTGAGCCTATCTCCGGCAATTAGACAAAGATTGTAGAAAATACCTCGACGTCACCGATTTGTCACCTATTTCGCGTCAAATTAGTCTGCCGATGGGAGTTATGTCGTGCATTATAATGATATCGTGGCAATTCGCAGCTAAATACTGGTCTTATCAGCGAAGATAATCAACCCTCAGTTTGCAACTGAGGGTAAATGAAAGAACATTTTGAGGGGGTAAATACACCACAATCTAGGGAAGATGGCGGCGTTATCGCCACCATTGGCGCACTTTCTTATAGCGTAATGCCAACAAGATCGCGGCAATTAGCGCATAGAGCATTGGCTGAGGCGACAAGATTTTCACTGACCATAGATAGTGAATTGGCGCCAGGATAGCGACAATATAGATACCGTTGTGCAATCTTTGCCACCCTTTACCTAATTTGCGCTGCGACCATAATGTCGAAGTACAGGCTAGTACTAATAAGATTATCCAACTAATAATGCCTAAGGTGAGATAAGGGCGGGAAATAAGTTCGCTGCCCAATAAGGCTAAGTTACTTATACCCAACTCCAGGAAGGAGTAGCTTAATAAATGCAGTGTTCCCCACGCAAAACACCATAATCCGACCAAACGACGCACCCGAATCAATAATGGTTGTTTGCCATAGCGGGCAACGGGCGTGATGAGTAATGTTGCCAGCAGCAGTTTTAACGTCATTCGCCCGGTAAAATGCTGGATATCTTTCGAAGGATCGGCGCTGAACCACCCTTGATTGATTGAGATGAAAATCCACAGTAAAGGTACAAATGCGGCGAGATGTATCACCACCTTCAGCCAGATTATCTGTTTTGCACTAAGGCGTCGCATCGTCGTTGTTCCCGTTTCTCTCAACTTTACTGTGGGGTAAATCATTTATTGTATTTTAAAATCAATGGTTAACCGGTAAATCAATAGTTAACTCGTAAATCCAAGCCGCGATAAAGGTGTGCGACTTCTTTAGCATAGCCGTTGTAGAGCAGGGTCGGTTGGCGTTTCACATCAAGAATGCCGCCTGAACCGATAAAGCGTTCTGTAGCTTGCGACCAGCGCGGGTGGTCAACGTGCGGGTTGACGTTGGCATAGAAGCCGTACTCGTTAGCGGCGATTTGATTCCAGGTTGTTGGCGGTTGCTCCTTGACCAACTTAATGTTCACTATCGATTTAATGCCTTTAAAGCCGTATTTCCATGGAATGGTTAGACGTATTGGCGCGCCATTTTGCGGCGGCATCGCTTTACCGTAAACCCCGACTGACATGAACGCGAGCGGGTTCATTGCTTCATCCATACGCAATCCTTCTACATAAGGATAATCTAGCCCGCCGCCGATAAAACGGTCTTTCTGGCCCGGCATATGCTCTGGGTCATACAAGGTTTGGAAAGCAACAAAACGCGCGTTACTGGTCGGTTCCACGAGCTTCAGGAGGCTGCTGAGTGGAAAACCAACCCACGGGATAACCATTGACCAGGCTTCAACACAACGCATGCGGTAAATGCGTTGTTCTAGCGGGAAACGTTTGAGGATATCGTCCATATCCAGCGTGATAGGTTTGCCCACTTCGCCATCAATGACCACTTTCCAATCGGTCAGTGGCAACTGCCCGGCATTTGCCGCAGGATCGGCTTTATCTAAACCAAATTCATAAAAGTTGTTATAGCCGGTGACTTTATCTTCTGGTGTGAGTGGCAGATTACTTTGATAGTCGGCAGGTTTGGTAAATGTCAGTGGTTTTCCCGCCGGTGCTTTCGGCCGGTCATTGCCTTTGAACCACGAGAGAACATCGGCTTGAGACGTAGCAGGGATCGCGAGCGCTGCCGCGCTAAGTCCAAGTGCCTGCAAAACTTTGCGCCTATCGTTAAAAATATGTTCGGGGGTGACGTCGGCTTCGGTAAGTACGCGTGGTTTGCTCATAAGGACACTCCATAGGAATGACGGCTATTTTTTCTATTCATCAACTATCAATCGATGACGGGATGAATGAAGCATGGCGTTAAAATGAGTATTTGGCGAGAGGGAGGAGCATGAAAATACGAAATTTTACAGATGTTGCAGTAAGAGGATTGTAGGTAATATTTTGTCATAAACACAAACTTATCGCCCTCGCTGGTGATGAAGGCAGTGTAATAGCGCTTTTTCTCGCATAAAAATCTCCGCTTTCTGCTACGTTTTGTTTTTTAATTAGCTAATTAATACCATGTTAATACAGAAATTTTTTTTGTTTACTCGCAGATATAGTTGCCTCTTTCTACGGTTTACCAAGAAAAGTCTTACCACTTTACAGGCGGAGATGTTTTATACTACCCAGGTTACAAGGTGGAGCCGTTGCACGTAGTCAGTTGCAACTTGCATTCAATTCATCAAAGTTCAGTAAGGCACAGGGATGCGATTTACTACCAGATTGTTTGCACTGATATCCATGCTAGTTGCGCTGGCAATATTCGCGATATTGCTCGGCTCAATTTTTAGTTTTGCCTATCAGACGGATAAAAACTCGGATCAACATATGCGGGTTTTAGTCACCAGTCTTGACCAGAGTCTGCTGGTTCAATCTCCTGCGATGCTTGATAACTGGCTGCCCCAAGTGATGGGAACATTGGGTATTGTTGAGCTTAATTTGCTCGACGAGCAGTCTGCTATTTACCAACACAGCTTGCCGCTCAATGATAGCTTCACGTTAGAAAATAGTACGCTGGATTTAAAAGAGGTGACTCTTCCTTTATTAGAACATCCGTCAATGCATGTACGGTTGGTCTATGCCGATCCAGTTGCTGACTATATGTATTCCCCGCTTTCCGCACTCACGATCGGTGGGCTGGTGTTGCTGGTTATCGTGCTGGTGTTATGCAGCTTTCGCTGGCTGAGATCTCAAACATCGGGGCTAGAAAAACTCGAAGCCAAATCGGTGAGGATCTTACGCGGTGAGCGCGATCATTTACCAACGCATGATGTGGCGGAATGGCCTTCAAGTGCCAGTGCCGCTATCGATCAGTTGTTATTGGACTTGAGCCAGGCTCGTGAGCAGCGCAGCCGTGTCGACACATTGATTCGAGCTTTTGCGCAACAAGATGCCAAAACTGGCCTGAGCAATCGGCTATTTTTTGATAACCAACTGACGACAGAATTAGAGGAAGAGGGCGCACACGGTATTGTGATGCTGATTCGTCTGCCAGATTTCGACACGTTGCGAGAAATGCACGACCGCGAGCAGGTGCATGCATTAATGTCGGCGATGGTGAATTTGCTTTCTACCTTTGTGATGCGTTTCTCTTCTGCGCTACTAGCGCGTTATTTCAATAGCGATTTTGCCGTGCTGTTACCACACCGCACGCTAAAAGAAGCAGAAATCATGGCCGCGCAATTGGTTAATGCGCTTGATGCGTTGCCTGTCTCGCGGATCATCGATCGTGAAGCGCTGCTTTATATCGGTATTAGTGCTTATCGTGCAGGACAAACATTAGATCAGGTGATGGATTCTGCGGAACAGGCGACACGCAATGCGTCGTTCCAAGGCAGTAATAGCTGGTCAATTTATGACAATAAAGTGCCAGAAAAAGGGCGCGGCAGCGTCAAATGGCGCACGCTGTTAGAAAATACATTGGCGCGTGGCGGGCCAAGGTTATATCAGAAGCCAGCGATGGATAAAGCGGGCCAACTGGACCACCGTGAAGTTCAGCGACGGATCTTCGACGGCGAACAGGAATTGCTGGCCGCAGAATTTATGCCTCTTGTTGTGCAGTTCGGCATGTCGCAAAGTTATGACCGACGTATGCTTAGTCAGATAATTCCTTTACTGAACCGCTGGCCGGACGAGACGCTGGCATTTCACCTTACGGTTGATTCATTATTGCAACGCACTTTTATCCGCTGGTTACGCGATACATTGTTACAGTGCGAGAAAAAGCAAAGAAGGCGAATGCTAATTGAACTTGCAGAGGCAGATCTTTGTCAACACATCGATAGATTGCGTCCTGCTATTCGATTATTGCAAGGATTAGGCTGCCGACTGGCTGTATCACAAGCTGGATTAACGGTTGTCAGTACATCCTATCTCAAGGTATTTCCTGTGGAGCGCGTAAAACTGCACCCTGGGTTAGTACGTGATATTGATAAACGAATTGAAAATCAGTTGTTTGTGCAAAGTTTACTTAGCGCATGCCAGGGAACATCTGCCAAGGTTTACGCCTCGGGTGTTCGCACAATGGATGAATGGTTAATCCTGTTGGAAAAGGGAATTCACGGCGGTCAGGGGGTTTTATTTGCCGAGCCGGTAGTTGTTGAACCACCCGGTAAAAAATATTCACATAACCTTGAAGTTTTAACTGATCGAAACGCAGAAAATTAACGTAGAATGGCCCACTCGTTACCTAGCGACCGTTTTTATCAGGTCGATCCTTTGGAAACCTTAGGTAAAGTGTAAGAATTTATGTGCGGTGTTTGTGCTTTTGCTTGTTCCTGCAATCTTTAAGCTGTTTCTTAGATTCAGATTTATTATGCGGTGTATTAAATCATCAAGTAAGGCAGCGGACATCGCTGACAATTTTCACCGAAGTAGAACGTTTTTGCGCCTTGTCGCTACTTCGTGTGGTTGGTAAAGTAGGCGGATTTTATTTTCCGCCCCCAGCTAGCAGGATTATCCTTTCGTTATGTTTAAGAAATTTCGCGGCATGTTTTCCAACGACCTGTCCATCGACTTGGGTACTGCCAATACCCTTATTTATGTAAAAGGACAAGGTATCGTGTTGAATGAGCCATCAGTTGTGGCTATTCGTCAGGATCGCGCTGGTTCACCTAAAAGCGTTGCGGCTGTTGGCCACGATGCAAAACAGATGCTGGGTCGTACTCCTGGCAACATCGCAGCCATTCGTCCGATGAAAGATGGCGTTATCGCTGACTTCTTCGTTACCGAAAAAATGCTGCAGCACTTTATCAAACAGGTTCATAGCAACAGCTTTATGCGTCCAAGTCCACGCGTACTGGTTTGTGTGCCTGTTGGTGCGACGCAGGTTGAGCGTCGTGCTATCCGTGAGTCAGCACAAGGTGCTGGTGCACGTGAAGTTTTCCTGATTGAAGAGCCAATGGCCGCTGCTATCGGTGCAGGTTTACCGGTTTCTGAAGCCACAGGTTCTATGGTGGTGGATATTGGTGGTGGTACGACTGAAGTCGCCGTGATCTCGCTTAATGGCGTGGTTTACTCCTCTTCTGTGCGTATCGGTGGTGACCGTTTCGACGAAGCGATTATCAACTATGTACGCCGTAACTACGGTTCTCTGATTGGTGAAGCAACGGCTGAGCGTATTAAGCACGGCATTGGTTCCGCTTACCCTGGTGACGAAGTCCACGAAATTGAAGTACGTGGTCGTAACCTGGCAGAAGGCGTGCCACGTGGCTTTACCCTGAACTCCAATGAGATTCTGGAAGCTTTGCAAGAGCCTTTAACGGGTATCGTCAGCGCAGTTATGGTTGCGCTGGAGCAATGTCCTCCAGAGTTAGCCTCTGATATCTCTGAGCGCGGCATGGTATTGACCGGTGGTGGTGCGCTGTTGCGTAACCTTGACCGTCTTCTGATGGAAGAAACGGGTATCCCTGTTGTCGTTGCAGAAGATCCATTGACCTGCGTAGCTCGCGGCGGTGGTAAAGCGCTAGAGATGATTGACATGCACGGCGGCGATCTATTTAGCGAAGAATGATCTGCCGTGGAAGGTAAGACCCGTCTGGTAAAGCTGCTCGTTTAACGGCCGCAGTGACATACCTAGATATGTCGAGCACTGTCTGAATAATTGCTATCCTTGATAATGAATGTCTTGGATAAGTGATGATTCAGACAGCTGCGCGATCTTTATCATTTGCTGCTTTGCCTCTCGGGTGAGTCTTTCTCTATTGATTGGCGGAAACCTTCTGTTGCCGAGGAACTCGCATATTTTATGAAGCCTATTTTTAGCAGAGGCCCTTCTCTGCAACTGCGACTTTTTTTGGCTATTCTCACAGCCATTGTCCTGATATTTGCCGATATTAAAGTAGGTGCATTCGTTAAGATCCGTAGTTATATGGATACTGCCGTTAGCCCTTTCTATTTCTTGTCTAATGCCCCGCGTGAGTTTTTGGATAATATTTCCAATACTTTTGCATCACGCCAACAGCTTGAGCTTGAGAATCGCGCTTTGCGTCAAGAATTGATGCTAAAAAACAGCGATCTGCAATTGCTGGGACAATTTAAACAAGAGAATGCCCGTCTGCGTGAACTGCTGGGTTCGCCATTGCGTCAAGACGAGCACAAAATGGTGGCACAGGTACTTTCCACCAGCAACGACCCCTACAGCGATCAAGTTGTCATTGATAAAGGCAGCAACAACGGCGTGTTCGTTGGTCAGCCAGTGATCAGTGATAAAGGTGTGGTCGGCCAGGTTGTTGCTGTCGGCGCTATTACCAGCCGAGTCTTGCTGATTTGCGATGCATCTCATGCCATTCCGATTCAAGTATTACGTAATGATATCCGTGTTATTGCAGCAGGCAGCGGTTGTTCTGATGATTTGCAATTAGAACATCTGCCAGCAAATACTGATATTCGTGTTGGTGATGTATTAGTCACCTCGGGTTTGGGAGGACGCTTCCCTGAGGGTTATCCGGTTGCCGTTGTTTCCTCTGTAAAAGTGGACAACCAACGAGCCTATACGGTAATTCAGGCACGCCCGACGGCCGGTTTGCAGCGTTTACGTTACCTGCTGCTACTGTGGGGTTCCGATCGTAATGGTGACAAACCTATGTCGCCAGAAGATGTGCATCGCGTTGCCAATGAGCGTTTGAGCCAAATGATGCCGCAGGTTTTGCCGCCTCCTGGCGATATGGGACCTCCGGCACCCATTCCTGCTCCGGCAACCGGCACGGTAACTACGCCAGTTGCAACGGACCCTGCTGCTAAACCGAAGACTGAAAAACCGGTACGCAAACATACAGCAAGGAAACCAGAGTCTCGTTCAACGGTGTCCTCAGAACCTTCCTCGGGAGGGACACAATGAATGGCTATCGCAGCCACGGGCGCTGGATAATCTGGCTATCATTCTTGATAGCCATGTTGTTACAGATAATGCCTTGGCCGGAACAGTTGTATATGTTCCGGCCATCTTGGCTAATGCTGATCTTAATTTATTGGGTAATGGCATTACCGCATCGGGTTAATGTAGGTACCGGTTTTTCTGCCGGTTTCTTCATGGATCTGGTGCTAGGCTCAACGCTTGGTGTACGTGCGTTGGCGTTTGCTATTACCGCTTATCTGGTCGCTTTTAAATTCCAACTATTTCGTAATATGGCGCTGTGGCAACAGGCGTTGATCGTCATGCTGATTTCGATGGCAGTGAATTTCATTGTCTTCTGGGCAGAATTTATCGTGATCAATGTTTCGTTCCGCCCACAAATATTTTGGAGCAGTCTGGTAGACGGCGTACTGTGGCCGTGGCTATTTTTGCTCATGCGTAAAATCCGCCGTCAGTTTGCCGTTCAATGAGAAAACCATGACCCAACTTTATCTTGCCTCCGCCTCTCCTCGTCGCCGTGAGTTACTCGCTCTATTGGATATTCCTTTTGAACGGCTGGTGACTGATGTTGAAGAACAACGCCAGGAGAGCGAAACGCCCGCTGAATATGTACAGCGATTAGCGAGAGATAAAGCGCAGGCAGGTGTGAACGTTGCGCCAGAAAATTTACCGGTACTCGGCGCAGATACTATAGTGGTATTAGATGGCCGAGTGCTGGAAAAACCGCAAGATACTCAGCAGGCTGCCGAGATGTTGTCAGCGCTTTCTGGGCAGCAGCATCAGGTGATGACGGCGATTTGTTTTGCTGACCGCCAGCACCATCTTAGTTCGTTGGTGGTGACCGATGTAACGTTTCGGTTGTTATCAACCGATGATATTCAACATTATATTTCTAGCGGTGAGCCGATGGATAAAGCCGGAGCCTATGGGATTCAAGGCAAAGGTGGATGTTTTGTCCGGGAGATTTGCGGCAGTTACTACGCAGTCGTTGGGCTACCGTTGGTAGAAACCCAAGAGCTGTTTCGTAGTTTTGTGGCATTGCGCGATAATAAGGAACCTACATGACAGCTGAGTTATTAGTGAATGTCACCCCGTCAGAAACCCGAGTGGCTTATATCGACGGCGGTATTTTGCAAGAGATCCACATTGAACGTGAAGCTAAGCGCGGTATAGCAGGAAACATCTACAAAGGCCGCGTTAGCCGTGTGTTGCCCGGAATGCAGGCCGCCTTTGTTGATATTGGCTTGGATAAAGCCGCATTTTTACATGCCTCCGATATCATGCCACATACCGAATGCGTTGCCCGCGATGAGCAAAAAAACTTTAATGTTCGCGATATCGTCGAGTTAGTACACCAAGGCCAGGACTTAATGGTTCAGGTGGTTAAAGATCCTCTGGGTACAAAGGGCGCGCGACTCACCACAGATATTACTCTGCCTTCCCGTTATCTGGTGTTTATGCCTGGCGCATCGCATGTAGGCGTATCGCAACGTATCGAAAGCGAAGCCGAGCGTGAGCGTCTGAAAAAGACGGTCGCTGCTTATTGTGATGAGCACGGGGGCTATATTATTCGCACTGCTGCAGAAGGCATTGGCGAAGAAGAGTTATCTCAGGATGCGGCTTTTCTTAAACGTTTGTGGACCAAAGTTATGGAACGCAAGCGTCGCAATAAAACTAAATGTAAGCTTTACGGTGAGCTCGCGCTAGCGCACCGTATTTTGCGCGACTTTGCTGGCGAATCGCTGGATCGAATCCGCGTCGATTCTCGCCAAACGTATGAATCTCTGGTGGAGTTTACCGGCGAATATATTCCTGAGATGACCGCTAAGCTTGAGCATTACAGCGGTAAGCAGCCGATTTTTGATCTCTATGATGTCGAAAACGAAATTCAGCGGGCACTGGAACGTAAAGTTGAGCTGAAATCTGGCGGTTATTTGATCATCGACCAAACCGAAGCCATGACCACGATTGATATCAATACTGGGGCGTTTGTTGGTCATCGTAACCTTGAAGAAACCATTTTTAATACCAATACCGAAGCCACACAGGCGATTGCTCGTCAACTGCGTTTGCGCAACCTTGGCGGTATTATCATTATTGATTTTATTGATATGGCTAATGAAGAGCATCGCCGTCGTGTGCTGCACTCATTAGAAGTCGCACTATCGAAAGATCGAGTAAAAACCGGGATTCATGGTTTCTCTGCGTTGGGCTTGGTAGAGATGACTCGCAAAAGAACGCGTGAAAGTGTGGAACATGTTCTATGTGTTGATTGTCCAACTTGTCACGCACGTGGCACGGTAAAAAGTGTCGAAACGGTTTGTTATGAGATTTTACGAGAAATCGTGCGGGTACATCATGCTTATGATACCGATCGTTTCTTGGTTTATGCGTCTGTAGCGGTAGGAGAGGCACTGAAAAGTGAAGAGTCTCATGCGCTGGCAGAAGTCGAAATATTCGTTGGAAAACAGGTTAAAGTGCAAATTGAGCCGCTTTATAGCCAAGAGCAGTTCGACGTTGTCATGATGTAATTGCGTATAATGTAAGATCGTTATGGCGTTTAGCTAAAGACTTTGTGGTTCTATCTCGTTGTCCATTAGCCTTTGTCCTGCCGTGCAGGTAATTTAAACGAAATTCGGCGTTTCCATTGCGGTCTGCGCTGACGCGTTTAGCGCGTAGAATGGAATACAAGGAGAGAGGTGTGAGGCGACTGCCTGGGATACTATTAATCAGTTTCGCGACAATCGTGGTTATTGTTGCGTTGTTGGTCAGTGGCTTACGTCTGGCGTTGCCTCAATTGAACCGTTTTCAAACGCAAATTGTTGCACAGTTGCAATCGGCTACCGGTGTACCAATCAGCGTTGAACAAATCGATGGCGGCTGGCAAACCTTTGGTCCGACGCTTGAAGTCAAAAATATAGCCGTTTCCATGCCGGAAGCTGCCTGGAAAGTTGAACGCGTGACGCTAGCGCTAGATATCTGGCAGTCATTGCTACATATGCGCTGGCAGTTTCGTGATCTCACGTTTTATAACCTGCAACTGGATCTGAATTCGGATCTGGGTGATGGCTCTAAGAAAGGCCAAGGTATCCAAGCCAACCGTATTAGCGATATCTTTTTAAAGCAGGTCGACCATTTCGATCTGCGTAACAGCCGCATTACTTTTCTTACGCCCTCCGGCCCTCGCGCCGAATTTGATATTCCTCAGCTCACTTGGTTGAACTCTCCTAATCGCCATCGGGCAGAAGGCCAGCTTGGTCTGTCGAGCTTTAATGGCCAGCACGGCGTTGTGCAGATCCGTATGGATTTGAATGACACCAATGGTTTACTCAATAACGGCAAAATTTACCTGCAAGCCGATGATATTGATATGAAACCTTGGTTTAGTCGTTTACTGCGCAGCAATACTGGACTCGAAAGTGCTGATTTTAGTCTGGCTGCCTGGCTGACATTACGCGATGGCGAAGTGTTTTCTGGTGATATGCAGATTAAACAAGGCGCGGCGACCTGGGCAATTGGCGATGCGCAACACCGTTTAGATGTTGATGATCTGACCTTGCACGGTAAACGACAAGATAGTGGTTATCAAATTGATATTCCACAGCTTAATCTTAAAACTGATGGTATAGCCTGGCCACAGGGATCATTAAGTGCACTTTATTTGCCGGAAAATAAACAGTTCCTCGGGCCATCGAGCCAAGAAGAATTGCGCCTGCGTGGGCATAACATTCAGTTAGAACGTATCGGGCCACTGATCCCGACAATTTCATACCTGACGCCAGCATTGCTAGAGCGTTGGCATGATCTACAGCCGCGCGGCACTATCGATAAATTGGCGTTGGACATTCCGCTGCAACAGCCCGAACGGACGCGTTTTGATAGCAGCTGGCACGATGTAAGCTGGAACCAATGGCAATTATTGCCGGGGGTAAATCATTTTAGCGGTACGCTTAGCGGCAGCGTACCTCGCGGACGCTTGACGATTGGTCTGCAAGATAGCCAATTGCCTTATGAAGGCATGTTCCGTGCGCCACTTGAGGTGAGTCAGGCCAGTGGCACCTTTGATTGGAGTAACAATCAGGATGGCTGGTCGCTGTGGGCTAAAGGCATTGATGTACGAGCTAAGGCGCTGTGGGCGCATGGCGATTTTACTTACCAGCATCCCGCCAACGGTCAGCCATGGTTGAATATTTTATCGGGTATCCGTTTATACGATGCTGGCCAATCATGGCGTTACTTCCCTGAACACTTTATGGGGAAACATCTGGTCGATTATCTGAGCTCGTCTATTCAAGCTGGGCAGGTAGACAACGCGACGTTGACCTTTAATGGTAATCCGCATGATTTTCCTTTCCTGCATAACGAAGGACAGTTTGAAGTGTGGGTGCCATTGCGTCACTCGACCTTCCAGTTCGAACCAACATGGCCAGCGCTCACCAATCTGGATATAGACCTCGATTTCCTCAACGATGGTTTATTTATGAAAGCGCCTCATATCAAGTTGGGTGAGGCGGATGGTAACAATGTCGTCGCGAATATTCCTGACTACTCGAAAGAGAAGCTGCTTATTGATGCTGATATTCAGGGGGCAGGGAAAGCCATTGGCGATTACTTTATGCAAACGCCGTTGCATGACACGCTTGGCGGTGCGCTGCAGGAATTACAAATTGGTAATAATGTTAGTGGTCGCTTACATCTTGATATACCACTGGATGGCGAACAAGTTAAAGCCAGTGGTGAAGTGGCACTTAACGATAACAGCTTGTTCATTAAGCCGCTGGAAAGCCAAATTGAGCACCTCAATGGGCAATTCAGCTTCGATAATGGCAATCTGCAAAGTAATCAGATGACGGCTAATTGGCTGGGACAATCGCTAAATATTCAATTTAAAACGACGGAACTCCCTGATAATTATACTATTCAGGTTGGTCTAAATGGCAATTGGCAACCTGGAAAACTGCCGGGTGTGCCACCCGCTGCGGCTGAAAAATTGAGTGGTGATACGAGCTGGACTGGTAATGTTGATATCTCATTGCCGCATAAGGGAACGCCAAATTATAAAGTATCAGTAGACGCTGATCTTAAGAATGTAAGTAGTCACTTACCTGAGCCTTTAGATAAAAAGGCGGGGCGTTCATTGCCGCTTAATATTAAGGCCGATGGCGATTTGCATAGCTTCACACTGAGTGGTGTTCTGGCGGGCAAGAACCGCTTCAATAGCCGCTGGCTGCTGGGCAAGACTCTGACGTTGGATCGTGCAGCCTGGCAGGCAGAAACCTCAAAAACGCCGGCTCTGCCTGCTACCAGCAGCATGACGCTAGCGCTTCCAGCCTTAGACGGTGAAAACTGGCTGGCACTGCTGTCCCCAGACAAAACGCTGTCTCCTGATAAGACATTGCTGTCTGAAGGTGTGAAAAAGAGCCGTAAAGAGAGCAAAAAAGAAAATAATCATGCCGTTGGGTTTGGCTTCCCGCATCAAATGACCTTAACCACGCCACGTTTGAGTATTGGCGGGCAGGCCTGGAATCAACTGATGCTGCAAGCCATTCAAACCGATAAAGGTTTGTCGATCAGTGCGAAAGGGAAAGAGATAAACGGCACGCTGGATATGAATGACAATGGTCCGTGGCTGGCTACCTTGCACTATCTCTACTTTAATCCGCAATGGAGCAGTAGCACTGACAATGCAGCGGCAAGTCCATCAGGGCGCAACCCGTTTGCAAATAAGATTTCTTTTGCCAACTGGCCTGCATTGAACATTCGCTGTGAATCCTGCTGGTTCTTCGGTCAGAATTTCCGCCGTGTTGAAGGCGATGTGACGCCGCAGGGTGATAATTTACTGCTGCGCAATGGCCTGGTGGATACCGGCAAAGCTAAATTAGTGATTGATGGCGATTGGAAACAGAGCGGTCAAGGCAATAGCACCGGGATCAAAGGCAAGCTTAGCGGCGGCAACATTGCACAAGCGGCGTCGTTTTTTGGGGTGACAACACCCCTGAAAGACTCGCCTTTCTCGTTCGATTTTGATTTCCATTGGAAAGATACGCCGTGGAAACCTGATGTTAAGACTCTTAATGGCGTGCTGAAAAGCCAGCTTGGCAAAGGGGAAATCAGTGACATGGGCGGTGGTCGTGCAGGTCAACTGTTGCGTTTAGTGAGCTTCGATGCGTTGTTACGTAAATTACAGCTCGATTTCCGTGATACCTTTGGTCAAGGTTTCTATTACGATTCGATTAAATCCACTGCGTGGGTTAAAGATGGCGTATTACATACCGACGATTTGTTCGTTGACGGTTTAGCGGCAGATATTGCGATGAACGGCAGTGTCGATTTGGTTAATCGTCGACTGAATATGGAAGCGGTGATCACCCCGGAAATTTCAGCAACGGTTGGCGTAGCGACTGCCTTTGCAATTAATCCGATTGTTGGTGCGGCAGTGTTTGCTGCGACGAAAGTATTAGGGCCGCTGTGGACTAAAATCTCGCTTATTCGTTATCAAATTGACGGTAGCATTGAGCAACCAAACGTGCATGAAATTTTGCGCCAGTCGAAAAACGACAACAAAAATGAGCATAAAACGCAGCCTGCTCCCGCGCATTAAGTTGATGTGGCATCACGCTCACGCAATCTCAAATTAGTGCGGCATTACTGCGCTGGGTGTCAGCGTGTTGGCTGTGATAGTCTGGCGGCAATAGCCACAAGCATTGAGTGACCCGAGGGTTAACCGTCGGGGAAATCCATCTTATAAAGAGTGAAGATATTATGAGTCTGGCCTTAGTCAGTGAGCGGTTACTAACTGCTAATAATCTGAGTCATCAAGATCTGTTTTCGGTACTAGGTCAGTTGACTGAGCGTCGTCTCGACTATGCAGATCTCTATTTTCAATCCAGTTTCAACGAATCCTGGGTAATTGAAGATAGCATAATCAAAAACGGCTCCTATAACATCGACCAAGGCGTTGGCGTACGTGCCATCAGCGGTGAAAAAACCGGTTTCGCTTATGCTGACCAGATTACCCTGAATGCGCTACAACAAAGTGCCACCGCAGCACGCAGCATTGTGCGCGAGCAAGGCGATGGTAAAACCCGTACGCTGGGTGAAATTGGTTATCAGGCGCTTTATCCGGTACTCGATCCGCTACAAAGCCTGTCGCGTGAAGAGAAAATCGACTTATTGCACCGGGTAGATAGAGTCGCGCGTGCTGCTGACAAGCGAGTGCAGGAAGTCAGTGCCAGTATTACCGGTGTGTACGAGTCGGTATTGGTCGCGGCAACTGACGGTACGTTGGCAGCCGATATTCGTCCTTTGGTCCGTCTGTCAGTCAGTGTACTGGTGGAAGAAGATGGTCGTCGTGAGCGTGGTTCCAGCGGCGGTGGCGGACGTTACGGTTACGATTTCTTCCTCGAAAATGAAAACGGTGAAGTTCGCGCGGATAATTTCGCCCGTGACGCTGTGCGTATGGCGCTGCTTAATCTGTCTGCGGTCGCAGCCCCTGCTGGCGCGATGCCGGTTGTACTGGGCGCTGGCTGGCCAGGTGTATTGCTGCATGAAGCGGTTGGGCATGGTTTGGAAGGTGATTTTAACCGCCGCGGCACCTCTATTTTCAGCGGACAAGTGGGCCAGCTGGTATCTTCTGAGCTGTGCACGGTAGTTGATGATGGCACGTTACCTGGTCTTCGCGGTTCGCTGGCCATCGACGATGAAGGTGTACCTGGCCAATACAACGTGCTGATTGAAAACGGCATATTGAAAGGTTTTATTCAGGATAAACTAAACGCCCGCTTGATGGGATTAGCGCCAACCGGTAACGGTCGCCGCGAATCTTACGCGCACCTGCCGATGCCGCGCATGACTAACACCTATATGTTAGGTGGTAAATCAACGCCAGAAGAGATTATCAGCAGCGTTGAGTATGGATTATATGCACCAAACTTCGGCGGTGGTCAGGTAGATATCACTTCCGGGAAATTCGTATTCTCCACCTCAGAAGCTTACCTGATTGAGAAAGGGCGCATCACCAAACCGGTGAAAGGCGCAACCTTGATTGGCTCCGGTATTGAAGCGATGCAGCAAATCTCGATGGTTGGTAATGACCTGGCGCTAGACAAAGGCGTGGGCGTTTGCGGCAAAGAGGGCCAAAGCGTCCCCGTTGGCGTGGGCCAGCCAACGCTGAAACTAGATAGCCTGACCGTTGGCGGGACGGCGTAATTTAGCCAAAATAACGTCTGACCTGGCTCTTGGTTATTGGTTATTGAGCTGTTGACCTTCAATCGCGCATCTTGTCGGCCAAGCGAACGAATGCAGGTTAGGGGAAAGTTGCCAGGGAGGGCAACTTTAGGTTGAGCCGGACAGGGATGTCCGTCTCAGCCGACCCGTCCAGCCAAAGTAGTGAACGCGGGTAGTCGCGCAGCGACCCGATAAGCTAAGCGAGGGGCGGGGATGCAAGGGTTTCGCCTGAAAACCCTTGCCGGTCGCGTTCGGCTACGCTGATATATACCTGTTTATTAATAAGCGACTGAACCTGCGCGGCGCTGGCATCATTGGTCTTCTTATAACGAGACGATAACTGGGTTATCAAGCTGACTAAAATCATTTAGTTCCCATGAGCTTGCCGGTACAACTGATAGGTATTATTCACTTCGTTGAAGTAATCCGTTAGATAGTTGAGACAGACTTGCACTTTGAGCGGCAGCTTATCCTTCTCGGTGTACAGCGCGTACACCGGGCGCGGGACGTACTGGTAATCGCTGAACAGGATCTCCACCTCGCCCGAATTGATCTCATCCATGATCCACATGATCGGAACGTAAGCTATACCGGCACCGGCTTTTAGCCAGCGGATCATAGTTTGTGAATCATTGGTGACAAAGCGACCCTGTGGTCGGATCTTGGTGGTGATCCCTTCTGGTGATACGAGCTCAAATTCACTGTCGGGACGAACGCTGTATTCCAGCCAAGAGAAGTTGAGCACGTCCGCCGGTTTTTCTGGCGTACCGTGCTGGGATAGATAGCTTTTGGCCGCGCAGACTAACATTGGCATTGCGCCAAGACGTTTTGAAAAAAGGCTAGAGTCTTGCAGTGTGCCAGCCCGGATCACCATATCCAACCCATCAGCAATCAAGTCTGGAGCCGGAATGCCGGTAACCAGATTCACCGACAGACTGGGATATTCCGTCAGCATCTTGGTTGTCATGGCGGCTAGAACGTTTTGTGCCATTGTTGATGAACTGCCGATGCGCAATGTGCCTGCTGGCGTATTGTTGAAGGCATACAACTGTTCATGTACTTCATGCGCATCCTGCAGCATCCGACGACAGCCTTGGTAGTAAATTTTACCCGCCTCAGTGAGCCCAATACTGCGTGTGCTTCTATTTAATAATTTGATTTTTAACTCATTTTCAAGTTTTGTTACGGTCTGGCTTATGGCAGAAACACTCATGTCGAGCCGGCGAGCGGCCGCGGTATAAGAACCACTTTCGATCACTTGTGCGAAAATCGACATGCGCTTTAATCGTTCCATTGTTAACTCTGGCTTAAAAGTGATTTAGATTGCAGTATGTTGATCAGTTGATAATGAGCAGGCTAATATACCCGCTCAGGCAGAAATCGGTTGTGGATAGCATATAGTAAGTTAGCATTTTACCTTCGCTTAATTTCCCGGCATATCACCTATAATCTCGGCTCTCCACGTCTAGTGATATAGATTTCCTAGAGTGAGGAGGCCTGTTGCCGAATATAATGCATTGTGTTTTGTAAACTCCAGATTTTGCCTCTGTAGTGAAAATTTAAGGAAATATCCATGAGTTTGCTTCCGGTGATGGTGATTTTCGGATTGTCGTTTCCCCCGGTATTCTTTGAAATACTCTTATCGTTAGTGGTGTTTTTCTTTTTACGAAAAATCCTAACTATGACGGGAATTTACGATTTTGTCTGGCACCCGGCGTTATTTAATACAGCACTTTACTGCTGTCTCTTTTACCTAATATCTTGCCTTTTTATTTGAGGGTGTCGTGAAAAATCTACATATAAAAATAATACGTTATGCAATAACGCTACTGGTTGTTTTGTTAGCGGTCATCGCGATTTTTAAAGCCTGGGTGTTCTATACCGAATCTCCGTGGACGCGCGATGCTAAATTTACCGCTGATGTGGTGTCTATCGCGCCAGATGTTAGTGGTCTGGTGACTGATGTGCCGGTAATCGATAACCAACTGGTTAAAAAAGGTCAGGTGCTTTTCACCATCGATAAGCCGCGTTACCAACAGGCGCTGGATGAAGCCAATGCGGATGTCGCTTACTACCAGGCACTGAGTGAAGAGAAGAAACGTGAGGCTAACCGCCGCGTTAAACTCGGCGTACAGGCGATGTCACAAGAAGAGATCGAACAGGCCAGCAATACTCTGCAGACCACGGTACACCAGCTAGCAAAAGCGCAGGCTGCTCGCGATCTTGCGCTATTAGATTTACAACGCACGGTGATTACTGCGCCTGCTGATGGCTGGGTGACCAACCTCACCGTGCACCCTGGTGATTTTATCAATCGCGGGGCGACCTCGGTGGCTTTGGTGAAGAAAAACACCTTCTATATTTGGGCCTACCTGGAAGAGACCAAACTGCCTTCGGTGAAAAAGGGCGATCGCGTTGAGATCACTCCACTTGGCAGCAATCATGTGATGCATGGCACGGTGGACAGTATTGCCGCCGCTGTAAGCAATAGCAGCAGTACATCGGCAGCCAATGGGCTGGCAAGTATCGACAGCAACCTCGAATGGGTTCGCCTGGCACAACGTGTGCCGGTAAAAATCGTACTTGACCCTATCGATGAAGAACACCCTTATCCGGCCGGTACTACCGCCACGATAGTGATCACCGGTAAAGAAGATCGTATGCGTGAGAACGACCCGTTCTTTACTAAATTATTGCGTCGCCTGCGTGAGTTTGGCTAAGGGGCTAAGATGATAGGCCCGACTTTTGTGCGTTTGCGTTTTGCGTGTAAGCTGATTTTCGCCATCCTCGGGGCATTGACTCTGGGGTTTTACCTACAGCTGGAGACGCCCCGCTGGTCGGCGATGAGTGCCGCAATTGTTGCCGCAGGGCCTGCCTTCGTTGCCGGAGGCGAGCCTTTCGCTGGTGCTATTCGCCATCGCGGGTTCCTACGCATTATCGGGACTTTTCTTGGTTGTATCGCTGCCGTCGTTATTATTACCAGCACCGTCCGTGCTCCTGTCGTCACACTGCTGGTTTGCTGTTTGTGGGCGGCATTTTGCACGTGGTGGTCTTCATTGGTGAGAGTCGAAAACTCTTATGCATTAGGGCTATCCGGTTATACCGCACTGATTATTGTGACCGCAGCAATCAGCACACCTTTGGCTGCGCCGCAGCTTGCCATTGAGCGCTGTAGCGAGATTGTCGTGGGTATTTGCTGCGCTATCGTGGCCGACTTGCTCTTTTCGCCGCGTTCTATCAAAGGGGATTTGGATCGGGCGGTCAGTCAGTTATTACTCGATCAATTTGCCTTGATACGGATTTGTATCAATCAGGGGGAAAAGGAGGTCATTGATAAGGCCTGGCACCATTTGGTGAAAAGTACCGCGGCACTTAACGGGATGCGTACGCACCTGATGATGGAGTCATCGCGCTGGCAGCGAGTCAATAAACGGATGAAAGCGCTCAACACTCTGTCGCTGAGTATGATCACGCAAGCCTGTGAAACTTTTCTGATCGAGCAAAACGCTAAGCATTCTATCCCTCCTGAAGTGAAAGCCTTATTTGAACAGCCGGCGGAAACATTGCCAGAGGTTCGTCAGCGCATGAAAAAACTGCGCCATCTGCTAGCAGATACGCATGGCAACGATGCCTTGCTCACTATCAGTGCGTGGGTTGGTTCTGCTACGCGGGCGCTATTGATGCTCAAAGGCATTCATACCAATAGCAGTATCAGCAGCATAGAAAATAATGTACTTAGCACTGAGGTGGTAGTTAAGCCCAGTTCTGCCGAACGGCATCATGCAATGATCAATGGAGTGCGTACCTTCGTTGCGTGTTTGATTGGTTTTCTGTTTTGGCTATGGAGTGGCTGGACGTCAGGTAGCGTTGCGGTATTAATGGTGGTGATCATTACCTCGCTTGCGATGCGAACGCCTAATCCGCGCATGATGGCGATGGATTTCATTATCGGCATGATTGCCGCCATTCCCGTTGCCTCGCTATATTTTATGGTGATTATGCCTGCTACTCAGCAGAGCTTATTGCTGTTGTTTATCGCGTTAGGCGTGTTTATCTTCATCTGTGGCATTGAGGTACAGAAGCGGCGGCTGGGGGTGATGGGCTTGCTGGCTGGCGTTATCAATGTTCTGGTGTTGACGAACCCGATGACCTTTAACGTTAGCTCATTTTTCGATTCTGTTATCGGGCAGGCCATCGGCTGCTGTATCTCATTGATTGTATTGTCTCTGATTCGTGATAAATCACGGGATAAAACGGGGCGAACCTTGCTTAATCGTTTTGTCAGCAGCGCTGTTTCTGCATTGACCACCAAAGCTTACCGCCGCCGTGAGAATCATCTGCCAGCGTTATATCATCAGCTTAATCAACTGCTGGTGATGTTCCCTAACGATATCGGTAAATATCGCCTGGCGTTACAGCTTATTATTGCGCATCAGCGTTTGAAAATGGCTGAAGTACCGATGATTGAAGAGCTATCGGTTTTTCATAAAAAGATCCGTAATACTGCCGATCACGTCGTTTCTTCGCTCAGTGAAGGAAAGCGCGCCTATTATTACCAGCGTTTACTTGATGAGATGAATGAATATCAGCGTAAATTGGTGGAATACGACTCACCACATAAGGTGATTGAACCGGTGAAAAATTTAACTGAGTTGCTGAGTAAGTATCAGCGAGCATTTTTGGAATAATCCTCCCCTTCTGCTAAAAGGCCGGGCAATAGACATTGCACCGGCCTTTTTTAACTCACGAGGGTTAAGCAGTACGTGTTTTCACTACAACTTCGGGTTCGTATTCAAACTCATCTTCATCCCGGGTAATCACGACCGTTTTGTGACCTGAAGCCACCCCCCAGTAGTACGCAATCAGGGTGACGATAACGACTAAAATAATATCCATCGGGCTGGAAATGGCGTTAATACCACCAAAGCTGCCAAGATAGGACAATACCAGCATCACCAGACAATAGACTGCCAGCCACAGTGAGCTCTTCACGTCCCGCGCGGCGTTACTATCTTTTTTAGCAAATAAGATAAAGCCAGCCCACGAAACTAAGAGAATCGGTAGCAGCAATTCATCAACGGACCAGCCACTCCAATAAACCAGCAGGCTACTGGCAATAAACGCCAGTGGGCTAATCACACTAAATAGCGGCAGCTTGAAAGGGCGATGCAAATGCGGCAAGCGTGAACGCATTACCGCGGCATTGATAGGCCCTGGTAGATAAGTGAAGATCGTCGCTGACGTTACCGCACCAATCAATCCACCCCATACTTGGAATTCTGAAGGTAAGGTCCAGGCAATCGACAGGATGAGCGACAGCCACAGCGCGCCGCGTGGAACGCCAGAGCGTGGGTCAACTTTAGCAAAGATGCTGTAAAGATGACCATTTTTTGCCCAGGCAAACAGTACGCGCGAGGCGCTTGCCAGATAGATATTACCGGTACCTGCTGGAGAAATAACGGCATCAATCAGGATCAAGTTAATCAGCCAGGTAATTCCCAGACTGCGCGCCAGATCGGCATAAGGTGACTGGAAGATAGTTTTTAATCCTACCCAGCCATTGGCGCTTAACAGGTTGCTTGGAATGGCCCCCATGAAAGCAAATTGCAGCAAAATATAGACCACAAAGCTGATGGCAATCGCCAGCATAATAGCGATAGGAATATTACGCTGCGGGTTTTTGGCCTCACTGGCGAAATCGACCGCCTGACGGAAGCCCAAATAAGCAAAGACAATGCCGGCGCTGGTCAGTGAAGATAATACGCCGTGAACGCCACCGGGTTCGGCACCAGGCGCTTGAAGGTTTGCACCATGGTAATAGCCGAACAAGGTGATAATCACCATCACCGGAACAATAAACTTAAAGGTGGTGATGATAGTATTCATCCGACCAAAGAATTTAACGCTCCAGTAGTTGAGTAGGAAGAAACCAAACAGCAGCAGAGCTTGCATGATAAAACCCAGCGTACTTGGCGTGCCGTGAGCGTTACCCAGCGCTGGCCACCAGTAAACGGCGTATTGACGCACGGCTTCAACTTCTACCCCTGCGGTACTGGTGTAAGCCAGTAGCGAGCAAACGCCAATCATAAAACCAACGACGTTACCGTGAGTATACTGTGGGTAACGAACGCACCCTCCAGCACGCGGTGTGGCAGCTGCCAGCTCGGCAAAAACCAAGCCCAGCAGTAAAACCATCACGGCACCTAGCAACCAACCCCACCCAGTTAATCCTCCTGCATAACCTGAACTGGTTAATGCCGCATATAACCAACCTGAGCCAATCATCGAACCTACCCCAAGTAGGGTTAAATCCAGCAGATTAAGCTTTTTCTTCAATGTACCCTGCGCCATAGCATCCCCTTTAGGGTTTATTAATTTGATAAATCATCAGAAATTTTTCTGTTGATAGTTGGCGATCTTCCTGTGCCTCTGTCCTGTTTATTTTTCGTCGTATTACTTGCATCACCCTTTTTGGCATAACACACGTCCTTAGCAGGAAACGTGCCAACCAATATCAAGGTGTCAAAGAGAGCGGCCAGCGGTGGTAAGTGCAATTTTTGTTGGTCGGGATGCGCAACGGCTGTGAAACTTTTGCCCTGATTGTGTGCAGTCTGTTGCACTCAATCAGCAAGTCACCGGGGTGATTGCGAACATGGCAGCATGAAAAAATCACCTTAGCGCAATTAATGAGCATCTTGCGCTAAGGATGTGGTCTATCAGGCTGTGGGTTAAGCGCTATACTTTGTCAGGCATGGTTGACATAAGGTATAAATTGACGCTTGTGGCCTCGAGGCAATGCCAATTATTTTGGGTATATATGAATCGTAAATCTGACGATGCGGAAAGTAGGTATCAATGAATCTAGTCAATAAATGGCAGCAGATTGGGCTGTCGCGGGTAGGACTGTGGCGAATAGCGTTGTGCCTGTTTTGTGTCTGGGGAGGCTTAAGCTCACCAAGCTATGCCAAACAACGTGTTGATAGCGTCATTACCCAACTGACATCGGAACAGACGGTGGTGAGTTATTTGCGTCAGAATCACCGTTTACCTGATTATTATGTCACCAAAAAACAAGCGCGAGCACAAGGTTGGGACGCAAGGGCAGGTAATCTTTGTCAGGTTTTACCGGGCAAGGCTATCGGTGGCGATCGTTTTTCTAATCGGGAAGGTCAACTGCCTGCTGCGCCAGGAAGAGTCTGGCGTGAAGCAGATATCAATTATCAATGTGGTCGTCGAGGTGCAGATCGCCTGCTGTTTGCCAACGACGGGCTGATTTATGTCAGCCGTGACCATTATCGCAATCTTGTTCGGGTGGAGTGAATTCGATGAGTAAAGCCGTCTTCGATTTTAATCATATCCCGGATCTGCCCAGCTTTTATGCTGAGTTTGCTCGTCAGTTTGCCTTGAGTGAAAGCTTTGGCGCTAATCTGGATGCGCTCTGGGATGAAGTGACCGGTGGTATCGCACTGCCGGTTGAAATAGAGTTCGCCAACTTTACCGCAGGACGCAAACGGCGATTTGGTGCATTAGTCCTGCTGTTTGAAGAAGCGGAGGAAGAGTTGGACGGTGATTTGCGTTTCAATCTGCTGGAGAAACCGCAGGGCAAGACGAAAGGATAATAATTACGGGCTGTCCGTTAGCGGGCAGCCCGTAAGATATTAATCGTTAGATTCTGCCAGTTCGCGCAGATATTGGAAAATCTGACGGTAGGCTTTCGGCGGTTTATTGCCGGCTTTCTCTTTTTGCGCATTACGCACGAGTGCGCGTAATTGTTGGCGATCGGCGTGAGGATAGAGCTCCAGAATAGCAGGAACCGCATCATCACCTTCTTCCACCAGACGGTCGCGCAACACTTCGAGTTTATGGAACAGCGAAACCTGTTGGTTGTGGCGATTTTTCAGCTTATCCAACGCGGTCTGAATCGGCTCAACATCGCGCGAGCGTAGCATTTTGCCAATCAGCTGCAACTGACGACGGCGCCCTTCTTTTTTGATCTTTTGCGCCAGCTCAATGGCCATCAATAGATCGTCATCCAGCGGGATTTTTTCCAGGGCGTTTTTGCCCAATTCAACCAGCTCGAGGCCCAGATCTTTTAACGCTTCGGCATCGCGTTTAATTTCACTCTTACTGACCCAGATGATTTCATCATCTTCTTCGTTGTCATTCTCATCTGGAACGTCATCGAGCCAGTCATCAATTTTCTTCGTCATGGGGATTCCTTTAAATTCTATGCGGCATTATCGCACAATTTGTCCTTTAGCTTCTATCTTCCTGACCATTGGCCTGCAAGATATCGCGCGATTGATTGCCTTTACTGAGCAAGATTAGCAGCGAAATCCTGACAGCATGCGAAATTATGAGCGGGCTCTGGTAGACTCAGAACAATAAGTTTACTCGACACCTAACAGATAAATGGCAGGCTGATGAACGTAATCAATCAAGTTGCACAACAGCGTAAAACCTTGGAGCAGGCCGTTGCTCAGGCGCTAGAACTGGCGAAGGCCGGTTCAGACGGGGCTGAAGTCTCCGTCGGTAAAACGACCGGTATTGGCGTTAGCACTCGATTTGGCGAAGTCGAAAACGTTGAATTCAATAGCGATGGTGCGTTGGGAATAACGGTTTATTACCAGCAGCGCAAAGGCAGTGCGTCCTCGACCGATCTCAGCCCGGATGCCATTGCGCGTACCGTGCAGGCGGCGTTAGATATTGCGCGTTATACCTCTCCAGACCCTTTTGCTGGTGTGGCAGATAAAGAACTACTGGCTTTTGACGCACCGGATTTAGATCTCTTCCATCCTACCGAGCTCGATGCCGATCGCGGCATCGAGTTAGCGGCCAGAGCCGAACAGGCTGCATTGGCAGCCGATAAGCGTATTACTAATACCGAAGGTGGTAGTTTTAACAGCCATTACGGTCTGCGCGTATTCGGTAATAGCCACGGTATGTTACAAAGCTACTGTTCTACTCGCCACTCGATTTCAGCTTCGGTGATTGCCGAGCATAACGGCGATATGGAACGTGATTACGCTTATACCATTGGCCGCTCCATTGATGATTTGGCTAGCGCGGAGTGGGTGGGGGCTGAATGCGCACGCCGCACGCTTTCTCGCTTGTCACCACGTAAATTACCGACCATGCAAGCGCCGGTCATGTTTGCTGCCGAAGTGGCGACGGGCTTATTCGGACATTTAGTCGGGGCCATCAGCGGCGGCAGTATCTACCGCAAATCCTCTTACTTGCTCGATAGCCTGGGTAAGCAGATTTTACCTGAGTGGATCACTATCGAAGAACATCCACATTTGCTCAAAGGCCTGGCATCTACACCTTTTGACAGCGAAGGTGTTCGCACCGAGCGTCGCGATATTGTCAAAGACGGTATTTTGCAAACCTGGCTAATGACCAACTATTCTGCGCGTAAACTTGGCCTGCAAACTACCGGTCATGCGGGTGGCATTCATAACTGGCGCATAGCAGGGCAAGGCGATGATTTTGCCGCGATGCTGCGCAAAATGGGCAAAGGCCTGCTGGTGACTGAATTGATGGGTCAGGGCGTGAGCGGTGTCACTGGTGACTATTCTCGTGGTGCTTCGGGCTTCTGGGTGGAAAACGGCGAGATTCAGTACCCGGTGAGCGAAATCACTATCGCGGGCAACTTAAAGGATATGCTGCGCAATATGGTGAGTATTGGTAGTGATATTGAAACTCGCAGTAATATTCAGTGCGGTTCAATTCTGCTGCCTGAGATGAAAATCGCTGGCGAATAACACGCTTCCTGTCTGATTCTGGTGCGGTGAATGCTATCACCGCGCCATCCTCGCTAAATGTTACAACTTCGTTGTATCAAATTTACAAAAAAGTTCACCACTTTCCCCTCAAGCCCTTTATTTTGATAGGGCTGAAAAGCAATGTCGTTACTCAAAAACTTGCCAATAACTCGCCGACTCTGAGCGAGCTATTAGGTAATACTATAATTAAAAATGGAAGGTAGCATTAACATGCGTAAACAACTGATCGTGCTCGCTACGGTAGCCCTGCTGGGTGCCAGTTCAATGGTTATGGCAGAAGATCTCTCTGTAGATATGGATACCATCGCTGAAAACTACGGTAAGGCTCTGAAAGCTGATAACGCAGCCGATTTCACGGCAGCGCTGGCTCAGATGAAATCTGCCGCAGAAGATGCGAAAAAAGATACCCCGACAAAACTTGATGGCAAAGCGCCTAACAGCCCTGAAATCAAAGATTATCAACATGGCTTAGACACCTTGATTGGCCAGATCGATAAAGCCGCTGAGTTGGCTAAAGCCGGTAAGCTGGATCAGGCTAAGACCGAAGCGCAAAGCTTCAAAGCAACCCGCGATGAGAACCACAAGAAGTTTAGATAAGTGAAAAACAGGTTCGCGGAAATTTGAACCAGAGATTTTTTACTTTACGGTACGCCGGTTGGCGTACCGTATATTAACTATCCCCATATTGTTGCCATAAGGGCATAATTATAGAGAAAGCACTTATCATAGATGTCAATGTTATCAAAAAATATTAATAAGGGGTTTAAGTGGAAAACTGAAATGTTATTTTTTATCTATTCAAAATTAATACTTTTAACTTCTTGGTTTTTTAATGTCAATTGTTTAACTGTGTGTGTTAGTTGATGTCATGTTTTAAATGTTATGAAATTTATTGAGGCTGCTATTTTTAATGACATAAATGTTGTTTCTTCATTTCATTAATTAACCATTATTGAGTAGTTATTTTTCTATGGGGGTGAGGTTAAAATCATGCTTGGTCTGATAAGTCATTGGGTTAGTTTGTTTTGAATGGTGTAAAAACTAAGTTATATCAATGCGATAAGGTTTTTTTGGTTTTATATTTATGCTGTTGGTATATATTGTCTGTTTTGATTTGTACTGAAGATGGGAATGATTTTTATAACCCCGTATAATGAAAGTGCTTTCTGGTATTTTATTTTTTTAATAAATAAAAAGTACACTGCATTTATTCCTTTTTGGTATTGTGGCTTGAGTGATGACTCTATTCTTGTTTTCAACGATATGTATGGGTTAAGTCATTGTTGAAGTAAGCATTTTATGTTGTTTGATAACGCTTTGGATTTATTTATCTATGGAAGTTGAAGCATATATTTAAATAGCTTTCAGAAAAAGTTATGAAAATGCATTAATGCCGAGTTCGACCAGTATCCAAGCGGAGATGTCTTTAAGTTTTATGAAAATTGAGCGCTACAGCAACGATAAGGGCGGAGTTTATTACAGGTAAGTCATTCGTCTGCCCCTAACAATGATGGGTAGGAAAAATTATCTACCTTCACGATTTACCTTCCGCAAACCGTTATGGAAATCAGCTTATTACACGGAGTAAACCCATGGATCTTACGGGTACGGTACACAACGTATTAACACATTTGAGCGGTGCTGCCCTGAACCGCTATCGCCTTGCTATCCCCTCCTGCTTATCCCCTGTAGATGTGGAGGATTTTAGCGGCGTTGAGGGTATCAGCGAGGCTTATCGCTACTGCATTCATTTTACCAGTACCGACAAAGATATTGATGCCAGCCAGCTACTGCGTAAACCGGCCACTCTGGCGATGGGCCGCGGGGTACTGCACAATCTGACGGAGCAAAAAGCCGTTCACGGTGTCATCACCGACTTTCGTCGGTTGTCAGGCTCTGTTGACCAGGCGAGGTATCAGATAACACTCGAACCATTTCTGGTACTGCTGGATAAACAGTTCCGCACTCACCGTTTTTTCGTAAATCAGTCAGTTCCGGAAGTCGTTGAGCAGATACTGACCGAACATGGACTGAAAGGTTGGGAATTTGAATTTTCGCTCAAACAGACTTACCCAAGGCGTGAGCAAATAAACCAGTATCAGGAAACAGATCTGAGGTTTATAGAACGCCTGCTGGCAGAAGTGGGGATATTTTACTTCTTCACCTTACAACCTGACACCCAGACAGAAGTCATACATTTTGCCGATAAACAAAGTGCCTATGAATTCGGTAAAACCTTGCCGCTGAACAGCCCGTCAGGGATGAGTGACAGCGGTGCGGACTCGATCTGGGGGCTGAACGTGCAGCACCAGGTGGTCGAGGCCAGTGTCACCGCCAAAGACTACAATCACCGCGAAGCGCAGAAGGTGCTGCAATCAGCCAAAGCGGACATGACGCGCGGCTATGGTGAAGGTGTGACTTACGGCGAAGTCTATCACTACAAGCCGCGCCATCTGGATACGGGCGATAAGCTTGACCCAACGGCAGAAACTGCCAACTTCATGGCGCGTCTTGACCATGAGCGTTTTTTGTCACAACAGACGCTGATTGCCGGTATCAGTACCGATGCCACCTTACAGCCTACTCAGGTTTTAACCGTTATCGACAGCAGTATTCCGTCCACATTGCCGGAACAGCTATCCCTGCCGATGGTTATTGTACGTATCGAACTAAGCGCCAGCCGTAAAGATGCACTGATAGTGACGTTCAACGCTGTACCTTATAGCGAAACGCTGTGCTGGCGGCCTACGCTGCTGCCGCGTCCTAAAGTCAGCGGTACGCTGATGGCGCGAGTAACCAGCGCCAAGGCCCACGATATCTACGCCTGGCAGGATGCATCAGGGTTGTATCGGGTAAAATTTGATGCCGACCAGGACGACAAAAAACCGGGGCAAGAGAGTATGCCGCTGCGTCTGGCGAAACCTTACGGCGGTGATGTTTACGGTATTCACTTCCCGCTGATACAGGGCACCGAAGTAGCCATCGCCTTCCACAACGGCGACCCGGACCGGCCCTATATCGCCCATGCGCTACATGATTCGCGTCACGTTGATCACGTCACTGAGAAAAACAATACCCGCAATGTCATCCGCACCCCGGCCAATAACAAACTGCGCTTTGAAGATAAGCGCGGTGAGGAGCATATCAAGCTCAGTACCGAGTACGCCGGCAAGACGCAGCTTAATTTGGGGCACAACGTTGATGACCAGAGAGCGCTGCGTGGCCAAGGTTTTGAACTGCGTACCGATGCCTGGGGTGCGATAAGGGCTGGTAAAGGGATTTTTATTACAGCGGATAAGCAGCCTTCAGCCAGCGATAAGATGCTGGAGATGCAAGATACCCTGGACCGGCTAAAGCAAGCGGGGGAACAGATGGACTCCCTGTCCAGCGATGCCCAGACGGCCAAAGCCGATCCCGCGCAGGTAGAAGCACAGCTCGCTTTTATGCATGAACAAATAGAACAACTTAAGGAAGCGGTGGCCGTACTCAGTGCTCCTAAAGGTATCGCGCTGACTAGCGGTAAACATCTACAGTTGGCGGCTTACCGTAATCTTATGTTCAGCGCGGGTGCTGATGCGGATATGGGGGTGATGAAGCGGCTGTTTATTGGCGTAGGCGAAGGCCTTAGCCTGTTTGTGCGCAAGCTGGGCATTAAACTTATTGCTAATCAAGGGCCGGTGACGATCCAGGCGCAGAACGATCAACTGCAACTGCTGTCCCGGCAAGGGCTGGAGATCACCAGTACCGAGGATGAAATCCACATCGTCGCGAAAAAGAAAATTACCCTTAACGCCGGGGGAAGTTATATCACCCTCGATCCGTACAAAATAGAACAAGGCACCAGCGGTGATTTTGCTGTAAAGGCCGCAGACTTTGCCTACAGCGGTCCGGCCAGTATGAAAGCGGATCATCCTGAGTATCCACCGCTGCAGATTCATGCCCGGCAGTCTTTACGTTTTAGTGTGCCGCAATCTCCTAATGCTTCAGGCAGTAGTTGGGCTGGCATGCCTTACAGTCTTTATGCCGATGGTGCGTTGTTAACCCAAGGCGTGTTGGATAAGCGCGGGCAGATAGACGTTGATCATCAGGTGGTCACCCAGGCTTACAAGCTGGTGATGGCTAACGGCGCCAGCTATCACATCCCAGTAGCGAGTGCTTACCGCAATACAGAGCAAGGGGAACTAGCCAATCGCGGTCTACACCACCATACCTTACAGGCCAACGAGACAGTGAACTTGCCTGCCTCACATACCGATCATCGTGACCAATATGCTGAGCTACTGGATGGCTTAAACGATAAGGAAGAAAGCTAATGAGTCAACCCGATATTGTGGTCCCTATTGCAACCGACGTCACTAATCAGTGCACCATCACCGCGCCTTGGTTTATTCAGCAGAGTGAATACAAGCCGATGCAGGCGACTTATATGCCTTTAGTAAATGGTGAAGAAGCCTTTGCGGCGGTACATCGCGCCATCGCCGATGCGAAGAAATCTGTGGATATTATTTGCTGGGGATTTCAGCCGTCGATGTATTTTATTCGTGACGGCAAAGCCCCCTGCATTGGTGAGCTGTTGAATAACATTGCTCGAGAAAAGGGTGTGCAGGTGCGTATTTTGGGCTGGGAAGCGCCATTCAATTCAGCAGGTTATGCAGGGGAAGCTAACTTACCCGGCAAAGGTGCTATCAGAGTAAGTGATCGGGCAGGGCAAAGCGCTTCTGATAAACAATATGCTTATGATCGCCAGTGGTTTAAAGAACATTCTTACAAAGACGAGTGGATGGATCTATTCCCCGTTATGATCTTCGGTGTACTTGGTAAAGGTGCACAAAACGCAGTGCGTCATGAAAAGCTTAGGGCATATGCTCCAGTATTCGTTGGCCGCGGTTTTGGTGCAATGGATCGTGCCGAGATCGCTTACCGTGCCTCGCAGCAAGCCACTGATAAAGATATCAGTGGTTCCACCGTATCTATTTTGACCCTCGCCCCTACTCACCATCAAAAGACCGTGCTGGTTGACTACGAGTTACCGGACGATGCGGTGGGTTTTGTGATGGGCCATAACATGCTCGATGAGTACTGGGACACGGATAAACACTCTGCGCAGCACCGGGGCAACAATAAACTGCCGCCCAATGCCGGGCCTCGTGGTCATCTGCCGCGACAGGATATCTCCAGCCGAGTGACGGGCCCGATTCTGGAGCATCTGCATGAGAATTTTGCCACTGCCTGGTGTAAGGAAACCGGGCAGGATTTGCTGACCTTACGCAAGGCGAAAGATGTCGCTAAAAAACTCAGGCCACGTGCAGATTACGGCACGCCATTGATGGCACAGCTACTACGTACTCAGGAGCAGGAAAAGCGGCGTGATATTGAAAAGCTCTACTTAAATGCCGTTAATAACGCGACGCAATTCATCTATATTGAAAATCAATATTTCCGTTGGCCCTCTCTCTCTGAGGCCATAAAAGAAGCTATTTCCAACCAGATTAAGTGCGGGCGTAACCCCGATAGGGACGGTTATTTACATCTGTTTGTGGTAACCAATGTGACGGATGAAGGCATTGGACCAGGCACCGTGAACACACAGCGTATGCTCGAGAGCCTTGGGCGTGCGGATACTATTCCCAAAATAACTAAGCTACGCAAAATAGAGAAGCTGAGAAACGAAATGTTTAAGGCTTCTGACTCACCTCCTCGCTTTTATATCGACCCTGCTGATATGAACCAGCATACCCAGGAGGCGCTTGAGCATGCCCAGGAGAGGTTAAGGAAGCAGGCTGAATTTGAAAAGAAAGCGCAGGAAATTCAAGACAGTGAAATTTTGCAGGTCGATATCCCCGGCCTGAAAGTCCATATCTGTTCACTGGTCGCGCAGGATTCCCCTGCGGAAAAATGGATGCCGGTCTATATTCACTCCAAGCTGATGATTATCAATGATGTATTTACCACCCACGGTTCAGCCAATATTAATACCCGCAGTATGCAGGTCGACAGTGAAATGAATATTGCCCACGATTGGGCAAGCGTGACCCAAGCGTTACGGCGGCGGTTGTGGAAACTGCATACAAAAGAAAAGGGAATGCAGGATGAATCAGCTAAGGCGTTTGAAGCTTGGGATGATCTTCTGACTGAAAATCAGAAAAGGCAATATCCACGAGATGAAAAGGAGGCGCCTCAGCAGCCTTTAGCCCCGCTAATCCAGTTTCAATACAACAAAAATGAACTTAAGGATCAGGACTAATGCGCCGGCTATTACTGTTATCTTGCCTACTGCTGGCCGCCTGTGACCAGAGCAATGCGCCGACTACCGTTACTGCTAATAAGGATGTTGCGATGACCCCCCTGAGCGAAATCAACGCCAATCTGGCCTTTACCTGTGCCCATGAACGTTTCCCGGAGCCTGCTGTGGACCCTGATATCCTGTTTAAATATGCCCGCTGGTTGCAGGTGAATAATCTGCTTAAACGAGACGCAGAAATCGATGCCGAAATCGCCCGGCTATACCGCATTGCCGCTGAAAATGGCCATGTTAAAGCCAATATCAACCTGCAAAACGGTGCGCTGCGTGGGAGGTTTAGTTTAACAGGAGAAGAGCGGCTACGTTTTAGCCAGCAACTGATTGATGCAGATGTGGCCAGCGGCTACTACTTTATCGCTATCTATTTGCAACACGGCGCAGCAGGTTTAAAACAAGATGACGAGATGGCGCTGCGCTACTACCGTAAAGCGGCGGATGAGGGGAGCGGATTGGCGCAGGCTTATGTAGCGGAAAAATTAATTAGGAGTCGCAAGGCGCTAGATGTCGCCAACCAGATGGAGCGTTGTGCCGCTAAGCAGGGGGGGGGGAAATCAGCCCGTTTTCTAGGGGTTACTTTAAAAGGCCAAAAACACTATCAGCAAGCGCTGGAAGCCTTTCAACAGGGGGCAGCGGCGGGAGACTCAAGCTCAGCAAGTTTTTTAGAGCATGGATTTGAAGGACGTGATGTGACGGATGAGCTGTATTATCTTGGCCAGCAGAAAGATCTTGAACGCGCCCGTCGTTACGAGATAATTGGTGATATGTTGAGCCGTTACTCCTATGCCAGCCCCAAAGTACCTGAAATCAACGACATCGTCCCGTTACCGCCTGCCAAACTGCCCGCCTGGGACGGTAAATTAGAATGGGTAGAAACGTGGAAGGCCAATGTGCCACCCACCAAACCCAGCGCCGCGCTGATCGCGCAACTGGCGCAAGACAAACAGCTCAACCCAGTAACCGGCAGACCGCTGCCCACTTCGCCGAACTTTGATAAGGATAGTGTGGCTTATTTACTGTGCCGCAGCGGTGAACTCTGTCCGTACAGCGGTTACTGGCAAGTGGCTTATCGCCCCTATATTGGTAGCAGCCAGCGCGATATTCGCTACTTTAAACAGGGCGAAGTGATGCCCACCGATCTGGTTGAAATCTTTCATCCTCGGCCGTGGCCGCTAAGCGATCAATACATTCAGCAGGAGCAATGGGTGGAGTGGCTGTTAGTGGGTGAGGCATAACGTTCAACCCGTCGCAGGATAAAGGAATATTACACAGATGGAGGCAAGGAATGCACGATATGACAGGATTGATAAAAGCCAGTAAGAGATACCCGCGGTTGTTATTACTCTCTAGTCTGTTGCTGGCTGGTTGCGATCAGGGCAGTTCATCGGCTGCAGTAAACAAGGGAATATCAGTTGCTCCCCTGACCGAAATCAACGCCAACCTGGCCTTTACCTGTACCCATGAACGTTTTCCTGAACCTGCTGCGGACCCGGATATCCTGTTTAAATATGCCCGCTGGTTGCAGGTGAATAATCTGCTTAAACAAGACGCAGAAATCGATGTCGAAATCGCCCGTCTGTACCGCATTGCCGCCGAAAATGGCCATGTTAAAGCTAATATCAACCTGCAAAACGGGGCGTTACGTGGCAGATTCAGTTTAACCGGGGAGGAGCGGCTACGTTTTAGCCAGCAACTGATCGACGTAGATGTGGCCAGCGGTTACTACTTTATTGCTATCTATTTGCAACACGGCGCAGCGGGTTTAAAACAAGATGACGAGATGGCGCTACGCTACTATCGTAAAGCGGCGGATGAAGGAAGCGGATTGGCGCAGGCTTATGTAGCGGAAAAATTAATTAGGAGTCGTAAGGCGCTGGATGTCGCCAGCCAGATGGAGCGTTGTGCCGCTAAACAGGGGAACGGCAAGTCAGCAAGTATGTTGGGGATCACGCTACAAGATCAAGGGCACTATCAGGAGGCAATGGAAGCCTTTCAATTAGGGGCAGCGGCGGGAGATTCAGCATCCGCTAGTTGGTTAAGTGCCGCCTTTCTTGACCCGGAGCCGAGTGATGAACTGAATTATATGGGACAACAAAAAGATGAAGAGCGTGCCCGCCGTTACAAGGCTATCTGGCGTGTGCTGTCCAACTACTCCTATGCCAGCCCCAAAGTACCTGAAATCAACGAGATCGTTCCATTGCCACCTGCGAAGCTGCCCGCCTGGGACGGAAAATTACAATGGGTAGAAGCCTGGAAGGCCAATGTACCGACCACCAAACCCAGCGCAGCGCTGATCGCGCAACTGGCGCAAGACAAACAGCTCAACCCAGTAACCGGCAGACCGCTGCCCACTTCGCCGAACTTTGATAAGGATAGTGTGGCTTATTTACTATGCCGCAGCGGTGAGCCCTGCCCGTACAGCGGTTACTGGCAAGTGGTTTATCGCCCCTATATTGGCAGCAGCCAGCGTGATATTTGCTACTTTAAACAGGGCGAAGTGATGCCTACCGATCTGGTTGAGATCTTCCGTCCCCGGCCGTGGCCACTAAGCGATCATTATATCCAGCAGGAGCAATGGGTGGAGTGGCAGTTAGTGGGTGAGGCGTAACGTTCAACCCGTCGCAGGATAAAGGAACATTACACAGATGGAGGCAAGGAATGCACGATATGACAGGATTGATAAAAGCCAGTAAGAGATACCCGCGCTTGTTATTACTCTCTAGTCTGTTGCTGGCTGGTTGCGATCAGGGCAGTCCATCGGCTGCAGTAAACAAGGGGATATCAGTCGCTCTCCTGACCGAAATCAACGCCAATCTGGCCTTTACCTGCGCCCATGAACGTTTCCCGGAGCCTGCTGCGGACCCGGATATACTGTTTAAATACGCCCGCTGGTTGCAGGCGAATAATCTGCTGAAACAAGACGCGGAAGTCGATGCCGAAATCGCCCGGCTATACCGCATTGCCGCCGAGAACGGCCATGTAAAAGCTAATATCAACCTGCAAAATGGCGCGCTGCGTGGAAGGTTTAGTTTAACAGGAGAAGAGCGGTTGCGTTTTAGTCAGCAACTGATTGATGCAGATGTGGCCAGCGGTTACTACTTTATCGCTATCTATTTGCAACACGGCGCAGCGGGTTTAAAACAAGATGACGAGATGGCGCTGCGCTATTACCGCAAAGCGGCGGATGAGGGAAGCGGATTGGCGCAGGCTTATGTAGCGGAAAAATTAATTAGGAGTCGCAAGGCGCTAGGTGTTGCCAGCCAGATGGAGCGTTGTGCTGCTAAACAGGGGAACGGAAAGTCAGCAGGTATGTTGGGGATCACGCTACAAGATCAAGGGCACTATCAGCAGGCACTGGAAGCTTTTCAATTGGGGGCTGCAGCGGGAGACTCAAGCTCGGCTAGTTTTTTAGAGCATGGATTTGAAGGACGCGACGCGACGGATGAGCTGTACTATCTTGGTCAGCAGAAAGACCCTGAACGAGCCCGTCGTTACGAGATAATTGGTGATATGTTGAGCCGTTACTCCTATGCCAGCCCCAAAGTACCTGAAATCAACGACATCGTCCCGTTACCGCCTGCCAAACTGCCCGCCTGGGACGGTAAATTAGAATGGGTAGAAACGTGGAAGGCCAATGTGCCACCCACCAAACCCAGCGCCGCGCTGATCGCGCAACTGGCGCAAGACAAACAGCTCAACCCAGTAACCGGCAGACCGCTGCCCACTTTGCCGAACTTTGATAAGGATAGTGTGGCTTATTTACTGTGCCGCAGCGGTGAACTCTGTCCGTACAGCGGTTACTGGCAAGTGGCTTATCGCCCCTATATTGGTAGCAGCCAGCGCGATATTCGCTACTTTAAACAGGGCGAAGTGATGCCCACCGATCTGGTTGAAATCTTTCGTCCTCGGCCGTGGCCGCTAAGCGATCAATACATTCAGCAGGAGCAATGGGTGGAGTGGCTGTTAGTGGGTGAGGCATAACGTTCACCAATAGCAAAGTAAGGGAACATGGGTTTTCCGCACAGTAAACGTTTTGCTTACACAACTTAATAAACACCGCTCTTTGTAGGAGCGTAGAACACATCCAAACAATGACTTATATGAGGCACATATCAATGAAAGGGATTATTCGCATAGGTGATATGCATACGGGGGGAGGCTCGGTCCTCAGCGGTTCTTCCAATATGAAGTTTGGTGGTATCGGCGTGGCGCGTCAGGGCGATCCGGTCAGTTGTCCGATCCCCGGTCATGGTCTAACTGTTATCGCACAGGGCCATCCAACCTTTAAGGATCACGGCATACCTGTCGCATTCAACGGCCATCTTTGTGCCTGTGGTTGCGTGCTGATTACCAGCCTGCCACAAGCGGCGGTAAGCTGAAAATGCCTATTAATTTAAAACTTATTCCCGCGCCTGCCACTTTACCTCGCCGGCCTAAATGGTGGATATGGCTGTTATTACTGCTGGCAGGTCTTGTGGGAGGAACGGCTTACGCGATTTTAAATAACGGTACAAAAGCTGAGGTAAATACCGAAACATTTTGGAGTACGGCGTTGCTCATCCCAGCCTTATTCTGGTTAACCTTATTGCTGTTACGTCTTATCTGGCATAACGGCCAGCAGTCAATGGCATACCATTGGGATAAGGACCGTGAATTGGCCTTGCTGCGCGAAACCCAACGCGGCAGACGCTCTTTGCAAGTATTGGGTGCCAGCCTACATAGTGCACTGCGTAAGCTTGATGATACCAAAGGGGAAATGCAGTGGAGTGCTTTGCAGGCAAAGGCTCAAGCGCTGAAAACACAAGCCTCTTGGCTGAGCGACGAAGGTTTACGGCATAGTCGATTAGTTCGTCATGAGTCAGAAACGCCAGAACAATTGTTGAGCAGGGTGCTAAGTGAAACCCTTGACGACATAAGCCAATTACTGGCATCGGTACCTGCTGATATGCCACTGGCAGTGTTAGTTGAGAGCAACACGAGTGTGCCACACGAGCAGTTGCAGGCTATTTGGCAGCAGAGTTGGGCAGTAAGTCCTATTCGTCAATCTGTGACTCATATGACGGGTAGTGGCTTGACTGTCATTGATCAATGGCTGGATCAAGATATCAATAAACTGTCGCTATTATTAGTAGTGGCATTGCAGGTTGCTCCCGAGCAACCAAAAGGCACGGCGGAAGCTGTGGTAGGCTTATTATTTGGTAGTGCTCAGACTACTACTGACTTGGCTCCAGTGGCTATTTTGCATCGGCCAGAACAAGCACACCAGACAAGCGTTCAGGATCTACATTATGCTTTGCATCAGTCGCTGGATTGGGCTCCGGTAGCGGCTGAACAAGTGACTTGTGGCTGGCTAGTGGGGGTTGAGACAGTGTGGCATGAAGCAATTGCCACAGGGCTGAAAGCATTGCCGAGCCCGATCAATATAGGTCAAGACTTGCAAGATTTGGATAAGACTTTGGGCTACCCTGGCCCTGCTGCTCCTTGGCTTGCTATTGCTGCGGCAGCCGATGGTAGCAGTGGCGGCGAGCCCCAACTCATTGTAAGCGGTGACGGTTCTATTAATACCCCATTGTGGGCTACGGTCGTGATGCCTGCTTCATAGTTTTTCTGCAGCCAGGCGGTGTGACTGCCTGGCTGTATCTTTACTTACTGCCTTTCTCACCGATTACAGCAAATATTCACCAGCTGCTTCTGGCTGGTATAGCAACTCCAGCACTTTGACGGTGCTCAGTTCGCCGTTTGGCATCGCCCAGCTAATACTATCACCAACCGTTAACCCAAGCAGAGCGGCACCTAATGGCGCCATTACCGAGAGCTGTTCCATGGTATTGCTTAATGTGGCAGGATAAACCAGCGTGCGTATATGTTCACCGCCATCCTTGCCTTCGCAAAAGCGTACCTTGCTGTTCATCGTCACGACATCAGCGGGAATTTTCTCCGGCGGCAAAATCTCTGCGCGATCCAGTTCTTCATTCAACGCATCTGCGATGGCGGACGTGGCATAAGCCGGTTGCTCCAATAGGGCATCCAGACGGGCCGCATCTCGTTCATTGATGGTCAGTGTCGGTTTGCTCATAACATTCTCCATATTTCCTTATCGTCACCAGTACTCACTGATGTTTATGTACGGCCGCTGGCCGGTGAACAAAAAGCAACACCCCCACGCCTAAGCGCAGGGGTGTCGAGTTATCTGTATGTATTCTTCGATACTAGGCAGTAATCAAAGCGCTGTCGAGTAAATATTGGTTCCGTAAATCTGATTTTTGTCAGGCTAATACTCTGCAATATAGCTAAATAACTAGTCGGCTATCCGGTTGACGGAAAATTTGCGAATTGGATCTACTCGTGTCATGACATTTCCAGTTTGAACTGGAAAAAAACCGTCTACACAGAAAATGCTCATGGGGGTAGGGTTAATACAGGCGGAAATTGCATATACATCATGCTTGATGCATTGAAAGAGGTAATCGCGAGTGAATAACGGAATAGTCTTTGCTAATCAAGCAGAGCAAATTGGGATAAAAGAACCTCTTAAGCTAGAAGATGCTCCAGCAATAACTGAAAGGTTATTAGCCTATATTCAGACAATGTTGAATGCTGAAAATATTTATACCAATGATGTTCAGCAACAGATGTTAGCGTCTCACGTTAAAGCAATGGTATTACGATCAATAACGGGTGAACCTTTACCTGAAGTTGAAAAAGAACTCTTTGACGAAATATCTGCCGACTCAATGCAACGAGCTGAACATATTGTTGGTTTATTGAGTAATTTGCCTATAGAAGAAGCTTATTTGTTATCGGTACATTTTGAAGTCGCGAAAGATAATAATACCGATTTGTAAAAATAGCCTCATTTCATTTTAAAAATACCTTACTGGTTCATTTGGAGAAATAAATTATGTCACAAGTCATCGTAGTGATTGGCGATCGTTTGGGTAAAGGCCAAAAAGTAGCAGCAGGTGTTGAAGCTGCTGGCGGAAAAGCCATTGTTATTCCTGGCGTTGCTGCCGATATGAAGCTGGGCGATGTGATGAATGCTGAGCAAGCAAGCTTGGGGATCTCTTTCTGCGGTAGCGGCGGTGCCGGTGCTATTACTGCGCAAAATAAATATAAGTATAAAGCCAAACACGGCATGCGTTCGGTTGATGAAGGCGTGACAGCAATTAATGAAGGTTGCACCGTATTAGGATTTGGTTTTATGGATAAAGAAGAGCTGGGTCAGAAATTAGTAGAAGCGTATATCAAGAAACATGGCCAAGCGTAATGAAGCAGCAATTAACCACCACAGTGCGGGTTGAAGGGAAAGGTGAAAATAAGGCCGCTGCCTTTTCTTCCGCACTGAGTCAGGTACAGAGAACCGTTCTTAAATCCACTGAAAATATTTTGCTGCGTATTGAACCGCAGGACGTCAATGTTATTACAGCGGAAGAGAAGGTTGTTAAGGAAAAGTTTCTGTTCTTTTTTCTGGCCAGGGAAAGAAAGACTTATTACGTGACGTTGGACATTACCGTCAACCTGACAGTTATTAATACTGACAAGGTGGTTTTTGTCACGAAATAAAAACGTTAGCGATATACCCGAGGTGATTGAAGTTATTTTTACGTTGGTTTTGTTACTCGGTTTATCCGAATAACTTACCGCTTTGAGATAACGTCAATTATTTAAGGGATAAATCAAAAGGATACACTGATGTTTTTAATTATCTTATTTAAATCGCTGATTATTGGCGGATTAGTTGGGGTGGGGGTCGGTGCCGGTGCGGCACGTATGTTCCATGCGCCAACGGTACAGGGAATGGGCGCTTTTCGTACACTTGGAGAATTAAACTCCTGTGAGGGCGATCCCGCTTCGCATTTCTCTTTCGGCCTGGGGTTCTTCTTTAATGCCTGGGCATCTTCAGTCGCAGCAGGCTCTTTCACCCAAGACGTTGACCACCGCATTATCCCAAACTGGGCTGCTGCTGTATTGATGATTAAGAATCGCAATGTGGCTGAAACCCTGCATGACCCACGCAAGATGGCGATTGCTGGCGGCATTATCGGCATGATTGTGGTGGCTTTCCTTAACTCTACTGCTTCCGCCGTTCCTCCTGCGTTGCAGGTCACCGCGGTCAAGGTCTTGGTACCTGCTGCCAATCTGTTGGTGAATACGGTAATGCCCGTGATTTTCTGGCTAGCGGCGATTGATGCCGGTCGTCGTTCTGGCTTCTGGGGCACCATTTTCGGTGGTCTGGCGCAGTTGATTATGGGTAACGCCGTACCGGGTCTGGTGCTGGGTATTCTGATCGGCAAAGGCGTGGAAGAAGCGGGTTGGAATCGAGTTACCAAAGTAATGATGGCCGTTATCGTGCTGCTGTTTGTGCTGAGTGGTTTCTTCCGCGGTTTCGATATGAAGCTACTGCAATCATTCATGCTGGACGTACCGACCTGGTTGAACGGCATTCACAACACCTTAAGCGGTAAATAATAGGGGATCATGAAAATGGAAGAACAAGCCAAAAGTGGTTTCTGGTACGCCGAGTGGTCATTCCCGATTTTCGTCGGGTTGCTCTCTGCGGGCGTATTTGCCGGGACCCATATGTATTACACCTACGGCATCGGTGCTTTTAACGAAGTGGCCTTTGTCTCAATGCTGCGCTCCGGGATGGAAACCGGCGCTTATGGTGCGGTAGCGGCCTTTGGTGCCAGTTTCCTGTTTGCACGCATTATCGAAGGTTCTCTGGTCGGTATTTTGGATATTGGCGGTGCTATCCAGACCGGGATTGGGCTGGGCGTGCCGGCATTATTGTTAGGCGCAGGGATTTTTTTCCCGGTCACTAACTTTGCGGCGTCTCTGATCACGGGTCTGGTGCTTGGCCTGGCGGTCGGATACATAATTATTCTGGCGCGTAAATTTACCATCAACCAAGGCAACTCAACGTTTGGTGCTGATGTGATGATGGGGGCAGGGAACTCCTCGGGCCGTTTCCTTGGGCCGCTGATTATTCTGTCGGCGATGACGGCGTCAATCCCAATTGGTTTGGGATCGTTACTCGGCGCACTAGGATTTTATATTTGGCAAAAGCCGATCACCGGTGGGGCGATCCTCGGCGCTATGCTGCTCGGTTATTTCTTCCCAGTTTCATTATAAGAGTTAGCAGATACCAGGCTGCGAGGAGGTCGTCCTCGCAGCCGCGTAACGGATGAGGCTTCTCTCGTTACGGAACGCAAGTTTACGGAGAATCATTTTATGTATGATCTGATCGTCAGACGGGCAAAGTTGGTTGATGGCAGCCTGACTGATATCGCCATTCAAAACGGCAAATTTGCTGCCATCGGCACATTGGACGAGAGCATTACCGCTTCCCGTACACTCGATCTTCAAGGCAAATATTGGGTGAGTGCCGGCTGGATTGACGCCCATGTTCACTGTTATCCCAAATCACCTATCTACCATGATGAAGCGGACTTAATTGGTGTTGCTACCGGCGTGACCACGGTTATCGATGCAGGCAGCACCGGTGCGGATGATGTCGAAGATCTGTATCAACTGACTCGCCAAGCAAAAACTAACGTTTACGCCTTCTTGAATATCTCCCGTACCGGCATCGTTACACAAAATGAGCTGGCCGATATGGCGCAAATCGACAAACTTTGTGTACATCAGGCGATTAAAAAAAATCCGCAGTTTATCGTCGGTCTGAAAGCGCGAATGAGCAGCAGCGTAGTCGGTGAAAATGGCCTTAAGCCATTGCTGCGTGCTAAAGAGATGCAAAAAGAGAACAACCAGTTACCTCTGATGGTGCACATTGGTAACAACCCACCGAATCTGGATGATATTGCTGATGTGCTGGACGCTGGCGATATCGTTACTCACTGCTACAACGGTAAACCTAACCGCATTCTTACCCCTGAAGGCCAACTGCGTGATGCGATTAAACGAGCGTTAGATCGCGGTGTGCTGCTTGATGTTGGTCACGGTAGCGCCAGCTTCAGTTTTGACGTCGCTCGCACGGCAATAAAACAGGGTATTTTGCCGCACACCATCAGCTCGGATATTTACTGCCGCAATCGTATTAATGGTCCGGTTCGCAGCCTCGCGCATGTGATGTCTAAATTCTTTATTTGTGGGATGACGCTAGAGCAGATCATCGCCTGCGTCACGCTCAATGCAGCTAAGGCACTGAAGCTATCGGCTAAAGGCCAGCTTGAAGTGGGATACGACGCCGATCTGACTATTTTTGAGACTCGCCAACAGCCGCAGGTATTTGTGGACTCAGACAATGTGTCGGTTGAAGGAGAGTCCTGTCTGGTTCCTCTGGTCGCCGTCGTGGCGGGTGAGGCTGTATTAACCGATGAAGGGAAAGCAAATCATGTCATCACTTTATGAAAAATATAATTTAAAACAAGTTATTAACGCTTCTGGCCGTATGACTATTCTTGGTGTTTCCACGCCGAGAGCTGAAGTCGCCGACGTCGTGAACTACGGCTTGAATCACTTCTTTGAAATGAAAGATCTGGTGAATAAAACCGGCGCTTACATTGCCAAGATGCTCAATGTTGAGAATGCAGTGGTGGTGTCTTGTGCTTCTTCTGGTATTGCACAGTCGGTGGCGGCAGTGATCGTTAAAGACGACGCTTGGCTGCTGGAAAATCTGCACGCTGAACCGCTTAACGTGCCTAATGAGATTGTATTACCGAAAGGTCATAACGTTAACTTTGGTGCGCCGGTGGCGACAATGGTGACGCTGGGCGGCGGAAAAATCCGCGAAGCGGGCTACGCCAACGAATGTTCTGCGGCGCAGTTTGCGGCAGCAATCACGCCACGCACAGTGGCGCTGCTGTATATCAAATCGCACCACTCGGTGCAGAAAAGCATTTTGTCTGTTGAAGAAGCGGCTGCCGTTGCCCGCGAACATAATCTGCCGCTGATCGTCGATGCTGCCGCAGAAGAAGACCTGACCTGTTATTACCAGATGGGCGCTTCACTGGTGATTTACAGCGGTGCTAAAGCCATTGAAGGGCCAACAAGCGGCTTGGTATTGGGTAAACACCACTATGTCGAATGGGTTAAGTTGCAATCCAACGGTATTGGTCGGGCAATGAAAGTAGGTAAAGAAGGCATCCTCGGTCTGACTCAGGCGATTGAAAGCTATACCCAACTGCCAAAAACCACCGGCCAGGAAATGGTCGACAAAATGACACCGTTTATCGACAGCCTAAATAAACTGAACGGCGTGTCTGCTCGCGTAGTGTGGGATAGTGCCGGACGTGATATCGCCCGTACCGAAATCGCCTTTGATGAAGCGACACTCGGTTGGAAAACCAAAGCCATTGTTGATGCGCTAAAAACCGGTGAGATCGCCATCTACTTCCGCGGTTACCGCGCTAATGAAGGCAAAATCGAAGTCGATGTGCGCAGCGTCACGCCGCCGCAGCTCGAGATTATCGCGCAGTGCATCAAGCAGTTATTCGTTTAAAAAATCATCCAAAAAACTAATTAAGAAAAAATAACTGGAGAAGAGCATGAAGCTTACCCCGAATTATTACCGCGACCGCGTATGTTTGAACGTCTTGGCTGGCTCGAAAGACAATGCCCGTGAGATCTACGAAGCGGCGGAAGGCCATGTATTGGTTGGTGTGTTATCGAAGAACTATGCTGATGTCGCCAGCGCGGTAGAAGATATGAAGGCTTACGCCGCGCTTATCGACAACGCGCTATCGGTCGGGCTGGGCGCAGGCGATCCGCGCCAGTCGTTGATGGTCAGTCAGATTTCCCAGCAAGTGCAGCCCCAGCACGTCAATCAAGTGTTTACCGGCGTTGGTACCAGTCGTGCGTTGCTTGGCCAGAATGACAGCATCGTTAACGGCCTGATTTCGCCAACCGGCAAAGTAGGGATGGTGAAAATCTCCACTGGTCCTCTGAGTTCTGCTGCCAGTGATGGCATTGTGCCGATAGAAACCGCTATTGCATTGCTAAAAGATATGGGCGGTAGCTCGGTGAAATATTTCCCAATGGGCGGCCTGAAAACGCGTGAAGAATACACTGCCGTTGCCAAAGCCTGTGCGCAGCATGATTTCTGGCTGGAGCCAACCGGTGGTATCGATCTGGAAAACTTTGAAGAGATTGTCACCATCGCGCTGGAAGCCGGTGTGAGCAAAGTGATCCCGCATATTTACAGCTCAATCATTGATAGCGCCAGCGGTAATACCCGCCCGCAGGATGTCAAAACACTGTTAGCCAGCGTGAAAAAACTGGTGGGCTAAACCTTATCCTGCGCGGTGCATATCAAAAAGCAGGATAAGTCACTTTTATTTGTAGAATCAGCGACCTAAATATGCGGGAAAATGATCCCGCGTATTTTATGGGGATAGAATATGAGAAACTGGTTGTTTATTTCAGGCCTATCATCAGCGCTATTGGCAATGTCCGCTACACCGCTGATGGCTGCAGAGAAAGTGATGACGCAAGCAACGACATACTATGCTTATGTCGGTACTTACAACCCTAACGGGGAAGGATTGTACCGCTTCAAGCTTGATACAAAGAGTGGCGCACTGAGTGAACGGGTACTCGTCAGCCAATTACCTAATCAGTCGCAATTGGTTGCCAGCCACGATGGCAAAACGCTATATGTTGGTAGTGAAATCGATAACTACAATGGCGGAAAACATGGCGCGATTGCGGCCTACCGTATTAATTCGCAGGACGGTAGCCTGACGCTGATTAATCAGGTTGATTCGCAGGGAGCCGGTCCGGTTTATCTCTCTTTGACGCCAACAGGCGATCGTTTACTGGTAGCCAATTACATTAGCGGCGCGGTTGCCGTCTTCCCAATTGATAGCAGCGGAAAACTGGGGGAGGCCAGCGATGTTCAGCAGGATCAAGGCCTTGCGGGCGCGGCGAAACCTGCGGCAGCGGTGGAAGGTAGTTTTGCTGCCAGCGATCATAATGGCCCGCATGCTCATATGATCGCCACCGATCCTAGCGGTAAGTTTGTGTTCTCGACCGATCTTGGTTTGGATCGTATCTATCAGTGGAAACTGAACAACGGTAAGTTGGAAGCCAATACACCAGCCTTTATCTCGGCGTCGTCGCCGGGAGCTGGCCCTCGACATTTTGTCTTCCACCCTAATGGAAAAATCGTTTTCTTAATCAATGAAGAAGCCTCGGTACTGACCAGTTATCGTTTTGATGCTGAAAAAGGCACGCTGAGCGAATTACACAGTCTGTCGACTCTTCCTGTCAGTTATAAAGGCACTAATTTTGCCGCTGGGATCGTACTTAGCCATGACGGGCGTCATCTCTATGTTGCAAACCGCCTGCATAACAGTATTGCGTTGATCAATGTTAATGCAGAGGGCGAGTTACATTGGGGGGGCGAAGTCTGGACGCACGGAGATTATCCACGCACGCTGACTTTATCAGCCAATGGCCAGTATGTTTATGCCATGAATCAGCGTAGCGATAACATCACGCGATTTAAGATTGAACCTCAGGATGGCAAGCTAACTTTTATTGACGACTATACTGCAATAGGCAGCCCGTCACAGATGGTGATTGTGCCCTGATTTTTGAGCGATGCGCTTGGCAATAAGTTTGCTATCAATCGGTGGGACGACATGGGGTTATCCCACCGTTAATTTTTAAAAGTTATACCCGTCATACTTTAAATTGCAGGGTTGGTGGCTGCTCTCGATTGCTGCCTACCTGTAACTTGACGTTTCTTGGGTATACAAATAGCGAAAGGACGATGGTGAGATTTCCTAATCAACGATTGGCGCATTTATTTGACGCTTTACAGGCTGAGACTTTGCCGCAGGAAGAGCTGGCAAAGCGTTTGGCTGTCTCGACGCGTACGGTGCGCGCGGATATTACCGCGCTCAATGAGATCATGGCGCAATATGGCGCGCGTTTTGTACACAGTCGCGGCAGTGGTTATCAGCTGACTGTTGATGACAGCGAACTGTTTGCCGCCTTTGCTGAGCTTAATCGCCGCGTCAACCCTACGCCACGTACTGCGGCTGAGCGGGTCAATGCGTTGTTGATTCGTTTTTTAACCTCTGCTTTTTCTCTTAAGTTGGAAGACCTGGCCGATGAGTGGTTCATCAGCCGGGGGACGTTGCAAAATGATATGGCTGAGGTTAGAGAACATCTGACAGGCTATCACCTAAATATCGAAACCAAACCGCGTTACGGCATGAAATTGTTCGGGTCTGAGCTGGCAATTCGCGCCTGCCTGACCGATTTGGTCTTTCAGTTAAACAGTGAAGACCAAATTAACCCGCTGCTGAAAGCAGAAAGCTTCGAACCCGCAGTGTTGACCCCTTTGACCGAATTTATGCATCAGTTATTAACCCAGTCGGCGATTCAACTGACTGATGAAGGGGAGAAATACCTAATCCTCTACTGTGCGGTGGCATTAAAGCGTATTGCTGGCGGCTATCCGCTGACTGACTTTGATGCTGAAGAGGGCGATCCTGCAGTTGAACGGGTGTCTACCAAGTTAGCGGCCGAGTTGCGAAATATGGCGGGCAAGGCGATCCCCGCAGCGGAAGAGGCCTATTTACGGGTGAATATTGCCGCCCGTCGGGTACAAAATATTCTGCCAACTGATATTAACGCCGATGATGATGAATCACTGGTGGACTATATCCTCGACTATATCAATGCGCACTATAACTATGATTTGCAAGGTGATAAGCAGCTAAGAACTGACCTGCTTACCCATATTAAAGCCATGATTACTCGGGTGAAGTATCAGATAAATATCCCCAATCCTCTGCTTAATAATATTAAGCAGCACTATCCGATGGCCTACGATGTGACGCTGGCGGCGGTATCAAGTTGGGGAAAATATACGCCTTATACGCTCAGTGAAAACGAGATAGGTTTTTTGGTATTGCATATCGGCGTGGGCCTGGAGCGGCATTACAATATTGGCTATCAACGTCATCCGCGGGCCATGTTGGTCTGCGATACCGCCAATTCGACCGTACGGATGATCCAAGCGCAGATTGCACGCAAGTTCCCGCAAATTGAGGTCACTCAGGTCATTACCCTACGTGATTACGAAAAATGTCAGAGTATCGACGAAGATTTTGTTATTTCTAACGGTCGGTTAACCGAGCGTAATAAGCCAGTGGTGGTGTTATCACCGTTTCCTACCGAATATCAGATGGCACAATTAGGCAAGTTAGTGCTGGTGGACCGCACGCGGCCTTATATGCTGGAGAAATTCTTCGATCAACGCCACTTTATGATTTTAAATGAACCGATGACCCAAGCGCAGTTATTCCGTTTGGTGTGTACCCAGCTGGAAGAGGAAGGTTACGTTGATGAGGCCTTCTATCCATCGGTTCTGGAACGAGAAGAGATTGTTTCTACTATGCTGGGTGAAGGGATTGCTTTGCCGCACTCACTCGGGCTGCTGGCGAAGAAAACGGTGGTGATTACGGTGTTATCACCGCAAGGTATTGTCTGGGGAGAAGGTGAAACCGCGCACGTGATTTTCCTGCTGGCAATTAGCAAGGCTGATTACGAAGAGGCGATGGCAATTTATGACCTGTTCGTCACCTTTGTGCGCGAGCGTTCTATGAGCCGCTTATTAAGCAGCGAGAATTTCGATAGCTTCAAAGCCATTGCTATTGATTGCCTGAGTCGTATTTAATTCTTTATTGCTTAAATACTAGTAGATTAAGAGCTTACCGTGGCAAGCTCTTAATCTTCATCAAAGCCTGAATTTATCAGATCGATTACCGCTTTTAACGCCTGTGTCTCATCTGAGCCGGTGGCCTCAATTTCAATCTGCTGGCCTTTTGGCGAATCGAGCATCAGCAAGGCAATAACGCTGCTGGCTTCGGCTTCAATACCCGCATCATTGCGTAGCATCACTTCAGACTCAAAACTTTGTACCAACTCAAACAACTTCATCGCCGGGCGGGCGTGCATGCCCAGCCGATTTTTGATTTCTACTGTTTGTTTAACGGTCATGATTTACGTTTTTCCAGCGTGCGGTGGCGCGATTGAACATTCTTCCCACGGGAACGGAAATAGTCGGCTAATTGCTCGGCAACGTAGACTGAACGGTGCTTACCGCCGGTACAGCCAATGGCTACAGTCAGATAGCTGCGGTTATTGGTTTCCAGCATTGGCAGCCATTGCTCGAGATAGCTACGGGTTTGATAGATAAAGTTATGGACTTCGGTATGTCTATCCAGGAAGGCGGCAACCGGTTTATCTAAACCGGTCATCGGCCTTAATTTTGGATCCCAGTGCGGGTTAGGAAGAAAACGCACATCGAAAACGTAATCGGCATCGATTGGAATGCCGTGTTTGAAACCGAAAGATTCAAACACCATCGTCAGCTCGCGTTCACGTTTACCCAACAGACGGGTACGTAGCATTTCAGCCAACTCATGAACCGACATTTCTGAGGTATCAATAATCAGGTCAGCGCTAGAACGCAGCGGCTCGAGTAGATCGCTCTCTTCATCAATCGCGCTTTCCAGCGACAGATTTTTGCTTGAAAGAGGATGCAGACGACGGGTATCGCTGTAACGACGGATCAGCGTATTGCGATCGGCATCAAGGAACAGTAACTGCGGAGAGAAGCTAGCAGGTAGCTGGGTGATGGCATGCTCGTAGACTTCCGGCGTTTCCGGCATATTACGCACGTCGATGCTCACGGCGGCAGAAGTATTGCGTTCAGCAAGCGTTTGAGCAAGCTGAGGCAATAGCACTACCGGCAAGTTATCGACACAGTAAAACCCCATGTCCTCTAAGGCACGTAAGGCAACAGACTTCCCCGAACCGGAACGGCCGCTGACAATCATCAAGACCACGTTGTCACTCCCTCAGCTTTCGCTAAAAACAGTACGATCCTGCTTTCAGGCTATTCAATTACTCTATTTCAGTGATGATTTGATAAAGCTCTTCATCGCTTTGCGCGCCACGTAAGCGGCGACATACGCCTTTATCAGCCAATTTCTTGGCGACTAAAGACAAGGTATGTAAGTGGGTTTTACATTGATCTGCCGGAACCAGCAAGGCAAAAAGTAGGTCCACGGGTTGATTATCAATGGCGTCAAAGGCGATAGGTTGCTCAAGTTGGATAAACACGCCAACGGCTCGCAGCGTATCCTCTTCCAGTTTACCGTGAGGGATAGCTATCCCTGCACCAATACCGGTACTGCCCATACGTTCGCGGGTTAAGATCGCATCGAAAATGACCTGCGGAGCCAGATTCAGTTGTTTGGCTGCTAGCTCGCTGATAATTTCCAGCACGCGTTTTTTACTGGCGCATTGGACGTTACTTTTGGTGCACTCGGCGTTTAAAACCGAGGTTAACTGTAGTGCTGAATCGTTGTTCATCTCATCTTTCGCTTAGGTGCGTTTTTTTGCTTAGGCACATTTTCGCTTAACTAGGTTTATCGCTTAAGTGCGTTTTCACTTAGGTGCATTTTCACATAAGTGTCTTGCCCTTTGATGCTTATCGGCCCGGACCTGGGGCCACGAGCCGATGTGCAAAACTGTAGCCTTAGGTGCTACGAGTAAGGTCAGTGCTGTTTCAGTTTATCTTTATGCTTGTTGAGCTGTCGGCTCAGTTTATCAATTAAACCGTCAATAGCAGCATACATATCCTGATGCTCCGAGGTGGCATGCAACTCGCCGCCGTTCACGTGCAGAGTAGCTTCTGCAACTTTCTCTACTTTTTCAGTGCTTAATATCACATGAACCTGATTGATTCGGTCAAAGTATTGCTCAAGTTTGGCAAACTTTGTGGTCACGAATTCTCGCAATGGATCGGTGATATCAACGTGATGTCCGGTAATGTTGAGCTGCATAATGTCTTCCTTCTCTGTTGAGGTCAAACTAACTGTTTGCGTTGGTTTGACGGCGGGATGGACAAGGACTCTCGGTATTTTGCAACAGTACGGCGGGCCACCATAATCCCTTGATCGGATAGCATCGTGGCCAACTTGCTGTCACTCAATGGTTTGACGGGATTTTCCGCCGCGATCAATTTCTTCACCAATGCACGGATAGCGGTTGATGATGCCTCGCCACCGCTGTCTGTATTGACGTGGCTGGAGAAGAAATATTTCAGCTCAAAAATACCGCGCGGGCTGTGCAAAAACTTTTGCGTGGTGACGCGCGATATGGTTGATTCATGCATTTCTACGGCACTGGCGATATCGGCCAACACCATCGGTTTCATATGCTCTTCACCCAATTCAAAGAAGGCTTGCTGCTGTTCAACAATACAGCGGGTGACTTTTAATAATGTCTCGTTGCGGCTTTCCAGACTTTTGATCAACCATTTGGCTTCTTGCAGATTACTACGAATAAATTGGCCGTCGCTGTCGTTACGTACCGAATTACCCATAGCCGCATATTGCTGGTTGATTTTTAAGCGAGGGATGCTGTCTGAATTTAATTCGACGGCCCACACTTTGCCGATTTTTCTCACCAAGACGTCTGGGATCACATATTCGGATTCGCCAGTGTTGATCGATTGGCCTGGGCGAGGGTCCAGCGACTGAATCAGTTGCATCGCACCTTTCAGTGTATCTTCTTTTAGGCGGGTTGCTCGCATCAGCGCGCGGAAATCGTGGTTGGCGAGCAAATCTAAATGTTCGCTGACGATAAGTTTAGCTTCACTCAGAAACGCGGTTTCGGTGACATATTGCGAGAGTTGAATGAGCAGGCAATCGCGCAGATCGCGTGCCGCGACGCCAACAGGGTCAAAACGTTGCACGCGTTTGAGTACGGCGGCAACCTCTTCCATGCTGACTTCTTCATCACCCATACTTTCGAGAATGTCATCGAGTGACACGGTCAAATAGCCAGTATCGTCAACCGCATCAACGATTGATGTGGCGATAGCGCGGTCGGTATCAGAAAACGGTGTCAGCTCAACCTGCCACATCAGATAGTCTTGCAGCGTTTGGGTGGTTTCGCCTTGATAAACGGGCAATTCATCATCGCTGTAGTCGTTACCCATACCTGAAGGCGTGCCTGCGGTATAGATTTCGTCCCAGGTGGCATCTAGCGGTAGCTCCTCTGGCATATCTTTTTGTTCGAGGGCTTCGCGGGTATCCAAGTCTTCGCTATCGACGCTCTCTTGGGCGTCGATTTCACCATGTAAGTCGGTTTGTTCCAACAATGGGTTACTTTCCAGTGCGAGCTGGATTTCTTGTTGGAGTTCAAGCGTAGACAGTTGCAACAAGCGTATCGCCTGCTGTAGCTGTGGGGTCATGGCCAATTGTTGGCTGAGCCTGAGTTGCAAACCTTGCTTCATATCTTGGCTGTACTTCCGTTAATAACGAGAACCTATTCGGATACCACTCATACTATTTCTGAACGGTCATACTGTTTTCGAGCATTGCTACACAACATTATTTCGCACAACATCAGGTTATACAACGACGCCTACTTGGCAACGTTACAAGCGGAATGCTTCACCCAGATAGACGCGTTTTACTTGTTCATCGGCGAGAATATCCGTTGGTGAGCCGTGGGCAATCAATTGGCCTTGGCTTACGATATAAGCTCGCTCACAGACGTCGAGAGTTTCACGCACGTTGTGGTCAGTAATCAGAACCCCGAGGCCGCTGTCACGCAAATGTTCGATGATCTTTTTAATGTCGATAACGGAAATCGGATCGACCCCGGCAAAGGGTTCATCAAGCAGGATAAACTTAGGATTCGCGGCAAGTGCACGGGCAATTTCCACACGGCGGCGTTCACCACCAGATAGCGATTGACCGAGGTTATCGCGCAAATGTGAAATATGGAACTCTTCCATCAACTCATTGGCACGGTCGTTACGCTGCTCTTTGCTGAGATCGTCGCGGATTTCCAAGACGGCCATTAAGTTGTTGTAAACGCTCAGGCGGCGGAAGATCGAAGCTTCTTGCGGCAGATAACCGATACCGCGACGAGCACGAGTATGCAGCGGTAACAGGCTGATATCTTCTTCATCGATAATGATGCTGCCTGCATCGCGCTGGACGATGCCAACAACCATATAAAAGGTAGTGGTCTTACCCGCACCATTTGGTCCTAGCAAACCGACAATTTCACCTGAATTTACGGTCAGGCTAACGTCTTCAACGACTTTACGCCCTTTATAAGCCTTAGCCAGATTTTTTGCGATTAATGTTGCCATAAGCTATCAGTTACTCTTTTTCTGGCCGGCTGCTGCAGCGGGCTTTTTATCCTGCAATTCATTCGGCACCAGCACAGTGGTGACACGTTTGCCTTTATCGCTGAAAGCTTCCATCTGCTGTTTTTGCACCAGATAAGTAATGCGATCGCCTTTGACGTTGCTATCTAGCTGTTCAAGGTAGGCATCACCCGTCAAGGTAACCAAGTCGGTGGCGACTTCATAGCGTACTTTCAGCGCGTGGCCGGTAATAGGTTTGCCATTGTCCTGCATCTGATAGAAAGTCACTGGATTGCCGTAACCTTCTACAATCTCTTTGCCTGACTGGCCTTGTGGTCGAATGACGACGACTTTATCGGCTTTTACCTGAATCGTTCCTTGATTGACAATTACGTTGCCAGTAAAGGTGGCGGTATTGGTGTTGACGTCCAATGCCTGATTATCCGAATCGATTTTAATCGGTTTAGTCGTGTCATCTTTCAGCGCGAAAGCCGGAATACTGACGGCCAAAAGCGTGCTGGTAATCAAGAAGTTACGGATTTTGTTTTTTGTTTGGAATTTCATAAGAGGTATTTACCTTTTCGATCAGCTCTGCGGTTTTATTCCGCAAATTCCCACGCATTTTCATGCCATTAGAGGTGAAGTCAGTACCGTACAATGTGACTTCGTCATCTGAGGAGACATCTTGAGTAGTCAGATTGACTTGAGCATTGTCTGTTTTAATTCTTTGTAACTGAGACGTTGCTGGCGTCAAACTGTCTACCTGTACATGGCCGTATAAATACAGCATTTTGTCATTAGTCAGTTTGGCGCGGTCTGAGCGGACTGTCCACGTTGGAACCGCATTCTCGTCGTACATCGTCATGACCGGATTGGTAAACCAACTTAACTGATCGGTAGTGTAATATTTGACCTCATCCGACACCAGTTTGTAATTCAGTTTGCCGACAGGGCTATAAACTACCGTGACAGTATGCTGGCTTTGGTAAGTCGGCTCTTGATCGTTGGTTGCCACTGGTGTTGTTTGGTTGCTGTTATCGGACATTGTCCAACCAATCAGTACCAACACAATAATGGCCAGGACGATGGTTATCCAAAGCTTTATTTTACTCATATTGATAGCCCCTTGGCGTCTTCTAGCTTGCCCTGAGCCAGTAAAATCAGGTCGCAAAGTTCTCTCACTGCGCCGCGTCCGCCAGCAATTTGGGTCACATAATCGGCTTTAGGCAACAAAATGGGATGCGCATCTTTAACCGCAACAGACAGGCCCACTTTTTCCATGACTGGCCAGTCGATCAGATCATCACCAATATAGGCGACCTGATGAGCTTGCAGCGACAGTGTATCTAAGAGTTCATTGAAGGCCAAAAGCTTATCCGATTGCCCTTGGTAAAGATGGCGAATGCCAAGTGTATTAGCACGATCTTCCAACAATTTCGCATTGCGGCCGGTGATAATCGCCACTTCGATATCTGAGGTCAGCAGGCAGCGGATGCCGTAGCCATCACGGACGTTAAAGCTTTTAAGTTCTTCTCCTTGATTACCCATATAAATCAAACCATCAGACATCACACCATCGACATCACAGATCAGCAGGCGGATGGCGCTGGCGCGTGCAATAACCTCTGCGCTAACCGGGCCATAACAGGTCGCAACCTGTGCTGCGCTATTACTCATGTGGGCAGTTCCTTATGGAGAAGCTCGTCATTTCAAACCTACTGTCATTTCAAATCTATAGTAATTCTGGTCGTGATCACACCACGCCTGCGCGTAGCATGTCGTGCATATGCAGCACACCCAATAGTTGGTCACCGTCAGCCACCATCACGCAGGTAATATGACGCTCTTGCATGATGTTGAGTGCATCTACCGCCAGCAGAGAAGGGCGCACCCGGATACCACCGGTCGTCATGACATCGGTAATCTTGGCTTCGTTGACGTTAACGCCCATATCAAAGATACGGCGTAAGTCACCATCGGTGAAAATCCCTTCGATTTTCATCAAATCATTGCAAATAACCGTCATTCCTAGGTTTTTGCGTGTGATTTCTAGCAGCGCATCACGTAAAGATGCATCGCGGCTAATGTGTGGAATTTCACTGCCAGTATGCATGATATCACTGACGCGTAGCAGCAGTTTACGTCCCAACGCACCGCCTGGGTGTGATAGTGCAAAGTCTTCTGTGGTGAATCCACGCGCCTGCAATAGCGCTACGGCTAATGCATCGCCCATCACCATCACAGCCGTAGTACTGGTGGTCGGTGCTAAACCTAATGGGCAAGCTTCTTGCGGCACGCTCACACAAATATGAACATCGGCAGCTTTGCCCATTGAGCTTTCAGGGTTAGCCGTCAGGCAGATAAGCGTAATCGACTGACGTTTTAACACCGGGATCAGCGCGAGAATTTCATGAGATTCGCCGGAATTGGAGATAAGGATCACCACGTCCTGTTTTGACACCATCCCCAAATCGCCGTGGCTGGCTTCTCCGGGATGCACGAAGAAAGCGGGGGTGCCGGTACTGGCGAAGGTGGCAGCCATTTTGCGCCCCACGTGCCCAGATTTACCCATTCCCATCACAATCACTTTACCGGTGCACTTAAACATCTTTTCGCAGGCGCGATTAAAGTCATCGTTGATATATTGGTCCAGCTGCGCCAAGCCTTCACGCTCGGTCTGTAGTACCTGTTTACCTACTTCGCTAAAATCAAAAACAGGATGTAAATCGTTATTTGTCATCGTCAATTCCTGCGACTTGGTGCATTGGAGCGTAGTTATTGCGAATCAATGCTAAACGCCGTTCCAATGCTCTTATAAATTCACGGTTTTAAAACTCGACGCTGCCAGGTATCAAGAACAGCATCGCTAAATAGGCGAAGAAACCACATAACAACAGGGCACCTGCAATATGTCCAATGCGGTGCTTACGCATCAAGCATAGTCCAATGAGCACGACGCTTACCGCCAGCATCACCCAGTAATCCCGGTGAAACGCATCGGGGCTAAAACGTCCTGGAGCGACTAACGCAGGCACACCGAGCACCAGGCATACGTTAAAAATATTGGCACCGATAATATTGCCGAGCGCAATATCGTCTTCGCCTTTTATCGCTCCAGCAATAAACGTTGCCAATTCTGGCAGGCTGGTACCAATTGCCACAACGGTGAGACCGATAATCAGTTCGCTTACCCCAAAATAACGGGCGATAACCGTGGCGTTGTCTACAATCATATTCGCGGCCAGCGGCATGATAATAAACGCCAGCGCCAGCCATAAAAAGGCCACGGTATTGCTACTATCTTGCGGTAATTCGGCGATTTGTTCGCTGGTTAATGTATCTCGCCCCTCTAGTTCGGAGAGTTTGGCAATTTTGATCATCAACGTCAGGAATACACCCGCACTGGCAATCAGTAATAGACCATCCCAACGGCTCAATTCGTTATCGCTTATCAGGAAGCCACAAAGAATGGTCACCAGCAACATTAACGGCAGTTCACGCCGCAGGATATCAGAACGAACGGAAAGTGGATGAATTAGTGCCGCTCCACCCAGAATAAGCAGAATATTCGTAATATTGGAACCAAGCACGTTTCCTACTGCCAAATCCATTTGCCCATTAATGGCGGCAGTTGTTGATACCACCAACTCGGGCAGGGAAATACCTACACCCACGACGGTCATACCAATAATTAAAGGGGGAATACCCATCGAGCTTGCCAGAACAGCAGCACCGTACACCAGACGATCGGCGGCATATACAAGTAGAAACAAGCCGACAATCATTAGTACGCTAGCGAGAAGCATGAAAAATCCTTTCTTGGGTATAATGCGAGGTTCATTGGTCTGGCTGGCAACCAAGGTTTTCAATTAAAAACAGACCCTGGGTGGTGTGTTTTACCCGGTTTGCTTTATATGCTGTAGGATAGACGATGACCGCTTGCATCTTGCTCATCATTTGCTATTGCTGCAGCCTGTTGATTTTGACTGTCTAAGCCTCAAAAGTAAATCAATGGCAACTTTCGTGACAACTTCGTAGTAAGTTTTTGTAAAAATACCAAAAATATATGCAAATTTGACGAGTAGGTGCCCTAACATAACGGATAGTTAAAGGCTCCTATGGTCCAAGGGATAAAAAATGAGCGAAAGCGCATCGAATCTGGTTGAGATTAAAGGCATGAGTTTTACTCGTGGCGATCGCTCCATCTTCGAAGAAATCAATATGACCGTGCCGCGGGGTAAAGTGACCGCGATCATGGGGCCTTCCGGAATTGGTAAAACCACACTGCTTAGATTAATTGGCGGGCAACTGACGCCCGATCGCGGTGAAATTTGGTTTGACGGCGAAAATATTCCTGCGTTATCACGCCGAAAACTGTATGAATCACGTAAAAAAATGAGCATGTTATTTCAGTCTGGTGCGCTATTCACCGACTTAAGCGTGTTTGAAAACGTGGCTTTTCCACTGCGTGAACATAGCAATTTGCCAGAAGAGTTGCTGCGCAGCACGGTGATGATGAAACTCGAAGCCGTTGGGCTGCGTGGCGCTGCCGACCTACAGCCTGCCGAGTTATCTGGCGGTATGGCGCGACGTGTTGCGCTGGCCAGGGCTATTGCACTTGATCCTGAACTGATTATGTTTGATGAGCCTTTTGTCGGGCAGGATCCTATTACGATGGGTGTATTGGTTAAACTCATTGATGAGCTCAACCATGCGCTAGGTATCACCTGCATCGTCGTTTCTCATGATGTACCCGAAGTGTTGAGCATTGCCGATTATGCCTACATTGTTGCTGCGGAGCGCGTCATCGCTGAGGGAACCCCCGAAGAATTACAGACTAACCCCGATCCCCGCGTTCGTCAGTTCCTTGATGGTATCGCCGATGGGCCTGTTCCTTTCCGTTTCCCAGCCGGTGATTACAAAACCGAGCTCCTTGGATGATGGAGTAGTAGATAATGTTAATAAAGACGTTAGCGTCTTTTGGACGCCGCGGGATTCAAATCTGTACGGCGTTTGGTCGTGCCGGGCAAATGCTTTTCGGCGCATTGGTTGGGCGGCCACAGCTTGTTAAGCAATTCCCGTTATTAGTTAAGCAACTGTATAGCGTTGGGGTACTGTCTTTACTGATTATTGTCGTGTCAGGTTTGTTTATCGGCATGGTGCTCGGCTTACAAGGGTATTTAATCCTCAATACTTATGGCGCTGAATCTAGTCTGGGCATGATGGTTGCGCTGTCATTGCTGCGTGAACTTGGGCCAGTGGTCACCGGGCTGTTATTTGCTGGCCGTGCGGGTTCGGCTCTGACTGCAGAAATTGGCCTGATGAAAGCTACCGAGCAAATCTCCAGTCTGGAAATGATGGCGATTGATCCCCTGCGTCGTGTCGTGGCTCCGCGTTTTTGGGCTGGTATGATTTCCATGCCATTGCTGACTATTATTTTTGTGGCAGTGGGCGTCTGGGGCGGTTCATTAGTCGGCGTGGATTGGAAAGGTATCGACAGCGGATTCTTCTGGTCGTCAATGCAAAATGCCATAAATTGGCGAGTGGATTTGCTTAACTGTTTGATTAAAAGCGTGGTTTTTGCCATTACCATTATCTGGATTGCTCTGTTTAACGGTTATGACGCAATCCCGACTTCAGAAGGTATTAGCCGGGCAACGACCCGTACTGTCGTCCATTCTTCATTGGCGGTACTGGGATTAGATTTTGTGTTAACAGCACTGATGTTTGGGAATTGATGCATGAAAACTAAAAAGAGTGAAATTTGGGTTGGCGCTTTTATGATTATTGCACTGTGCGCGGTGCTGTTCATTTGTCTGAAAGTGGCGGACATCCGCTCTTTTGGTAGCGACCCGACCTACCGGATTTATGCAACCTTCGATAATATCGGCGGCTTAAAAGCTGAGTCACCGGTTAAAATCGGTGGCGTAGTGATTGGCCGGGTAAGCAGCATCACCCTGGATAAAAACTATTCGCCACGTGTTGCGATGGACATCGACAGTAAGTACAACCAGCTTCCTGATACCAGTTCACTGGCAGTAAGAACATCAGGATTGCTCGGCGAGCAATATCTGGCGCTGAGCGTTGGTTTTACCGACCCAGAAATGGGGACGTCTATTCTTAAAGATGGCGGCTCTATTCAGGATACGAAATCCGCGATGGTGCTGGAAGATTTGATTGGCCAGTTCCTGTACAAAAGTGGCAATAACGACAATGCGGCCAAACCGGGAGATGCAGAAAAATCTCCTGAAGGTGCAGCACCTGCGGCTCCCGCAGCTTCTAGTCATTAAGAGGAATTCTGAATGTTAAAACGTTTACTTATGGTTGCTTTGCTGGTGGTTGCTCCATTGACTCAGGCCAATGCTGAAGCAGTTGCTGATAAAACTAACCCTTACAGCATGATGAACGCTGCAGCTAAAGCGACATTCGACCGCCTTAAAACTGAACAGCCGAAAATTAAACAAGATCCTAACTATCTGCGTACTATCGTGCGTGAAGAGTTACTGCCATTTGTGCAGATTAAATATGCGGGTGCGCTGGTGTTAGGTCGTTATTACCAACAGGCGACACCTGCACAGCGTGAGGCTTATTTCAAAGCGTTCGGTGACTACCTGCAACAGGCTTATGGCCAGGCGTTGGCCCTGTACCACGGTCAAACTTATGAAGTTGAGCCAGCTAAACCGGTTGGTGATGCCGATATCGTGGCGATTCGTGTGACAATTATTGATAAAGATGGTCGTCCGCCAGTGCGTCTTGATTTCCAATGGCGTAAAAATAGCATCACCAAAGAGTGGCAGGCTTACGACATGATTGCCGAAGGTGTCAGCATGATCAGCACCAAGCAGAGTGAATGGGCCGGCGTGCTTCGTCAGCAAGGCATCGACGGGCTAACCGCGCGCCTGCAATCTGCTGCTGCTCAGCCAATTACCTTGGATCAGAAAAAGTAATGGCAGCCTTAACCTGGCAGACTGGTCCACAAAGCCTGAGCCTTAGTGGCGACTTGGATCGCGAAACGCTGCTACCTTTGTGGCAACAACGGGAGCGCTTGCTGGCGGATGTGAAAAGAATGGATGTCTCACAGCTACAGCGTGTCGATTCTGCCGGTCTTGCTATGCTGGTACATTTGCGTGACCAGGTGAGTAAACGAGGAAGCAGTTTAGATATTTGTGGCATCACCGATCGTCTGCGTACTCTTATTGAGCTCTACAATCTGCAAGAGATAATTCCTGTAGATACGGTAAGTTAGCCAATATTCACGGTGAATTCTGCTTTCAGAGATCAACAGCCCCGGTGTGAAACCCTCATGCCGGGGCTTTTTCTTAGTTTAAGAGTCGGCCGGATTCCTCTAATATGTTCGGCTGTTAACATGCTTGATGAAGAATTGGACCTTATGGAAACTAACGAAATTAAAGAAGTGTTGATGCAGTCATTGGCACTCGATGAAGCGCATGTCACTGGTGATGGCAGCCATTTCCAGGCCATCGTGGTCGGTGCATTATTCGATGGTATGAGCCGCGTGAAAAAACAGCAGACTGTTTATGCGCCGCTGATGGAATACATTGCAGATAACCGCATCCACGCCCTGTCAATTAAGGCCTATACGCCTGAAGAGTGGCAGCGCGATCGCAAGCTAAACGGCTTCTAAGCTGCGGGTCTTACCGGCAGCTCCCGAGAATTAAAAATAAGAGAGTGATAATGGATAAATTTCGTGTGCAGGGCGGTACTCGTCTGAGTGGTGAAGTCTCAATCTCTGGGGCTAAAAATGCGGCACTGCCGATTTTATTTGCTGCTCTGCTCGCTGAAGAGCCGGTTGAACTGCAAAACGTTCCGTATCTAAAAGATATTGATACCACCATTAAACTGCTAAGCCAGCTTGGCACCAAAATCGAACGTAATGGCTCAGTGTTTGTTGATGCGCGTGACGTGAACGAGTTTTGTGCGCCTTACGATTTAGTCAAAACCATGCGTGCTTCTATCTGGGCATTGGGGCCGTTGGTGGCACGTTTTGGCCGCGGACAGGTCTCTCTACCAGGCGGTTGTGCGATTGGCGCTCGTCCTGTTGATTTGCATATCACCGGTCTTGAGCAGCTTGGCGCGAAGATTGTACTGGAAGAAGGTTACGTCAAAGCATCTGTTGATGGCCGCCTGAAAGGCGCGCATATCGTGATGGATAAGGTCAGCGTTGGCGCAACCGTCACTATCATGTGTGCTGCGACCTTAGCTGAAGGCACCACCATTATTGAAAATTCTGCGCGTGAGCCAGAAATTGTCGATACCGCGCGTTTCCTTAATACGCTGGGTGCCAAAATTAGCGGTGCCGGCACCGATAAAATTACCATTGAAGGCGTTGAGCGTCTCGGTGGTGGTGTTCACAGCGTAGTACCAGACCGTATCGAAACCGGGACGTTCCTGATTGCTGCAGCTATTTCTGGTGGCAAAGTTGTATGCCGCAATACCCGCCCAGATACCTTGGACGCAGTATTGGCTAAGCTGCGCGAAGCCGGCGCGGATATTGAAATTGGCGAAGATTGGATAAGCCTGGATATGCATGGCAAACGTGCGAAAGCCGTCACCTTGCGTACTGCACCGCATCCTGGTTTCCCAACCGATATGCAGGCGCAATTCAGCCTGTTGAACCTGGTAGCCGAAGGCACTGGTGTTATCACCGAAACCATCTTTGAAAACCGCTTCATGCATATCCCTGAACTGATTCGTATGGGTGCTCATGCGGAAATCGAAAGCAATACTTTGATTTGCCATGGCGTTGAAAAGCTATCAGGTGCTCAAGTGATGGCAACTGACTTACGTGCTTCTGCAAGCCTGGTATTGGCCGGTTGTATTGCTGAAGGTGTGACGATTGTTGACCGCATTTATCACATTGACCGTGGCTACGAGCGCATTGAAGATAAGCTGCGTCAACTTGGTGCCAAGATTGAGCGTGTGAAAGGCGAGTAATTTATATAAAACTTGCCTCTGCATGTGATTAAAAAAACCGGCTAAGGAGTATCCTGCGCCGGTTTTTTTATTGTCTTACTATCAGAGCACTGTTAGTGCGAAGGGTATTCCTGCACCGTAACGTTGAGCTCTATTTTTTTGCCATTGCGAATAATTTCGACGGGAATAACGGAACCTGGGCGGACCTCAGCCACTTGGTCCATGGTTTCCATCGCGGAAATTGCCGTTTTATTATTCACACTGACAATCACATCATTGGCCTGTATGCCAGCATTTGCAGCAGGGCCATTTGGTGTCACCGCGTTAACGATAATGCCTTGTAGATGGTCCATGCCGCTACCTGGGCTGTGCATTGGTGAGACTTCGCGCCCTTCAATGCCGATATAACCACGGATAACCCGCCCATCACGAATTAACTTACCCATCACTTTGGTTGCCAGCGCAGTAGGAATCGCGAAGCCAATCCCTTCGGGCGTTGCACCATCATTACTTTGGTCAAACGATAGCGTGTTAATTCCCACTAATTCACCCAATGAGTTCACCAAGGCACCGCCTGAGTTACCGCGGTTAATCGAGGCATCAGTTTGCAGGAAGTTTTGGCGTCCTGATGGGCTCAAGCCGATACGTCCCGTGGCGCTGATGATCCCTTGAGTAACGGTTTGCCCAAGGTTATAGGGGTTGCCGATAGCCATGACGACGTCGCCGATATGCGGTACACGGTTGGGATTAATTGGGATCACTGGCAAATTAGTGGCATCGATTTTTAAGACCGCTAAATCGGTCAGGCTATCAGAACCGACTAAGAGTGCGTCAAAAACGCGACCATCCTGCAAGGCCACAATAATCTGCTCGGCATCGTTGATCACATGCTTATTGGTCAGAATATACCCCTGATCATTCATGATCACACCAGAACCTAGCGTGCGGATTTGCAACTGGTTTTGCGAGCCATTGCCCATATTGCGGTTATAAACATTCACGACCGCTGGCGCAGCACGACGCACTCCAGAGTTAAAACTGACTGGCTGTTCGCTATCTTCGCTGAAATTATGGTCAAACAGTGGCTGCGTGACGTTTTTCCGCAGCATAGGCACGAAAGCCAGCAAAATACCGGCAACAATCAGCCCAATAACAGAGGATCTCAGTAATTTAACAAACATGTATTCTGGACGTGTGAAGTAAAATGTGGAGGCAGGATAACATGAGTTAATCGGGCGCAGTATTGACTACGCCCGATTTTCGTATTTTTTAAGGCATTAACAGGTAGATACTTTGGCCTTTACGTAAAACATTCAGTGCGATCAACTCCGGCTTGCTCTCAAGCACCTTACGGAAGGTGGCCAGATCGGCAATGTCCTGCCGGTTTACACCGATAATCACATCATCTTTTTGTAAGCCAATTTGTTCTGCCGGCGAGCCTTTAACCACTTCATCGACGTGCACACCTTTGGTCGCTTTATCCGTTGAATCGCTTAAGGTTGCGCCGGTTAACGCAGGGTTAACTTTCTCAATACCTTCGACTGCATCAGGGCTTTGTGCCAGCGTTACGTTGACATCCATCGGTTTACCATCGCGCAACAGGCCGATTTTAACTGTGACGCCCGGTCCGGCAGTGCTTACCTTGGCGCGTAGTTCGGCGAAGCTGCTCAGTGGCTTATCTTGTAGGCTAATTAACACATCGCCAGCTTTAATGCCCGCTTTGGCTGCAGCGGAGTCTGGCAATACTTCATTGACGAAGGCTCCGCGTTGTTTATCTAGTTTAAAGGCGGTCGCCAGCTCTGGTGTCATTTCACTGCCAAGAATCCCTAACAGGCCGCGCTTCACTTGACCAAATTGAATAATCTGTTGACTCAGGCTTCTCGCCATATTACTCGGGATGGCAAAGCCAATCCCCATGCTGCCACCTTGCGAAGAGAGGATCGCGGTATTGATACCGACCAGTTCTCCTTTCAGATTAAGCAGTGCACCACCGGAGTTGCCTCGGTTGATGGAGGCGTCGGTTTGAATAAAGTTTTCCAGACCTTCCAGATTGAGCCCGCTGCGGCCCAGCGCTGAGATAATCCCAGACGTGACAGTCTGGCCCAGGCCAAATGGATTGCCGATTGCCACAGCAAAATCACCAACCTGCAACTGATCGGAGTCGGAGAACGGAATTGCGCTCAAATTCTTAGCGTCAATCAATTGGATGACGGCAATATCGGATTGATCATCTTTGCCCACTAATTTGGCACTGTACTGACGACCATCGTTAAGTTGCACTGTGATCTTATCTGCGTTGTTAACCACATGATTATTGGTTAGTACATAACCTTTTGCTGCATCAATAATGACGCCTGAACCCAATCCGGAAAACGGTTGCCCATCCTGTTTTTCACTAGGCGCATTAGGACCAAAGAAGAATTTGAACTGTGGCGGCACTTTGTCGCTTGGCGGTTGAGTCCCGGATACCTGTACGCCGACCACGCCTGGCAACGCTTTTTCCAACATCGGTGCCAGACTTGGTAAAGGCTGACCTTCAACCGCAACAGGGAGTGCAGCGTTAGCGGCTGGCAGCGAGGCAAAAGTTAATCCCAAACTGATGGCGAACACATTGAGTAAAAATAACGGCTTCTTCATTAGTCAGATTGTTCTCGCATAAAGTTTAAAGTCAGTGGTCTTAAAAGCATAGACAGGATTGGCAGAGGGGAAGGTAATTATAGAAGAGGCCAGTTACAGCAGGACGTTGCAACTGGCCTTTGATTGCTCTGGATTATTTACGGCGAGGACGATCGCCGCGCAGTAAACCAGAAGAACCTTCAGAATAATCACGCGGCATTTGCACCGGAGCCTGATCGTTGTCTGCTTCTGCGCCCGTTAAGCGGTAATTAAACGGGTTGTCATGTGCAGGTTGATTTGGCAGCAGGCTATTAGAGCTTTGTGCCATATGCTGATACAGCTGACGGTAATCTGTAGCCATATTATCCAAAAGCTCAGCGCTACGAGCGAAATGACTCGTTAGCTCCATACGATACTGCTCCAGCTCGTTTTTACTTTTCTCGATCTCGTTCTGCATCACTTGTTGATCGCGTAATTTGCGATTACCAAAGCGCATCGCTACCGCACCGATGGCGATACCAACCACTAATCCAATGAGCGCGTACTCCCAGGTCATGATGACTCCTTTTTTTGACTTCGTTGTCCAGTGAAGCAATTTGGCGTAATTTTAACACCAAAGTTTTTCCACGTGACTTTCTAAAAGTGGTTTTTTATATCAAACGCAACCCACTATAACCGTTAACCTTGTATTAGTGGAATCCTGTGGTAACTTTCGCAGCGGTGTTGAAAATTATCTGCTGATAGATACAAGCTAAAAATCACGAATAAGTGGATAATTATCGGCTAATCACCCCGAAAATCTGAAAATTTTTTTCTCACGGATGTTGATCAACATGCAACCAACTACGCCGCTTAGTTTATATCAGAGTGCTCTTGATGCCGGAGAGTTCCAACCAGATGCTGTTCAAAAAGAAGCAGTAACGCGTTTAGATGCCATTCATCAGGCGCTAACGGCTAAGTCACCCCAGGCGGAAAAATCTGAAAGCAGTGGCTTGGGTTCACGCTTGGGGCGCTTATTTAAAAAAGAACCGAAAAAAACGACCCAACAACCGGCTCAAGGTCTGTATATGTGGGGTGGTGTTGGCCGAGGCAAAACCTGGCTGATGGACATGTTTTTCCATAGTTTGCCGGGCGAGCGTAAAATGCGCCTGCATTTTCACCGCTTTATGTTACGCGTGCATGAAGAGTTAACGCAGTTGCAAGGCCAAAGCGATCCGCTGGAAACTATTGCTGACCATTTTAAAGCTGAAACCGACGTGTTGTGCTTTGATGAATTTTTTGTGTCGGATATCACCGACGCGATGCTGCTGGCCACTTTGTTGCAGGCGCTATTTGCCCGCGGTATTACGCTGATTGCCACCTCAAACATTCCGCCAGACAATCTGTATCGCAACGGATTGCAACGTGCGCGCTTCCTGCCGGCTATTGCGCTTATCAACCAATATTGTGATGTGATGAACGTTGATGCGGGTATTGATTATCGCCTGCGTACTTTAACGCAAGCCAATCTATGGCTGACGCCGCTAGCTCCTGAAACCGACGCGACCATGAAAAGCATGTTTGGTAAGTTAGCGGGGCAAGATACCGCGGCAGCGCCACTTCTGACCATTAATCACCGCCCGCTGCAGGCGTTAGCTTCTGCCAACGGTGTGTTAGCCGTGGCCTTTCATACCTTGTGTGAAGAGGCGCGCAGTCAACTCGACTATATTGCTCTGTCCAAGCTCTATCACAGCGTGTTACTACACCATGTGCCGGTAATGGGCGCACAGGGGGAAGGAGAGAACGCGGCTCGGCGTTTCCTGGCGTTGGTCGATGAATTCTATGAGCGCCACGTCAAATTGGTTATCTCTGCTGAAGCCTCGATGTTTGAAATTTATCAGGGAGAGCGGCTGAAATTTGAATATCAACGCTGCTTATCTCGCCTGCAGGAAATGCAAAGCGAAGAGTATCTCAAACGAGAACATTTACCGTGATTGCCTGATATGGCCACGATCGACCGCTGATTGAAAATGGAGGCAGGAAATCTCCATTTTTGTCAAAAAAGGGTTCGATTTTTGCCGGGGACTTCTCTATAATCTTGCGACCCCACGTTACAACAAAGTTTTTTTCCCGAAACTTTATAGTGCCGGCAATGGCTATTCGAAGGGGTAGGTTTGCTGGACTGATGGTCGTGTGAACCTCCAATACTTATTTTATAAACAGTGTTTGTAAAAATATTGTTTATAAAAACATATAGGCGTTTGGGTGTTCGCCAACGTGTAACTTTAATTGGGTAAGCTTTTAATGAAAACTTTTACAGCTAAACCGGAAACCGTACAACGTGACTGGTTCGTAGTTGACGCTACCGGCAAGACCTTAGGTCGCCTGGCCACTGAACTGGCTCGCCGTCTGCGTGGCAAACATAAAGCGGAATACACTCCGCACGTTGATACTGGTGATTACATCATCGTTCTGAACGCAGAAAAAGTTGCTGTAACCGGCAACAAGCGTAACGACAAGATTTATTACCATCACACCGGCCACATCGGTGGTATCAAGCAAGCGACCTTTGAAGAGATGATCGCTCGCCGTCCTGAACGCGTGATCGAGCTCGCGGTTAAAGGCATGTTGCCAAAGGGCCCGTTGGGTCGTGCAATGTACCGTAAAATGAAAGTTTACGCGGGTAACGAGCACACTCATGCGGCGCAACAACCGCAAGTTCTTGACATTTAATTCGGGATTATAGGCAATGGCTGAAAATCAATACTACGGCACTGGTCGCCGCAAAAGCTCTGCAGCTCGCGTTTTCATCAAGCCGGGCAGCGGTAACATCGTAATTAACCAGCGTAGCCTGGAACAGTACTTTGGTCGTGAAACTGCCCGCATGGTAGTTCGTCAACCTCTGGAACTGGTCGACATGGTTGGTAAATTTGACCTGTACATCACTGTTAAAGGTGGTGGTATCTCTGGTCAAGCTGGTGCTATCCGTCACGGTATCACTCGTGCACTGATGGAATATGACGAAAGTCTGCGTGGCGAACTGCGTAAAGCAGGCTTCGTTACTCGTGACGCTCGTCAGGTTGAACGTAAGAAAGTCGGTCTGCGTAAAGCACGTCGTCGTCCTCAGTTCTCCAAGCGTTAATTGTTTTCTGCTTCGGCAGACAAACAATATGCGAACAAAACCCGGTACTATACCGGGTTTTTTTATGTCCTAAGCTCATCATATATCTGCCTAAATTGTTATCAGATACACATTTTCCCACTAAATAGTGGTCTGAGTTCCCCACAAAACGAGCAAAATCTGTTAAACTGACCACACTTTTGTGCCCGTTCCTCGAGCAGTTGACGTTGTCACGCTTTCTGGTTGGTTTTATCCCGCCATTGCTTAATCTACGAGACTGCTGGTTCAAGGCAAAGATGATTGTTCAGGATAGCGGCCTGCAGTTGGCTATTCACGGTATAATTCTAGATAAACTTGGAGGTTTTCATGGCTGTCGCTGCCAACAAACGTTCGGTAATGACGCTGTTTTCCGGCCCGACCGACATTTTTAGCCATCAAGTACGTATCGTACTGGCGGAAAAAGGTGTGAGTGTCGAGATCGAGCAGGTAGAAATGGGAAACCTGCCGCAGGATCTTATTGACCTCAATCCCTATCGCACCGTACCAACTCTGGTCGATCGTGAGCTAACTCTGTTTGAATCTCGCATCATCATGGAATACCTTGATGAGCGTTTCCCACATCCTCCTCTGATGCCTGTTTACCCGGTTGCCCGTGGTGAAAGCCGTTTGATGATGCACCGCATTGAAAACGACTGGTACTCTTTGCTGCGCCAAATCGAGCAAGGTTCTGCGTCAGAAGCTGATGCTGCACGTAAGCAATTGCGTGAAGAGCTGCTGGCTATCGCGCCTATCTTTGCTTACATGCCTTACTTTAAAAGCGAAGAGTTCAGCCTGGTAGATTGCTATTTGGCTCCGCTGTTGTGGCGTTTGCCTGAATTAGGCATTGAGCTGACAGGTGCCGGTTCTAAAGAGCTGAAAGGCTATATGACTCGCGTATTTGAGCGTGATGCATTCTTGGCTTCCCTGACCGAAGCTGAGCGCGAAATGCGTTTGCATACTCGGGGCTAAGAGATGGAAATGACCGACATGACCCCGCGTCGTCCGTATCTGCTGCGTGCGTTTTATGACTGGCTGCTGGATAACCAGTTAACGCCGCACTTGGTGGTTGACGTGACGTTACCTGGTGTACTGGTGCCGATGGAATTTGCCCGTGACGGTCAGATCGTGCTTAACATCGCACCGCGTGCGGTTGGTAACCTGGAATTAGGTAATAAAGATGTACGTTTTAACGCCCGTTTTGGCGGCGTTCCGCGCGAAGTCTTTGTTCCTATTTCTGCGGTGCTGGCTATTTATGCTCGAGAGAATGGAGCTGGCACGATGTTTGAGCCTGAACCTGCGCTTGATAGCGACGTTGAATTTGACGGTTTAGACGAGCAGCAGCACACGCCAATGACTGCAATGTCAGTGATCGATGGTGACTTGCCTGATCATCCTGAAGATGATCCAGACGATGAACCACCAACACCGCCACGCGGCACTCGGCCTGCGTTGCGTGTCGTTAAGTAATCGCCAGACTTGAGTAATAGAATAACCCTGCGCAATGGCGTGGGGTTTTTTTTGCCTTGGTGTTGCCTATCACGCTTTATTCAATAAAAAGGTTGTTCTGCCAACTCTCTCCTCTAAGCAATTTTATCTAGCGGTTTCGCCAATAAAAAAGGCCGCTTGCGCGACCTTTTGAATAGCTTGCCAGTATCTGGATTACACTTCGAGGAAGTTCATAATTCCATCTGCCGCTTTGCGACCTTCGGCAATCGCAGTGACCACCAAATCAGAACCGCGAACTGCATCACCACCGGCGAAGATTTTCGGGTTGCTGGTCTGGAAGGCGTTATCGCTGCCTTCAGGTGCCAGGATACGACCTTGAGAATCTAATGCAACGTCGTGTGCTGCCAGCCAGCTCATCTTGTGTGGGCGGAAACCAAAGGCCATCACTACCGCATCGGCTTCCAGGATGTGTTCAGAACCGGCAACAATCTCTGCCTGACGGCGTCCGTTAGCATCTGGTGCACCTAACTCGGTACGTGCCATTTTCACGCCACATACGCGGCCAGAATCGTTCAGCTCAATGCTCAGCGGTTGCAGGTTGAATTTGAACTCAACCCCTTCTTCCCGGGCATTTTTCACTTCACGACGTGAACCAGGCATGTTCTCTTCATCACGGCGATAGGCACAGGTTACGTGCGTTGCGCCTTGGCGAATTGAAGTACGCACGCAGTCCATCGCGGTATCACCACCGCCCAGAACCACCACGCGCTTACGCTCCATATTGATATACGGCTCGTCTGGCTGCTCTTCGTAGCCCATCAATTGCTTGGTATTGGCAATCAAGAACGGCAGGGCATCAAACACGCCTGGCGCCTCTTCATTTTCCAAACCACCGCGCATGGATTGATAAGTTCCCACGCCGAGGAATACGGCATCGTATTCAGCCAGCAGCGTCTCAACGCTGATATCTTTGCCGATTTCAGTGTTCAGTTGGAACTCGATACCCATTTCGGTAAAGATTTCGCGACGCTTGGTCATCACGGATTTTTCCAGCTTGAAGGCTGGGATACCGAAAGTCAGCAGGCCACCGATTTCTGGATGGCGGTCGTAAACTACCGCTTTAACACCGTTACGGGTCAGCACGTCAGCACAGGCCAAACCTGCCGGGCCTGCACCAATGATCGCCACACGCTTGCCGGTTGGCTGCACGTGGGACATATCAGGACGCCAGCCCATCTCGATAGCTTTATCGTTGATGTAACGTTCGATATTACCGATGGTGACGGCACCAAACTCATCATTAAGCGTACAAGACCCTTCACACAGGCGGTCTTGCGGACAAACGCGCCCGCAAACTTCCGGCAAACTGTTGGTCTGGTGAGCTAAGTCCGCCGCTTCCATAATGCGGCCTTCGTTAGCCAGCTTCAGCCAGTTAGGGATGTAGTTATGTACCGGGCATTTCCATTCGCAATACGGGTTACCGCATGACAGGCAGCGGTCTGCCTGCGAGGCTGCCTGAGTTGCTGAGAACGGCTCGTAAATTTCAACAAATTCAATTTTACGGATCTTTAGCGGTTTTTTCGGCGGATCAACGCGCTGTAAGTCGATAAATTGATAAACGTTTTGACTCATCTTAACCTCTTACTGCGCTTGTACCCGCAGCTCAGCTGCGGAACGACTACGGTGACCCAACAATGCTTTGACATCACTGGACTTCGGTTTAACCAAGGCAAATTTCGGTGCCCATTCATGCCAGTTTGCCAAAATCTCTTCGCCACGCGTCGATGCAGTTAACTGCACGTGCTCGGTGATCAATCCACGCAGGTGTTCTTCGTGGATTGCCAAGTCATCAACTTCCAGCACTTCAACCAGCTCTGGGTTAACGCGCTTACGGAATTCACCGTCTTCATCCAGCACGTAAGCAAAACCACCGGTCATCCCTGCGCCAAAGTTCACGCCGGTACGACCGAGTACGCAAACAATACCGCCGGTCATATATTCACAGCCGTTGTCGCCAATACCTTCAACCACGGTAATCGCACCTGAGTTACGCACCGCGAAACGCTCGCCAGCACGGCCTGCGGCAAACATCTTGCCACCGGTTGCGCCATACAGGCAGGTGTTACCAATAATACTGGCTTCATGGCTACGGAAAGCTGAACCAATTGGTGGACGGATAGCAATGCGACCACCTGCCATGCCCTTACCAACGTAGTCGTTAGCATCGCCTGTTAACATTAAATCAACGCCACCGGCATTCCACACGCCGAAGCTCTGGCCTGCGGTACCACTGAAGTTAATGCGCACCGGATCGGCTGCCATACCCTGATCGCCATGTTTCTCAGCGATAGCACCAGATAACAATGCACCCACTGAACGGTCGGTGTTACGGATATCAAAGTAGAACGATTTGCTCTGCTTGGTATCGATATGCGACGCGGCTTGCTCAAGAATGTCTTTGTTCAACTTGCCATTATCAAACGGCGGGTTGCTCTCGGTGCAGTACACCGCTTTGCCAGGATGTGGCGTAGCCGTTTTCAGCAGCGCCGACAAGTCTAGTTTGTTCTGTTTAGCAGTGAAGCCATCAAGCTCAAGCAGTAAGTCGGTACGGCCAATCAAATCGACCAATTGGCTCACACCCAGTTCTGCCATGATTTCACGGGTTTCTTGGGCAATAAACTTGAAGTAATTCGCTACACGCTCTGGCAGACCGTGGTAGTGATTACGACGCAGTTTATCGTCCTGAGTTGCTACACCGGTTGCGCAGTTGTTCAGGTGACAAATACGCAGGTATTTACAACCCAGCGCCACCATTGGGCCAGTACCAAAGCCGAAGCTTTCTGCACCGAGGATGGCAGCTTTAACAATGTCAGCACCGGTTTTCAGACCGCCGTCAACTTGCAGACGGATCTTGTGACGCAAGCCGTTAGCGACCAGCGCTTGCTGAGTTTCAACCAAGCCTAATTCCCACGGGCAGCCAGCGTATTTAACTGAAGACAGCGGGCTTGCACCGGTACCGCCGTCATAGCCAGCGATGGTGATTAAATCGGCATAAGCTTTGGCTACACCGGTCGCGATAGTCCCTACGCCCGGCTCAGAAACCAGTTTGACCGAAATCATTGCCTTCGGATTCACTTGTTTCAGGTCGAAAATCAGCTGTGCCAAGTCTTCGATTGAGTAAATATCGTGATGCGGCGGAGGTGAAATCAGCGTCACACCTGGCACGGAATAGCGCAGTTTAGCGATATACGGCGTCACTTTATCACCCGGCAACTGACCGCCTTCGCCCGGTTTTGCACCTTGCGCCACTTTAATCTGAATAACATCGGCATTGACCAGATAAGCTGGCGTCACACCGAAACGACCGGATGCCACCTGCTTGATGCGTGACACTTTATTGGTGCCATAACGCGCTGGATCTTCGCCACCTTCACCGGAGTTAGAACGACCGCCAAGGGTGTTCATCGCTTCAGCCAAGGATTCGTGTGCTTCTGGGCTCAATGCGCCGATAGACATCGCGGCGGAGTCAAAGCGAGTGAACAGACCTTCGGCGGGTTCCACCTGATCTACTGGGATCGGCTGGCCTTTCGGAGTGATCTGCAACATGTCTCGCAGTGTGGCAACCGGACGCTCATTAACCAATTTAGCGTATTGCTGATAGTCGCTATATTCACCAGAACGCACCGCGGCTTGCAGGGTGTTAACGACATCTGGGTTATACGCGTGATATTCACCACCGTGGACAAATTTCAACAAGCCACCTTGCTCCAGCGTCTTGCGTTTCAGCCAGGCGCGTTTAGACAAGTTTTGCAGGTCTTGTTGGAAGTCACTGTAGCTGGCACCGCCGATACGACTCACCACGCCCTGGAAGCAAACGTCAGTCAGGTCTTTATGCAGGCCAACGGCTTCGAACAGTTTCGAACAACGGTAAGAGGCTACGGTAGAGATGCCCATTTTGGACATGATCTTGTACAGGCCTTTATTGATGCCGTTGCGGTAGTTGAGCATCACTTCACGGTATTGCTTGTCGATAACCTTGGTATCTACCAATTTGGCCAGCGTTTCGTAAGCCAGGTAAGGGTAGATTGCCGTCGCACCGAAACCGATCAGCACTGCAAAGTGGTGCGGATCGCGGGCGCTGGCGGTTTCAACAATGATGTTGGCATCGCAACGCAGGCTTTTTTCTACCAAGCGACTTTGCAATGCACCCACGGCCATTGGTGCTGGCAGCGGCAGGCGGTCTGGCGAGATATTACGGTCAGACAGTACTAACAGCACCGCGCCTTCGCGAACTTTACGCTCGGCTTCATCACACAGCGCTTGAACAAACTGCTCCATATCCTGTTCTGCAGGATTGAAGGTCAGGTCCAGCGTTTCGGCGCGATAATATTTACTGTCGAGCGTGGTTAACTGGTTGAAATCTGAATACAGCAGGATTGGTGATTTAAAGCTCAGACGATGTGCCTGACCTTCGGCTTCACAGAACACGTTCATTTCACGGCCAATGCTGGTCGCCAGTGACATGACATGTGCTTCACGCAATGGGTCGATTGGCGGGTTGGTGACCTGTGCGAATTGCTGACGGAAATAGTCATAAATGACGCGTGCACGGCTAGAAAGCACGGCAAATGGAGTATCGTCACCCATTGAGCCGACCGCTTCTTGGCCATTTTCACCCAGCACACGCAGGATTTGATCCAGCTCTTCGCTGTTGTAGCCAAACTGTTTCTGATAGGTTTCCAGCAAGTAATCATCAAGCTCGCGGCTACCTACCTGATCGTCAGGCAGATTTTCAAACGGCACCAGACGCTGAACGTTTTTCTCCATCCATGCGCGGTACGGATGACGGCCTTTCAGGTCATTATCGGTTTCAGCTGAGTGATGGATCTTACCGCTGCGGGTGTCGATTACCATCAGTTCGCCTGGCCCAACGCGGCCTTTTTCGATTACTTCGTCTGGCTGATAGTCCCAAATCCCGACTTCAGAAGCGCAGGTGATCAGTTTGTCTTTAGTGATGACATAACGTGCCGGACGCAGACCATTACGGTCAAGGTTACAGGCGGCGTAGCGGCCATCTGACATCACGATACCGGCAGGACCATCCCACGGCTCCATATGCATGGAGTTGAAATCGAAGAATGCGCGTAGATCTTCGTCCATATCTGGGTTTTGCTGCCAGGCTGGTGGTACCAGCAAACGCATGGCGCGCAGCAAGTCCATCCCACCGCTCAAGAACAGCTCCAGCATGTTATCCAGTGAGCTGGAGTCCGAGCCGGTTTCGTTAACGAATGGCGCAGCATCCTGCAAATCTGGGATCAGCGGGGTTTTGAACTTATAGGCACGAGCACGCGCCCATTGGCGGTTACCGGTAATGGTGTTGATTTCACCGTTGTGCGCTAAATAGCGGAACGGTTGAGCCAATGGCCAGCGCGGCACGGTGTTGGTGGAGAAGCGTTGGTGGAACAGGCAAATAGCCGATTCCAGACGCAAGTCTGCCAAATCGAGATAAAAACGCGGCAGGTCGGCAGGCATGCACAACCCTTTATAAATATTCACCGCATTAGAGAAACTACAGACGTAGAAATCTTTATCGGTAATACGTTTTTCAGTACGGCGACGCGCCATATACAGGCGACGTTCCATATCACGTGGACGCCAGCCAGCAGGGGCGTTCACAAAAATCTGTTCAATGCGCGGCAGGGAGGAAAGCGCTATTTCGCCCAATACGTCCGGATTGGTCGGCACATCGCGCCAGCCAACAACAGACAGGGTTTCGTTTTGCAGTTCTTCTTCAATAATGCGGCGGCTGGCAGCAGCCTCTTCCTCGTCCTTGCTCAGGAAGATCATGCCAACGGCGTAGTTTTTAGCCAAACGCCAACCGCGCTCTTCGGCGATCATGCGGAAGAAACGGTCTGGTTTTTGTAATGACAGACCACAACCGTCGCCAGTCTTGCCGTCAGCAAGAATTGCGCCACGGTGTTGCATACGTGCCAGCGCGTGAATCGCTGTACGCACGACTTTATGGCTAGGTTCGCCTTCTATATGGGCGATCAGGCCGAAACCACAGTTGTCCCTCTCTTGGGATGCATCGTACAACATATAGTGAACCTCCCCAGGCTCTGCGAGACTCTCACACCAATTGCGAGGGTGCATAATGACGAAAATATCCCAACCGGCTAACGCACTCTTATGGTGCGATTTTGGCGGACATCCTCCGTCAGCAGCCCCTCGTGACGGTTCTCACAAGTGGTCAATGACTTGTTTTAATGAGGGAGTCTTCTATTACTGCATAAATATGACGAGTTGTTGTTGGCTCGTCGGTTGTTTGCTTATTTAGAGTGCTTCCAGCGGACTCCCAACTTAGCGAGAAAGCACGGGTAGGTCAAATAGGGTATAAGGATAGGCAAAAAAGAGTTAAAACATGCTTAACTAAATGATATTTAAGTTTTTTACCCTATTTTATTGACCGTATTAACCGTGTGGGAGGGGGGATGAAGTGTGAGCTGTCTCACTATAGTGCATGGTCAGTAACTGCGCACCATGCTAGTGCGGGGGTGATTGCCAGAATTTTATCCTGCAAAATGCAGGTCGCGTGTGCTATATCGCTGTTTTTAACCTGTACGTAATAATGTCATGAACGGGGTTAAATAATAAGAATTATTCATACATGACAAAGTGATTTTATTTGCACTAATAGTGAATAGTTATTCTTCGCATTAACGATGGGTAAAGTAAAAAAACGATGAACTAACAGGAGAAAAGTCTTGTACTGGCGGGGGTTGGCAAAAACTCGCTAAGTAGCATTAATAATGCTTCCGTGGGAATTAGTCAATAAATCTCCCATTTGGCAAGTTTGCACCATGGTCATGGCCCAGGAAGGTGCAGAGATTATTGCGTTGCTCCGCTGTACAGATCTCATCCCCCGTTTACCGCTTTTTACGGTATGATCTAGAGGATTTTTTCCAAAAGGAAATGTGATGAAACAAATCCGGCTATTGGCCCAATATTATGTCGATCTGATGGTGAAACTAGGGCTGGTGCGCTTTTCGCTGCTGCTAGCGTCTGCATTAGTTGTATTGGCAATGATTGTCCAAATGGCAGTCACCATGTTGCTGCGCGGTCAGGTCGAAAGTATTGATGTTGTGCGATCGATCTTCTTTGGTCTGCTGATCACCCCTTGGGCGGTGTATTTCCTCTCTGTGGTGGTGGAGCAGCTTGAAGAATCGCGCCAGCGCTTATCGCGCTTGGTCGATAAGCTGGAGGAAATGCGTCACCGCGATTTGGAGCTTAACAAGCAGCTCACTGACAATATTACCCAACTTAATCATGAGATTGCTGACCGTATCAAAGCCGAAGAGGCGCGTTTGGCGGTGGTTGATAAGCTAAAACTGGAAATGCATCACCGCGAGCAGGCGCAAATCGAGTTGAGTCAGCAATCAGCGCTGTTGCGTTCATTCCTCGATGCTTCGCCAGACTTGGTCTATTACCGCAATGAAGATAAAGAGTTTTCTGGCTGTAACCGGGCAATGGAGTTGTTAACCGGCCGTAGCGAGAAGCAGTTGATTGGCTTGACGCCTAACGATGTCTATAGCGCAGACATTGCCGAGAAAGTCATAGAAACGGATGAGAAAGTATTTCGGCACAATGTCTCGCTGACCTATGAACAATGGTTGGTTTACCCTGATGGCCGCAAAGCCTGTTTTGAACTGCGCAAAGTGCCTTTCTACGATCGCGTTGGCAAACGACATGGGCTAATGGGATTCGGTCGCGATATTACTGAGCGTAAGCGTTACCAGGACGCGTTAGAGAACGCGAGTAGGGATAAGACGACTTTTATCTCTACGATCAGCCACGAGCTTCGTACGCCGCTTAATGGCATCGTTGGTTTGAGTCGCATCCTGCTTGATACCCATCTTAACGATGAACAGCACAATTATCTGAAAACCATTCACGTTAGTGCGATTACGCTGGGCAACATTTTCAATGACATCATTGAGATGGATAAAATTGAACGCCGTAAAGTACAGCTGGATAATCAGCCTGTTGATTTCACAGGATTCCTTTCCGATCTTGAAAACCTTTCTGGCTTGCTAGTCCAGCCAAAAGGGCTGAAGTTTATTATGGAGTCCGAACCACCGCTGCCTCACTCGCTGATCACTGATGGCACCCGCCTGCGACAAATACTGTGGAACCTGATTGGTAATGCGGTCAAATTTACCAGTGAAGGGGAAATTATTGTCCGAGTGCATTATGAACCGAAAGGTTTGCTGCGTTTTGAAGTGCAAGATTCTGGCATGGGCATTCCTAAGGATGAACAAGACAAGATTTTCGCCATGTATTACCAGGTCAAAGATCGCAAAGGTGGCAAACCGGCAACCGGAACCGGGATTGGCCTGGCGGTTTCCAAGCGTCTGGCGCAAAGCATGGGCGGGGACATTAGCGTAGACAGTTCGCCGGGGCAGGGTTCCTGCTTTACCTTGACGGTGCATGCACCTGCGGTGGATGAGCCAACGGTAATTGATCATGATGAAGATGATTTGCCGTTACCAGCGTTGCATGTATTGCTGGTCGAAGATATTGAACTCAACGTTATTGTTGCCCGCTCAGTGCTGGAGAAATTAGGTAACAGCGTTGAAGTCGCGATGAACGGACATGATGCATTGGCGATGTTTGATCCTGACGAATTTGATTTAGTGCTGCTAGATATCCAACTACCAGATATGAGTGGTTTGGATATTGCGCGCATATTACGAGAAAAATATGCCGGACAACATTTGCCGCCTCTCGTGGCACTTACGGCTAACGTTCTAAAAAACAAGAAAGAATACATTGATTCCGGGATGGATGATGTATTGAGCAAGCCGCTATCTGTCCCTGCACTGACCGCGATGATCCAGCAATATTGGGATCACCAACCTGAGTTGATGGCCGAACCGGAACATAACCTGATGAAAGACAAAGAATCACTGCTTGATATTGCGATGCTGGAACAATACATGGACCTCGTCGGGTCAGGGCTTATTCATCAAAGCGCTGATATGTTTGAAAAGATGATGCCGGGCTATCTTGAGGTGCTGGATTCGAATATGACTGCGCGCGATCAAGACGGCATTGCGGAAGAAGCGCATAAGATTAAAGGGGCGGCAGGATCGGTCGGGTTGAAACATCTACAACAACTGGCACAACAAATTCAGACGCCATCGTTGCCAGCGTGGTGGGATAACGTTCAGGATTGGATAGACGAGTTGAAATTGGAATGGCGTAACGATATTCAGGTATTACGTGACTGGACGGCAAATGCTGAAAAAAAATAACCCCAGCCGAGGCCGGGGTGCGCGAATACTGCGCCAACACCAGGGAAATCGTTAACCCACGAATCGTTATTGGGGCTTTTGGTTTCGTAGGTCTTGGTAATTGTGACATCGAGTCTAGTACATAATATTTGACTCAACATACCAAATATAAAAGTAGCTGCGACTAAATTCATTAAAAACTGTGATGTAGAGTAGTCTTTGTCACTACATAAGTTCAAGCGTTTATCGTAGGAAATTTTCACAAGTATTAGTGAAATTTGTCAGTGTACTGCCTTCTAGAGGAGTTTTTTACCTTGGAACAGAGCCCTAGAAGGCATTAATACGCTGACTTTTATTTAATAAGCTACTGTATTGTTAACGCTTTTTTGTTTTTTTTATATATAACATTATGTTTTTTAAGAAATAATTAATATAGCCGGATTCGATAAAAAAAACTCGTCGTCAGATTGTATAACAATTGTCCGATGTGGCGATTTTTTGTTTAAGGAATCGAGTCCATGTGCTTTTTATATGCGATTTTACTAAGATTTTTTTAGCTACACGAGCCGTTTCGTTTCTATAAACTGTGCTATTTGTCAGCAATAATGACTTAAAAAGTATGCATTTTTCCTAATCTGAAACATAAGAAATGTAAAACAATGATGTTTTCAAGGCCCAATATCTGATTAATTTTTAAGTTTTATGTAATAAAATAACATGTCACTTTAGGGCATAAAGGTGTATTAGAATTCAGCGATATGATCGAGGCAGCATAGCTTATTTAACTCGTTGCTTACGTTATCTCAGTTTTGGATAAACCGGCTGTTTATACGGATTTTAGAGGCGATTATTCTTATTTGTTAAATATGAAGCGTCGTGTGATTTGGGATATTGATAAGTTGGTCTGGTGAGTAAAGTAATGGGCAGTATTTTATGAGCAAAAAATCCAAAAAAGGGTTATTAGCCTGGCCTTTATTATGGCTGAGAAGAGTGATATTCACTCTGGTTGGGCTATGGCTGGCTGGTATTATCTTGTTTTCGTTTCTGCCAGTGCCACTTTCTGCCGTGATGGTTGAACGCCAACTTTCCGCCTGGTTTAGCGGTAACTTCAACTATGTAGCCCACTCTGATTGGGTACCGATGGATCAGATATCGTCACCAATGGCATTGGCGGTGATCGCTGGAGAAGATCAAAAATTCCCAACCCACTGGGGCTTTGATGTCGATGCTATCCAATTAGCGTTAGATAACAATGATAAGGAAGACGCTCGAGTTCGCGGTGCTTCAACGATTTCGCAGCAAACAGCAAAAAATGTGTTTTTGTGGGATGGCCGCAGCTGGCTGCGTAAAGGTTTAGAGGCCGGACTGACCGTCGGTATAGAAACCGTCTGGAGCAAGCGGCGTATTCTAACGGTTTATTTGAATGTGGTGGAGTTTGGTGATGGGGTATTTGGTGTGGAACAGGCCGCCCAACACTTCTTCCATAAACCTGCCAGCCGTTTAACACCGTCTCAAGCGGCCTTATTAGCGGCGGTATTACCTAATCCACATATCTACAAGGTCAACGCGCCATCGGCTTATGTTATTAGACGTCAGCAGTGGATCCTACGGCAAATGAACCAGCTTGGCGGCGATCGCTTCTTACAAACTAACAAGCTGCATTAAGGCTAGTGAAAAAAGAAAGGGACTGCATGAGCAGTCCCTTTGTCTTTATATCTAAATGCTTACTGAACGTAGGTAAAGGCGGTCGTCACGTGTTTTACACCGCTGACGCTAGCGGCAATATTCGCTGCTGCTTTACCTTCTTCTTGTGTCACCAAGCCTAGTAAGAAGACTTCGCCATTTTCTGTGGTGACTTTAACGTTAGAAGATTTAACCGAGTCGCTGGTCAAAATCTGTGAGCGTACCTTGGTGGTGATCCAGGTATCGACGGAGGCTGTGCCTAGACTGACGGGTTTCCCCATACGAATCTCATTGTAAACATCGGTAGTACCATCAACACCAAGCGCGATTTGCTTAGCGCGTGTTGCCATATCGGCACTCGGTGCCTGGCCTGTTAACAGGACTTTGCCCTGATAAGCGGTGGCGACGATACGTGCATCAGTTTTTAACTGTTTATCTTTGCTGATGGCGTTAGATACGCGGGCTTCCAGCGTGGTGTCATCAACTTGAGTACCGACGGAACGCGGATCGGTGCCAGTTTTGGTTGCAACACCTGCAACGCCGACCACAGCGGCCGCTACGCAGCCTTGTAATACGAGGGCGCTAAGTACTACAGCAAACAAGTAACTAGCCTTCATTGGTTCTCCTCAATCGTCCTGGTGTGGGAACAAAGTATTATCTATAAGGTCGCACAGGCAATTCACAGTCAGCATATGCATTTCCTGAATACGAGAACTTCGATGGGACGGAATTCGGATCTCCACATCATTGGGCCCCAATAACCCGGCCAATTCACCGCCGTCATAACCAGTTAGAGCAACGATGGTCATATCGCGCGTGACGGCAGCTTCAACCGCTTTGACAATATCACGACTATTACCACGCGTCGAAATAGCCAGCAGAACGTCACCCGCCTGGCCAAGCGCTCGCACTTGCTTGGCATAAATTTCGTCATGCAGGCGATCGTTAGCGATAGCAGTCAGAATAATATTATCTGCACATAGTGAGATTGCAGGAAGGCTAGGACGTTCAGTTTCAAAACGATTTATCAGACTGGCGGAAAAATGCTGCGCATTGGCCGCAGAAGTACCGTTACCACAGCACAGAATTTTGTTGCCATTGAGCAGGGATTGCACCAGCGTCATCGCTGCTCGTGATATCGCATCAGGCAGCGCTTCCGCTGCGGCAATCTGGGTTTGGATACTTTCGGTAAAGCAGACTTTGATTCTATCCAGCACGTGATTTTTCTCGTCAGTTAGGCTGTAAAGGCAACCAGTCGATCTTGATTTATCCTTGCGCATTGAATGCATCAGGGAGCCATTCTACTTGGCTACCGGTGATGGCTAAAACATCAAAACGGCAAGATGATGTGTCAAAGCTCGCACCTTTGTGTGCAAGCCAGATGGCCGCGGCGTGTAATAAACGTCGCTGTTTATGATAAGTAACACTAGCCGCTGCGCTGCCGAAGTTGGCATTGCGACGGTAACGGACCTCAACAAACACCCAGGTTTGCCGATCGCGCATAATAATATCAAGCTCGCCACCGCGATAACTCACATTCGCGGCAATAAATTTAAGTCCGGCACGCTCTAAATGCTGTCTGGCTAGTGCTTCATAGTAAGCCCCGCGTTGGCGGGTGCTCATCGTTTTCTCTTGCATTAGCACATCCTTGTACCTGATCTAGGCTGACAGTCTCGTCGATTGCCAGCCTAGATCATATTATATCGAACACTAATTACCAACAGCGCTCAAAGTTCCTTGATGATACTGCAGCCAAGGCAGCTTACGGTGGATCACACAGTTAGTATTGGCTGACAGTTCGCCAGTGCTGCCAGCTAGCTGGAAGCCTGGAATCTGACGCATTTGCGAGAAGTTATTGGCCAGGTTATAAGCATCAATCCCCATCGCATAGAGGCGAACCAGAGAATAATCATTGCCTAATTGGCTGCTTGCTTGTTGCATTAGCGCCGGGTTAGAACCTGCCAGTAATGGAATGTCGCTGAACTGCACGCCTTCCATTTCCAAACGATAATCCGGGCCAGCGCCTGCCTGATAGCTACGAGAGCTGGCATAAATAGTCGGTTTCACTCGGGTGTTGATTGATAAATCAATCATTGGCTTGATAAGCGTCAACTCATCTTGCGTTGCCACCACATACAACGAGTCGATAGCACCAGATGGCGCGCCAGAAGTTTGCGCAATCTGTGCATCCGTTGGTGGTGCTGGAATCGTCAACCCGGCGATAGTCACGCTAGGCTGTGCTGGTGTCGCTTGTGCAGTAGAAATAACTGGCGTGCCGGACAGGCGTAAGCCTCCGCCACGACTAACCTGTTGTTTCAAATCAGAGTAAGTGCCGAAAGTCTGTTTCAACACTGTCTGGCCGCCCTGTTTCTGCCACTCATCGGCAAAGGCTTGGGCAACGCGATCGCCGAAGTTACCGTTTGGTACCAGCAATAGCGGGGCTTGTTTATGCTGCGCCCACATGTGGCGTGCCGCGTCACGAGCTTCATCTTCAGGAGACAGGGCAAAATAACAGATATTTGGGCTGTTTTTCTCAGTTTCAGGCTGGTTAAGGGCCAACACATTGAGCTGAGTACTGGTCGCTTCTAATGCACTCACTTGATCTTTGATCAATGGCCCAACGATTAACGTCGCGCCATCTTGCTGAGCCTGGCTGAGTAGCACAGGAATAGGCTGGCTATTGGTATCGTAGACTTTTACCTGGACGTTAGCCGCAGGGGCTGGAGCGGGGGCGGCAGGCGTTGGAGCCGCTGCTGGCGCCGCCGGCTGGTCTGTTGCTGCGGTGACTGGTGGTGTTGCTGTGCTCACGACGGCATTTGGGTCTGCAGGTGCTGCGGTTGGTTGCACTGGGGCAGGTTGTGCGGCCGGTGCTGCACTAGGTAGCCCTTTTACTGCTGCGTTGAAACCTTGGGCGATAGCATTACCATAAACCTGCGCAGGCCCACTCATTGGCAAGAACAGTGCGATAGTTTCGGCTGAAGCCGGTTTAAAGCTCAGCACATTAGTTAACGGCTGCGGCAGGTTTTTAGCCGCCGGGTTATAAGGATAGCGTTTTTGCCAATCTTCAATACCGGCTTTCAGCAATGCAGGGTCTTGCTTATTGGTTTGCCAAACATTAAGTAAGTCCAACCAACCTTGCAGCACGTTCTCATTGGCATTGATCACAATGCTGTTGATGTCTTGTGCAGAAAGTTGAGTCAGCGTCAGCCAGGTGCTATCGATATTATCCTGATGATCTTTACCTTGTAGCAGCGGCTCTTGCGCAATATAGGCGCGGATCAGCGGCAGGCTGGCGCGGCCTTGGCTGGCGGCGATTTGTGCCTGATAGAAACGCACTTTCTGATCGCCAGAGAGGCTATCGACATCGAGTTTTCCTAATTGTGCCGCTGCTTCTGGATAATTTTTTTGCGCAATTTGCAGCTCTACTCCCAGCAGTTGTTGCTCCTGAGCCTGGACTGCGGTCAATCCTTTTGGCGGCAACTGTGCAAACTGATCTGCTGCTTGTGGCAGATTGCCTTCACGTAACAGGGCACGAATCGCAAGTAATTGCCACTCAGCCTTGTTATCATCGCTACTTTGCTGCGCTTGGGCCAGATAGTAGGCGGAAGTTCCAGCTGCTGCTCCCTGAACACTTTCTGGTGGCGTTTGTGGCGCTTGGCTCGAACAACTGGCGAGTAACATCGCTACAATAATGGCAGGGATTAAACGTCCCGTGCGTGTACGAAAAATTGTTGAGGAAGGCATGCTGTTTCCAGTGATGTTTTTTTCAAGATGCTCAATATTAAATCGGCAATCCGGATGAAACAATGAATCAACACGATCAAGCAGATATTTCTGCATCAACGCTGTATGTGGTACCGACTCCGATCGGCAACCTGGCCGACATTACTCATCGGGCATTAGCGGTACTTAAAGGCGTCGATTTGATTGCTGCCGAAGACACTCGCCACACGGGATTACTGCTCCAACATTTCGCCATTAACGCCAAAATGTACCCGTTGCACGACCATAATGAACAGCAGAAAGCCGATCATTTACTGGCAAAACTCCAGGAAGGTCAAAGTATTGCATTAGTTTCTGATGCAGGAACACCATTGATTAACGATCCTGGTTATCACCTGGTGCGCCGCTGTCGTGAAGCCGGTATACGTGTCGTTCCTTTGCCGGGAGCCTGTGCGGCAATTGCAGCACTGAGTGCCGCCGGTTTGCCCTCGGATCGTTTTTGTTACGAAGGATTTCTCCCGGCCAAAACTAAATCGAGAAAAGATGTGTTGCAGGCATTAATTGAAGAGCCGCGTACCATGATTTTCTATGAATCCACTCACCGGCTGTTAGAAAGCTTACAGGATATGGTGACGGTGTGGGGGCCAGATCGTTATGTTGTGCTGGCACGTGAGCTGACAAAAACCTGGGAAAATATCCGTGGTGACGGCGTAGGCGCTTTGCTTGATTGGGTCAAAGAAGACGAAACACGTAAACGTGGTGAAATGGTATTGATTGTGGAAGGTCATTCACCGGATAGCGAAGCACTGCCTGCGGAAGCACTGCGCACGCTGTCGCTTTTGCAAAAAGAGTTACCGCTGAAGAAAGCCGCAGCACTTGCCGCAGAGATCCACGGTGTGAAAAAGAACGCGCTTTATAAATACGCGCTTGAACAACAAGGTGAAGAAGTCGACGACGTCGAATAATTGCACTGTTTTTGGTCAGTTGCAGAGTGTGAAAGGCGATCGGCGCTATACATCCTGAGCGGGAACCCCTATAATCCGCGCCGGAGTTGACCAGACAGTCGCCGCTTCGTTGCCGTCCCTTTCGGGGGAGACAGATGAAGGGGAGGAAAGTCCGGGCTCCATAGGGCAGGGTGCCAGGTAACGCCTGGGAGGCGCAAGCCTACGACAAGTGCAACAGAGAGCAAACCGCCGATGGCCCACGCAAGTGGGATCAGGTAAGGGTGAAAGGGTGCGGTAAGAGCGCACCGCGCGACTGGCAACAGTTCGTGGCATGGTAAACTCCACCCGGAGCAAGGCCAAATAGGGGTTCACATGGTACGGCCCGTACTGAACCCGGGTAGGCTGCTTGAGCCAGTGAGCGATTGCTGGCCTAGATGAATGACTGTCCACGACAGAACCCGGCTTAACGGTCAACTCCAACTTCTTTAAAAACAATGGGTTGATGTATTCCATCTACATTTCGCGTTAACGTGAAGACTAAGATGGAGTGCATCAGCGCTTGTTCCAATCCCAAACACAATTCTCAGCGGTAACAGCAATTAACGTTATTTCAAATTTCCTATCGCTAAATTCTTTTGTGCATCTCTGCACGGCATCACAAGCCTGACTAATTAGTACATAAAAAGATCAATAACCCTGGTTTTAGTGTTGTTTTTGGTTACTCTATTCACCTCATTCATAAGGAGGTGTAATTATGGCAATACCAGCATATCTGTGGTTAAAGGATGATGGCGGCGCTGATATCAAGGGTTCAGCGGATGTTTGCAAGCGTCAAGGCAGCATTGAGATTATTGCGCTCAATCACTGTGTCTCAACGCCCACCGATAACAACACAGGAAAGATCACCGGAAATCGGATACATGCTCCGTTCACTTTTGATAAAGAGATCGACTCCTCTAGCCCCTACCTTTATAAGGCCTTATGTACTGGCCAAACGCTTAAATCTGCTGAAATAAAATACTACCGAATCAACGATGCGGGCCAAGAAACGGAATATTTCAACACCCTTCTGGAGAACGTCAAAATCGTCGGAATAATTCCGCTGATGTATGACACCAAATCTGCGTATGGTGAGAGGCGCAATCATCTCGAGTATGTTGAATTGTGCTACGAAAAAATCACCTGGAAGTATTTGGACGGCAATATTGTTCATTCAGATAGCTGGAATGAACGCGTTACTGCATAGGGAGATGAATAATGGTTTGGACTTATAAACAAAGTACCGGTGAGATGTTTCATGATGGTGAATTAGTTGGGCAGGGATATTCCGGCGTATTGACCAACAAAAACAATCCAGATCGTCAGCAGGTTAAAGGAATGGGACCACTTCCGAGAGGTACGTATCGTATTGGGGCAACGACGCTTTCAAAAGGACCAATGACTATCGAACTTCACCAAATCTCAGGGGATTCTTTCGGCCGGAATTTATTCCGTATTCATGGAGAGCGTATCAATAAGCCTGCGGGTTTTGCTTCCGCAGGGTGCATTATTTTGGCTCCATCGATACGCCGTCTGATTAAAGACTCTTCAGAGCATCTTGAGGTGATAAGGTGAAATTACTCGCTGTGCTATTACTATTTCCAGCTCTAGCTAGTGCTGCAATGACACCTCAAGATATTCGTGAGCAGGTACATAAATACGGGACTGTCGAATTTTCTGCAAAAGTGTCGCCTAATGAGTGGAAAGCCGTGCTGGATAATATTTCTAGCGGTAAAGGTGAATGGATCGCACTTGCGCCTGATTTAGCCCCCGCCATTAATCTACAGCAAGCTAATCAACTTACCGATGCGCTCTATTATGCGCTGGCACCTAATGCTAAAGAGACGTTGAAGGTACTGGCAATACTTGATAAACATCATGATAAATATCAGCAAGGTACGGCTTTGTCTTGTGTTTCACCACTGGATAAACCTAAAGATGAAATGCTGCGTATTTATAATCACACTCGTCTGTCTTTACTTGATGCCGGGCCACAAGCAGCAGAATGTCTTTGGTCACTGGAAGGGTGGATTGAAGAAGTAAAAGCAGAAGAGGCTCAAAAAGCCAAATGAAGACTGTATATGCTGGATATTTCCCCGCGTAACCTCAGTTACGCGGGCTTTTCTCATTTGTTTTCGATGTAAAAGTGGATCACACCGGCAAGTCAATCAACAGGGCGCGCAATGGCGTCTGCGCTTTTACCGTGATTTTATTTTCCAGATGGATAAATGCACCATCGCCACATACCAGTTTTTGGCAATCGTTGCTCTCGTTGCCGATAGCATCAACCTGACCGTGAATTGATTGTAGGTAAGCGCGGGGGCCGTTAATCGTTAGCGTCTGTTGCTCACCCGGCTGTAAATCAAGCTGATGAATCCACACCTCTTGGCGCAGTTGCAGGCTGCCGTCTTTGCCGTTTGGTGACGCCAATAGCTGATAAGCATCGCCATTAAGCTGCAACTTTTGTAGCAATGGATTCTCATGCTGTGGGCAAGCATCCAGCCATAGCTGCATTCTGGTCAGCGCATGGGTATTGCTTATATTATGTTCACTGTAGCTGACGTTAGCTCGGGTTGAGAGCAGAGCGGCTTCTCCTGCGGCAACAGTAATAATATTGCCATCGCTGTCGCGATACTCAGCTTCCCCTTGCAACACCAGATTGAGGATATCAACGCGCGGATAGGTTCGAGGTTGAAGGCTGGCTCCGGGCGCCAAGACTTCTTGATTCAATACGCGTAACGACGCATACCCCATTAGTTTTGGGTCGAAATAGTGCCCAAAGGAAAAGGTATAACGTGCCTGCAGCCAACCAAAGTCGGCTTTTCCGCACTCTTTTGCTGTTCTACTTTTAATCATGGCGGCGGCTCAGTGATGAAAATTGTCGATGAAGTAAATGTTAAGCGTCTGGACGCTCGATTGTAAGCCAGTTAATCTGGTGACTATATTCAAATTTCCTGACAGAGACTTGCGATGGGCAAAGACCGCGCGTTAACACTTGAAGCATTGAGGGTCATGGACGCTATCGATCGACGCGGCAGTTTTGCGGCGGCGGCCGATGAGTTGGGCCGTGTCCCTTCTGCATTGAGTTATACCATGCAGAAACTCGAAGAGGAGCTAGATGTTGTGCTGTTTGACCGTTCTGGTCATCGAACAAAATTCACTAACGTCGGCAGAATGCTGCTCGAACGCGGACGTGTATTGCTTGAGGCCGCCGATAAATTAACGGTAGATGCGGAAGCCTTGGCCCGCGGATGGGAAACGCATATTACGATTGTATGTGAGGCGCTGTGTCCTGCGGTACAACTGTTCCCGTTGATTGAAAAACTGGCACAAAAAGCCAATACCCAAGTGTCTTTGATAACAGAGGTACTGGCTGGTGCGTGGGAGCGCCTGGAGCAAGGGCGTGCGGATATTGTGATCGCCCCGGATTTGCATTTTCGCTCCTCATCAGAAATCAACAGTCGTAAGTTATACCAATTAACCCGGGTTCATGTTGCTGCGCCGGATCATCCGATTCATCTGGAACCCGAGCCCTTATCTGATGCAACGCGAGTAAAATATCGTGGTATTGCTGTTGCCGATACCGCACGCGAGCGACCAGTACTCACCGTGCAACTGCTCGAGAAGCAGCAGAGACTGACAGTGAGTACTATCGAAGAAAAACGCCAAGCGTTACTGGCGGGATTAGGGGTGGCAACGATGCCGTACGAGATGATCGAGCAGGATATTGCCGAAGGTCGTCTACGAGTGGTCAGCCCTGAGTTTAGTCGTGAAATCGACATTATTATGGCCTGGCGTCGCGATAGCATGGGTGAGGCAAAAGCCTGGTTCCTGCGTGAAATACCTCGTTTGCTGGCAAAGCGCGAGGATAAATAGCGAGGTAATGACTCCTTAGCTTTTACGAGGCTAAGGAGTCATGATAGCGCTTAGCCGAAACGGACGTCACGTCCGTGAGGGGCATCAAGGTCTTGTACCGGGCCGGTCGAAATAATCGCATGCGGATTAATTGTGGCGTGGCTGCGGTAATAATGGTGGCGAATGTGCGCCATATCTACGGTCTGTGCTATCCCAGGTATCTGATAAATATCACGAAGAAAAGCAAACAAGTTCGGATAATCGCTGATACGTCGGCGGTCACATTTAAAATGGGTTACATAGACAGGGTCAAAACGAATCAGCGTCGTCCACAGGCGAAGATCGGCTTCGGTTAAGGTATTGCCTGTTAAATAACGCTGTTTATCCAGTATTGCTTCCGCGCGGTCTAGCGCGTTGAACAGCCCGTCAACCGCTTCATCGTAAGCTTCCTGGCTGGTGGCGAACCCTGCCTTATACACGCCATTGTTAATGTGCGGATAAACCCACTCATTAACCTCATCAATTGCCCCGCGCAATGTCTCTGGATAGTAATCTCCGGCTCGTGCACCTTGGGCATCAAAAGCACTATTAAAGATACGCATGATATCGGCAGATTCGTTGCTGACAATGGTCTGCTGATGTTTATCCCACAGAATAGGCACTGTTACCCTACCTGTGTAATCTTGCTGTGCCCGCAAATAAACTTCATAGGCATAGTTCAACTGATACAAGTCATCACCGGTTGCATTGGGGAAGTCGGTGGCAAATGTCCAGCCACGGTCAAGCATCACCGGATGCACCACTGATACAGGAATTAGCGATTCCAAGCCTTTTAGTGTCCGCATCACCAAGGTGCGATGCGCCCAAGGGCAAGCTAATGAAACGTAAAGATGATATCGGTCTTTCTCGGCGGCAAAACCACCACGCCCTTGCTCTCCAGGTGAACCATCAAATGTGATCCAATTACGAAACTGCGACGCGATACGCTTGAAGTGCCCGCCCGTTGATTTGGTGTCGTACCACGTGTCTTGCCAGATACCTTCGACCAATTGTCCCATGATGCGTCTCCTCGAGTCGTGGATGCAGAAGAATATTGAACGATATACCCGTCATACTTGAATTTGTCTCTACATTGGCTGCGCTTACTTACCCGGATCACTTAGCTTAGTAAGCTCATCGGGATTATGAGCTCCATCTTTGGAGCTCACCCTGCGGGCCTGCGCAAAGCGCTGTTCAAATCAGTTCCAGACTGATTTGTCATGCTCTTGCCGCCTTGATACAACTCCAATTATTTGGGGTATAAATAAAAAAGGGCGAAGTGGTTATCACATCGCCCTAAGGAATCAACTTATGAGTTTTGCATTTGACGAAATGCGATTACCAATTTTTCTTGATCAAACGGTCAATACTGTAAGCACCTGGGCCTGCAGCGAACAGCAACAGGTAGCCACCGGCAATAGTCAGGTTCTTCAAGAACATGATTTGGTTAACTTCTTTTGCGAAGTCAACGTGGAAGATTAATGCAGTCAAAATGGTGAAGCCTGCGGTAAAGATAGCCGTGGTACGAGTCAAGAAACCGAACAGAATTGCCAGACCGCCGCCAAACTCCAGCAGGATAGTCAGTGGCAGAAGCGCGCCAGGTACGCCCATTGAGCTCATATAGCCCGCAGTGCCAGTGTAGTTAGTGATTTTTCCCCAACCAGCAGTAATAAACAGGATTGGCATCAGAATACGTGCGACCAGAAAGACGGTATTTTGTAACTTGTTCATCTTTGACTCCAAATGTAATGCAATTAATTGATAAATAAGGTTATTATTCCACTCAGGTATTATTCACTTTCGCTACCATGTTGGGTGATGATCAGATAGTAGTCGTTGCTAATGATTTTTGTTATCGAGTAAAACTGTCTGAATTCATCAAATAAATTGAATTAGGCACGAAATGCTTACAAATAAGCATAGTATGCCTTGAAAAAAGTAGGGAGATTGGATCGGGGGAAATACAAACGGGCAAGATTCAGAAGCTCAATCATGCCCGTTTAGGGAGCGAGTAACCTATTGCAATATCGCTTGCTACTCACTTAGTAAAGGTGCGGCGCATTAAACGCACGGTACTCCAGACGCCAAACCCACGCTTGGCCCAGCGTAGCAAGAAGCTTGGATGGCGAATGCTATAGATAGCCAATACGCTGGAACCGACGGCCAAATACTTGCGCATATCGACCAGTTTAATCCAGGCGCGGTCGACTTTTTCGGTAGCCTGTAGCCAATCATGACTTGCTATGCTCAGCTCGCTACGTTGGCGCTCGATTTGGCGCAAGAGTCTGGCTTTACGGATAGCGGCGGCCGGTTTCGGTGCCTTGTTTTTGCTCATTCATCATCCTTTTCCAACAACGCTCGATCAATTTCAAGCTGTTTGCGAGTCGCACCCAGAATCATTGAACGTTTAGCTTTGGAAAGGGTACAAACCGCAAAAATAATTGCTAGCACCAGTAAAACAGCGGTTGTTACCACCATCGCCGTGAGTCGGTATTCTGGCTCAATAGCTGAGAAAATCAGAATTAACAGACTCATTAAACCGAAGGCGGTGAGGATCAATGTGACGCCAACCATCAGCAGGAGTTGGAAGAGGTTCGTTTTCTGCTCTTCTAACTCGACTACGGCCAGGCGCACCCGCGTTTCGACTATGCCAACTAACACACTGATAATGCGCTGAGCACTATCGAATATGCCTTTTCCTGGCCCTTGAGGTGGTGCTTTTAAAGGTTCAGCCATAATTAACGGCGAGCTAGCAGAACGCCGATAACAACGCCGATAGCGGCACCAATACCAACACCTGTCCAAGGTTTATCATGAACGTAATCATCAGCACGGCTGGCGATTTCTTTCGAATGATGAGCGATTTTCTCACCGGTTTCGCCCAAGCGTTCACGGGAATCTTTCAACAGACCTTCAGCCTTGCTGCGAAGTTTATCTAGTTCAGCTTTAGACTTATCAGTTGATGAAGAAAGCACTTCTTCAAGTGTATCCGCCAAGGATTTAAGTTCAGTGCGCAGATCGTCGGAAGTTGTATTTTTAGCCATGTGTATTTCACTCCATTCATTTCTGATACGAATATTTACCATAGCGGGTTTCCGGTAGATCGCAAATGCTGATGCACGTCTCTAACGGAAACCAACGGCGGGAATTTCCACGAAAATCCAACGTTCTCACGTTGGATATCTCACATTATTATTGAGCCTGTGCTTGCTGCAATTCTTTGCGTGCGCTGTCTAATCTTGCCTGTTTCTTCTCAATCTTATCTTGTCTTCCTGAGGCCTGAGCTTCTTTCAAATCCTGCTCACGTTCTTCAACCTTTTTTTGTTTCTGAGCAATATGGCGCTGCTTTTTCTCGGCCAAACCACTATCCGTACAATTTTGTTGAGTCTCGGTCAGCGCTTTTTGCAGCCCATCGATCTGTCCTTTGTTGTTGTGCTGGTGAGCAAACTCAAGTTGAGTTTTTATCTGTTGGATTTTTACAGCGCAAGTTTCTGGGGCGGCGAAGGCGGCAGAACTGAATGCCAATACGGGTAATATAAATACAGCGGAGAGCTTTAGCTTCATGAGGTCACATCCATTTTTCCAATTAAAACGAGGTATTAGCAATTTCTTCCTAAAACTATTTTCTCATAGTTAACTTGCCGAGATCTTGAGGTTAATCTGAAAAGCTTGGATAAAACTAGCCAAGGTGGAAGTCATCGTGGGCTAATTTATCTACCCACTCGGTTTGTTGCGGCAGAGTGGAGACATTAATTTCATAGCCAATGGGCAGGATTTGTTTCAACGCGTTTTGCGCCTGTTGTCGTTGTGCTGATGAACTCAGCGCAACAATCAACATATTGTTTTTTCGAGTGATACTTTGAACAGTGATCCCGCGCTGGTTTAGCCCTTGATAGAGATAAAAGCCGTCTGGCAGCTCTTGGCCAACTTGAGATGAGCTAATTTGTAGCGCGTTATCGATAGGTGATGCTGGAGGAAAAACGAAAAAATTGACGAGTAATCCTACGGCAGCCAACAGAATTGAGGCGTAGACGAACGCGCGGTAAGGCTTTTTGGCGATGTTCTTTATGGCCTCATTCTGTGGCTGACTCATTATGCATTGTTCCCTTTACTCTGACCTTGGGTTCTTCTCTTACGCCACAGCACCACGAGAGAGCCGATAAAGCCAATCACCAGCAATGCCAGAGGCAATATCATCAGGCAATACATCAGTTCATCTTCATAACGCAGGAATAGCGGGGTTTTGCCCAGAACATAGCCTAAGGTGGTCAAAATTAAGATCCACAATAAGCCGCTGAGCCAATTAAATATCTGAAAACGCGTATTACTCAGGCCTGAGAGTCCGGCGATGGTTGGCAGTAGAGTACGCACAAAGGCGATAAAACGAGCAACAAGTAACGCAGATAAACCATGGCGGTGGAACAGGCGATGCGCTCGTTCGTGGTATTGCGCTGGCAAATGCGCCAGCCAGCCTTGGACGATGCGAGTATTGCCCAGCCATTTGCCTTGAATATAACTGAGCCAGCAGCCGAGGCTAGCGGCGGTAGTCAGCAGGAAAACGGTAAGTGGGAAATTCATTGCATCTTTGGCGATTAATACGCCGACCAAAATCAATAAACTATCACCGGGCAAAAATGCCGCAGGTAATAGACCGTTTTCCATAAAAATAATTAAAAACAGAATGAAATAAAGCGTCCACACCAAAGAGGGATTGGCTAGCGTTTCATAGTCCTGTTGCCATAAGGCCTGTACAAGCGAGCTAATGATTTCCATTTAACGTAAGAAACTCCATAGTTTTTATTCATTCAACACCGTGCTCGCCTTATTTGAGTGGAGCACGACAATCCAATACTGAAATACGATACTGATTGGCGTTGAGGTTCAGCCTTATCCGTGGCGGGAGATGGGGTCAAACAACCGGGCAATGCGATGATTTCTGCTGCACATTACCAGTAAAAAAAGTGGTCTAACTGTAACAAAATACCAATGGCTGAGACAGGTAAATATACAGTGTTCAGCGTGTTGGTTTAACTTTGATAGCGCTTTATCTCAGGGTTTTACACTCTCTGACATTACTCGACAGTGTTTGACAGCGAAATGGAGGTAAATCGCATAAAAGCGTGGGAAATATCTGATGTTTGCAGCGTTGTTACCGGATGTGCTCGAGGGATTGTTGATGACAGCGAAAGAGGGGGAATGCTTTACGGTCAGCACCAGGCTGACCGCAATAATCAACGCGGCCGATTAACGGCGAACGGCAATAGCTTCGATTTCGATCTTCACATCTTTTGGCAGACGGGCAACTTCAACGCATGAACGCGCTGGGAATGGCGCTTTATGCTCAGTAAAGAATGCTTCATACGTAGCATTAACCGTCGCGAAGTCATTGAGATCTTTCACGAATACGGTTGTTTTAACGATATCAGCTACTTTCAAACCAGCGGCTTCAACGATAGCCTGTACGTTTTCTAGCGATTGACGCGCCTGCGCGGCAATATCTTCCGCCACATTGCCGGTTTTTGGGTCAACCGGGATCTGGCCTGAAGTTATGATCATGCTTCCAAGATCAACGCCTTGAACATAAGGACCAATAGCGGCTGGGGCGAGTTCAGTACTGATTTCACGGGACATGATATCTCCTGGTTTTGAGTAAAATAACGTGAGCAGACAGTATATAGCGCAGTAGGTATACCCGCCATCCTTCAAGTTTATCTACGGCTTGATGTATAACGTTTTAGTCTGCTTGCATCACCACGTTATGTTCGAATTCCTTCTCGCAGTATTTGCATTGCAACTGTACCTCGGCGGCACGTTTCTTGACTGCAAAACTCGATACGACCGGCTCAAAACGGCTGATGCAGTTGCTGTTCGGGCAGCGCAGCACGCCATTGATTTGGTCTGGCAATGTCGGCATCAGTTTTTTGACGACTACGTAATCGTCGATGCGATTAACCGTGGCTTTTGGGGCATATACCGCTAGCTGATTAACCTGCTGCTCGGTCAGGAACGTATTTTCGATTTTAATAATATCTTTACGGCCCAATTCATTGGACGGCAAATTTAAGCCGATAGTGATACGTTGATCCGTTTCAGTCAGCTTAAACAACGACAGCAGTTTAAAGCCGATTTGCGCGGGAATATGGTCGATCACTGTGCCGCATTTGATGGCTTCAACCTGGAGCTTGTTGTCTTGAGTCATGGTGGAGTTCTCCTTATTGCGCAGTGTCAGCGTTTAAAACCAGTGCTAGCAGCGCCTGGCGTGCATAAATACCATTTCCTGCCTGCTGGAAGTACCAAGCGTGCGGCGTCTTATCGACATCAATGGTGATTTCATCAATGCGTGGTAGCGGATGTAGCACTTTTAAGTGGGGCTGGGCATTGGCCAAATCTGTGGCACGCAAAATAAACTGCGCTTTAACATTGGCGTATTCAGAGGGGTCCAGACGCTCTTTCTGTACCCGAGTCATATAGAGAATATCGAGTTCAGGCACGACCTCGTCGATACTTTCATGCAGGCTGTATTCAATGCCTTTTTCTTCAAGCAAATTGAGGATATAGCTCGGCATGGCTAGCGCATCTGGCGCAATAAAATAGAAACGGTTGCCGGTAAATTTCGCCAGCGCCTGGGCCAGTGAATGTACCGTGCGGCCATATTTCAAATCACCGACCATCGCGATATTAATGTTATCCAAACGGCCCTGAGTTTCTTTAATGGTAAACAAATCCAGCAGCGTTTGCGTTGGATGCTGGTTAGCCCCGTCACCGGCGTTAAGTACCGGGATACCGCCAGAAAACTCGGTCGCCAGACGCGCTGCGCCTTCTTGTGGATGGCGCATCACAATCGCGTCGACGTAAGTACCGATAACCGAAATAGTATCTGCCAGCGTCTCGCCTTTTTTACCTAAAGAGGTATTGCTGCCGTCGGCAAAGCCAACCACTGAGGCACCAAGGCGGTGGATCGCGGTTTCAAAGGAGAGGCGAGTGCGCGTTGATGCTTCGAAGAAGCAACTGGCTATCACTTTATGCTTCAACAACTCCGGCTGTGGATTCGCTTTCAGACTGGCGGCGGTATCGAGCACCAGTTCCAGCTCTTCGCGGCTGAGATCATTGATTGAGATAATGTGTTTTTGGTACAGCGGGTTAGCCATATCACTCTCCTAAATTCCGCCCTGACTTCGTGCGGCCGGTGGTTATATTCAGATTGCAGACAAAAAAAAGCCCCTCAATGAGGGGCTTTCTGCGATCGGGTCAGCAATGGGAGAAACACGGGCTGAACGCCGCCAGTTGGCAGGTGATGTTGTATCAGCATGTGGCGATTATTCATGTCTTTCTCCCGGCAAATTGTGGCGCATTATACGCGCAGCAATTTTAGCTGCAAGGGGAAGGGGTCACCTTTTTGCATCATTATGCGCTTTACCGAGAGTGATGTGGCGAGCTACTAAAGCCTGGCAAAACGTGCCGCCACCCGATGTTAAAACGCCCCATCGGGTGACAGACAAAAGAGGTGTTACAGGGAACCGAGGGTGGCGACCATCACTGCTTTGATGGTGTGTAAGCGGTTTTCCGCTTGGTCGAATACTACGCTATGCGTGGATTCAAACACTTCATCGGTCACTTCCATACCACCGTGCAAATCATATTCTTCGGCCATTTGGCTGCCGAGCGTGGTTTGATCATCATGGAATGCTGGTAGGCAATGCAAGAACTTAACCTGCGGATTGCCGGTCAGGGCGAGGGTATTCATATTGACCTGATAAGGGCGCAGCAGACTAATTCGTTCTTTCCAGGTCTCTTTTGGCTCGCCCATCGATACCCAAACATCGGTATATAAGAAATCAGCCCCTTTGACACCTGCGGCGATATCTTCCGTTAAGGTGATAGACCCGCCGTTGGCGGCAGCCAGTTCCTGACAGGTTGCTACCAGCTCGGCATCCGGCCAGCAGGCTGTCGGTGCGACTAAACGTAAATCCAACCCACACAGTGCCGCCGCTTCGAGCAAGGAGTTGCCCATATTGTTACGCGCATCTCCCAGATAGGCCAAGGTCATTTGCGACAGCTTTTTAGTGGGTAGATGTTCCTGCATGGTCAGCAAATCGGCCAGTAGCTGCGTTGGGTGGAATTCAGTGGTCAGTCCGTTCCATACCGGTACGCCAGAATATTCCGCCAACGTATCGACATTTTTCTGCGCAAAACCGCGATATTGAATACCGTCGTAAAGACGACCCAGTACGCGAGCCGTATCTTTCATTGATTCTTTATGGCCAATTTGGCTGCCGCTTGGGCCGAGATAAGTGACTTGAGCACCCTGATCGAAGGCGGCAACTTCGAAAGAGCATCGGGTACGAGTCGAGTCTTTTTCGAAGATGAGCGCGATGTTTTTCCCTTGCAGGCGGGCTTTTTCAGTGCCGTTTTTTTTAGCGGCCTTAAGATCGGCTGACAGGGTTAACAGGAACGTTAGTTCGCTCGGGGTAAAATCCAGCAGCCTAAGAAAATGGCGCTTACTCAATAAACTCATCATATCTCGCTCCGGTGATTCATTATTTTCAATTGCATTAAAATTCAATTTATATGTATGAATATGCAATTACAACCCCGTGAGAAAAACTTTGTCGTTTATAGTGGAGGCGAACCCGGTGGTGTGTGAAAATAGCACCTAAACGTCATATTGATTGAGGACTGAGGCATGGCAAACCGTGAATTGCTTGAAGAACAACGTGAAGAGACCCGCTTAATCATCGAAGAGCTGCTGGATGATGGCAGCGATCCTGACGCGCTTTACACTATCGAACACCATTTCTCTTGCGAGAAATTTGATGTTCTGGAGAAAGCCGCCGTTGCGGCTTTCGCACTCGGTTATGAAGTCACTGATGCCGAAGAGCTGGAATTGGAAGATGGTTCTATCGTGATGTGCTGCGATGTGATCAGTGAGATCGCACTCAATGCTGAGCTGATTGATACCCAAGTTGAACAGCTGGTGGCATTGGCTGAAGCGCAGGGCGTGAATTACGACGGTTGGGGCACTTACTTCGAAGGCGACGACGAAGACGAAGATGGCGAAGAAGATGAAGACGGTGAATTCGTTGACGAAGACGATGACGGTAAGCGTCATTAATCACGCGTCGATAACCGTCTGGTCGGGCGCTTCGCCGATGCCAATATAATAAAAACCGGGCACATCGATTGCCCGGTTTTTACTTTTTAGGTCACGGCTGTTATAGCTGTTCGCCGTTGCTTTTAATCACATTGCGGTACCAGTCAAAGCTCAGCTTGCGTGAGCGCGCCATGCTGCCGCTGCCATCATCGTTCTTATCGACGTGAATAAAGCCGTAGCGCTTGCTGTATTCACCAGTGGTGAATGACACGCAGTCAATACAACCCCACGGCGTATAACCCATCAAATCCACGCCATCTTCAAACACGGCTTTCTTCATCTGCTCAATATGTGCTTTCAAATAAGCAATACGATAGTCATCGTGCACCATGCCATCTGCAGCGACTTTATCAATGGCACCAAAGCCGTTCTCAACGATAAACAGCGGTTTTTGATAACGCTCATAGAGCACGCTTAATGAATAACGTAAACCCACTGGGTCAATCTGCCAGCCCCAGTCAGAGGCTTTAACGTGCGGATTTGGTACGCTACCGGCAAAACCAGACAGCCCGTTGTCAGTCCCTGGATTATGTGCTGAGACTGCATTGCTCATGTAGTAGCTCAGGCCCATATAATCGGCACAGCCTTCACGCAGTGCCTCTAAATCGCCGTCTTCCATCTGAATGTTAAAGCCGCGACGTTGCCACTCTTTCAAAATATATGATGGGTAATAACCACGCATATGCACGTCACCAAACAGGAAGCGTTCGCGCATGGATTCTACGGAATACATCATGTCATCAGGATGGCAGGAGAAAGGATACAGCGGGACCATTGCCACCATGCAGCCAACCTGGAAGTCTGGATTGATCTGATGGCCTAGCTTGACCACTTTAGCGCTGGCAACAAACTGGTGATGCAGCACCTGATACATCGTTTCTTCGGGGTTTTCCTGCTCGGTATATACCACGCCAGAGCAACAATAGCCGAACAGCGGATACTTCCAGTTACGCTGGTTGTTGATCTCGTTAAAGGTCATCCAGTATTTTACTTTGTTCCGGTAGCGCTCCATCACCACTTCGCTGAATTTCACAAAGAAATCGACTACTTTGCGATTCTTCCAGCCGCCATACTCTTTCACTAAATGCCACGGCATTTCGAAATGCGACAGAGTAATGACCGGCTCGATACCGTATTTGAGTAACTCATCGAACATATCATCGTAGAACTGCAAACCGGCTTCATTAGGTTGCTGTTCATCCCCGTTGGGGAAGATGCGCGTCCAGGCAATTGAGGTACGGAAACACTTAAAACCCATCTCGGCGAACAGCGCAATGTCCTGCTTGTAGTGGGTATAAAACTCTACGGCTTCGTGGTTAGGGTAGCGATAACCTTCTTGTACGCCGTCGGTCATGATGCGATCGACACCGTGCGCACCGCCAGACAGAACGTCGGCAATGCTCACGCCTTTACCGCCTTTATTCCAGCCACCTTCTACCTGATGGGCAGCAACGGCACCGCCCCATAAGAAGTCTTTTGGTAATTGTTGCGAGCTCATGAGCTTCTCCCTTGATTGAAAGGGGGCAAAGTCTTGTCTGCCCCAACGAATAAATATCTTTTAAGCCTGCTTCAGCGCGGCCTGTGCTTTAGGTGTCTTGGCGGCAGGCGTCGGTGCTTTCACGTTGTCAGCTTCATCTTTAAAGCCCACCAGCCAGGTAATGAGTACGCCGAGTACAAAGGCGACGACAATCGATAAGACAAAGCCGAGGAACTGCGGCATATGTCCGGTTTTGAAGAACACCGGGATCACCGCAATACCAGGTATGCAATAGCTCCAGGACACCGCATTAAAGAACCCGCCAATTGCGCCACCAATGCCGCCGGCGATGCAGCTGCAAATAAAGGGTTTTTTCAGGCGCAACGCGACGCCGTACAGTCCAGGCTCGGTAATACCAAACAGTGCGGTCACGCCGGCTGACAGTGAAATCCCTTTCATTTCACGGTTGCGGGTTTTCAGGTAGACGCCAAACAGGCTGCCTGCCATCGCAAAGACTGAAGAGGCCTGCAGGCTGGTAAAGGTGTCATAACCCAGCGTTGCATAGTTACCGACGGTGACCGGCGTAATGCCCCAGTGAACACCAAAGATCACTAACAGCTGCCAGAATGCACCAACGACAAAACCGGCAATCGCTGGGCTGAGGTGATACAGCGTGTTGTAAACCCCGCCAATTGCGCCACCGATAAGATTGCCCACCGGGCCGAATACCAGCAGCGTCAGAGGCACCATAATGGCAATACAGAACATTGGCGTGAACAGGTTACGCACCACGCTCGGCAGGACTTTTTCGAAGAAGCGTTCAATATAAGACATGGCCCAGACCATCAGAATGATCGGGATGACGGAGGCGGTATAGCTGAGGTATTGAATCGGAATGCCAAAGAAATCCAGCGCTGGTGCTGAAACCGGAATACCAGCCACGCTATTGAGAATATGCACTATCTGAGGATTATTCAGCGCTTCATGCATCAACTGCTGCATTGCCGGATCGGCTGAGTTGACCGTGGCAATTTTATTGGCCGTCAGCATATTCATGTAATCCGGGCTGATCAGCGCACAGGCGGTGATCACCGCGGTAAACGGGTTAACATTAAATTTTTTCGCCGCAGTAAAAGCAATCATCACTGGCAAGAAGGTAAAGGCAGTCCAGGAGACGAAGTTAAGAATGCGGTAGGTACCGCTATTGGCATCCATCCAACCTATAGCCGCTAATAACGAGATAATGCCCTGTAGGATACCGCAGGCGGCAAGAGGGTAGAGGAATGGGGCAAAAATACTGGAGATGATATCCATCAGGCGACTGACAATACCGACTTTAGGCGCGGCCACCGGTGCGCTGTCATCAATGTTTATCAGTTTCAGCACTTGTTTAAAGGCATCTCCCACGTGATTGCCAATAACCACCTGCATTTGGCCACCGGCTTCAATTACAGTAATAACGCCTTTGACACGATTTAATTCTTCTTTATCGACTATCGTATTATCTTTTAAAATAAATCTTAATCGAGTTGCGCAATGTGTGACAGTAATCACATTATTATCGCAACCAATATATTTTAAAATTTCTTGCGCCGTTTGGGCGTAATCAATCGCCATCATTATTCTCCTGATGCAGGGACAGACTGAGGTTTTTTATTTTTTTTGGTTTATTAAGATGTCGATTGGAGTGTAGCAAAAAGCAAAATCAAGTCACGATATAACGAAATGCCTGGCTGGTGATTTGTCACAAGGAAAAAACACCTTGTTTTATGGCATTTTCTTTAATTCTATTAATGCTTCGGTTTGATTAATAATGGCAGTTTCTTGCCAATGGTTTCAATAATATAAATAACGGGGATCTGGGTAGTAATATTGTACTGTCCTTCTAATAAGGACGGTGCCATATGATAGGAAATGTTAAGATCTGCCATGCGTGCCAATGTTGAGCTTTCGCTATTAGTTAAACTAATTAGCTTACATTTATGTAAGCGGAACTGGCTGGCAATACGTATTATTTCCTCTGTCTCTCCGGAAACAGAAAGAATAATGGCGACAGCATCCTGATACATGTCACTATTAATAGGATAGTAAGGATCGTCTATATAGGTACTGAATTTCCCTATATTAGAAAAGAAACGTGCGCTATATTTTCCCAACGCACCAGAAGTACCGACGCCCACAAATATGACGCGTGAAGTAGCGGCAATTTCCACTGCGGCCTGCTCAAGTAATTCATCAAACTCGCTATTATTAATGCTTTTAAAATAGCTGATGATTTCACTGACGCCAAAACTGACCGGCGGTTTTTCTTCATGTTCGAGATATAATTTGAAACGGATACGGAACTCAGAATAGCCATCGCATTGCATCTTTTTGCAGAAGCGTAAAATAGTTGTCGTCGATACTCCTGCTACATCAGCCAGCTCACGAATGGTCATATACATCACTTTGTCGGTATTTTTTATGATGTAGTTGTAAACCATCAACTCTAATTCATTGAGTGATGCAATGGCTTTGTAGGTAAACATAGTGATGCGCTGACTCCGTCCGTTAGAGAGATTTTAGCATCGTGACTTCACAATCGACATGACCGGTAAAGCCTAGCGGCCCATCAATATGTTCAAAGCCCAGACGTTCATATAGGGCAATAGCTTGCGTCAGGCTCGCGGTGGTCTCCAGATAGCAGCGGCTAAAATGCTGCGAGCGACCGTAATCGAGCGCCTGTAATGCCAATTTTTTTGCCAGCCCTTGTCCGCGAACCGACGGCAGGAAATACATTTTCTGCAACTCACACACCGAACCATCGCCGCCGCTTAAAGGTGCAACGCCGCCGCCACCAACTACGTTACCATCAAGTTCTACCACCCAATAGGCGCTATGCGGCTGGTTGTAGGTTTCATATAAATGATCGAGGTTAGGATCGGCTACCGTATAGCCTTTGTCTGCCGTCAAACCAAACTCCGCCGAGACTTGGCGAATAACATTGGCAATGGCCGCATTGTCTTCTAACTGGATAAGACGGACCAGAAGGTTGGTGGGCGTTACGGTAGACATAAGATTCACTCGGATGTTGTGTTTCGTGCATTCAGACCGTCTTAATACCATTTAAAGGCAAGAAGATGCAATGCTCGGTAAGAGGTAAGAAAGGCCGCTTACGCGGCCTTTCATCTGACATCACTAACCGTTTTTGCCAAGGCAATTACAGCGCAGCGATAGTCTCTTTCTGTTCTTGCAGTTTGGTTTTTGCTTCACCACAAGCGACCAGACGTTCACGTTCTTTCGCAACGACAGCTTCTGGGGCGCGCGCCACAAAGCCTTCATTAGAGAGCTTGCTTTCGATTGCGGCAATTTCAGCATCAATCTTCGCGATCTCTTTATCTAAACGCGCCAGTTCAACGGCTTTATCGATGAGGCCAGCCATTGGGATCAACAGTTCAGCACCTTCCACCAGCTTAGTGACGGAAACTGGGCCTTTATCGCCAGCTGGCAGCACTGTGATCGACTCAAGACGCGCCAGAGATTGAATGAAGCTCTGGTTCTGCTCAACACGACGCTGTGCATCCGCGCTTGCGCCACGCAGCAACAGCTCCAGTGGTTTGCCCGGAGACAGGTTCATCTCTGCGCGCACGTTACGGATAGCGATGATGGCTTCTTTGATCCACTCCAGATCGGTCAGCGCACCTTGGTCTGCTTTATCGGCGTCATATTCTGGGAAAGGTTGCAGCATGATAGTCTCAGCCGTAATGCCTTTGAGCGTTTTCACGCGCTGCCAGATAGTTTCAGTGATAAATGGAATGATTGGGTGCGCCAGGCGCAGCAAGCCTTCCAATACTTCAACCAGCGTATGGCGCGTACCGCGTAGCTGTGCTTCGGTGCCACCGTTCATTACCGGCTTGGTCAGCTCCAGATACCAGTCGCAGAACTGGTTCCAGGTGAATTCGTACAGAATATTGGCTGCCAGGTCAAAACGGTAACCATCCAAGGCTTCACGGTAAGCTTTCACCGTGCGGTTATATTCCGCCAGGATCCAACGGTCGGCCAATGACAAGTCCAGTTCGCCGCCATTCTGGCCGCAATCTTGATCTTCGGTATTCATCAACACGAAACGGCTGGCGTTCCATAGCTTGTTACAGAAGTTGCGGTAACCTTCCAGGCGCTTCATATCCCAGTTGATATCACGACCGGTTGATGCCAAGGCGGCCAGCGTGAAGCGCAGCGCATCGGTACCATGTGGTTCAATGCCGTTCGGGAATTGCTTCTCGGTACGTTTGCGGATCTTTTCTGCCAGCTGTGGCTGCATCATGTTGCCGGTACGTTTTTCTAACAGATCTTCCAGCGAGATCCCATCGATCATATCCAATGGATCGATGACGTTACCTTTAGACTTGGACATTTTCTGCCCTTCGTCATCACGGATAAGCCCGGTCATGTAAACGGTATGGAAAGGCACCTGTGGCTTGCCGTCTTCGTCTTTGATGAAGTGCATGGTCAGCATGATCATGCGCGCAATCCAGAAGAAGATAATATCGAAGCCGCTAACGACCACGCTTGAAGGGTGGAAAGCTTTCAGCGCTTCAGTTTCATTTGGCCAGCCCAATGTAGAGAAGGTCCACAGGCCAGAAGAGAACCAGGTATCCAGCACGTCTTCGTCTTGGTTCAGCGCAATATCTGCACCAAGGTTATTTTCGCGGCGCACTTCTTCTTCATCGCGGCCCACGTAAACATTGCCCTGAGCATCATACCAGGCTGGGATACGGTGACCCCACCACAGCTGACGAGAGATACACCAGTCCTGGATATCACGCATCCAACTGAAGTACATGTTTTCGTACTGTTTTGGTACGAACTGGATCTCACCTTGCTCAACCGCTTCTACCGCTACTTTTGCCAACGGTGCAGTACGTACGTACCACTGGTCGGTCAGCATTGGCTCGATAACGACGCCACCGCGGTCACCGTAAGGTACGGTTAAATCGTGAGGTTTGATCTCTTCCAGCAGGCCTGCTGCTTCGAAGGCTGCAACCACGGCTTTACGCGCGGCAAAGCGCTCAAGGCCACGGAACTGCTCTGGGATTTCACCGCTGACGGCGGTGCTCTCTTCGCCTTTGGTATCGAACACTTCGCCAAGCTGACGAATATCGCCATCAAAGGTCAGAATATTGATCATCGGCAGGCTGTGACGTTTACCGACTTCATAGTCGTTAAAGTCGTGAGCTGGGGTGATCTTCACGCAGCCGGTGCCTTTTTCCATATCGGCGTGTTCATCGCCAACGATCGGAATACGACGGCCCACTAATGGCAGGATCAGCTCTTTGCCGATCAAATCTTTATAGCGCGGATCTTCTGGGTTAACCGCCACGCCGGTATCACCGAGCACGGTTTCCGGACGGGTGGTGGCGACGACCAGATAATCTTTACCTTCGGCAGTCTTCGCGCCGTCGGCCAGTGGATAGCGCAGGTGCCACATGGAACCCTTGGACTCGCGGTTTTCTACTTCCAGGTCAGAAATCGCGGTGCGCAGTTTTGGATCCCAGTTAACCAGACGTTTGCCACGGTAAATCAGGTTTTCTTTATACAGACGGACAAAGACTTCACGCACCGCATTGGACAGACCTTCGTCCATAGTGAAACGCTCACGCTCCCAGTCAACGGAGTCGCCAAGACGGCGCATCTGGCGGGTAATGGTGCCACCAGATTCTTCTTTCCACTGCCAGATTTTGTCGATGAAAGCTTCACGGCCGTAATCCTGACGCGTTTTACCTTCTTCTGCGGCGATCTTGCGCTCAACAACCATTTGGGTCGCGATACCGGCGTGGTCAGTACCAGCCTGCCACAAGGTATTTTTACCCTGCATGCGCTGGTAGCGGATCATCGCATCCATAATGGTTTGCTGGAAAGCGTGACCCATGTGCAAGCTACCGGTGACGTTCGGCGGCGGGATCATGATGGCGAAGCTTTCTTTGGTCGTGTCGCCATGTGGCTTGAAGTAGCCTTGCTTTTCCCAGTGCTCGTAAAGAGGCTGCTCGATATCTTGCGGGTTATATGTCTTATCCATTTCGCTTCGTTTTTTTAGTCGGTCGATGTAGTGACCGACGGCGGCGTTGCCGTGGTCAAGGTAAAGCCGACGCTGCGATAGGCTTTGTAGCGTTCGCGCGCCAACTGTTTTAAGGAATCTTCATAAGGTACGAAGTCTACCACTTCATGGAAAGCGGTGGCAAAATCTGCAAATTGTGGCAGCAAACTGATCAACAAGTCTCGCGGTGCATTACCACGTTTTCCCGGCCAGCATAACTCTACCGGAGCCCCGAATTTCGGGCCTTCGCCAGCCAGATTATGCGGCACAAACTGACTTGGGTCGCGCTTCCACAAGGCTTCGTCCAGGCGCTCGGCCTGTTTTTGGTCTTCACAGGCCAGCAGCACACGTTTCCCGGCGCGGCAACGCTCTGCGGCCACCTGGCAAGCCAGCGCCTCGTGCGTACTCAGCCCATCGCCAGCGCCAGGCGAGTCGAGAAGAAAGAAAGTTGCTTGTTTCATTGGCATGATCCGAAAAGAAATAGGCCCTCCGGCCGAGTTGGCCGCGAGGGACATTTTATTTACAACGTAAAGTGGCCAGCAAAATGGCTTAATCGTCGCCGTTCAGACCTGCACGGTTCAACAAAAACTGTGACAACAACGCGACTGGACGACCGGTCGCGCCTTTGCTCTTACCTGAACGCCATGCGGTACCGGCAATATCCAAGTGCGCCCAGCTGTACTTGCGGGTAAAGCGCGACAAGAAGCAGCCCGCGGTGATAGCGCCACCCGGACGTCCGCCGATATTCGCCATATCTGCAAAGTTTGAATCCAGCTGATCTTGATACTCATCTGCCAACGGCAGACGCCACGCGCGGTCGCCCGCCTGCTCAGATGCACTAATCAACTCGTGCGCCAGCGGGTTGTGGTTCGACAGCAGGCCGGTAATGTGATGACCCAACGCAATCACACAAGCACCGGTCAACGTAGCAACGTCGATCACTAACTCTGGATCAAAACGCTCGACATACGTCAGCGCATCACAAAGCACCAAACGGCCTTCAGCATCGGTATTGAGCACTTCAACCGTTTGGCCGGACATCGTGGTCAGAATGTCGCCCGGGCGGAACGCTTGTCCGCCTGGCATGTTTTCACAGCCAGCCAGCACGCCAACCACGTTCAGCGGCAGGTTCAATTCAGCGACAACGCGCATCACGCCATAAACGGTGGCTGCACCGCACATGTCGTACTTCATTTCGTCCATGTCTGCCGCAGGCTTAATGGAAATACCACCGGAGTCGAAAGTCAGACCTTTACCGACCAGAACAATCGGTTTGGCATCCGAATTAGGATTCCCTTTATATTCCATAATCGACATCAGCGATTCGTTTTTCGAACCGGCGCCGACGGCCAGGTAGGAGTTCATCCCCAGCTCTTTCATCTGCTGCTCACCAATAACGCGAGTAGTGATGTTGGTGCTAAAGGCGTCAGCCAATTGACGTGCCTGTGATGCCAGGTAAGCCGGGTTACAGATATTTGGCGGCATATTGCCTAAATCTTTCGCCGCTTTAATACCAGAAGATACCGCCAGACCGTGCTGAATCGCGCGCTCGCCGCTGGTTAATTCACGACGCGTTGGTACGTTAAAGACCATTTTACGCAGCGGACGACGTGGTTCAGTTTTGTTGCTTTTTAACTGATCAAAGGTATACAACGACTCTTTGGATGTCTCTACTGCCTGACGAACTTTCCAATAGGTATTGCGGCCTTTGACGTGTAGCTCGGTCAGGAAGCAAACGGCTTCCATTGATCCGGTGTCATTCAATGTATTGATGGTTTTTTGAATAACTTGTTTATACTGACGTTCATCCAGCTCACGTTCTTTGCCACAACCGATGAGTAGGATACGCTCAGACAGAATGTTCGGCACATGGTGCAACAATAGCGTTTGTCCCACTTTGCCTTCTAGTTCACCGCGGCGGAGCAGGGCGCTGATGTAGCCATCACTGATTTTGTCGAGTTGTTCGGCAATTGGTGACAGACGGCGTGGTTCGAAAACACCGACTACAATACAAGCACTGCGCTGTTTTTCCGGGCTACCGCTTTTTACACTGAACTCCATGCACTCTCCTGAATCTTAAAGACAAATGAGGGAGGTACGGATAGAATGGTACATCCGTTATACTCTCCTGCCATCTGTGGTAATAACCTGTGATACCCTGTACGGCATAGTTATTTTATTTTGGTGGCTATAAGCATGTTCCTATAGGACACCTAAATTATGGGTGTTGTAATACTACTTTAGCTGTGAAGGTTGCCATATGATGACAAAAAATAACGGACTAGCGATGAAATTATCGATTTTCCTGCAAAAAGACAAGTTTTCACAGGCGTATTAAGCGTGATCATCATTAGATATCTGGTTAGGGAAACCTTCAAGAGCCAATTTGCGATTCTTTTCATTCTGCTATTAATCTTCTTTTGTCAGAATCTAGTCAGAGTGCTTGGAGCCGCAGTTGATGGCAAAATCCCAACAAATTTAGTCCTGCAACTACTGGGCTTAGGCGTGCCGCAAATGGCGCAGCTTATCCTGCCGTTGAGCCTATTCCTGGGTCTGCTAATGACCTTCGGCAAGCTTTACACCGATAGTGAAATTACGGTGATGCACGCCTGTGGGCTCGGAAAACGTCCACTTATTGTGGCGGCTATGTCATTGGCGTTATTTACATCACTTTTTGCTGGTGTTAACTCCATTTGGCTTGGACCTTGGTCATCTAAACACCAAGATGAAGTTCTTGCTGAAGCGAAAGCTAACCCAAGTATGGCGGCAATGGTCGAAGGCCAGTTCCAAGAAGCACAAGATGGTAATGCGGTGTTGTTTGTCGGCAGTGTGAAAAACAAAGAATTTCACAACGTCTTTTTGGCCCAGCTTCGTGCTAACGGTAACCAGCGTCCTTCGGTGGTAGTGGCAGATAAAGGCCATATGACGCAGCGAGCTGACGGCTCGCAACTGGTGATGTTGGATAAAGGTGTGCGCTATGAAGGCACCGCGATGCTGCGTGATTTCCGAATTACTCACTTTACTGACTACTTAGCGGTTGTTGGTCATCAGGCGGTCGCGCTGACGACCAGCGAATCGGATCAGATGAGCATGACACAGTTGTGGCACTCAACCGATCCTGATGCACGCTCCGAGTTCCATTGGCGACTCACACTGATTGCCTCTGTATTTATTATGGCCTTGATGGTTGTGCCGCTCAGTGTGGTTAACCCGCGTCAGGGGCGTGTGGTGAGTATGTTGCCTGCTATATTCCTTTATCTCATCTTCTTCCTCTTGCAGAGTTCGTTACGTTCTAATGGAGCGAAAGGCAAGTTTGATCCGATGATCTGGATGTGGGCCACTAACCTGTTATACCTCGGTTTAGCCCTGGTACTGAATATGTGGGATACCGTACCAATGCGCAGACTTCGTGCACGTCTAAGAGGAACTGCCTGATGTTTGGAGTATTAGACCGCTATATTGGTCGTACTATTTTCAACACCATCATGGTGACATTATTCATGCTGGTGTCGCTCTCCGGCATCATCAAATTTGTCGATCAACTTCGCAAAGTAGGACAAGGTGGGTATTCAGCATTCGGTGCGGGGATCTACACCCTGCTTAGCGTGCCAAAAGATATTGAAATCTTTTTCCCGATGGCAGCGCTGCTTGGCGCACTTTTAGGCTTGGGGACATTAGCTCAGCGCAGTGAATTAGTGGTGATGCAATCGTCGGGTTTCACCCGTATGCAAATTGCACTCTCGGTAATGAAAACCGCTATTCCGTTAGTGCTGCTTACTATGGCGATTGGCGAATGGGTGGCACCGCAGGGCGAACAAATGGCGCGTAACTATCGTGCGCAAGCGATTTACGGCGGGTCATTAATGTCTACGCAAAGTGGCCTGTGGGCGAAAGATGGTCATGACTTTGTTTATATCGGCCGCGTGACAAACGACGATACGCTAGAGTGGGTCAACATTTATCATTTTGATGATGATAATAAGCTGTTGTCAGTGCGTTATGTTTCTTCAGCCACCTATCATGACGGTATCTGGAAATTATCGCAGGTTGATGAGTCCGACTTGACTAACCCTAATCAGATTACAGGCTCACAGACGCTGACTGGCGAATGGAAAACCAGCCTAACGCCAGAAAAACTCGGTGTCGTGGCACTCGATCCTGACGCCTTGTCGATCAGTGGATTATATAACTATTCCAAATATCTGCACCAAAGTGGGCAGGAATCCAACCGTTATCAACTGAATATGTGGAGCAAGATATTTGCCCCGTTATCGGTGGCGGTGATGATGCTGATGGCGCTATCGTTTATCTTTGGTCCATTACGTAGCGTAGCTATGGGCGTACGAGTCTTGACGGGTATTTGCTTTGGTTTCCTGTTCTACGTATTAGATCAGATTTTCGGCCCGTTGAGTCTGATATATGGTATTCCGCCAATTTTTGGCGCGTTATTACCAAGTGCTCTGTTCTTCTTCATCAGTGTTTTATTACTGCTGAAACGCAGTTAGGGTTTCATAGTTTTAGGAAAACTATGGGTAAATTGGTATTTGTAAAAACCGGAAATTGGTTTTGTAAAACCAATCAAAACTGGAAATGGTTTTGGAAAACCAGAACGGTGAATTTTTCGGTTTCCGAAGAGCGGGGCTCAATGTGGCCTCGCAGCCGAAACCGAGCAAAGGAGCGTAGGCGCGCTCCTTTGCAATCCCGCGCCTTTTCTAACCCCCATATCCAGCCCAGCTGAAGCCATGTTTCAGATACCACGGCGACAGGCGCAAATTTCATGGCTCCGCCATTCCTTCCTCGGATTCGAGCCTACTCGCTAAAAACGCTCGCTGTCTCTCAACGCGTCGTCAGTGAAATTTTGAGTGCGCCTCGCTGGCTTTTAAAGTCAAAAGCTAAACTGCCTTTGCCTTTGCCTTTGCCTTTGCCTTTGCCTTTGCCTTTGCCTTTGCCTTTGCCTTTGCCTTTGCCTTTGCCTTTGAACTTGATCTTAAAAGCCGCTAAGCGCACTCAAAATTTCACCGGTAAGTGGTAAAGAGACAACAGTATTATCGTTGGCTCGTACCCGCAGGCGGGCATCCCATAGGGATGAAATTTGCGCTATAACGGAAGTGTCTGAAACATGGCTTCCACTGGATCGGATGTTAATGTTTGAAAAGGCGGGGGATTTTCAAGGGTGGCGCCACCCACCCTTGAAGCGGTTCGGGCTGCGGAGTCACATTAAACTCCGCATTTGAAGAACCGAAAAATTCTCGATCCTCTGTTTTGAAAACGGCCAATCCCGACGGGGGATTAAGCCCTGAGCCCTTCTGGCTCTAAGAAACCACCCAAACCTTGGTCTAGGTTCAAATCTCGTTATTACGCACTAGCGCCGCGACCAGATCATTGACGCCATCGCTCATATTTTTGAACTTGGTCAGCTCAGAGCGCGTGACGACAACAAACACGCCAACGCCGCGTTGTGGCACCATTGCCATGTAAGTGATGAAGCCACCGCCACCGCCGGTTTTTTCGATAATACGCGGCAATAACGGTGTTGGACCCATTGTCACCCAGCCCATACCTAACTCTTCTGCCATGCCGGGAACGTCCATCCCTTTCAACGACACCAAATCAGCACGTTTGAAATACATCTTCTGAGCCAGAGCGGCGGTTGCGCTTGGCTGACCCAATGCAGAAGGCAAGAACTGCTTCATCCAGCGCCCCATGTCGGCAGGCGTCGAATAAACGCCACCGCTACCGGTTGCTGCGACGGTGCTGATACATGGGCTCGGACGTAATCCAACCATCAGGCGTGCACATTGGCTGGCGTTTGGAGTGTAAGTGGTATCAGTCATACCCAGCGGTTTGGTTATCTCATCACTGAACAACTGGGTATAAGGCTTATTGGCGGCTTTTGACAAAGCATCTGAAAGCAAATCAAAGGCTAAGTTAGAGTAGGAAGCATGTGAACCTGGCGGCACGGTAATCTTAGCGATACGCAGCCACGCCCAGCGTTCACTGCGATTCGGCCAGGTAAACACTGAACGATGCGGTTGACCGCCCGGCTGTTCGCGAGGTAGACCGCTAGTGTGAGTCGCTAGGTTGAGCAGTGTTATCGGCGTGGTGGCGCTATAGGCCGGAATCCGGGCGTTAGCTGGCGCGTATTTGCGTAGCGGGTCACGAATATTGACCACGCCTTTTTGCGAGAGCTTTACTAGCACTTCGCTGGTCATCAGCTTGGTTAACGATGCAATACGAATCACCGAGTCCTCACGCGGACGGGTATCTGAACCGGGGCGAGTTTCTCCAAAGCTGCGAAAAACTTGTTGGTTATTATCGATGACCACCAGCGCCATACCCATCGCACCGCTGCCATAAAAAATATGTTCTGCGTGATCGTCAACCACTTGCGAGGCCAAACGTGCAGTCTGCGCCTGACTCAGTAACGGTGTAGCGGCAAAAGCCATCGCAATGAGCGAAAGAGAAAGTTTTCTAAACAAGCTGGCATCCATCGAAATAGGTAAGTGAGGAAATATCGCTATACCCAAAATAATTGACGTTGCCTCAAGGCGGCAAGGGAGCGCATCCCGATGAGCTTACTCAGGTAAGAGATTCGGGTAAGTGAGCGCAGCCAACACAGAAGCAACGTCAAGTATGACGGGTATAGATATACTAATGCCATGTGCCTAGAACATCATGAGGAAATCGCGCCTTCACGAGAAATTTTACAAAAAGTAGGCAAGTAAGGAAATGATGCGAGTATTTTATGGCGATAATTCAGTCAGTTAAGGTTGAAAAAACATCACTTAGCACTGATTTGCCGTTTTTTTCGGCACTTGAATCAATCTTGGTAGGATAAGTATTGCGTGACCCTGCTGGGAATGTATAATGCACGAGTTTTCCGCATACTACCTGTTGTGCCGAAGTGGCGAAATCGGTAGACGCAGTTGATTCAAAATCAACCGCCGAAAGGTGTGCCGGTTCGAGTCCGGCCTTCGGCACCATTAGTTAGTATGCAAAAAATTAAGTCATCTTCGGATGGCTTTTTTTTTGCCTGAAATTCGGCAGATACAGTTCTAAAAGCACGTAAAATCGTTCGTTAGCCTTTCACTGCCTACCACATATATCCTCTATTCTTAGTAAAACGGTTTCCCCCTCAAAAAAGACTTTGCAGAATGAGACACATTATTCACACTCTCTACCTTAACCATTAAGGAAGGATGGCATGCAAAACAAATATAAAGTTGCTCTCATGCTGTTAAGTACGCTTAGTGCGCCAGTGATAGCAGAAAAGAGCGGTGTATCTTTTACACACAAAGACTGGGAAGTGGTTTGCGATAATACACTGACTTGTCGTGCTGCAGGCTACGGGCAAGAGAATGAAACCGGTGGATCTGATGGCTCGGTGCTGCTCACTCGTGAGGCTGGGCCGGGTACGGCAATTAGCGCAGATGTGGTGCTGGCGGATATTGAAGATGACGACGATGACGACAGCTCTTCGCCTCCTTTAAGCTTATGGATCAATAATCAATCGGCAGGCAACCTCAGTATGACAAGTGAGGGTGACTGGCGCTTATCCGGCTCACAAACGCAGGCGCTGATCGACGCGATTAAAGGTAGTGGCAGAGTCGAATTCAAAGGGGGGACACGATCCTTTGTGCTCTCTGGTGATGGTGCTTATGCCGCGATGCTGAAGATGGACGATGTGCAAGGGCGTATTGGGACCCACGGTGCGCTGAGTAAAAAGGGTGATAAAGCAGAAAGTAGTGTATTGGCTGCTATCCCTGCACCCGTTATTCAGGCTGTGAAGGTCGATAAGGAACAGATTCGTCCTTTGACTGCGCCAGAACTGGCCGCTCTTGAACCTAAACTTCGCGCCACGCTCAATCAAGATAATGTGTGCGATCGCCTTCAACCCTCTGAAGATCATGATGAGAGAAGCGATGAAGGCATTACCATAACGCCTTTGGATGACAAACATGCTTTGCTCTCAACGCTCTGTTGGCGGGCGGCCTACAACGAAGGTTACGGTTACTGGGTCATTGATAATGCGTTGCAAGAAAATCCGCTGCTAGTGACGGACTCTGGTACTGATTACAGCGACGGTACGATTTCAATGGGGCAAAAAGGTCGGGGATTAGGTGACTGTTGGGCAACGGCAAGCTGGGTATGGGATGGACAGCACTTCCGTAAAAGCAGCGAGTCTAGCACCGGTATGTGCCGTTATATCCGTCTTGGCGGCACCTGGGACTTACCGACATTTGTCGCGGATGTCATAAAACCCGCGCAATAAGCACATCACCATTTGCCATTTATGGCCTCCGGTTGATAAAAATCTACCGGAGGCCTCAAAAAAGATGTGTCGCCCCGCTATTTGCTCTGCGGCTCATGAGTCCCAATTGGGTGCCAGCCCCGGGGGATTGACAATACGGCTTCTTGGACGCGCCAGCTCGTGAATGACCTTCATCTCTTCTGCGCTCAGTTCGAAATCAAACACCGCCAAATTTTCTGCCAATCTACTCTCTTTGGTGGTACGCGATAAAGCGATGATTCCTTGCTGTTGAATCAGCCACCTCAGGACAATTTGCGCGATACTGCGGCTGTGCCTGGCTGCGAGTTTGGCAAGCAACGGTTCACTTAATACCCGGCCAATTGCCATGCCACAATAGGCAGTTACGGCAATACCGGTACGTTGTGCGGCTTCTATCAATAAAGATTGATCAAGATAAGGGTGGCACTCAACTTGGTTGGTAACCAGCGGTAAATCAGAGAGCGCAACGGCTTGTGCCATCAGCGCACGGTTAAAATTACTGACCCCGATATGTCTAACCTTTCCTGTGCGCACCACATCATTTAGTGCCCCAATTTGCTCAGCCAGTGGTACATGATTATTCGGCCAGTGCAGCAGTAACAGATCGATATAGTCCGTACGTAATTTCTTCAGGCTTTCATCAACGCTGGCGGCGAAAGCGCGAGCCGGATAGTTATCGCCCCACACTTTAGTGGTAATAAATATCTCACTGCGGGCGATGCCGCTGGCGGCCACACATTCGCCAACTTCACCTTCATTACGATAAATTTGCGCCGTGTCGATATGACGAAACCCGGCTTTTAATGCTGCGGGCAACATACGCAACATATCGGCACGTCCCATGCCGTAAGTGCCGAATCCTAGCGCTGGAATGCGAGCTCCATGCACATCGACAGTTTGCATTATAAGCTCCAGGAGTGCGTTGATCGGCGAATAATAGGTGCAACATCGTTGCCGAGCAGTTGGATAGACTGCCTCATCGCCGAGTGGGACATTGAACTTGAACTCATCTGTAATGTAATGCGTGAGACGCCACCGAGCACCTCGCTGGCGGCGATCATTTTGGCCGCGACGGTTTGTGGGTCGCCAATCAAAAAGGCACCATGTGGGCCGCACATTGCTTCGAACTGGGCACGAGTCGCCGGTGACCAGCCGCGTTCGCGACCAATCTCAGTGAACATATATTGCCAGCCGGGGAAGAAAGCCTCTTTGGCCTCTGTGGTGGTTTGGCCAACAAAACCGAGTGCGTGCACACCGACTTTAAGCTTGTCCGGTGAATAGCCCGCCTGACGTCCAGCCTCGCGATAGAGATCGACCAGCGGGCGGAAACGACGGAACTCGCCGCCAATAATCGCGACCATTAGCGGCAGACCGAGTGAACCCGCGCGAGCAAATGACTGTGGCGAACCGCCGACACCGAGCCATACTGGCAACTCTCCCTGATGCGGGCGTGGATACACACCCTGACCACTTAGCGCAGGGCGGTGTCGACCAGACCAGTGAACATGGGTTGATTCACGCAACGTTAATAGCAGGTCGAGTTTCTCTGTGAACAGCGCATCATAATCGTCGAACTGAAAGCCGAACAGTGGATAAGCCTCGCCAAAAGAGCCGCGTCCAACCACAATTTCAGCCCGGCCCTTAGCAATCAAATCCAAGGTGGCAAATTCTTGAAAAACCCGCACCGGATCGGCGGCACTCAGCACGGTGACGGCGCTGGTCAGGCGAATATTCTTGGTACGAGCGGCGGCGGCGGCCAGAAGAATAGCGGGGGCAGAATCGAGGAACTCGGCGCGGTGATGTTCACCGATACCAAACACATCCAGCCCGACTTTATCGGCTAATTCGACCTCTTCAAGCAGATTCGCAATCCGTTCAGTGGATGAAATGACGTTGCCGGTTGCGGGCTCGGGTAAGATTGCTGCGAAACTATCAATGCCGATTTCCATGATAAATACTGACCTGTTATTAGCGGGATTGGCCTTGGTATCTGCTGACACCAAGGCCGTTAACTCACGATTGTTACTTACAATTGACGAGCCAGGCGGCGCGAATCGAAGCTCAATGACGTGGCACCCAGTGCAGAGATTTGCAACAAGCCACTGGCAATCATCAAATTCTTCAAGAAGTGCAGCATAGTGTTTTGATCGGCGAAATTATGGTGGAAGAAAACTGCCGTTGCGACGGTGAAAATTGCCAGTAAAGCGGCAATCAGACGCGTACGATAGCCCACCAGCAGCAACACACCGCCACCAATTTCAGCACACAGCGCAATAATATAGCCCAGCACCGGGAACGGCAGCCCGACGGAGGCGATAAAGCCCTGCGTGGCTTCTGGTGCCGCGATTTTGCCCAAGCCGCTCATGATAAAAATGGCGGCAATCACGATGCGACCAAGTGTCGCGAAATTAGTAGCGTATCTGCTCATTTAAATATTTCTCGTTAAATTGAGGACGAATTGGCAGCTGTTTTGATGATTAAGACAGCGCGGCAATCTGTTCTTGTGCACCGGTAATGGCCGCATTTTTGGCTTCATCACCACGGCTTAAACCTTCGGCGCGAATAACAGTCACATCGGTCAGACCGATAAAGCCCAATACCGCTTTCAGGTAGGTTTCATGATGTTCCAGGAAAGCAGCCGGGCTATCACCGGTGTAGAAACCACCGCGTGAAGAAGCAATAAACACTTTTTTGCCTTTTGGCAGCAGGCCTTCTGGGCCATTTGCGCCGTACTGGAAGGTGCGGCCTGCGACACAAACGCGGTCAACCCACGCTTTCAACTGTGAAGGGATAGAGAAGTTGTACATTGGCGCACCGATAACAATCACGTCAGCGGCAAACAGGTCTTCGATAAACGCGCCACCGGCAGCCAGGTCGGCACCGAGTGCTGCATCAGTCACTTCTGCGCCCTGGAAGACGGCAAGATGTTTGTCTGAAAGATGTTGAGCGGGTGCTTGTACCAAATCACGATAGATAATTGTTGCGCCAGGATGCAGGACTTCCTGACGTGCGACGATCTCTGCTGACAATTGACGGCTGACTGAATAACCGCCGAGAACACTTGAATCGATATGAAGAATAGTCGACATAGGTATAGCCTCCGGGGTGGATCTTTGTTTAGGGAATAAGCACGCGATAAGTCTTTTGAATACACTGGACATGAACGTGATCCATCTTTAAATGTGCTGAACATGAACGTCACTATGCCACTGCTGCTGCTACCCGAATAGCCGTTATATTTCGATGTAATCCATCGGTAATGGCGATGGGTTATTCTGAGTGAAAAAGGGCAAGCTTTGGGATATAGGAGGTGAAAGTTGGCGATGACAACGCACAGCGCAATGGTTATATTGCGACTCTCTTCCTCGGTCAGGCGCTAATCAGGCGCGAAAAGGAGCGGTGATGCTAGACGGTATTTCCCTGGATCAATTGCGCACTTTTATCACCGCGGTTGATGAAGGCAGTTTCTCTGCTGCCGCGCGTAAGATGTACCGGGCACAGTCGGTGATCAGTGACTTGATTCGCGGGCTGGAAGCACAAATTGGCATACAGCTTTTTGACCGCTCGGGACGCTACCCGAAACTGACGGCGGAAGGGGCGGTGCTGCTGGCCGATGCTCGCGGTATTGTCTCCGGCGTTGATTTTATGAAGGCGCGCGCGCGTGGTATGTCATCGGGACTGGAGTCCGAACTTTCTGTGGTCGTCGATGTTTTCTTCCCGCTGGAGGCGATTACCTCGGCGGCGAAGGCATTTCGAGAGCAATTTCCTGGTACCCCGTTGCGGCTGTTTGTTGAAGCGCTTGGTGGGGGCTATAAACCGATTCTCAACGGCAGTGCGGGGATCGGTATTCTCGGCTCACTGCCGGTGATGCCTTCCTCGCTGACCGGCGAGCGTTTGACCGGGGTATCATTGGTCATGGTTGCCGCCCCAGATCACCCGCTGGCGCAGTTCAAAGGCATGGTGCCAAAATCAGAATTGAGCAAGCATGTTCAGTTGGTACTCACTGATAGATCCGAACTCTCTGACGGCCACGAGTTTGGCGTCATGTCGCCTTCGACCTGGCGGTTGGGTGATTTATTTGCCAAGCACGCATTTTTGCTCGATGGATTAGGCTGGGGCAGTATGCCATCGCATGTCGTCACACGGGATATCAGCGAAGGGCGGCTGGTGGAGTTATCAATTGAAGACGTACCGCCGGGTGGATTAGCGTTGCCGATGTTCGGTGTTTATCCCACTTCCGCACCGCCGGGGCCAGCCGGTCGCTGGCTGATCGAACGATTAAAAAATCTCTGCCCGGGGAAGATGGAAGAACATCAAACGGCAATGCGTAAACGCTCTGCCGGCAAAGCAGAATCGGGTTTATGACTAACATGGCGGCGCATTGACGCTGGTCTTAATAAACCCTGATTAAACCTGAGAGTTGCAAGCCCGATCACAATCTGAATATAGAGTGGTGATATCTCCATATCCTGTCAGTTGGGCAAACTGCCTTGGCGGGTTATGTTAGCTCTGATAACTCGAGTAGCGCCTATGGCGCTGTGGTATTGAGTGTTTTAATCAGGGGAAAACCGTGTCTATTGTTGAATTACTCGCGTCGCATCCGGTGATCGCGGCGGTAAAAGATAACGAAAGCCTGCAAGCGGCAGTAAAATCCGATTGCCGAATTATCTCAGTATTATACGGTAACATCTGTAATATTGGGCGCATCGTGCAGCAAATTAAAGAAGCCGGTAAAATTGCTTTTGTGCATGTTGATTTGCTGGAGGGGAGTTCTAACAAAGAGATTGTGATTAACTTCCTGAAAATTGTTACCGCTGCCGATGGCATTATCAGTACCAAAACCGCGATGGTTAAAGCGGCGCGCCAGCAAGGTTTTTACGCCATTCATCGCCTGTTTCTTCTCGACTCCATCTCGTTTCACAATATCGATAAGCAAGTCGCGCAATCCATGCCGGACTGCATCGAAATCTTGCCCGGCTGTATGCCGAAAGTATTAGGATGGGTGGCGGATAAAATCGACCTGCCGATTATTGCCGGCGGCTTAGTGTGTGATGATGACGACGCCCGTAGCGCGCTGAATGCCGGTGCCATCGCCGTCTCCACCACCAATCACGATGTCTGGAAATTCCAGCGATAAGCACCGGCTTTTTAATAGGGGGCGCCAGGCCCCCAATTTATTCATTAACCAACGGAACCGATATCAACCAACGGACTTAGCGCTTGCAGCAGGGGATCAAGATGCTGATTCACGCGCTGATAAACCTGTTGGTTGAGCTGTTGATAGAATTGATGGTGTTGCATATTGGGTTCAAAGCTATCGCCCATACGCACCAGTTTCTGTGCCGCCTGCTCATAATTATCGAACACGCCAATCGCCATCCCGGCATTAATCGCACAACCGACGGCGGCAGAGCCTTTCATCAGATTGCGACAGGTTGGAATGCCAAACATATCGGCGAAGATCTGCATAAACACATCGCTGTTCGCGCCGCCGCCGGAAATAATCAGCTTTTTAAACGGCGCGTTCAGCTCCTGTGCCATTTTATCCATATGATTTTTCATGGTGAAAGCGATGCCTTCGAGCATCGAGCGGTACATATGCGCACGGGTATGGCGACCGTCAAAACCAATCATCGCCCCTTTGCGATACTCCGCTTCTGCAGGCGGTGCCCAGTCATGAACCGTAATCAATCCTTCGCTACCGGCAGGCACGCGTTCGGCTTCGCGATTGAGCAACTCCTCAATGCTGACGCCTGCGTCGTGCGCATCGGCCAGCGCGGCGGCACCGAACTGATCGCGGAACCAGCTAATCGTCCACATCCCTCGGCGAACGCCCATGCACTCATATAAATAGCGGCCGGGAATTGAAGCCTGAAACGGCCAGAAATTCTGTGCATCTTTCACATTGGCGCGGCCGTGCACCATGGCTCCAATATAGGTACCGAGTGAAATTAGCGCTGTTCCATCATCGAGTGAGCCTGCGCCGAGTGCCTCAACGGCTTTATCATGGGCGGTCGCCACCACCGGAATACCGGCCGGGATACCCAACAGCTGGGCGACAGTCTCCGTCACATGGCCGAGGATCTCCCCTGGTTTCACCACGTCCAGCACTTGCTCTCGGGTGAGGTTGCAGCTTTCCCATGCCGCCGGGTCACGACTCCAATCTAGCGTGTCATTATCCATCGGCCACCAGCCAATATAGTTGGCACAGGTATCTTTAAACTCACCGGTCAGACGGTGAGTAATATAGCCTGATGTGGTGGTGACATAACGCACGCCTTGGTATGCCTCGATATATTCATAAGGCTTATTCAGGCGCTTATCCATCCAGTTAATGACCGGATAAGCCAGCTCGCCGTCGGCTTTCAGTAATACGCGACAGCAGCGCACAATACAGATGCCCATCGCCTGGATCTCACTGGTCTTGCCGCCCAGTGCCCCAAAGCGTTGCATCACCCGACGAAACGCCACCTTGAGCGAATCCCACAAATCATCGTCAGGATGTTCGGCCAATAATGGTGCGGGAATATTCATCTTGCGTAACTGCTGTTTCCCTTCGCAGATGGCATTGCCATCCAAATCAAAAATTACCACTTTTGCACTTTGGGTACCGACGTCGACACCCATCAGATATTTTTTTAAGCCCACGCTAGTCATTGCATAACTCCTTGATCTTGTTTTTTTTCTTTAACGCTTATTGAGCACGTTCGGCGGTTGGCTGAGTGATGTTGTTGTTAGCGCCAGCGTCTCTTACCTCTTTGGCTCTCATGTTTCTAAACAGCAGCGTAGTAAATATCACCACCAGACAGGTGGCCCCGAGCCCCATTAGCCACATGTTGTGATAAGCCTCGGCGGCGGGCAGCGTGTCTTGCCAGTGGCCGATAATGGGATAGACGAAAACATCGGGCAGAAAACCAATCACCGAGCAGATACCGACGGTGGTGCCCATAATATATTGCGGCGTGCGCGCTTCGCCGATACAGGCAAAATAGAGGCCGCGCGAGGCATAACAGACAAAAGCCAGCAGCAAAATCAGCCCAATACCCAGTGCTACCGAGGTTGGACTTTCATCGGTCATCAGCAGCGCGCCCAGCGTGACAATACTCACCAGCGCCAGCAGCTGAATGGCGCGAGTGGGAGATTTGAGGCGAGTATAGGTGGTAATCAGTCCACCGATGGGGCCGCACATTGCACGGAAAATCTTGTTGATCACCACGCCCATATAGCTGGCGGCTACCAGCGTCATGCCATACATTTCTGTCAGATAGTTGGTGGAATAGCTGAGGATGGCGTAGATGGTATAGACGCCAAAAATAATCATGCTGCAATACCAAGTGGTACTGATTTTCAGCACTGAGAGGATATCGCCAAGACTGAACTTACGCGGTATTTCTGCGGCGTCCGTGGCCGCCGTGAAGCCATCGCTGACCAGAAACCAGCACAGAATTCCCAACAAAATATAGACGCTGCTGTAGATAAGGATCACTGCTTTCAGGCTGTTGGGATTATCCGGTGCAAACAGTGAAAATACCCACATGGTGAACACCGCCAGCGCCATGACGCCAACGCCGCGCAGGCCTTCCATCCAGCCCATGATTTTGCCTTGTTCTTCATGGTTGCCGAGCAACGAGCCCGCTTTAATCGAGACTGACCACAGCAGCAAAATAGTGGTAATCGCAAAGGCGACTTGAATCAGCAGCATGACCCAGAGCGGTGGATACGTTGCCATGATTAGCCCCAATAATCCGGTGGCAATCATCGCAAAGGTCATCATTTTTCTATGTGAAAATTTATCGGCAATAATACCGCTTGGCGCATAAAGAATAATCGCCGTAATACCGAAGGTGCTCATGATTAATCCAATTTCGGTATTGGAAAATCCCATAAATTTCGCCATGGGAATTTGATAAATATAACGCAGGTAAGCCAGATCAAAACTCACTCCGCCGCTGATACTTATTATGGCTAGTGTTAACCAACGGTGAGAATAAGGTTTTTCCATGGTGTCATTCCGCAAGTATTATTGCATTAAACAAAAAAAAGAGAAAAGCAATCTTCCTGCCAGGCAGGAAGTTACTTTTCTCTTCGTCTCTTTCAGTAACTGTAATAATAAATAACACGCCGATGGTGCCTACTTCTGTGAGTGTTATCACAAAACCATTTTTGATGAATGTTAATAAAATTAATCCTAAATAAACTATTGTTATTAAATTAAATGAGAGATTGACTACGGTAATTTGTGATTCTTATCACGGAATAAGCGCAAAGGGATGTGTTAGTTTTTCTGCCAGTTACTCGAGACGAAGAGAAAAGTAACTTCCCCGCCAAGCGCAGGGAGGTTTACTTTTCTCTTTTTTTTTGCGTTTTTTTCTGACCAAGGGGCAATAAGATGTCATCAAATGCACTCAATGCGTTCTCACTGGATTTCTTTTCACTGAAGGGAAAAACCGCCATCGTCACCGGCGGCAATAGCGGTCTCGGGCAGGCATTTGCGATGGCGTTGGCGAAAGCCGGAGCCAATATTTTTATCCCTAGCTTCATCATGGATCAGGGGCAAACCCGTAAAATGATTGAGCAACAGGGCGTACGCGTTGAGTTTATGCAGGTTGATATTACCGAGAAAGGCGCGCCGGCTAAAGTCATTGCCCAATGTCTGGAAACCTTCGGCTCGCTAGACATCTTGGTCAACAACGCCGGGATTTGTAAGCTTAACAAGGTACTGGATTTTGGTCGCGACGACTGGGACCCGATGATCAACATCAACCTGACCGCCGCATTTGAACTCAGCCATGAAGCCGCCAAAATTATGGTCCCGCAAAAAAGCGGAAAAATAATTAATATCTGTTCGCTATTCTCTTATTTAGGTGGGCAATGGTCACCGGCTTATTCTGCCACTAAACATGCATTGGCGGGCTTCACTAAAGCCTATTGTGATGAATTAGGCCAATATAATATTCAGGTGAATGGTATTGCTCCCGGTTATTACGCCACCGATATTACCGCAGAAACGCGTAAAAATCCGGAAACCAATAAACGCGTTCTGGATCATATTCCCGCTAATCGTTGGGGAGAGACGCAAGATTTAATGGGCGCAATGGTATTTTTAGCCAGTCGCGCCTCCGATTATGTCAATGGCCATTTATTGGTCGTGGATGGTGGTTATTTAGTTCGTTAAATAAACAGTTGTTTATTTAATTTATAATTTTTTATTTCTTATTCTTTATTACATCGAGAAGGGTTAATTATGTCTCTGACACGTGAATCTATTGTCAATCATCTGAAAGAAATCGTTGGCCCGGATCGGGTCAATACCGACGAAGAAGTACTGAAGAAAAACAGCGTCGATCGCTTCAGAAAATATGCCGATATTCACGGTGTATTTACCCTGCCGCTACCTGCTGCTGTGGTGAAACTGGCCGATACTCAGCAAGTCTCTGACGTGCTGGCCTTTATGAATAAAAACGGCATCAACGGCGTGCCGCGCACCGGCGCATCCGCTACCGAAGGCGGGCTGGAAACCGTGGTCAAAAACTCGGTGGTGCTTGACGGTTCCGGCATGAACAAGATTATCAATATCGATATCCGTAACATGCAGGCCACCGCGCAGTGCGGCGTACCTTTAGAAATTTTGGAAAACGAACTGCGTGCTAAAGGCTATACCACCGGACACTCGCCGCAGTCTAAACCGCTGGCGCAGATGGGCGGGTTGGTGGCAACGCGCAGCATCGGTCAGCTTTCTACGCTGTACGGTGCTATCGAAGATATGGTGGTCGGTTTAGAAGCGGTTTTCCCGAATGGCCAAATCACCCGTATCAAAAACGTGCCGCGCCGTGCCGCTGGCCCGGATATCCGCCATGTGATTATCGGTAACGAAGGCACACTGTGCTTCATCACCGAAGTGACGGTAAAAATCTTCAAATACATGCCTGAAAACAATCTGTTCTACGGCTACACGCTGGACAACATGCAAACCGGTTTCGACGTGCTGCGTGAAGTGATGATTGATGGCTATCGTCCGTCGATTGCTCGCCTGTACGACGCCGAAGACGGCACCCAGCACTTTACCCACTTCGCCGCCGGTAAATGCGTGCTGATCTTCATGGCCGAAGGCTCGAAAGGCATCGCGCAAGCCACCGGTGCAGGTATTGAAGAGATTGTGGCCCGTTATCCTGAATGTAAAAAAGTCGACAGCAAACTGATCGAAACCTGGTTCAACAACCTGAACTGGGGGCCGGAGAAAGTCGCTGCCGAGCGTGTACAGATCATGAAAACCAACAACATGGGCTTCACCACTGAAGTGTCCGGCGACTGGGCCAGCATCAATACGATTTATGAGAACGTGATCCGCCGCATCCGTAATGAGTTCCCGCACGCGGGCGACATCACTATGCTGGGCGGCCACTCTTCGCATAGCTATATCAACGGCACCAACATGTACTTTGTTTATGACTACAACGTGGTGGATTGCAAGCCGGAAGAGGAGATCGACAAATACCATAATCCGCTGAACAAGATCATCGTCGAAGAGACGATCAAGCAGGGCGGATCGATGGTGCACCATCACGGTATTGGTAAACACCGTACCCACTGGACCAAAGACGAACACGGTAGCGCTTACTACATTCTTAAAGCGCTGAAAGAGGTCTATGACCCGAACGGCATCATGAATAGCGGCACGATTTATCCGATTGAAAAATAAGTAGTTAAAGACATAAAGAATAAAACGGCGGGCGGTCATTGATCAGATTAGCCCGCCATTCGCGGTGAGAGACAGGGGGTTGGCTGATGCCAAGCCCCTGTCTGCGTTGCGTTACTAGCGACCGTGCCGCGCTTTTTTCACCAACAGGGGTTAACAGGGGATAGCTATGACATCACAACGTATTACTGTGCAGAGGCCGCCGCAATCTGTTCGCATGGATGATATTCCGCTCAATGCTTTTCACCTGAAAATTGCCGGACTGACCTTTGGTGCGCACCTGACTGACGGCTATGTGCTGGGCGTGATTGGTTTTGCGCTGGCGCAGCTCAAACCACAAATGGGTTTGACGCCGTTTTGGGAAGGGATGATCGGCAGCTCGGCGCTGATCGGCCTGTTTCTCGGCAGTCTGGTACTCGGATGGGTATCGGATCATATTGGTCGCCAGAAGATCTTCAGCTTTAGCTTTGTGATCATCACGCTGGCCTCCTTTTTACAGTTTTTTGCCACCTCGCCAGAACAGCTATTCTGGTTGCGTGTGTTGGTCGGGATCGGACTGGGCGGTGATTATGCCGTCGGTCACACTATGCTGGCGGAGTTCGCACCGCGTAAACATCGCGGCATGTTATTAGGATCTTTTAGCGTGATTTGGACGCTGGGTTACGTAGCCGCCAGCTTTGCCGGGCATTGGATGGCGGGCGTTGGGCCGGACGCCTGGCGCTGGCTGTTGGCTTCCAGCGCGTTACCCGCGGTACTGATTATGCTATTGCGCATTGGTACCCCAGAATCCCCACGCTGGCTCATGCGTAAAGGCCGCATCGCTGATGCGCATCAGGTAGTGCGCCGCTGCTTTGGCCCGCATGTCATCTTAAACGATGAGATCCCGGTAGAAACTGCGCGCCATATGCGCACACTGTTCTCCGCCCGTTACTGGCGACGCACCGCCTTTAACAGCCTGTTCTTTGTCTGTTTGGTGATCCCCTATTTTGCGATTTACACCTTCCTTCCCTCGATTCTGACGACATTAAATATGAGCCAGAACTTCGCCACCGACCTGTTGCTCAATGGCCTGTTGCTGCTGGGCGCAATATTGGGGATTGCATTAACTCAATGGCTGTCGCGACGCCACTTTCTGATCGGTGCCTTCTGGGTATTGGCGATAAGCCTCGGCACCATGGCCTTCGTGCCGCCGGGACAAGCCGCCATGTTAGTGCTGTTCGCGGTATTTACCCTGACTATCTCCGCCGTGAGCAATCTGGTCGGCGTGTTCCCGGCAGAGAGCTTCCCCACTGATATTCGCTCCCTTGGCGTCGGCTTCGCCACCGCCATGAGCCGTTTAGGATCGGCCATTGCCACCGGTTTATTACCACTATCGATGCTCTCACTCGGCTTGGCTACCACCACGCTAATGCTCAGTGGCATACTCGTTTTCGGTGCCATCATCTCGATGCTGTGGGCCCCGGAAACCAAAGACATGACGCTGGTGGGGGCATCCTCGGCGAAGGTGAGTGGGGCTGCTTCAACTCCTGCGGCGTAGTTTGTGTGCCAGTCTGAGCCCGATAACCAAAACCTCGTTCTTCACCTCGATGGCCTTTTTTAGCGACAATCTGACGAGTAATGGTTTGGTCGTTACCGGCTAATGGGTCGCTGGTGTAATGCAACAAGCCGGCAAGCCGCCCCATGTCGATGGTGATCGTTGGGCGGGTGGTGGCCAGCGTACAAAGCGTGGCACGATGCAGTTCGTCTTCGCCAATATAAAAATCATTGCTAGTTTTGTGATACCGCCGGTTCGCCCGGATGCATCGTTATAGCGGCCCATATTATTGACGTGTTGCGGCCTGACTAATGTTTTTCAACATATTATCGGGTTCGCTCTTCAGCGATTAGCCTAAATTGTACGCTTTATATAGAGTGTTAAGTCATATGACGGATTGTAATGTAATTAATAAAATAGACGGAATAGATTAATAGGAGATGGTAATAAAAAGTGAAAGGAAGGAGGGGAGTAAAAAATAATTATTATTTTTCATAGTATAAAGTGATCCATATTTTTGGATATTTTACTGTTTTTCAATAAAGACTTTTATTTTCTCGCTATTGGCTTAAACTATATAGGTTATTTTCGCTTAAGAAATATACAATTATATTGGTACAATTGGATTGAGTAAAAATAAGGGATTAATATGCTTAAACGTAATGGATTAAGGATTTTAACCACCGGTGAAATTTCGTTAGCAAAAGAGCTGTTTTCCTCTTCTATTCTCTATAACAAAGTTTGGGTTCATCACGGTAGCTACCTTCCTTTTAACTTACAGGACAAGGATACAGCGATGACGCCTAACGGGGAGATATGGTTTGAAACTAACGTTTACCACGATGATTTCTCACAAGCGTCAGTACGTAACCAGCTCTTGTTTTTGCATGAAATGATGCATGTCTGGCAGCATCAGAAAGGCATGCTGGTCAGGACGCGTGGGCTTCTATCCTGGGCTGCTGACTATTATTATCTTCTAAATAAAAGCAAATTGTCAGATTACTCTATGGAGCAACAAGCAGGTATTGTCGCTGATTATTGGGTGCTGATGAGATACGGAGTGGCTGAATACGCTACAAAAAACAATAATAAAGGTTATAATTCTAAAGTTAAGGTTGATTCTTTGATTGAGAATTATCAACGTATTTTGAGAGGTTTTCCACAATGAAAAAAATAATCATAGCTGTTTTTTTTACTTTATTTCTTTCTGCATGTGGTTCAGATCGTCTGGCGTTCAGTAACCGAGGCGAGGTTTACCTACTCGGAAATGATTTGCTTTGCATCAAGTCGAAACCAGGCGATGTTATTTCGTTTTATAGTTTAAGCTCTTCAGAGAATAAATATTATCCGGCACTTGTTTCTGAGTTTGAAATCAATAATAAATATCCAGATACTTGTATTAGAGTTTCATTGAAAAAAGATGTTTCTTATGAGCTTATTTATACGATGAATAAAGTTGATTACAGTGCGGTGTTTAATTTAGAAAATGATAAATTAAAGCAAAAATAAGTGGCATCAATCACGTAACGGGTTCTTATTGAGTGTAGGAACCCGTATGTATTTTAAACCGCTATTTTTACCTGGCTCAACGATTCAGGGTCTATCAGTCCGCCTTCACCTTCATCAACCGCGCATTGCTCTGCTCAACGATCGCCATCAGCGCCGGAATAACATGCGCCGAAGCTTTGAGATAACCGCTGACCTGCTCAAGATTATTCGGCACGTTGTCAGGTTCGCTCTCCAGCGATTCGCCTAAATAACCTAATCCGTGGCACAAACCTTCGGCGGATTCAGCGGCAATGGCGTTGAGATCGTAGAGCTGCGCTTCATTAAGTTGATCGAACGGCAACGAGGCAATTAACGAACGGAAGAGGGTGATAGAGCTTTGTTGATCATCTGTTTCATAGATAGTGTTAGTCATTTTAAATCTCCGAATAGAAATATATGACTCCCACACGAGACGCTAAACTCGGGTGGCAGCCCAGACAGGGTTAGCGTTACCGGACTCGGAAACCGGCGCTTCTTGCGAAGCCCCTGCCTGAGCCACCATAATTTATAGATGGATCAAAGCTTGCGGCATTATGCCACAGTGAAACCGAGTAAGTCTTATACGGAACGCTAATCCCAGCTACGGATTTTGCCGCAGCCAGTAAACTCTATTCCTGTAATGACGCTAATAAAATAGGCTGGATGGATTTACAGGGAGTTGTAGCAGAGTTTGGAAGGGGGATCGCAGAAAGCGGGGAATGATTTATCTCCATAGTCATCATTGCTTCAATATACGCATGACGAAGAAGTTTACTTCAATCACTATTCCCTAAACCAAACCCTTTGCACATAATTCGAGTCGTCGATGACGCAAATTTGCTCACCCGATTGCGTGTGCATGATGCGTTCAACGATCGGAGAAGCACACGCTTCCTGATAATTAATTGGGTACTGTGCACTATCGAAAAAGCGCCGCAAGTGGGGTTTTAGTTTTTCCGTTAACGTTGTATCGGGGCTGTATATATAGAAAGTGACGATATCTAATTGGTCGGTCAGGTCGCGATAGCAATCCACAATCAAGTAGCTGTTGGCGTAGATTGCCGAGTTAAACACGACAATATCCCCGCTCCCGACAGCAATCTCATCAAAGTAAAAATCGCACAGATCGCAGAGATTGATCTTTATCTGCATGGTGTCGAGAGCTGCCTGTAAATCTGCGTTAGGTAAAAACAGACCTTCTTCAGCAAGAACATAAGTCCAATCTGTCATTGATACGCTGAGCGTAAAAACCGTTGTGGATATCGTCATCATCTCTCCTTAAAAACGAAGTGTTTTGCCTCTGGGATAATACCCTCTTATATTGGGGGATAAAGCGGACAATAGCGTAGATCAAAACCTTTGGAAGCTTTTCATATAAAAGAGGAAAGAGAACAATATGGATATCGCAGAGATTCAACGTCGTTTAGCCAAACCGGCTGCCAAATTGGTGGCGGGGGGTTTTAGGCCGACTCATCAGCTTGAGGAAAGTTGGTTTGGGAAGGTGTTTCTTTTTCGTCAGGGAGAAGATGTACCACAGAATGATAAAGGGAAACTGATGATTCCTTACGCTCAGTTTTATCTGCCTGCGCTACCGCTTATCAGCCCTCTGCTAGAGAATACCCGTGTGCTCACGCTGTTTATCTCTGAACAGCTTCCACAGCCTCTAGAGAAGATGGGCTACAACTGGGTGATCCGGGAATACGGTGATAATGATGTGCTTATTCGTCAGGATTCCTCAGCCGAGCATATAACACTCAAGGCGTTCCCCTTGCGAGCGGAATATATAGCCGCAGATTTTCCGCTGTGGGATGGTGGAGGTGTGTCGTGCGAGTTAGAACGTGAAATCCTCAAGCTGGAACAAGCTAAAGAGATCGACTCTTATTACGATATCGTGACACATCAATATGGCCATAAAATTGGTGGGTATCCTTCCTTTTGCCAGTCAGGGGTCGATGTTGGGGAGGATTTTGAGTTTGTGTTTCAGATCTCCAGTGATGAGAAAATCAATCTGAATGTGGTTGATAGCGGCAGTCTGATGTTTTGGAAAAACAAACGCTCAGGAGAATGGGCGATGTATTATGATTTTTACTAGAAATCTTGTGGTCTACACCTAAAATAATTGCGGTCGCATCAACGCGGCAAGTGACCACAGGCAATGCAGAAGCCGCTTCAAGTATGGCGGATAGGTAAAACGAATAATGTAACGGGACGGAGCCTAGATTGTACTTTCGTAAAAAGAGATTGATGGAGCGTATTTTCACCAAAAATAACGGTTTTGTTGTGGTGTGTTTCGCTTTTCTTGCTGCTTATATCGCCTATCTTGGCTGGTCATCGAGTATTTCTCACAGGGTTGTTTTCTTCCGGTCGTTTCCGGCATTTGCCTGGACGCTAACTGTTTCCTTAATTGGCGGCCTATTTTTTGCCTGGCGGGGATTTTACTATCGACCAGTGGGCAAAACAGCCAAGCATATATTTGAAATGTTCTTCGGCGGCTGTGCATTGCTCTTCGTTTTAACGATGAATATGTTCGATGTGTATGTTTATCTTTTCCCAAAAGAAGTAACCAGTTATGTCACCGACTATGATATCTCCTTCCCAGGTCCCTCGCGCGGAAAAAACGGTCGATGTGAGGCGGGGTTATGGATTAAAGAGCGCCATACTTCTCGCTGGATACAACTATGTTCATCTAAAGCTGAGTTAGCAGTAGGGGAACATCATAAGCAAGGGATGGATGGAGTATTGGTGACAGCTAAAATCAATAGTATTGGTACTTACATCATAAACTACGAATTTACCTACAAGTAAAAGCCCTGATGCAAATTTAGAAAGAAAGACCGAGACGAGCTAATGGCGTGAGCTATTAACTTTTCGTTGCAACACTGTGATCCGCGCTAGCAAACATGGGGAAATTAATATCCTCAGTATAATTACCAAGGGTAACTATATTTATCATTTTTTAATGAAGATTTAATTCCTTAATTCGGCAATGTTACATTGACTTACTTATTTTAAGATTTAGCCTAATTTTAATTGCGCTATCCATATAAAATCCTCGTCTTGATTAACGCACTACGTAATGAGTAAGAGCATAATAAAAACTTATAACCCAGTCACCATGCGGCTTGGTGTTATGGTATTTCCACATGACATTACTAATCCATCGGATTTATCGTATATCAGTAAATATTTGCTTACCGGTTATTTAAACACTTAATGGATGAAGCAGCGCTTGCATCGCGTTGTTGTAGACGTATTTCCTTCAAGGATTTCTATTCTCTTTAATGCTGATGATTTTATCCGCTATTTTTAGTTTTAGTTATCGGGATGTTCTTACCATACAGTGTTCTCAGTAAAAATCTCGATATTTTGGCCAAAATCACATCTTTCCATATCCACAAAATCTACATTGAAGCCTGTTTTCATCGTTATGGTGTCTAAATTGTTTGTATTTTGATCATAAAACCCTAATGCACGGCAAGAGGAAAGAAGAAAATACACCTAAAAGCTAAATAGCATCAATGCATTGCCACATTCTGCATGTAGTTTCTCCCCTTCCTGGATTATGTGACGACTTTGCTGGTTTTTGTTGAATGATTTGTGAATCCTAGCGCAATTTTGAGTATCAACTACCAGCAAAGTAAAAAAAAACGCTTAAATTTTTATTTGATTAGAATATTGATACGATAAATCTTAAATAAGTAGATATAAATTCCGAATTATTTTTGTGAAATAAACCGTTTAACTTAGGTAGGAATACTCTTAGATTTTCAAATAGCGTCAATAATATGTAAACAAGACAATAGATATTTTGGCATATTGTAAAGAATGGAAGTGGGAATATGCTTAGCTTTTTATTGCGTTGCGCCTATAGGATATTGCCTAATTGATTGGAAAAAGCTATCGTTTCCGAGAGTTAGCAGCGAGAAAAACGATTTGAAGAGTTAGTGCCGCGTATTATTATTCGTAACATCAAGAGAAAGAACGAAATTGAATAGATCAATTTAGAAGTCTATATTTTATTTTTTTTGGGAAAATTCTTATTTCTTATTATCAGAACGAGAGATAAGGGAATTGTATTTTACATACAACTTAGGTGGTTTAATGTCTCGGATAGTAATCTGGAGTGAGTGCCAATTTGCCAAATTCGCACTGCAAAAAATTATCTCGCAAAGACTTCCGTATATTAACGATATCGTGCATTTTAGTAAGAATGAGGGGGTTAAATTATCGTCTAATGACTATCTCATCATCGATCCGTCTGGTTGTGGTTTTCACAAGTGCTATAACTTTTTGAAGGAATATGAAGATGTACTGGATCCTGAAAGAATCCTTATATTTTCATCTATGGTTGACATGCTGATGCTGCAGCTATTTTTCAAGAAAACCTTCAAGTTCCTTGATAACAAAAAGAACATAACAGAAATCATTAATGTTATTGAACAGTTTGTACAGCTTGAAAATATTACAACCCATTCGAAACCTTATAACATTACAAAAATGGAAGGTAAGATTTTGGTGATGATGATGTCTGGGTTGTCGGTAATGAATATTTCGAACATTTTAAAACTGAGCGTGAAGACGGTCAGTGTGCATAAATGCAACTCATTAAGGAAAATAGGGATTGATGCCAGTAGGAGTTCTACTTTGTTCTTCCTGCAAGGCCATAACGTGTTTTCGAAGGATGAGATTCAATATTAGTAATATGTAATAACGCTTTCCTGACAAAAAATGAACGAATAAATAAAATCCTCTAACCAGGGGCCGATTGCTAATGGGCATTTTTTAAGCTTTAAAAGTGAGAGAAATTGTCCAGTTTGTATGCGGAAATTTTTGCTGTTTTCTAATGAATTTATTATTACGGTGGTTATGGCTCTTAGAGCCATTATTACCTTTATTCTCGTTTGGAATTTTTATGAAATGTAAATCATAAGAATAACACATGGATGTTTATGGTTATAAAGTTAGCAGTGAACATATTTTCTAAGTAATTTCTTAATGATATTTATTGTCTTTTTTTTGAGTAATTATTTTTACTCAAAAGTACAGGGTTATTGTTTTTTTATGCCGGCAATGTGGATAGCCGTAAATCATAGGCGGTAGCCTGCCTGAGAGTTTTATAAATTATAAGTTGATGCTGGTGTGAGCCGATAAAGGATATCAGCGTCTTATGTTAAACCTTATAAGTATTGCTTAATCTTATTATAAGAAAAGCAATGGTTGCTTTTTCATAAGAGGGAATATGAAATTTCTCAACAAAAGTCTCGTGTCCACCCTATTGCTAGCATTATCGGATTTACTCAGTTTTTCGCTTTCAATTTACTTAGCGAAATGGGTACTTGACTTGGTTAGTCCTGATTTTGAAAAGCATATATCACATGATCAAATCGTTGCCTGGTTTACGTTGCATTGGGTATTAGCCTTCGGCTGTGTCGGCTTGTTCTATTTTCGTTTGCGTCACTATCACCATCGCAAAACGTTCTGGTATGAACTCAAAGAGATTATTCGCACCTTATTAATTTTTGCAGTGATTGAGATTGCGGTTGTTGCCTTCGCTAAGTGGTATTTCTCCAGCTCGCTTTGGTTGCTTACCTGGGTATTGATGTTGGTATTAATGCCAGTCGCCAGAATCATTACTAAGCGTATTCTTAACTCTTTTGGCTTATGGCTGCGTGACGCAATTATTATCGGCACCGGACCGAATGCCAGAGAAGCGTTTAAAGCGATTAAAAGTGATAAACACGTTGGTCTGCGAGTCGTTAACTTTATCTCGACTGAGGAAGAGGATAAGCCAGGAGATGTCATTGATGGCGTACCGATCCTTATTGCGGATGAAAAGTGGTTGAGTACCTACGGCAATAAGAGAACGCAATTTATTGTCTCGGTAGAGGCGCTGCAAGGAGAGATACGTAATACCTGGCTGCGACTGTTTATGATCAACGGTTATCGCTATGTTTCGGTTATCCCGACGCTGCGTGGCATGCCGCTTGATAACACTGATATGTCATTTATTTTTAGCCACGAAGTGATGATTTTCCGCGTTCATCAAAATTTAGCGAAATGGTCTTCTCGCGCGGCGAAGCGAGTCTTTGACATTGTCGTCTCTTCTATTGCGATTTTGATGTTATCGCCACTGCTGTTCTATATCGTGTCCAAGGTTAAAAAAGACGGCGGACCGGCAATATATGGGCATGAGCGTATTGGTCAAGGAGGCAAATCCTTTAAATGCCTTAAGTTCCGCTCAATGGTCACCAACTCAAAAGAAGTGTTGGAGAATTTGTTGGCGACTGACCCAGAAGCACGTGCGGAATGGGATGAAACCTTTAAATTAAAGAATGACCCGCGGGTAACACGCATTGGCGCTTTCCTGCGTAAAACCAGCCTGGATGAATTACCGCAGTTATTTAATGTGTTAAGAGGAGATATGAGTTTGGTGGGGCCTCGCCCAATTATTACCGCTGAACTTGAACGTTACTCCGATGAAGTTGATTACTATTTGCTGAGTAAGCCTGGAATGACCGGACTTTGGCAAGTCAGTGGTCGCAGTGATGTTGATTATAAAACGCGTGTCTATCTTGATGCGTGGTATGTGAAAAATTGGTCAATGTGGAACGATATCACCATTCTTTTTATAACAATTAACGTTGTTCTGAACCGAGATGGTGCGTATTAATTCCCACACTACTTTTATGAACTCCCCATTTTAAAACCATGTGCATCGTGATCTTACACAGGCCACGATGCCTAACGTTGCCACTTTTATCGCCGCATTATGAAAATCGCGACTGCCGGACAAATGTGAATATCAGATTGGCCGGCAGATATTCATTTGACCTGAAAGTAATGTGACCCATGAAAAAAAACCTTTTTAAGATTTCTACACTGGCATTAACGCTAGCGTTATTGAGTGGTTGTACCATCATTCCAGGTCAGCACTTGACGACGACCGGTAAAAACGTTGTGAAAGAGGAAGACAGTAATTACGAAATTAACAAGCTGGTTAATGTTTACCCACTGACTCCTCGCCTTATCGATAAACTTCGTGTGCCGACCGTTACGGCACAATCAAATCCACAATTGGATGCGTTGCTCCAAAAATATCAATATCGTATTGGCGTTGGTGATGTCCTCACGGTCACCGTCTGGGATCACCCAGAGTTAACTACGCCAGCGGGACAATATCGTACCGCGGCGGATGCCGGTAACTGGGTCAATGCCGACGGGTCGATTTTCTATCCTTACATTGGCAGAGTACAAGTCGCGGGTAAAACGGTGTCAGAAGTGCGTGAAGAAATCACCCGACGTCTGGCAACCTATATTGAAAGTCCGCAGGTTGACGTGAGTATTGCTGCCTTCCGCTCACAAAAAATTTATGCCACCGGTGAAGTCTTGAAATCGGGCCAGCAGCCAATCACCAATATTCCTCTGACCATTATTGATGCGATCAACAATGCCGGTGGATTGGCACCAGACGCTGACTGGCGTCATGTGGTGTTAAATCACAACGGAGTAGATACCCGTATTTCACTGGAAGCCTTGATGCAAAAAGGCGACTTGACCCAGAACCGTCTGCTTTACCCAGGCGATATCTTATTTGTACCGCGCAATGACGATTTGAAAATCTTCGTGATGGGTGAAGTGGGCAAACAAAGCACGCTCAGAATGGATCGCAGCGGTATGACTTTGGCCGAAGCATTGGGTAGCGCCGATGGTGTGTCTCAAGACCTGTCAGATGCCTCCGGTATCTTCGTTATCCGGCCAGTGGTCGGTACCACTAGCGAAGGCAAAATCGCCAACATCTATCAGTTAAATGCTAAAGATGCGTCGGCGATGGTGATGAGTGCTGAGTTCCAGCTCAGACCTTATGACATTGTTTACGTCACGGCGGCACCAATTGTTCGTTGGAACCGTGTAATCAACCAGATGACCCCAACAATCAACAACGTGCATAGCCTCATCGATTCTAGCCGTGAAATCCGTCAGTGGATGCCAGTGCAATGATCGACTCAATCCTAGTTATCTGCACGGGGAATATTTGCCGCTCGCCTATCGCCGAGCGGCTGTTACGGCAAGCGCTACCGGATAAAAAATGTGACTCGGCGGGAATGGGGGCGTTAGTCAACCATTCTGCCGATCCTTCCGCTATCGAGGTCATGGAAAATCACGGCTTGTCGCTCGACAACCACTTAGGCGTGCAGTTTACGGCTGAGCTAGGCCGCAAATATGACCTGATCCTGGTGATGGAGAAATTGCATCAGGAACAGATAAGCCGGATATCTCCGGAAGTTCGCGGGAAAACCATGCTGCTTGGGCACTGGATGGGGCAGACAGAAATACCTGACCCTTATCGTAAAAGCCAGGAAGCGTTCGAAGCGGTATATCAGTTAATTGACCAGGCCTGTCAGTCTTGGATGAAAAAGCTGAGCGGTTAAATCCATGAGGGAAAACCTAAATATGTCATCAGTTATGTCAAAAAAAGTGGCCTCTTCAGATTCAGATGAAATTGATTTAGCGCGCCTGTTTGGCGAACTTCTCGATCACCGTAAGCTTATTATTAGCCTTACCGCCGTGCTGACCGTACTGGCCATTGTCTATGCATTGTTTGCCACGCCGATTTTCCAGGCCGATGCCATGATTCAGGTCGAGCAAAAGCAAGGCAACGCCATTTTAGAAAGCTTGAGTCAGGTATTGCCGGACGCTCAACCATTGTCTGAACCAGAAATCGCGTTATTACAGTCGCGAATGATCTTGGGGAAGACCGTTGATGATCTAGATTTGCAGATTGCGGTCGAGCAAAAGTACTTCCCTTTATTTGGTCGCGGTTGGGCCAGATTAACCGGGAAAACGCCTGGTCAACTCTCTATTAGCCGTCTGTATTTGCCGGATTCTGATACCAGCCCTCATGTGGTCGTGACGGTGGTGGATAAAACCCACTATCTGGTTGACGGCGATGGTTTCCAACTCAAAGGTGAAGTCGATAAGTTGGTGACCGGGCAGGGGATATCGATTTTCATCGATCAGATCCAGGCGCAGCCGGGGACCCGTTTTGACGTCTATTATTCGAGTCGTCTGAAGACCATCAACGATTTACAGAAAACCCTGCTGGTCGCCGATCAGGGCAAAGATACCGGTATTCTTAACCTGACGTTAAATGGTGATAATCGCGAGCTGGTTGCTGCTATTTTGAATAGCATCAGCCAAAACTATCTGGACCAAAATATAGCCCGTGAAGCGGAGCAAGATGCAAAAAGTCTGGATTTCCTGCAACAGCAATTACCGCAAGTTCGTGCACAGCTGGATGCATCGGAAGACAAGCTCAATGCTTACCGTAAACAAAAAGACTCGATCGATTTGTCGATGGAAGCGAGATCGGTATTGGACCAGATCGTCAATGTTGAAGCACAGCTCAACCAATTGACCTTCCGTGAAGCTGAGATTTCTCAGCTCTACACCAAAGATCACCCGACCTATAAAGCCTTGTTAGAAAAGCGCCAAACTTTACAGCAAGAAAGAGTTCGTCTTAACAAAACCGTTGCGGCGATGCCAAGTACTCAGCAAGAGGTTGCCCGTTTAAGCCGCGATGTAGAATCGGATCGTGCGATTTACATGCAGTTGCTTAACCGTCAGCAAGAGTTAGGTATCGCTAAATCGAGTGCGATTGGTAACGTGCGTATCATTGACCACGCGATTACCGAAATTAAGCCGGTTAAGCCGAATAAAATACTGGTAGTGATTATTGGCTTTATTCTGGGCGGCTTCCTGTCAGTCGGTATCGTGTTGGTGAAAGCCTTCCTGCACCGTGGCATTGAATCTCCTGAGCAATTAGAGAATATCGGCGTTAACGTTTATGCCAGCATCCCAATCTCGGAATGGCTGGTGAAAAACAGTACCAAGAAAAACGGCGATAAGTTCAAATCGAAGAAGATCAACTCGCCACGTTTCCTGGCCTTGGATAACCCAGCGGATCTGAGTATTGAAGCGATTCGTAGCCTGCGTACCAGCCTGCATTTTGCGATGCTCGATGCCACCAATAATATACTGATGATTTCGGGGCCGAGCCCAAATGCGGGTAAGTCGTTTATCAGTACTAACCTGACTATCGTGATGGCGCAAGCGGACAAAAAAGTCCTGCTGATCGATGCCGATTTACGTAGGGGCGTGGCGCATAAAACCTTAGGGACTCAAAATCAGAGCGGGTTGTCTGATTTGATCATGAAAGGATTAAGCATCGAAAGCACGGTGCAAAAAATCGAAAGAGGGGGCTTCGACTTTATCAGTAAAGGTGGGCTTGTCGCCAACCCAGCAGAACTGCTGATGCACTATCGCTTTGCCGAGTTGCTAACCTGGGCCAGTGAAAACTATGACCTGGTCATTATCGATACCCCGCCAATTCTTGCTGTTACCGACGCGGCAATTATTGGGCGCTATGCGGGTACCAGTATCCTGGTCGCACGCTTTGAGCAAAGCACCGTTAAAGAAGTCGAAGTCAGTATTCGACGCTTTGAACAAAGTGGCGTGGAAATTAAAGGTTGTATCCTTAACGGCATCGAAAAGAAATTCAGTAGCTACTACAGCTATGGATATAGCCATTATGGGTATGACTATAAGGATAAGAAGACCACCTAAATACCCTTCATCCTTCGAGTTGCAGGGGCGTTGTCTGCCCCGGCAACAGTAGAGATCAGTCTTATACCCAAAATAATTGGAGTTGCCTCAAGGCGGCAAGGGAATGACAAATCAGTCTGGAACTGATTTGCACAGCGCTTTGCGCTGGCCCACAGGGTGAGCCCCAAGGATGGGGCTCATAATCCCGATGAGCTTACTCTGGTAAGTGATTCGGGTGAGTGAGCGTAGCCAACGCGGAAGCAGCTTCAAGTATGACGGGTATATATGGCATGAAATGACTAAGGTAGCGCGTAATGAAAAAAATAATAATCGCTTGTCGGGCATATTATCCAGACGTTGCCGGTGGTGGTGAAATATCGACAAAGACCTTATCTGAAACACTGGTCGCACTTGGGTTTGATGTCACGGTCATTGCAATCAGTAACAGCAATAAAAAAGAAGTGGTGGATAACGTCGCTGTTCACCGCGTGGCATATAAAAACGTTTATTGGTCTTATGAAAATAAAAACATGGGCCCGATAAAAAAGATTGCCTGGCATGTTATCGACTCGAACAATGTGCTGATCGAAGGTGAATTAAAGCGACTGCTCAAAGAGATTAAGCCCGACATACTGATCACCAGTACTATTGAAGATGTTTCTTCGGTGATCTGGAAGGTGGCTAAGGCACAACACATCAGAACGGTGCATATCTTACGTAGTTATTCCTTGTTATGTCCGAATGCCAATATGTTTAAGGAAGACAACTGCAATACGCGCTGTGGTTTATGTAAAGTCATTACCTTGCCGAAGAGAATTAACTCTAAATATGTTGATGACGTGGTCGGTATTAGCCATTTTGTCGCGGATAAACATATTGAAAATGGTTACTTCCCTAATGCGAAAAAGCACGTTATTTACAACATATGTTTAGACTACGTGGCAGACGAGCGGGTATATAACGGCTTCGCCACTAAAAAGATAAAAATAGGCTATCTGGGCAGGGTACATAAAACCAAAGGCATCGATCTTATTTTTGACGCAGTCAGTCAACTCGATAGCCAGCAAAAGGCGATGATTGAGATAGAGGTTGCCGGAACCGGCAGCGAGGATTACATCAGCGAGCTGAAAACATTGGCGGCAAAGCAGGCGGTGACCTGTCATTTTCATGGTAATAGAAAGGCCAATGAGTTCCTCGATAGCTTGGATTTATTAATCGTCCCTTCAAAATGGAATGAGCCATTTGGACGAGTACTGATCGAAAGTATGGGGAGAAATGTCCCGGTAGCGGCTAAAACGGTCGGTGGTATTCCTGAGATCCTCTCTGAAAATACGGCATTTTTATTTGATGACGCAGAAGGACTCACTCAGGTTATTAATAAATATTTACGCAGTGAAATTGCTTTTAACTTCAATTTAGATGAGTTTAAAACCGATAATATCATTAGAAAATGGGATGTATTACTTTCTAATTGATTTTACCCACCGTATTTCAGATGACAGGCAATATGTTGACTGCCCCTCTGCCTGTATGTCGAAGTTTATTGGGTTTATTTTAAGGTATAGCGTGGGGAAACATAATGAAAAAGATAGTTTTCGATAAACGTTGGGAAGGAAGTCATGGTATTGGCCGTTTTTCTTCAGAGATCACTAAAAGAATAAAGTTCGATAAATATATCGATGCGAAAGTGAAACCTACCAGCCCTATTGATATCTTTGTCACGCCTTGGTATCTATTCTTCAACAGAAGTATTTATTTCACCCCAGGATTCAACGCGCCTTGGTTGTTTGTTAAACGTTCTATTTTAACGGTTCACGATCTTAATCATGTGGATACGCCTGGAAATTCCAGTTTTTTAAAGAAAATATATTATAACCTGGTCCTGAAAAGAGGCTGTAGAAAGTCCCTGGCAATATTTACCGTTTCTGAGTTTTCAAAGACAAGAATTGTCGATTGGTCAGGCGTCGACCGTAATAAAGTCGTCGTAGTCGGCAATGGTGTGTCGAGCGAGTTTTCTCCTGACGGTCCAAAGTATCAGCCGGGTTATAAATATATTTTGTGCGTCAGTAACAGAAAAGAACACAAAAACGAAGTGCTGCTGATCCGCGCATTCGCCAAAATTGCGCGTTCAAGCGATGTAAAATTGGTATTTTCCGGTAGTATGACGCCAGCCCTGTCTGAGTTAGTCGATAAGTTAGGCATTAAAAAGCATATTGTCTTTACCGGATTTATTAAGGACAGCGAACTCCCTAACTACTATCGCGGTGCGACAGCGCTGATTATGCCTTCACTCTATGAAGGATTTGGTTTGCCGGTCATTGAGGCGATGGCCTGTGGTATCCCTACCATTGCATCCTCGACGACCTCATTAGGTGAGATTGCTGCGGGGGCATCATTGCTGGTTGACCCGACAGACATTGATGATATATCGCAGGCAATCGCAAAAATTGTCACTAATGCCGAATTAAGAAAAGAGTTAAGTGAAAAAGGCTTAGAACATGTGAAACAGTTCACATGGGATAACACGGTAAGAAAAATAGAAGAAGTCGTAAAAAGAAGTAAATAGATATATTTATGTGTAATAAATATAGTCTACTTGTTTTTACGCATATTCTTATTTAAATAAAATGCATGAGAGTGCTATGATTTTTTAGTCATAAACTCTGCCGAGTTATTGCGATATATATTTGAAATAATTGGCGTTGCGTTAAAGCGGTAAGCGGATTCACCACGGTAAGTTGGCGGGTGATCGTGGGCTGAGATGCAACGTCAAATATGACAGGTATAAGTAGACAACCTATCAAGTTAAACGTCAGAGACCATTATGATTAAGTTGTTCTTATTTTATTTATTAACTGCTCTGTATTACAACTCATATAGGTATATTTTAAAGATAAACAATGCGAGAACGTCACCAACTTACTCAGATACGCCATCTTGGTTGTCCGGTGGAAAATACATCATCATATTGTTTATTTTTTGTTTGATACTTTCATTGCTTGCGATGCGCAAGAAAAAAAATAACTATTCAAATAATCCAACGGTATTCAGTGCTAAGAATAAAAAACATGCTACCTATGTGATGTTTTTTCTGGCTTTTTACTTTTACTCCATTGTCATTACTGGCATTACGAGTGATTTTTATGCCTTTGAAGCAACGTTTTTCTTCCCGATATTTATCTTTATCTTACTAGGGGACTTTGACCGCCATGCTTTCTTCAATAAAGTCTTCAATTTTTTAAAAGCTTCTGTCTGGATATTTTTGATCGTCGATATCATTCAGTATCTGCTGTTTTATTTCTTCAACCGATTACCTGCGCTGGCTTATGAAGGCTCTGTCTCTGTCCGCTTTGGATCATTACAGGATGACCCCAACGGTTATGCCTTCCTGATGTCATCGTTTTATTTTGTTGGCATGTATTATCGTGGCATTGCCCGATTTATGTTTTACTCATTGTTTGTCGTTAACCTTTTACTGACGATTAGTTTTACCGGTATGGCCGCAGTGCTGCTTGCTATTGCGATTGTGACGTTATTAAGCTCAAAACTGACCTTTAATAAACTCATCTTGTACTGGTCTTCACTGGTTGTGGCGGTGGCCGGTGTGATAGTGATCTCACAGTTGCCATTGGTGCAAAAAATAATCTCCACCAAACAGGGCTCTATCGATCAGCATGCCAACTTATTCAGTGCATTGACCGGTATCGGTGTGTCGGATGTGTTTGGCTTTAATCCCGTGGGTTGGATTGCCGAAAGTGCGTATGTGAATATATTGCTCAACTTTGGTGTGATTGTAACCTGTGTGATTTATTTTTTGGTTGCGTCTATTCTATATAGTTATATTCGATATCTAACAAAAGTTAAGCCAGATTATAATCGGTTGAAGAAAGAGCCGGTGTATATTCTAGGACTTTGTGCATTCTCGTTCAGTTTGTCTATTTTTATTGGCGGCGTGAATTTACCTCTTGAAGTCGTTTTCCCGGTAAATGCATTGTTCCCCTTTTTCTTATCTCTGCTTTGTATCATTCCAAGTTATCGCTATGCCTTGGATAACGCTTATCAATCTGAATGAGTATGAATATGATCGAATTAAAGAGAAGAAAATTGATTACCGGGGCGCTCTCTTTTTTAGTTTATGCCAACTGTCATAAAGCGATGGCCAAAATGACCGGGTCAGCACCCGGCATACAATTTTCCGATGTGAATGCGTTGCGAAACTCACAGCAGCTCAATGCCGCTGCCGTTATCGTGTTAAATGAATACACGCAGGGAAGCGGCAAAGGCGGGGGTTCCTTCAAGGTAGATCCTAGCGATACCACCACTCAGGATGACGGCGGATACTGTTTTGTTAACCAAAGCCAGCAGCGATTAAAACGAATTTGCGCCAACAACAGTATTGCTGCCAGCAGTTTCGGGATGACGGGACAATCCGCCGATAACACCAGCGCCTTCAAAAATTTTATGAAGGTCAATCTGGATAAAGTCATCGATGTGAATATCTACACCGGTGGGGTTGCCCAGGTGGCTAACAATACCCGCGTATCGGCGACGAATAACGCGACTATTTTTGCTACTGCCGATATTTATCATGATAAAGGCCGGACCAAGAACAATCAGGGACAGACGTTAGAAGTCGGCGACAACTGCCATCTTGAAAACGTCAAAATTAACGGTATGGGCTATAAGAACAACGGCTTCTTAGTCGATAGCCGTAGCAACGTGGTGATAAAAAATTGCCAGGTCAAAAATGGCAAAGGGCAGGCGCTGCTGGACATCATGGGGCAAAATTGTACCTATGATGGCAACACGCTCAGCACGTCTCAGCATGGTATTCAGTTATGGCTATCCAAGGGAACGGTCGTCACCAATAACACTATTTTCCAGGTTACCGGTGGAATCTGGACCGCCTGTGCTTCCAATGTCTCTGTCACCAAAAACTACATTCACGACTGCGCCGATGTGGGCATCGATTGGGAAGGGGGAAACAACTGTACCTCCGACAGCAACAGGGTTGAACACTGTGCGAATGGCGAGCTAGCTGTGTTTGCTTCAGGTCGCCAACTGCTGAAATACAATGTGCCAATGGGCAACCTGTACCATAAAAATAATACTGTAGTCAGAGGCGGGCAGTATCTAAGCCGCGATGGGACGACAAAAACTAACTCTCTCGGCGATGCCGGCGCCTGTATGATTTATGGCAACCTTGATGAACATTTGATTGGCCCTATTGTTTTTGAAGGGAATATTATAAAAATTGAAGACTCAAATGAAAAATCAGTGAGATGTTTTTCATCTCGGGGCAGTGCAGGAAGCGATGCCAATATTATTTTCAAAAACAATAAATTCACCTCTTACTCATCAGATATGGGGCAGTTGCGGAATTTAAATAACGTACAGTTTACCGGCAATCAATTCTCCTATGCGGGGGCGTCATACAAACCGACTGCTACGGCGTTCCAAAATATTAATCATTTAAGCGTTGTCTCTAATACGGTGACGATAAATAACAATCAGCAGGATACGCCGCCGTGGATGTTATATCACTGGGCTGAAGGGAACAATAAGGTTGAAATAACCAATAATACCTTCACTGGTTTTAAAAGTTATGCCTTTGTTATCAATAATCAGAATGAAGCCTCACCCGCGGTGATTAAAAATAACAATTTTAAACAAAAGGATAATTCAACAGTGAGTGGCAAAGGTTATTTGGTTAGAGGGATGGATAACTAAATTTTATGTGCGGCACAGGGATGTGCCGAGATTCTATATTTGACTGCCTATCAATATATTGTTGTCAACGCTTCACACTACTCCATACATTTTTTTGTGAAAATAAAATGTATCACGGGTGATGATAAATTATTAAATCCTTTAAGATAATGAAAGGTGCAACTTTGAAAAGTAACGACAATAAAAAAGGCCCCAGCATTGTCTCTGGTGCAATTTGGTCTGTGCTGGATAATACGGCTTCACAAATCATTACTTTTGTCATATTTATTATCCTGGCGAAACTGGTCACGCCGGGTATCTATGGCATGCTCAGCGTCTCTTTATTGGTGACCCAGTTCTTCCGTATTTTTATTTTTGACAGTATTGCGACCTCGATAATCAGAAAGAAAGACCCGACATCGGTCGACTACAACTGCTCATTTTTACTCTGTTTTTTACTCTCGTTACCGGCTTTCTTAATCGTATTCGTTGCCGCACCTTACGTAGAGTCTTATATGAACGTGCCGGAGCTCTCCAATGTGATCCGCGCGACAGGCATTATTATCTTAGTCAGTGGCTTAACCCGAACCCACGAAGCCTGGTTGATGCATAACCTGATGTTCCGCTCATTAGCGATACGGTCGATTATCTCTATCTCCATCGGCGGTATTGTCGGGGTTTATCTGGCCTATCACGGCCATGCGGTGGCCAGTTTAGTGGTGCAGCAGGTAGTGACGTCGTTTATCTCTCTGGTGGTGCTATGGATAACCACGCCGTGGAAACCGCGGCTGAATTTTTCTAAAACCTCGATTAAAGAGTCGTTGGCCTATTCCAAACATGTGGCATTGAGCAACATCACCTTTTTTGTGAACCAAAGCTCTGACGTCTTCTTTGTCACTTATTTTCTGGGTAGCACTGCGGCGGGGATCTACTCGGCCGGTAAACGCATCGTCAACACCTTAAGTCTGGTGCTGACCTCGGCATTAACGCGCGTTTCTTTACCCGCATTCTCGCGTTATAAAAATGACATCAACGAGTTTGGTAAAAAATATCTGCAGGCGACCTACTTTACCGCGCTGGTGACTGCTCCGGCCTTTATCGGTTTAGCAACATTATCCCACGATGTGACTTACCTGCTGTTAGGGGATAAGTGGATGTCATCGGTACCGATCATGCAAATCGTCAGCGCGGTGGGCTTTATTACCGCGATTGGCAATTACAATCAGTCGGTGATATTTGCCCGTGATAAACCCGAATGGCAGGCCAGACTGGCGCTGTTCACGGCGGTCAGTAACGTGATTGCTTTCTACTTCTTCGTCAGATTTGGTGTGGTGGCGACCGCGTTAATCTTCTCGGTGCGAACCGTGCTGCTTTATCCGGTCTCAGTGTGGTGCGCGCTGACGCTGCTGAATTTGAAATTTAAAAACTACATTGTTGAATTAATTGTCCCGGTACTGTGTTCCCTACTGATGTGTTTGTTAATTGTTATTATTCAACAGCACTTTATTTTAAGTTCAACCTGGCTTGGGATGATAGTTAAAATAGTCGTCGGTGCTGTGTTCTATACGCTGTTAATTCTGTTGTTCTCATCATCAAAGAAAAAAACAATGATATTTGGTCTGGTGAGAAAAATTGCCAATGCGAATTAATTAATTCGTCGGTTTATCAATTTTTGGAAGGGGGCTACAGGGAATATATTCTTGTCGAGGCGTAATAACGTTGTCATCTCATTAAGAAAATCGTCAAAGAGTTGTGCCATTTACATCACATTTACTTTTTAAGTCCAATTTCTTGAGATAAATATCATGATACTTCCAGTAATTATGGCCGGCGGTACCGGCAGTCGTTTATGGCCGATGTCTCGCGAACTTTATCCTAAACAATTCCTGCGTCTATATGGTGAAAACTCTATGTTGCAGGAAACTGTTACCCGCTTAGAGGGATTAGAAACCAGCGCGCCATTGGTGATCTGTAATGAGGAGCACCGTTTTCTGGTTGCTGAGCAATTACGAGAAATCAATCAGCTGTCTAATAATATTATTCTCGAGCCGGTAGGGCGTAATACGGCGCCAGCGATCACCTTAGCGGCATTAAGCGCGGTGAAACATGGCGGTGACCCATTATTACTGGTATTGGCCGCTGACCATGTGATTGAAAATCAGGTGGCGTTTCATCAGGCGGTAGAAAATGCCATTTCTTATGCCGATCAGGGCAAATTAGTGACCTTTGGTATTGTGGCGACCGGACCTGAAACGGGATATGGCTATATTCAGCGTGGTAGTGAGTTAAGACTGGGCACCGATTCTGCCTTCAAAGTGCAGCGCTTTGTTGAAAAACCTAATCTCCCGACGGCACTGCAATATCTCGAAAGCGGCGAATATTACTGGAATAGCGGCATGTTCTTGTTCCGTGCCCAGCGTTTTCTCGATGAGATGGCGCAATTTCGCCCGGATATTCTCGCGAGCTGCAAGCAGTCTTTCGACAAGGCCGAGCTGGATGCCCAGCAAGATTTCATCCGTGTCGACAAAACTTCCTTCCTGGCCTGTCCTGACGAGTCGGTTGACTATGCGGTGATGGAAAAAACCACCGATGCGGTGGTGATCCCACTCGACGCGGGCTGGAACGACGTCGGCTCGTGGTCAGCATTGTGGGAAGTGAATGACAAAAATACCCACGGCAATGCGCTTAATGGCGATGTGTTCACCCATAACACCAGTAACTGCTATATCCACACCGAACAAAAACTGGTGGCGGCGATTGGCGTAGAAAACCTGGTGATTATCGATACCAAGGATGCGGTCCTGGTGATTGATAAATCCCAGGTGCAAGACGTCAAGAAAGTGGTCGAGTTCTTAAAGACTAACGATCGCAGCGAACATCGTATCCATCGTGAGTCCTATCGACCGTGGGGCCGTAATGACAAAGTGGTGAGCTCACCGCGCTACCACGTTAACCGTCTGACCGTAAAACCCGGTGGTGTCTTCTCACAGCAGATGCACCATCACCGCGCTGAGCACTGGGTGATCCTGTCCGGTACGGCCAAGGTTACGCTGGACGGCAATACCTACCTGCTGACAGAAAACCAGTCAACCTTCATTCCTATTGGTGCCCAGCACATGCTGGAAAACCCAGGGAAAATCCCGTTAGAACTATTGGAAATCCAGTCGGGCTCCTATTTGGGCGACGACGATATTATTCGAACAAAAGATCATTATGGCCGCTGCTAATTCGGGGAATAAAAAATGACAGACAAACTGACTTGCTTTAAAGCGTATGACATTCGCGGAAAATTGGGCGCGGAATTAAACGAAGACATTGCTTATCGTATTGGCCGCGCTTATGGCGAATATTTAAAACCGAAGAAAATTGTGTTGGGCGGCGACGTGCGTTTAACCAGCGAGGGATTAAAACTTGCGCTGGCTAAAGGCTTACAAGATGCGGGTACCGATGTGATTGATATTGGTCTGTCAGGCACCGAAGAGATCTATTTTGCCACCTCTTATTTAGAAATTGACGGCGGCATTGAAGTCACCGCCAGCCACAACCCAATGGACTATAACGGGATGAAGCTGGTGCGTGAGGCGTCTAAGCCTATCAGCGGTGATACCGGCTTACACGATATCCAACTGCTGGCTGAAGCCAATGATTTCCCTGCTGTAGAGCGCAGCAAGCGCGGTTCTTATCAAAGCACGTCGGTGCTGAAAGCCTATGTTGATAAACTGCTGAGTTATATCAATTTAAGCAACTTTACTCGTCCACTAAAACTGGTGCTTAACTCTGGCAACGGTGCGGCAGGGCATGTTGTGAATGCCATTGAAGCACGATTCAAACAAGCGGGCGTGCCGGTCGAGTTTATCAAGGTGCATAACCACCCGGATGGCAACTTCCCGAACGGTATCCCTAACCCATTGCTGCCAGAGTGTCGCCAGGACACCACCGACGCGATTATTGCGCATAATGCCGATATGGGGATCGCCTTTGACGGCGATTTTGACCGCTGCTTCTTGTTTGATCATCAAGGTAATTTCATCGAAGGCTACTATATCGTTGGCCTGCTGGCCGAAGCCTTCCTGGAAAAACACCCGGGTTCATGCATCATTCATGACCCGCGCCTGAGCTGGAATACCATTGATATCGTTAATCAGGCGGGCGGTACGCCGGTGATGTCAAAAACCGGCCACGCATTTATCAAAGAACGCATGCGTCAGGAAGATGCAGTGTACGGCGGTGAAATGAGTGCTCACCACTATTTCCGTGATTTTGCCTATTGCGACAGCGGCATGATCCCGTGGCTATTAGTGGCCGAGCTGTTACTGGTCAGAGGAAAATCGCTACAGGAATTAGTCAGCGATCGCATGCTTGCTTACCCAGCATCCGGCGAGATCAACAGCGTACTACAGCAGCCGAAAGAGGCGATTGCTCGCGTACTGGCCGTGTATGAAACCGACGCGTTGAGCATCGATCACACCGATGGTATCAGCATGGAATTTGCCGACTGGCGATTCAACCTGCGTAGCTCGAATACCGAACCTGTGGTGCGTTTAAATGTCGAATCCCGCGCCAATGTGGAATTGATGCAAGCCAAGACAGAAGAAATCCTGCATCTTCTGCGCAGAAAGTAAAACCCGAATTATTTTCAGAAAATTAAGTGATTCTCCCGTAGCGCGACGTCATTCAACGTCATAAAAGTCATCAATGAGTAAGTAAAAGCATTGTATTAATTCATAACCTGCGCCCTCTTGTTATGACATTAAATAATGAAATTACAAACTCGATATTTTAACTGATTCTATTAACTAATAACTAATAGCTAATAACCACGTCACTCGGCGTGGTTATTAATATTTTTGCGCGAGCATGCTTGATGCTAAATAATAGGAGGACTACACAATGTCACATGACGTAAATGTGGGTATTGTTGCTGACTGGTTGGTTTCATTTGCCGGTTCAGAGAAAGTTATCGCGGAGTTTATCCATTTATTCCCGGATTCAGAGCTTTATTCAGTGGTTGATTTTCTTTCTGATAACTCCCGGAAATTATTTAAAGGTAAACACGCTACCACCTCATTTATTCAGCGTTTACCGAAGGCAAAAACGAAATATCAACAATACCTGCCTCTTATGCCGCTGGCGATTGAACAACTTGATGTCACCAAGCATGATGTGATCCTCTCGAGCAGTCACGCCGTGGCAAAAGGCGTGTTAACCGGCCCGGATCAGCTGCATATCAGCTATGTGCATTCTCCTATTCGCTATGCCTGGGATTTCCAGCACCAATACCTGAGAGAATCAGGTTTAGATAAAGGTTTGAAAGGCAAGTTAGCCCGCTGGTTCTTACATAAAACTCGCCTGTGGGATTACCGCACGGCCAACGGTGTAGACCACTTTATTGCTAACTCGCAGTTCATCGCCCGCCGTATCAAAAAAGTCTATGGCCGCGAGGCTGACGTGATTTATCCGCCGGTCGACGTGGAACGCTTTACCCTGCAGGAAACGAAAGAGGACATCTATTTAACCGCTTCACGCATGGTGCCCTATAAGCGTATTGACTTGATTGTGGAAGCCTTCAGCCAGATGCCGGATAAAAAACTGGTGGTGATCGGCGACGGTTCTGAAATGGCAAAAATCAAAGCCAAAGCGGGCCCCAATATTGAGATCCTTGGCTACCAGCCGGACGATGTGATGCAGGATTATATGCGTCGCGCCAAAGCTTTTGTCTTCGCCGCTGAAGAAGATTTCGGCATCACGCCGGTAGAAGCACAGGCTTGCGGCACCCCGGTGATTGCCTTTGGCAAAGGCGGCGCGCTGGAGACGGTTCGACCTTATGGCGTGGATAAACCCACCGGCGTTTTCTTCACTGAACAAACCACGCCGTCGGTTATTCAGGCAGTGAAGCAGTTTGAAGACGTCAGCGAGTTTATTCTGCCGCAAGATTGCCGTGCTAACGCATTACGTTTCTCCGCCGAGCGTTTTCAGCGGGAGTTGGGTGAATATGTTCATAGCAAGTGGCAACAGTTTAATGAGCGTAAGGCCATCGTTTATTGAAAATGTGTTATATCACTCACCATATACATTATTAAGTCGAGAATAATATGAAAATAACCATTGTTGGCACAGGCTATGTTGGGCTTTCAAACGGCATTTTGCTGTCACAGAATCATGAAGTGGTGGCATTGGATATTGACCAGGCCAAAGTAGATAATATCAACGATAAAGTTTCCCCTATTGCCGATAAAGAAATTGAAGAGTTTCTGCAAACCAAATCCCTGAATTTTAAAGCCACCACCGATAAGCAACTGGCTTATGAAAACACTGACTTTGTGATTGTGGCGACGCCGACTGACTATGATCCGGTCAGCAATTACTTCAATACCAAAAGCGTCGAAGCGGTGATTAATGACGCGCTGGCCGCCGCACCGCAGGCGACGATTGTCATCAAATCAACCATCCCGGTAGGCTTTACCCGCGGGCTGAAAGAAAAATTAGGCGTGGATAATATTATTTTCTCGCCAGAGTTCCTGCGTGAAGGCCGTGCGCTGCACGATAACCTGCACCCGTCGCGTATCGTGGTCGGCAGCAAAAGCGCGAAAGCCCAGCAATTCGCCGCTTTGTTAGTTGAAGGGGCGATTAAAGAAGATATTCCGGTGCTGTTTACTGACGACACCGAAGCTGAAGCCATCAAGCTGTTTGCCAACACCTATCTGGCGATGCGTATTGCCTACTTTAACGAGCTTGATTGCTATGCCGAGTCCAACGGCCTGAACAGCCGCGAGATTATTGAAGGCATCGGTTATGACCCGCGTATTGGCTCGCACTATAACAACCCATCCTTCGGCTACGGCGGCTACTGTTTGCCGAAAGATACCAAGCAACTGCGCGCCAACTATGAAAACGTGCCGAACAACATTGTCAGCGCGATTGTTGAAGCCAACCGCACGCGCAAAGATTTTATTGCCGACAGCATTATCCAGCGCCAGCCAAAACGCGTCGGTATTTACCGCTTGGTGATGAAAGCCGGTTCTGATAATTACCGTGCGTCGGCGGTACAGGGCGTCATGAAACGCCTGAAAGCCAAGGGCATCGAAGTGATGGTTTATGAGCCGGTATTAAAAGAGAGCCATTTCTTTAACTCCCCGGTGACGCACGACCTGAATGAATTAAAACAGAGCTGCGATATTATCGTCGCTAACCGTTTGGTCGATGAGTTGGTCGATGTGGTAGATAAGGTGTATACCCGCGATCTCTTCGGTAACGACTAATATCCCCGTCATACTTGGCGTTGCTTCTGCGTTGGCTGCGATTACTTACCCGAATCACTTACCTAAGTAAGCTCATCGGGATGCGTTCCCTTGCCGCCTTGATGCAACGCCAATTATTTAGGGGATATATTTGTCATACTTGGCGTTGCTTCTGCGTTGGCTGCGGTCGCTTGCTGTCTTGAGGCTACGCCAATTATTTTGAGTATGAATATAATTTCCAGATCAAATCGCTAATCAATGTCGGGATACCAATTCTGTATCTCGACATATCTCTGACCTATTCAAATCGTTGCTCCTCTATAACACTTATCACCTAGGTGAAATAAACGAAGAATCATATAGAGGATATATTTCTTTCCATCGTCTCAACTCGATGTCCTGTCATTTAATGAATAAAGGATTTCATATGCCTAAAGTCGCACTCATTACCAGTGTTACTGGACAAGATGGTTATTATCTTGCTGAGCTTTTATCCAGAAAAGGTTACATAGTTCATAGCATTAATCGACATTCTTCTTTATTAAAAAAAGAACATTTCGAGGAAATTTATCAAGAAGGGGATAAACCCTGTCCTGATATCCATATTCATTATGGTGATTGGTCTGATATGACGACGCTTAGCCGATTATTAGATCAAATTTGCCCCGATGAAATATATAACTTAGGCGAGGCCAGACGTGTCATTACCTGTGCCGATCCGGCGGAATATCCCAATGATCTGGAAGGTATCGCGACTCTGGATATGTTGGAAGCAATCCGCCGCGTAGGGTTAGAGCAGAGAACACGTTATTACCAGGCTTTCCCTTCGGGATTATACGGTTTGATCAGCCGAATGAAGCTCAGCGACCTGGCGTCCAGCTCTCCGCTACTGCTGAATATCGGTGATAAATGCCGCGACTACTGGGCGACGGTCAATTATCGTGAAGCCTTTGGTATGTACGCCTGCAACGGTATCCTGTTTAACAATGAATCTCCGTATCGTAGCGACGCCTTTGTCACCCGCAAGATCACCCGCGGATTAGCTAACATTACCCAAGGGCTGCAAAAATGCCTCTATCTTGGCAATCTGGATGCACAACGCGACTGGGGACACGCCCGGGATTACGCCAAAATGCAGTGGATGATGTTGCAACAAGATCAGCCCGAGGATTTTGTTATTGCCACCGGCGTGAGATATAGCGTGCGTCAGTTCGTGACCTTTGCCGCGCTGGAGCTCGGCATCAAACTGCGCTTTGAAGGGAAAGGGGTATCAGAAAGAGGGATAGTGAGCGCGATCATTAGCCCAAATGCCGCCGCATTGAAAGTTGGGGATGTGATTGTTGCCGTTGACCCACGTTTTATCCGCCACGAAGAAGAAAGCAAAATGGCGGCAGATCCGACCAAAGCCAGGAAAAAATTGGGCTGGATACCAGAAACCTCACTGCAAGATTTAGTGATTGAAATGGTACAAGCCGACCTTGTGGCCGCCAAACAGCGCGCCAGATTGGAAATGCATAGCTAACGATGGTATGACGTTATAAAGATGACCGGCAGTTGCTGGTCATTTTTTTATGCCATAATCTGCGAAACATTTCCTTAATAGATTCAGCGATCATAGCGTTCAGGTCGACAAGCTTGGATTCACGTACGAGTAAATATGATTCAACTATTATCCAATGGATAGATTAATTAAACATATTTATCAGGCATTATCTTTCCATATATAAAATATATTACATATGCCGTTATCAATGTTAGTTTTCCCCAATGATCTGGAATGAAATGTGAGTACAAAACGGAAAGTATAATGGTGATAATCAAACAAATCCCGGCGAGTGATTCATATAATATTCTTTTTATCACTTTAATACTCCTTCAAGCACTCTAATAATATCCTGCCCCGTCGGTTGATTCATTGATTTTATAGCCCTGCGGTTTTCAATTTTTAATTCTTGGCAGACATCTTGATAGTTAGAAGAAAGACAAGATGCATACCAGCTCGCTCTATCCCATTTTCTATGGTACCTGTTGTTTGACCAAGATCTTTAATGACAGCGTTAACGCCTTTAGTCAAAGAGGAGGCGATCTTTTTTTCATATAATAAGCGATTTCTTAAATATAAGCTGCTGTTCATTATGTAAAACTCCATTTATTAAAAAGTCCACGTACATTTATACAATCCCATCACTGTCAAATTATATCGCCATTATATGAATTAAATCTACGTTAAATATACTTTCGATACTTAATATTGCAGGCTATTTAATAGTTATTACTAACTAGAATTACTTACTCAGATAAGTGATTCTAGTTAGTGAGCGTAGCCAACGCAGAAGCAACTTCAAGTATGACGGGTATATTTCTTCTGCTGGCGTCTTCGGTGACTTCTTGATGAAAACCCGAAGTATGATGATGCTATTGTTTTTGTGGTATACCCAGATACCTCTGGATATGTCCGTTCCCATCGTACGGATCTCAAAAAGCCCTTCGCCCAGGGGCTCTGAATCCGGTTCCCGCAGTAATCGGGCATCATATTCTAGTTTGCTGTAACGGCTATCTATGTAAGACAATGACCCCTGCCTTTATCTTCATCAACTGATGACAACTCTGTTCACATATGGCCATTAGCGCCGGGATCAAATGCGCCGATGCTTTAAGATACGCGCTGGCCTGCTCAATACTCTCCTGCACGTCCTCTGTTCTATTCTCTGGTCAACCCCGATTTCTTACTTTTTCCGACTAATAAAGCGTGATTTACATCACAAAAAAATAAGATAAAAACGGCTTGTTGATTGAAAATAGTACAATTGATAATATTGCTAATGATTATCAATATCACTTTTCACTATGTGCAGGTTTCCGAGGAGAAGGTACATGGATGTGACAGTGTCCGTTGCAATTTTACATGAAATGAATCGATGGTCATCCTGGGGAGATGTAGTGAATAAAATTTACTTTATTTATATGCCTAGCCGATTGTTAGGAAGAATGCCAGGTTTTGGCGCAAATGGTGGATTATTTTCCTTTTTTAGAGAGGATAAATACATCGCCGCGGTACAAAAAGCAATAAATAAACGGAGTCTTGACTGGTGTATAGAACGTGATGATACAGAATCTGATATAAAGGGATTAATTAAAAAAAATGCAAGAGTTTTGGTCTGTGCACCAGGTCTGAGATTTATGTTTTATAGAAAAGGATTTAATAAAAATCGAATCGTGTATTTAAGTATGATGCAATACCTGAATAACGATATAAAACCTGTAATGACTAAACTAAGGGAGTTAGATGATGAAAGAGAGTCACAAATAGGTACTCCAAGAAATTACTGATGACCTCGAACTCATGGCTATTTCTGGAGGGGAAGGTGGCTCAGGTGATTGGGTTACAGGTGCGCAAGGTGTTTGGGGCGTAACAGTAGGAGCTGCTGCTGGTTCATATGGCCTTTCATGTTCGTTACCATCGCCATTTATGGCGGTGGTGGCATGGATATGTCGATGGAAGCATTTTGTCGTATGAAAGGGAGGTCAGGTAATTGTTGGTAACCAATGATGAAAAAGGCAACTGAATGAAGGGATGAGTTGCCTTTTTGTTAATTTAAATGGATTATTTTATCTGCTGAATAAATGCTTTAACTATCGAGTAGAAGGTAATTAATCTACTTTCATCCTCATCAACTGATGACAACTCTGTTCACATATGGCCATTAGCGCCGGGATCAAATGCGCCGACGCTTTAAGATAGGCGCTGGCCTGCTCAATATTCTCCTGTACGTCCTCTGTTCCCTCCTCCAGCGATTCCCCGATATACCATAATCCTTGGCACAACCCTTCGGCTGACTCAGCGGCAATCGCGCTGAGATCGTCAAGCTGGGCTTCATCAAGCCGATCAAAAGGCAGGGAGGCAATAAGCGAACGAAAGATCGTTACGGAGTTTTCGGTGTTATCAGTGGTGATGTTCATAGATGTATTCCTAGGATTAGAGTTTAAGTTTTAATCCTGAGAGTTTTGGGGTTCCAATCCCAACTGCGGATTTTGCCGCAGCCAAGCAACTTTATGCCTCTGCTATCACGAATGAAATAGGCTGGATGGATTTACAGTGAGTTGTAGCGAAATTTGGAAGGTGGATCGCAGGAGTGGATTTTCCTGATAGGTCGTTGGCAGGGAATCATACAATTTTAATTCCAAGCTTTTATGGGTAAGAAAATAGCCGAAAAGATCAGGGAGATCTTTTCGGCTAATGTATCTAAGTCAGCTAATTAGTCCCATCTTTCATCTATGTATGGTGTTATGGCATCAATTGTTAAAAATTTCGATTTACAATATAAACTCAGGCTTTCATGTTCTATTTTTATTTCAGAACAATCTTTTAGAGAAATTATTTCTGGTGAACAAGAAAAGCCAACCCTTGAGCCAGTAATATCTAATTGAATTACATCACCAAAAGTAATTTCCATACTAATAGCATTAAAACCTTCTTTACTCCATTTATCAGGATGTTTTTTTGGTATGTTTTTTAAAAAAAATCTGAATTTCAAATCCGAAAATCGCTCTAGTGAAAAGCTATATATTTCAATGTCTTGAATGTACAGCTCATTATCAAACATGAATTTTATTTTTTCTTTACCTATAGCATTTTCAAACCACATTATAAATATACCTTTTAAAAGTTATAATGACCATGAGTGCCAGGCACACTACCGGTATTCAAATTTTCAGGAGGCCTAACATTAAAGTGTGGTTCTGCACCATGTCCTGAAGTAGCCTTTGAATGTCCTAGAATATGTTCCTGTATAAAAACAGATTTACCCTTATTATTGGTAAACTCATATTGTCTTGTTTTTATCGGCTGCCCATTGTTGTTTAATACTTTACTACCATTGTCCAGTAAATCAGGTCTTGTAATTGATTTAGGCTGTTGGTTCATTGGAACTCCTGCATCACGTTTTGCCTGCCTAAATGCATCCCTTCGACTAGAACCCTCGTATGTAGTTTTCTTATTTGGTCCGCACGAACTCAAGCCCAGCGGATCAATCCATCCCAACGGATTCGGCGCATATTGATATAAGTTTATCCCCCCAGCCAGCCCAATCGGGTCCTGAACCGTAAACCGGCCCATTTGTGGATCGTAATAGCGGAACAGGTTGCAGTGCAGGCCGGTTTCGTCGTCGGCGTATTGGCCGCTCCAGCGCACTGCGCCGGTTTCATCGCTAACTTCCAGCGGGGCGCTGTTGAGATCGGTGCTATGCCGGGAAGGCTACCGCCTCGGTAAATTACTGCTACAAAGCGCTATAATCATAGCTGGTGAGGTAGATTGCGTCATGCGCTGGAGCGACGACGACAAGAGAAGAAAATAGAGGGACAAATCAAACAACTCGATGGTTATTCGGCAGCGAATAATATCTGTGCTCGCTGCTGAATAGATACTTTAACTATCGGGTAGAAGGTAATTAATCTACTTTCATCTTCATCAACTGATGACAACTCTGTTCACATTACGTGGGTAGGATCACATGTCTGAATTTGGTGACCGCTTGAGCGATCACCTTTGATACGGTGGTAGTTACACTGAAGTATCGATGAGCATCGATTATTATGTTAATTCTTCGATGAAAGAAGTAAACGAACCGGATACGATGTCGAGCTCTTTTTCGTCCATGAGCCATACCATAACTTGCCCATAGTCTTTAAGATTAGTTGATATAAGGAATAAATTCCCTCCATCGTCATATGCGAAGGGAATTAGACCTCGTAGTTCAGGAAAGCCTTCAATAAGATCATGATAATGCTTCTCCGCTGGTACTCTCCCATATTTTATATGAAGAAAACCACCAAGCAAGAAGGGATTGCTATCATCAGATTCTAGAAGGTATCCCCCATTGTTATTTAGGTAGAACGTGACAAAATCCTCTGGAAGAGAAACGTTATTCTCATACTCAAACTGTTTAAGGTCTGCGGGAGTGAGGTTGCTCTCTGACTCTTCTAAAATTAGGGGCATGGTTTTTTTCCTCTAAATCTTGCCGGATGGGTATAGGTTTTGCCTGTTGCTAACTTGTACTGACTGACACCGCCGCTATGTGGTATTCCTGAATGCGCATTTTGCTCTACTAACTGCATTGCCCCTTTGTTAGTTACAGGATCATAATCATCTAGATGGTGCCACACATAACCCTTTGGTGTAGTTTTCTGATTCAATCCTGCAGCATTATTAGCAGCTTGGAAGTCTAGATCGTAATGTCCAGTATATTGGATCTTCACTACCGGATTTACTTCGGGTTTCTTGTTATATAGTGCGTCACTGAGAGAGTAATCTAGACTACCTCCATTGGTCTTAGTTACACCGCTATATCCCCTTTCTTCTATTTTTGCAATTGGGTCTACAGCTAGCCCTAATGGATCCACCCAACTCAACGGATTCACCGCATACTGATAAAGATTCCACCCCCCAGCCAGCCCAATCGGGTCCTGAACCGTAAACCGGCCCATTTGTGGATCGTAATAGCGGAACAGGTTGCAGTGCAGGCCGGTTTCGTCGTCGGCGTATTGGCCGCTCTAGCGCACTGCGCCGGTTTCATCGCTGGCTTCCAGCGGGGCGCTGTTGAGATCGGTGCCATGCCGGGAAGGCTACCGCCCCGGTAAATTACCGCCACAAAGCGTTATAAGCATAACTGGTGAGGTGGATTGCGTCATGCACTAGAGCAACTATCATAAGAGGAGAAAATAGATGTATGAATCAGACAACTCAATAATAACGCCGCAGCGAATACAGATATTATTCGCCGCTGAATAAATTAAATACTCTTAGTTAGCTATCCTGAGAATATTGAGATTTCAATCCCCGTTTGCCGCAGCTATCGCGAATGAAATAGGCAGGATGGATTTACAAGGAGTTGTAGCGAAATTTTGAAGGGGGATCGCAGGGATGGAAATTATTACTGAACAACGGATAAAATAAATTCTGGAAAGATACGATAATCTTTCCAGAATTTTAATAACTATATATCTTTTAATAAATTTTTAATATCATAGTCGCCGTGGGGACTTAAACGAGGATATTTTTTTGATTCATCCTCTGATATGGATATTTCATTATCAAATACATCTACTTTTTTGCAAGAATTACCTAATCCGTAGGTGAAATATATTCCTTCAATATTTGAAGGTTTAAAGTTTTCTTGATGGCCAATAATTCTCCAATCACTACCTTCTTCAATTTTTTTATCAAATAATGAGTACGTATCGATCACAACTGGCTCAATAAGTCTTTTTGATTTTTTTATGTCATCTTCTTTTATTTCAGTTGAGGTGGAAATAAAGTCAAACAATTCAGCAACATGCCCAGTCGTTATTTTGGATATTATTCTACCAAAACAGTACTTTTCACTATTTAAAGTAAAGCAGAAAATATCGCCAGCTTTGACAAAGCGAAGCATGGTTCTTGGTTTTTTATCCCAACTCCAAAATTTAAAACTACTCATTGACAACTACCTCCACCTTTTAAATTTGATCCTTTTTTCTTACTGTTATAAGCATTATCAAAATATTTCTGCCTTGCAGGATCACGAGTTGTACTATTACGATCATAGGAGTTTATTTTATTTCCACGATTAGATGGAGATATATTTTCACCTCTAGTACCAGTCTTAGTTTCAAATTCATCAATATAAAACTGTTCATAACCCCGTGCTTGGCCATATGTAATATTTTTATCAAGGGCCTCCATCCTTGTTCCAGGGGTCAATCTGCCACTCAGCCTATGTTGTCCAGCGCGAATATCAAGGTCATTGGTGATGCCCACGTAATATGGTTTGGTTGCACCTGGATCGAACAAGCCATAAACATGGTATCCCGGTGCATCAACAGCCGTCAGTCCAAGTGGATCCACCCACCCCAATGGATTCACCGCATACTGATAAAGATTCCATCCACCAGCCAACCCAATCGGGTCCTGAACGGTAAAGCGGCCCATTTGTGGATCGTAATAGCGGAACAGGTTGTAGTGTAAACCGGTTTCGTCGTCGGCGTATTGGCCGGCGTAGCGCAGTGGTTGCTGCAACGTTTGTTGGCTGCTGGCAAGACGCTGGAAGCCTTCGCTTTGGCGTTTGACCTGCCCAAAGCTGTCGTATTGGCCGCTCCAGCGCACTGCGCCGGTTTCATCGCTAACTTCCAGCGGGGCGCTGTTGAGATCGGTGCTGAACCAGAAAATATCGCCCTGTGCGCCGCCGTGATGGTCGATACGCGCCAGCGGGCTCCAGGTGTCGTTAGGGTTGTAAACGTAGGTGCGACACTGGCCGTTGGGCTTGCTCTCTTGCAGCAGGCGCGGGCCTTGCCATAAGAAACAGGTGGTGTCGCTGCCGCGAACGTTGTTGACCTCTTTGCGGATACGCCGTCCGAGGGGATCGTAATGATACTGTGCACGGAATTGCCCCTGCGGGCCGGTGCCGTGCGCGGCGATCAGTCGGTTCTCTGCATCGTATTGATAATGCTGTTCGTGCAGGCCGTTGCGGCGGCTGGTCAGGTTGCCCCAGCTGTCGTAATGCAGGAACAGCTGCTGCCAGTGACGCAGACGGTTATCGGTGGTCGGCGTAGCGGGCAACAGATCGTCATTGGCCGCCAGGTTATCCGCCGCATCGTAGGCAAACAGGTTGGAGGTCAGGCTTTGACGCGGCTCGTTATGTTTGAGCAAACGGCCTTCGGCATCATAGCCATAATTGACCTCGCCGCGCAGAGTATCGCTCACGCCAGCCAGTTCGCCGCGGGCGGTATAGCGGAAGGCGCGTTCCAATATCTTTTGTTCTGGCAAGGTGACGTCACCGCGCAGCTGGCTTCGCTGCAAGGTGCGACGGCCAAGGCTGTCATAACGCGTAAAATGCTCGCGTGCGCCTTGGGTTCGCTCGGTCTCGCGATGCAGGCGGTCGCGGGTGAACTCGCTGATCGTCTGCTGATTGAATTTTATGGCGCTGACGTGGCCGGAGCCGTAATGCAACCAAGAAACGTGCTGCTCACCCGGCAGCGTCAGTGAGGTGAGGTTGCCCAACGCGTCCCATTGATAACCCAGCTTGCCATTGGCGGCGTCTTCGCTCACCAGACGACCGGCGGCATCGTAAACAAAGTGTAATTGGTCGCGGTCGATGCCCAATGCTTCACCGGCTGCGGTAGGCTGGCGGGTTAAAGCGCGTAGCCTGCCCATGTTGTCGCGCTGATAGTGGTATTCGGCGTGATCGTGAGCACGCCAAATCAGCTGGCCGGCCGCATCGTGGCGGAACTGCTGCAAGCGTTGGGCGATACCGCCATCGGCCGCCGGTTTGCCTTTCTCACACAACAGGCTTAACTGGCCGCTGTCATTCCAGCGGTATAAACGTTCGGTATCGTCAGGGCGGCTCTCGCGCAGAGGACGGCCAACGGCGTCATAGTCAAAGCGGTAAGCGCCGCCGTTGCCGTTGTCCAGACGCGTCAGGTTGCCGCGTGCATCGTAGTGCCAGCGGCGGGTGCGATTGATACGGTCGGTGAGACTGATCGGTAACCCCAGCGCGTTGTATTGCCAGCTGACTTCGCTATCCAGCGGGTCGCGCCAGGCGCTAAGCTGCCCACGGGCGTTCCAGAGCAGCGTCTCCCGACTGTCGTCGGGGTGGGTAACCGTGCTGAGCTGCCCTGCGGCGGTCCATTCGCGGCGGCTGATATTGCCTTCAGCGTCTTCGCTGCGAACTAGCTGGCCGAAGCGGTCATACTCGAAGGTGGTCACGCTGCCGGAGCAGTCGGTGCGACGCGTCAGCAGCCCTAGACGGTTCCACTCCAATTTGACCTCGCCGCCAATTGCGTCGGTGACGGTATCGGGCAGCGGTTCTTCATCATCGGGATAGTGGTATAGCGTGACGGCGTTCAGCGCATCGGTTTCACTGACCAGACGCGAGTGCTGGTCATAAGCCATTTTCTCGCGGCTGTCGTCGGGATAAATCACTTGGGTAATACGATCGGTTAAGCGATGCCAATGGTATTCGGTGCGGCGGCCCAGCGCATCGGTTTCAGAGGTCATGCGACCGTAGCTGTCCCAGGTGCTGTTACGAATCGCGCCGCCCGGCATGATCACACCACACAGCTCACCGTTTTCATACAACATGCTGGTCTGGCTGCCGTCGTAATCGGTAAAGCGAGCGACGTTGTTGTCATCATCAAGCAGCCATTCTGCCTGTGCGCCGTCATCGCGGGTTACACGGCGGGTACCACCGGTGAAATCGTAATGGAAATCAAGCTGTTCACCAGCGCTGTTGCGATAGGCGACGACGCGCGGCAGGCCGTCAATCTCGCGCCAGCGGTATTCACTAACCAGCCCGTTGGCATCTTCGTGGCTCGCCATCAGGCCGTCTTGCCAGCTAAAGCGGCGGCGCAGGCTACCGCCCCGGCCGGTGACCGCGATCAGTTGCTGCTGTGCGTCGTAAGCATAGCTGACCAGGCAAGTGTCGTCATCCAACCAGGCACCGCTCAAGCGGCCATGGTGATAGCGACAGACCACGCGCTGTCCGGCGCTGTCGGTCAGTTCATGCAGTGTGTGATCGTCATTCCAACTAAACAGAATGTCATTGCCACAGGGTTCTGAAATACGGGTCAGTAAGGACGGTGAACCATCGCGCAGCGGGGCATAGTGCCAACGTTCGCCGCTAATGTCATACACCGACCAGCTATTATCTGAGTGATGTTCCAGCCACTTTTTTTCGGCTTCGCAGTAGGTGCGGCGGCCAAGCGGTACCAGCGGGAAGGGGATATAATCGCCAGAGGGCGCGCGCCACACCAGACCGTCTTGATAAGTCTCTAAGCGAGTTTCCCAAAACAGGTTCCAGCCACGGCCCAATACGCTGTCGCCGGGGTTACCGCTGCGCCAGGTGCGTTGCCACTGTACCGGCAGGCGTGAAGGCAGAACGAAGTCTAGCTCGTCATCGCCGCTGAGAAATTTTTGTCCGCTGACCACATCAACCGGGCGAGCAACGATACCGGCTGCTGCCACGCTAGTCATTAATACGCCCGCTCGACAGGCGATGCGGCCGAGTTTACTGATGCCAGGAATTTTGCTGAACAGCTTGGCTAGTGCCCCAACTTTGCCTGCTGCGCCTCCGGCACCCCCGAGCAGTCCGGCAAACAGCAGCGTCAGGTCGGAGACTTTATATAGCCAATCGGGAACTTCAGATTTGATGGGGAGGGTGGCTTCTGGATCACCGCCAATAATGACATTCGGCGAACCGTTCATCACCTTGGCACCGCAGTTAGTCTGGTCTTTGACGCGTGAAGCGGGCAGGTCGTTGATATAGACGCGGGACGAGCCTTCGGCCATTTGCATACTTGGGCCATCGTCTGAGCAGCCGACCAAGCTATTGGTGGCTATCGCCGCGGGTTTACCATTGATAAAGACGTTGGGTGAACCGGTGAGCAGCGTGCCTTTTTTCTCCATGCTGGCGGCACCGGCATCGGCAATGCCATCTCGGGCCGCTGTGGCCGCCTCCCCGGCGAGATATCCCACCGCCAGGCTGGCGGCAATGAGCACGACGCCAACGCCAAGGCAGGCGGAGGCCATACCAGCAATAAACAGCGCACCAGCGGCGATACCGCCAACGGCTGCCAGTAAACCACCGACTATCGTGCCTGCAATCATTCCTGCCAGAGCATGAGAATGGCCAATATCGTCACCGACGCGCGCCGCTTCAAACATAACAACAATCCTTATCGCTAATCATGACCAGCAAAGCTGGCAAGCAACTGCCCAAACAGCTGAATATCAGCGGCATCAAGTGCGGCCGTTTTGGTGATGGTGAACACCAAAATATGGTTTTCTTGTGTATTGAATACCGCTTGTTGCTGCCACACACGTTTGCCATCGCGCAGATAGCTGGCATGGACACATTCGCCAACTAAATAGTTATCGCCGAGTTCAACCGGTTCACGAGTCCCTTGCTTCCAGCCTTTAAGATGTTGGGCCAGCAACGCCAACTGGCGGTCAATATAGGCTGCCAGCGACTCGTTCTCATTGAGCGAATCGCGAGAAATGTTAATCGCTGCCGCCCCCTGTTGGGCGGACGTCATTACATTCACGGTCCGGTCCTGATAGCCATCAGGTAGCGTGACCTTACCTTCGGTGAACAGGCAGTCATTATCTTTGATGTGCATTAAGCGGCATCCATCTGCTTAGAAAGAGGTAGAGATTCTCATAGCTGGCTGACGATGGCAATGTGCGGCTGGCAGGAGGAATAAGGGGTTTGTTTTGTTATCAGATGATTCTTAATTGCCCATCACGCTATGTTCGATATTTTGCTCTGTCCCCGTATCCGCCGGGATAGGATTTTCGCTACTATTTTATCGCTTCATGCCCGCCGCTGCGGGCGGTGCAAATTTTCGAAGTTTCTTGGGTGTAAACGGGGAAATATCATGGCAAATGCTGGCAAAAAAGAGAAAGCGATTACCCAATTTTCTACGGTAAATGCGCTGTTTTCCGGTCTGTATGACGGGCAGTTCTCCGTACAGGAAGTGGTGGAGATTGGCGAGTTTGGCCTCGGCTGTTCACATGGCATTGATGGTGAGGTGATTGTCCAAGGTGGCGAATGTTACGTGGCGAAAGCCGGCAAACCGCTTGAAAAGATGCACCATCACGACATGTTGCCTTTCGCACAAGTGGCGACTTTTCATGAGCAACGCACGCAGCCATTGGCGAATATCGATAAAGAGCAGTTGACCCATAAGTTACTCGCGCTGGCCGATACCCAAAATCTGTTTATTGGCTTAAAACTCAAAGGGACGTTTAACACCGTTAAAGTACGCCGTCCGCCAGTGGTACAAAAACCTTATCCACCGATGATGGAAGCCTTGGCTAAGCAAGAAGAAGAGGTGATCGATAAGCCCAGCGGCACATTGATCGGTTTTTGGGCACCGAAGGAGTATCAAGGTTTAACCGTCGCGGGTCTGCACGTGCATTTTATCAATGACCAACAGAACGGCGGTGGCCATGTGCTTGACTTTGAGCTGCTGGAAGGGCAGTTGAGTTTTGAGCTGTACGACGGTTTTAATCTGCGTCTGCCCACGACACGCGAGTTTTTACAGGCAGACCTGGCCTACAACAACTTGGATGCTGATATCGAAAAAGCGGAAGGCTGATCGGGACAACGCATCATTAGAATCGCTAATGATGCGTTAGTATCTTTAATTTAACTAATAACTCTCTTCGCGATAAATTGCCGAAAAAACCGAGGAGATGATATGACAGGTATTACCGATCTTAACCAACTACTGGCGTCGATGGAGCCATCTGTTTCCAGCGATATTTATGTTTTTTGTACCACCACTTCGCTTTCAATCGCAGAGCTCGTCGCATTAGAACCCAAGGGGATGTTTAGCGAGTCTGAAGGGATGACGGTGATTCTAAATAAAGCGTCGGCTCTGAAAAATAACCTGCCCTTTAGCGGCGAGTTTAGTCAAATTACTCTCACCGTGCATTCCAGCTTAGAAGCCGTTGGGCTGACCGCTGCCGTCTCTGATGTATTGGCGAAAGCGGGAGTGAGTGCCAATGTGGTGGCGGCGTATTATCACGACCATATTTTCGTGCAGCGCGAAAAACAGCAGATAGCATTGAAGGCATTGCAAGACTTGCAAATAAGCTGCCAGGCCCAAATAAGTTCTCTTTAATCAATATTAATTATCTTTAATTGATAATTGAATACAGGCTATTAAGAGCGGCTAATCAAGCCGCTGAGTTTGATGACAAAGTTGTCTGGTATATCGAGATACACGGGCTTAGTAATCCTAGGGGCGCTCCGGCGAGCAAGCTCGCTACGACCCCAACGGTTTACTTTCCCTAATAACGGACTTTGTCAGCAGTCTGAGCGGCTAATCAAGCCGCTCTTGCTATTGGATTAGCAGACGCCAAAATCACCCTCTTCGTGATACAGATTGACGCTGTCAGCGGCGACGTTAATTTCTTTCTGCTCGGCGTCATCAAGGCGCGCACTCCATAAGGTTTCCCCTTCGACACGCAGCACGACCATTTTTGGACCACCGGTTTTTGACTGAATAATATCTTGGGCTTTAAACATCGTTTCTCTCCACTTTTTAGAAAATTATTACGCTCCGGTTAACCGCCTGAACATCTGATATTCAGAGCTTTCCCCAGATCATCGTGCCAGTTCCTGTCTACACTTACTCTACATGTACAGCAAACCGGAGGAAACAATGACCATTCATAAGAAAGGACAGGCTCACTGGGAAGGCGACATTAAGAAAGGTAAAGGCACGATTTCAACGGAAAGCGGCGCTTTAGAACAACATCCTTATGGCTTTAACACCCGCTTTGAAGGTAAACCCGGCTCGAATCCTGAAGAGCTGATTGGCGCGGCGCATGCGGCCTGTTTTTCGATGGCGCTATCTTTGATGCTCGGCGAGGCCGGACATATCCCACAAAGTATCGATACCACCGCTGATGTTTCGCTCGACAAAGTGGATGGCGGCTTTGCGATCACCAAGATCGCGCTACAAAGCCATGTTCATCTGCCCGGTATTGAAAAAGCGGCGTTCGATAAAATCATTCATCAGGCCAAAGAGAATTGCCCGGTGTCGAAATTGCTAAAAGCTGACATCACCCTGGATTATCAGCTCAAGAATTAAAACCCTCGACGTGATGGCGATAAAAGCTCTCGGTGTACGCCGAGAGCTTTTATCGCGCAGCGACCGAACCCACACCGCACCGACATAACCCCCCGTGGTAGCGGAATAATGACGTGGTCATTCATCTACACTTCGGAGAGATTAATGAGTTTCCTCGGATGGACAGCGGCCGTCGGCGGCCTATTACTGTTAATGTCATTAGCATCGGGCTGGATCCATCGCAGCCCGCTAACGTCATTTGGTATCTATCTGGCAGCCGGTATCGTTTGTGGTCCTTGGGTATTGGATCTGCTGCACATTGATATTGTGGCGCATTCGGATTTGACCGGACGATTGACTGAAATCGCCATGGCGGCCTCGCTGTTTATCACCGGTCTGAAACTACGTATTCCTTTCCGTACCCACGGTTGGCGTATGGGCGTGTTATTAGCGTTTCCCGGCATGTTGCTAACGGTATTGGGCGTGATGCTGGTGGCGCATTACCTGCTCGGATTTTCCTGGCCGATGGCGTTGGCTTTCGGTGCCATCGTCGCCCCAACCGATCCGGTGCTTGCCAGTTTGATCTCGGTAAATGATGCGCGCGATGAGGATCATTTGCGGGTGTCACTCTCGAGCGAAGCGGGGATGAATGATGGCACAGCCTTGCCTATCCTGATGTTAGCGCTGCTATTGATGACCAATAGCGAACCGCTTTCAGCATGGCAATGGGGACATTGGGCACTGGTAGATGTCGTCTGGGCACTGCTCGGCGGTCTGGGAGTTGGCTATGGGCTTGGGCGTTTAATTGGACTGTTAGCGACCCGTTTTCGTCATTCGCAGGGCGATATCGCCCCCAGTGATTTTATCGCGTTATCACTGATTGCCCTGAGTTATGCGGCGGCACAAAGCATCGATGCTTCCGGCTTTTTAGCCGCCTTTGCCGCAGGCGTAGGTCTGCGGCGTGCCGAGCTGCGGGTCGTTGGCCGACATCCCCCAGAAGAATCAGAAGATAACTATTTCCCACCCGCTGAAGAGCTAATAAATCCGCATAGCCGCCATTCGTTTTCAGACAGCAGTCCGGCCAAGTCGATGGGGCTGGTGGTCGGCGATGCGCTTTCCTTCGGTGATACTATCGAGCGACTGTTTGCGGCGGCGATTATTGTGGTGCTGGGGGTCACACTCTCTCAGCACTGGGATCCCATTGGCCTGCTGATGGCGGCGCTACTTTTCATCGTGATCCGCCCGCTATCTGTCTATCTGACGACTATTGGCAGCGGTGCGCCGCGAGTCAGAAGGTTGATGATCGGCTGGCTGGGGATCCGCGGTATCGGCAGTATCAACTATATCGCTTACGCCTATACCCACGGCATGGCCGGTGCCGAAGGCAATCGCATGGCTGATATTGCCTTGACGCTGGTCGTCGCCAGCGTGTTGGTTCATGGCTTAACGGTGACGCCACTGCTGAACTGGCGTCAGAAGCAGCAAACTCCCACCAATGAATAGCGGGGGAGAGAAATAGTCACGGCGCTGAGCAAGTGGGCTTAACCCGCGCTATCCCTCACTTTTTCTATCCTTTTATTGGCTAATTCGGTTTAGCTTTTTGCAAAAATGACACGAATTGCTAACTGCATCACAATAACAAAATTGCGTTAACAACAATGTTTGGTTATTACATTTTATTTCTAATACTCTGCTATCGAACCGGTTTAGCTAAGAAGAACCAGGTTGACCTAATAATAACGATATCCCTCAAGAGTATTAAATCATGAGAAAAAGTCTTCTTGCCCTTACTATTGCCCTAACACTCACAAACCAGACTTCCGCCTTCGCCGATACCACATCAGACAGTATTGAAGCTCGTCTGGCACTTATGGAAAAACGCCTGGAGGCGGCAGAACAACGCGCAACAGATGCTGAAAATCGTGCCAAGAAAGCTGAACAGAATGTGCAATTGCTGACTAAACAGTCAAAGGAAAATGCCCAGCAAGTTCGCGCATTACGTGAAAATCCTCCGGTTGCTCAGACGGTTAATGTGCCTGCTCCTGTGCCAACCACGACCGTAGCAGCAGCAACACCGGTCGCCGCTCCGACGTTAACGCCAACCGAGAAAAAAGTCGCCGAGATCGCAGAAGGCTTTGAATTCCACGGCTATGCACGTTCTGGGTTAATCGCCAATGATTCTGCTGCGGGCACCAAAAGTGGCCCTTATCTGACACCAGCAGGAGAAACCGGCGGAGCGGTAGGACGCTTGGGTAATGAAAACAATACCTACGTTGAACTCAGTTTCGAACATAAAACCAAGCTCGATAACGGCGCAACCACTCGTTACAAAGTCATGCTGGCTGACGGCCAAGAGAGCTTTAACGACTGGACCGGCGACACCAGCAGCCTGAACGTGCGCCAGGCGTTTGTTGAGCTGGGTAGCTTACCGACCTTCACCGGCGTATTTAAAGACAGTACATTGTGGGCCGGTAAACGCTTCGACCGCGATAACTTCGATATCCACTGGCTCGACTCCGATATCGTGTTCCTGGCCGGGACCGGCGGCGGTATTTACGACGTGAAATGGAATGACAATTTTAAAAGTAACTTATCCATTTACGGACGTAACTTCGGTGATATAGAGGGGATCAATGACACTATTGAGAACTACATCGTCACCAGCAATAACTTTGTTGGTCCGTTCCAGTTTATGTTGAGTGGATTACGCGCCAAAGAGAATGATGAGCGAGTGAATGACACCATTGTTCGCAGCAATAATGCCGGTGATACCGGTGTGCATGCGTTGGTGGCTTACCATGGCGACGATTTCTATGGCTTACGTGATGGTACCTCTAAAGTCGCGTTACTGTACGGTCATGGATTAGGTGCGGAAGTGAAAAGCGTTGGCGCCGATGGCAACCTGCTCGAAGACGCGAATACCTTACGTTTAGCGACCTACGGTACTACACGCCTTAATGATACCTGGAGCTTTGCACCGGTTATCCTCGCCCAAGACAGTAAAGACCGCTATATCAAAGGCGACCAATATCGTTGGGCAACATTCAATGCGCGCTTTATCCAAAAAATTACCGATAACTTTGCGCTGGCTTATGAAGGTAGCTACCAATACATGAACCTTGATCCTAAAGGGTTCAACGATCGTCAAAGCGTCAATGGCGGTTTCTATAAGCTGACGTTTGCACCGACCTTCAAAGTGGGTGATATTGGCGACTTCTATAGCCGACCTGAAATTCGCTTCTTCGCCAGCTGGATGGATTGGAACTCATCACTTGATCATTACGCCAGCAACGATGCCTTTGGCAGCAGCGGATTTACCGCCGGTGGTGAGATGAACTTTGGTGTACAGATGGAACTTTGGTTCTAAATAATTAATAAGAAATAGCAGGAGAACGATCCCATTTAAATAAAATCCCCGGTGGTTTTTTTTTGCCGGGAATGTGGGAACGTTCCCCGTTTCATCTAATATCTTAAAATGAATGAAAAAAGCTAAATTACGTTGCTTTACTGGAGGTTAGAGGATGTCGTGATAGAATTAAAATATTGCATCTCAATATTTTAAAAACAGTGAATAAAACAAAACGCGTCACAATTAATGATATTGCGCGCTTGGCTGGTGTATCAAAGTCTACCGCAAGTCTAGTGCTTAACGGCCGAGGCAAGGAATTGCGTGTGTCGACGGATACGCGTGCTCGGGTTATGGAAATTGCTCGTCAGGAGCATTACCAGCCGAGTATTCACGCTCGTTCACTGAGTTCTTCCCGCAGTAATACCCTTGGGTTAGTAGTGCCAGAGATTTCTAATCACAGTTTTGCCCTGTTTTCTCATGAACTTGAAACCTTATGCCGTGATGCAGGCTTGCAACTGCTGATCGCCTGTAGCGATGAGAATGCCAGCCAGGAAACGCTGGCGGTCAATAATTTAATCCAGCGTCAGGTTGATGGACTTATCGTCTCATCTTGTCTGTTAAGCGATAGCGAATATCAAAAGATTAGTCAGCAACTCCCGGTGGTACTTTTTGATCGCCATTTGGGAGAGTCAACGCTGCCGCTGGTTATCTCTGAATCTATCGAATCGACGGCTAAACTGGTCGCTGCTGTGGCAGGCCAAGGTTATGACGAATTTTATTTCTTTGCTGGTCCGCCACGTATTTCGCTGACTCGCGATCGTCTGGAAGGCTATCAACGCGGGTTGGCGGAGGCGGGATTAGCCTTTAATCCAGAATGGATCCACCACGGCCATTATGATGCCCGCTCTGGTTACGAGATGTTTTCCGAATTGTATTCTCGTTTAGGCCGTGTGCCACAGGCGCTATTTTGTGCGTCAGGTGCGTTGCAGGAAGGAGTATTACGCTATTTAAGTCGCCACGATTTATTAAATACTGATATTCATTTGTGTAGCTTTGACGATCACTATTTATATGATTCGCTGTCGGTGATGATTGATACCGTGGTGCAAGACGAGCGACTGTTAGCATGGAACTGTTTTGAGATGATTTTCAGTCTGATTGAAGAGCACAAAACAGGTGAGTTACAGCGCTGGCTGCCAGCCAGACTCAGGCTGCGACATGCTCAAGGACAAATCAGGCACTAACTGCGAGTCGAGCAATGTCAGCTAGCGTTGAGTATTTAATTTGATATCTATTTACATGTTAATAAAAATTCGTTGTATTTTTTAACCACTCCTCCCATCTCAATTGCTACCTCGTTTATTGCAGAATAAATCACATTATTAATATGTTCATGTTGCTAGCTTGGGGGTTCACTCTCGTGCGGGCCGCATCGGTTTTACTCGTCGCGATACCGCCAACTATGAAGGGTAAACCATGCTTACCGATCATAAAATTTCCAATGGTTCAGGAAAGTTACTGGTGGCTATTACTTTATTTGCGGCACTCGCGCCTGGTGTATTGATGATGGCACCGGCCCTTGCTGGGCAACTTGCCAGTGCCTGGCGGTTATCTCCAGTGCATATCGGCATGTTGTTTTCTGCCGAGTTAGGCGGCATGAGTTTAGCGACGTTGCCCGCCTGGTGGTGGATGAGTCGAATCAATTGGCGCAGGGTAGCGGTTATCGCGACCGGTATTTTTATCCTCGGTAATCTTGTCTCCGCGTTGATTGCCGCCTGGACAGTGAATTATCCGGCACTGCTAACCCTACGTTTTGTCACGTCGTTGTCTGGTGGCACTTTAATGATTTTATGCATTACCTGTGCTGCCAGCACGGCGAATCCCAGCCGTGCTTATGCTTTTTGGATGTTTGGGCAATTGACGCTTGGTGCGCTGGGATTGTTGCTTTTACCTCTGTTATTCGCCCACTTTGGGCTGATGATTATCTACCTGATTCTGGCCATTATGATGTTTTGCTGCCTGCCTTTGTTGCGGGCATTCCCGGTGCGATTTCAGGTTAATGTCGCCGAGTCTGTTCCCCTTAGACCGACAAATCATGGCAAAAAGTGGTGTGCGGTGCTGGCGGTATTAGCGTTTTACATCAGCATTAGTGCCGTCTGGACATTTATGGGTACCATTGCGGCGGGCGCAGGACTCACTATTGTTCAACGTGGGCAAGTGTTAGCCACCGCGTCGATATTTGGCATTATTGCTACTGGCATTGCCTCGCTCGTTGGGCAGCGCATACGTGCTAATCGCCTTATCTGGCTCAGTTATGGGTTACTAGCAGCCAGTCTTTTGATGCTCAGTCAGGTTTCTACGATGGTGCGTTTTAGTCTCGGCGCGGTGATGTTCGTTTTTGCCTGGAATTTTGGCGTGCCCTTTATTTTGGCCCGTGTTGCGGGGTTGGATAATAACGGCAAATTAATGAACAGTATTAATCTGGTAATTGGTGGTGGAATGGCAATTGGCCCAGCCCTCGCGGGGGCGTTTTTACAGTGCTCGGCTGCCAGCATTAGTATATTGCCGATTGGCGCGCTCATTGTCGGCGTCGTCTCGTTAGCACTATTACCGTCTCTTACGCTTTCTACAGATTGAATTTATATATGGTTATTTTGGGTGGGCATCGTAGAGGGAATTGTATGGTGATGAACTAAATATTCTTTCCTTCAGGCGCGCCATTGTTATCGCCGATATTTTTTCTTAAATATTCTCAGTTTCTGAGAATCATTTTTGCGTTTTTTTGGGGAAGGGCTAATGATGGCCGCCATTCAGGTCAGATGCGTAAAGCATGCGCAACGAATTTGCGGAATTCATGATGTCACGAACACAACGAACTCTAGCTATTTTGCAACTTTTTACCCCAGAGCGTCCGGCGTTATGCGCAGAAGATATTGTCTCTTTACTTGATATCTCGCGAGCGACGGCTTATCGCTGTATTAACGATTTAAAGGCAAACGGATTACTCGACGTTGCCTCTAGCGGTAGTTATGTTTTAGGGCCTGCGATAATGCAACTCGATCGCTTAGTTCGTTTACATGACCCGCTACTCACACTATCAATTGGTTTGATTAAACAATTGTCTCGTAAAACGTCTGGCAGCGTATTGCTGTGCCGACTGCACGATATGAAAGCGTTATGTATCTATGAAGAACAAGGTACAAACTCACCTAAAACAATTAGTTATGAGCGTGGTAGAGCAATGCCGCTGTTTTATGGAGCGACATCAAAAGTCATGTTGGCAAACCTGGAACCCGCGGCAGTCGAAACAATACTGAAACATGAATCCGATGCTTTAAATCAGGCAGGATTACCGGTTTCATCTGAACCATTACATACCTTACTCGCTCAGTGGCGCACGCAACGGATACTCCGCGCTGAAGAAGAAGTCGATCCTGGTGCGTGTGGTTGGGCAATGGCTATTTATCAAGGAAAGGAGTTGTTGGGGAGTTTGAGTGTGGTGTTAAAGCGGCATAGTAACGTTACCGACGCTCAAGTGACATCAGCATTGTTACAAACCGGCTTACGCATCGAAGCTCTGCTAGAAAAACCTTCTCGTTAGTATCTTAAGCCGCTTATTACGCGCGCATATTGGTGAATACCTTAGAGGCGAAAACAAGAGCACAGATCGACTACGCAATTTATCATCAGAGGACAATCACATGAGTAACTTTATCTCGACATCAGGATTCTTGGGGCAATTTATCGCCGGTCAGCATCGTGCTGGTCGTCAGGGAGATGTGTTGAAGGTTAGCGATCCTTATGACAATAGCCTCCTTGCGGAATTTCTTACCGCCAGCCTGGATGATGTAAATGAAGCTTTCAGCGTAGCAGAACAAGCTCAGAAATCGTGGGCAAGTAAACTGCCGTCCGAAAGAAGCGCAGTATTTCATCGCGCAGCGATCGTCATGGATCAATACCGTGCAGATATTGTTGACTTGATCATCCGAGAAACGGGCGGAACCCATACTAAAGCCAATGCGGAATGGGCCGCGACGCGTGCGGGCATGATGGAAGCCGCTGAGCTGCCGATGCGGGTTGAAGGCCGCATAATGCCGATTAATGTGCCGGGAAAAGAGAGCCGTGTCTATCGTGTGCCGCTCGGTGTTGTGAGTGTAATAAGCCCGTGGAATGTACCATTGCATCTTAGCAATCGTTCCGCAGCGCCCGCTTTGGCATTAGGCAACGCCGTGGTAATTAAACCTTCAGAAGAGACACCAATTTGCGGCGGTTTACTGCTGGCGAAAATTTACCAAGAAGCCGGTTTGCCAGATGGCTTACTCAATGTGGTTAACGGGGATATTCCTGTTATTGGCGATGCTTTTACGCTGCACCCTGTGGCGCGCTTTCTCTCTTTTACCGGCTCAGAAAGAGCGGGCAGAGCGATCGCCAGCCGTGTCGCAAACAGCCCAACGTTAAAACATATTGCTCTGGAATTGGGGGGGAACTCGCCGCTATTGGTACTTGATGATGCCGATATAGAGCAGGCTGTACGTGCTGCGGTGATGGGGCGCTTCTTGCACCAAGGGCAAGTGTGCATGAGTACTAATCGTATTATCGTCGATAAAAACCGCTATGAAGAGTTCACGGGGTTGTTTGTCGAGCACGTTTCTCGTTTGAAATTTGGCGATCCTAAAGAAGCGGATACAGTGATTGGTCCACTGATTAATGCCCGTCAGTTACAAGCTGCGCAAGCATTGGTAGCACAAGCCAAAGCATCCGGTTTACGACAGTTGTTGGGTGGCGAGGCTCAGGGACAAGTGCTTCCTCCTCACGTTTTCGCGCCTGTGCCTGAAGATTCACCCTTGGCACAAACGGAACTCTTTAGCCCGATCGCACAGATCTTCATTTCAGAAAACGATCGGCATGCGGTACAGATGGCTAACAATACGTCATATGGTCTGAGCAGCGCGATTTTTTCTAAAGATGAAGGCCGAGCGCTGCAATTATCTATGCAGATTGAAGCCGGTATGGTGCATATCAATGATATTACGGTCAACGATAGCCCGTTCAATATGTTTGGTGGTGTTAAAAACAGCGGGTTAGGTCGATTTAATGGGGAATGGAGCGTTGCTTCCTATACTGAGGATCGTTGGGTAACGATTCAACGTACGCCACTACAATATCCGTTCTAGCTTTTTTAAAGAAATGCCTCTGCGAAGATGTCTTCCGGGGGCACATTTCATCCCTGCATAGCCCCCCTTTTTTCATCTATTTCCTTACTATTTTTCAATGGAAAAACGATTATTTTTTGATGATTTTCTCTAAGAGTTCTCAGGAATTGTTTGATAGTCAGGCTAGACTTTACATCACTCTTTTGAGTTGTTACTTGGGGAAATAACATGAGTAGTGGATGGGTAAATGTAGATAGCATCCGTGACCGTTTTTCAAAAGCAATGTCGGCAATGTATCAAGCTGAAGTACCGCAATATGGAACCCTGCTTAAGATTGTTCGCGAAGTGAATAATGAAGTGCTATCGCAAGATAGCGGCACTTTTATTAAGCAGGAACATGAACAGCAAGTTAACCGTTTAAGTGTGGAACGTCACGGTGCAATCCGTCTTGGCACGGCGGCTGAGCTGGCAACGATGCGCGAGCTATTTGGTGTGATGGGCATGCACCCTGTTGGTTATTACGACTTGTCGGCGGCGGGCGTGCCGGTGCATGCGACAGCATTTCGCCCGGTCACTGAGACGGCACTACAAATCAATCCATTCCGTGTATTTACCTCGCTTCTGCGTTTAGAACTCATTGATAACGAAGCACTTCGCCAGCAGGTTAACGTTATCCTTGCTGCGCGCGATATCTTCACACCACGCGTTCGTGAGTTAATCGTGATCAATGAGAGGCAAGGCGGTTTAAATGATCAACAAGCGGATGAATTCGTCAGAGAAGCGCTGGAAACCTTCCGGTGGCATCATCAGGCGTTGGTCAGCCTGGAAACCTATAATGCGTTGTTGCAACAGCATCGTTTAATTGCCGATGTGGTTTGCTTCTGGGGGCCGCACATTAATCACCTCACGCCGCGTACGCTAGATATTGATGAAGTGCAAAAACGCATGCCGTTTAACGGTATTACGCCCAAAGAGACCATCGAAGGCCCGCCGCGCCGCCAGAACCCGATTTTGTTACGCCAAACCAGTTTTAAAGCGCTGAACGAAGCGATTCATTTCACTGACCATGCTGCCGGTACGCACACCGCGCGCTTTGGCGAGATAGAACAGCGTGGTTTGGCGTTAACGCGTAAAGGCCGGGCTCTGTATGACCGATTGCTTATTGAGGCATCGACGACGGAAAAAGCCGCTAACCTCAATCACCAGCAACATTTAGCGCAAATATTTGCCGCTTTCCCCGATGATCTCCATACATTGCGTCAGCAGAAGCTGGGCTATTTCCGCTATCGTCGTTCTGCACAAGACTCTTCGATTCAGATCACGCGCGATAATCTGGAGCAAAGTATTGCCAATGGATTAGTGACCGTTGAGCCGATCGTTTACGAAGATTTTTTACCCGTCAGCGCCGCGGGCATTTTCCAGTCCAATCTGGGTGGTGATACCAGCAGCGTCAACAGTGGCAATCCAAATCAGCAAGATTTTGAGAAGGCGCTAGGCCGTGCTGTCATTGATGAATTTGGTTTGTATGAGGAATTAGAAGCGCTATCGCTGGCGAAACTTGGTATTACGCATTAATTCTAAAAGCTGTTAAATAACTCTGCCTAATTAGGGATATTTTATAAAAATATTCCTAATATATTTTATCGCTCTGCCGATAATGACAAAAATCTATTATTATTTTTTATGGCTGGTATTTTAACAGCCTGCTTCTATCCTAGAATTCTAGTTTTTAAAATAATCCTCTAAGCGTATATCAACAATATGAATCGTATAGCCCGTCAGACCATCGAGTTATCAAATGCGACCAATGCATTAGCGGGCTACAGTCGCTTAATGAGCTTATTACGTCAGCATTTGCCTGCGCGTATTGCGACCCTTTACGCTCAACCTCGTTCTGATGGTGCCGAGGTTATCGAGTGGCTAACGGAGACCGATGGACAGGCATTGCCGTTCAGTACGTTGCCAGTGGGTGAGGCACAAAACCTGCGCCATATCATGCAGGAAAAATTAGCAGCGGTACGACAATTGGCTGAACAGTTAGCTCCTCAGTTGGGTGAGGATCATGCTGATGTTCAACTGCTTCGGCAGGCTTCTCATGTACCAGACGATAGCGTTATTTATGTGCAGAATGGTCAGCCTGTTATCACCTGTTGGGGCAAACCAGCTCCTGAACTACCTGTAGCTGTGCCATTAGCGGCTAGCGTTGGGGCTACGGTCGCGACTAGACGCTTGCGCTGGTGGTGGTTATTACTGCTGCTGTTATTGTTGGCTTTGCTCGCTTGGTGGTTTTGGCCGCGTACCCCTGATGCTGTGCCGATTGCAGAAGTTGAGCCGGTAAAATTACAGGTTATAGAGTCTGCACCCGTTGGTGAACTCCCGCCTTTAGGCCCATCAACGTTTGTTGAGCCGCCTGTTGCTCCCGCTTCTCCTATCGATAAATGCATTGCGGCAGAAGAAGCTGCTGGTCGCGGCAGTGAAGCGGCAAGCCACTGTAAGAGACTGGCGCTTGATAACGTGAAATCTCTCTGCCCGGAAGACCGCACGGCTGAGCTCGCGCCACAGGTGGTGGTGATACTAGATGCGTCAGGATCGATGATACTAAGTATGGATGCAACGCGAGAAGAGTTGAGTCGGATCGACGGCGATATGTTGCCCGCTAATCTTATTCGTGAGCCACGGCGTATTTCAGTCGCTCGCAAGGCAACGTCGAGCATTATTAATCAGCTGCCTTCTGATATGACGGTAGGATTAGTCAGTGCTGAAAACTGTGGTGTAGTTAAATCCAGTGGATTTTTCTCCGCCAGCCAGCGACCAAAATTAATTCGGACTATTAATCATATTGAACCAGACGGTAAAACCCCATTAGCAGAAGCCTTACGTAAAGCGGGTAAAATGGTTGATGGTGTAAATCGTGATGCCATTATTCTCTTGGTTTCTGATGGTGATGAAACCTGTGGTGGTGATCCTTGTAAAGTTGCTGCTGAATTAAAACGTTTAAAACCACGTTTAGTTGTTAATGTTGTGGATATTTTAGGTGCTGGCGCGGGTAATTGCGTCGCTCAATCTACGGGGGGGAAAGTCTTTACGGCAAATAAATCTGATGAAATTAACGACGTTATGAAAAAAGCGATGGCATCTTATATTCCTCAGAATTGCTCTGTTGGGAATGGTAAGTGATAACTAATGGTTATTATTTATCATCAAATTAAATAAGTTACATTTTTAGTCGGTTAGCTCTCTGATTTTTTCATGAGATTGATTTTATTGAATTTTAATTTGCGATGTTCTTGTGGTGAATTTGTGTAATACATATCTAGACATTTTATTATGTTTGTTGTTACAATTAAAAATAAGACTATTCCTAGTTTGTTTTTTATTAAAAAATCCGTTTTCAGAGAGAATCTTTTTTCCTAAAAGAGTCTCGCTTTAGCTATTTCCTTAAATTAAGTTTTCTGCAAAATATTAGCCAGCGTATGCATTATCAGCTTGTTTGTTCAATGCAGTTGATAATTAAGTTACGTCTGCCGTTAAATCAATTGCCGAAAAATATATTGCAGAAGGATCTCTTTTAAGTGGCAACCCCATTATTGCGCAGTGGCAAGCTTGAAGATTTTTTGGCGTTAGGAGAAAACGGGCAACCCGTCTATACCTCTGCGCTACAGCTTCGAGAGACGTTACGTCTTAGGCAACAACAAAATATCGCCGATTGTATGGCCGTTCCACAGTCCAATGAAGGTGGAGATAGGGTCGATTGGTATTCGCCAATTGATGGCAGTACAGTCATTCCCTGGTCAGCAGCCAGTGAACAGGAGAGGACATCGGCGCTCAGCCAATTAGAAGCCTGTCACGCGGCGCTGATTGATGTCAGCCAACGTATGCAAGGATCGGAGAAAGTCGAACACCAGTTGTTCGGTACATTATTGGCGAAATCCATTCAATTCCCTGATAATAGCCATGTTTATTTGGTTGATGGCAAGCCTGTTCTGACATTTTGGGGCTTCGTGAATGCCGATAAAGCCTCCCGCTCGGATCCGCTGGATTGTTTACGTTCTCCCATTAGCGAAAAACCTCTTCCTGTTAATCATGCCATTCCTGCTGCCACTGCTGCTGTGGCTGCTGCGCCTATTGCACCGACAACCCGCTATCACTGGTGGCACTGGCGTCGTTTTGGGTGGTTATTGCCGCTGTTGTTGTTATTGCTACTGGCACTTTTTTTACTGCGTGGTTGTACCACCAGCGTTGGTGTACCGGCGATGCCTTCTGCTTTGCCTGCGGCCACATCGTCAGATAAAACACGCCATGTTGTACCGCAGGAGGGCATGACACTCAATGGCGCAGTGACGTTGCCAAAGGGCCGGGTTGACGGAGAGGCTGTTGTTCCAGTTGGCAACCTCAATCATGGGGATGCAACATTGGCAGTTCCATCGATCGATGATGCGACAAACCAGGCCGTTGCTGAATCTACAAATGCTGGTGATGGCGTGGTATCACCTGATGCTGCAGTTTCTGCCGACAATACGACAGCACACAACATGCCGACAGTGGACGATCCTTCTATTCCTGCCCCCTCAATTAATGATCCATCTCCCGGCAATTCATCAATAAAGGATCCATTAGCCAACGCGAAAGCTCCGTTGAGTATTCCTGCTGATGCGTTGGCGAGTGGTTCGACTGGTTTTCTTAACGGTAACTGGAAAGCGGGGGCTGGGATTCAAGATCAACGTACCGGTAAACCACTAAGTCTGAATTATCAGATCAAAAATGGCCAAGGGCAGGTGTCGATGAAGCGTGGTGATGGCGTGACCTGTAGCGCGGGTGTCAGCGCGCTGGTGAATTCGGGGCAGCTGGCGATCAATAACATTGGCCAGGCGCAGTGTAGCGATGGTTCCAGTTACAAAATGCCGGAAATAGTTTGCCAGCCTGGGGCGCAAAGCGCTGCACATTGCAAAGGCCGCTATGACGCCAAGACGGTATTTCCGATGACGATGAAGCGAGAGAGTGAATAACAATATGCTGGCTAATATTATTGATTATAAAGAAAAAATTACTCTTATCCGTGATAGCGGCATCCAGTTTTTAGATTTTGCGCTCAAGCCGGTACTACGTAAAGAGCTGCCGGGTGAGTTTATTCGGCAAAGCGCTAATGGCCCGCTGATCCGCTTGTTGTATAACGAGCGTGACGATAACTATATTTTGCCTGCCGCCGCAGGTACGCCGCCAAAAGTGTGCAAACCTGAATTCAGCATTCCGCTGGATCAATCCTTAAAGCTGCTCGATGGCGTTTGGCTGCCGCTGCCGTTCTTTCGTTTTAATCCCCCTCGTACCTTCAGTGATGGCCCGGCAAACTGGGCTCGGGTACAGATTATTGCCTTGGATACCCCCGATCAGGATGGCAATACCTATCGGGTCAGTATGGCGTTTGATACCAAAGTCTATCCGGTACGCAACAATACCCAATATCTCGCCCCTAATGAGGATGATATTAAATCGGGCGTGGGCTTCGCATTAGCACACCGCAGCAATGAGTTGGGGGATTTCCTCGATTTACACTGGATTGATGAGTGGCTAAAAGAGGTCTTTACCGAGCAAGCCTTTTCTCGCCTGCGTATGCATAGCGATGATATTGAGACTGCACTGCGCGAGTTTGAATATCAGGCGCATTATCTTAATGTGTTGGATATTTTGGGCCGGTTGTTGCAGGTACCAGAAATCAAAATCAATGCCATCAAATTGCAGGATCCGGCGATCAAAGTGGACTTGATTTTGGATGTCGGTAATTCACGAACCTGCGGCATTTTGGTTGAAGATCACCAAAGCGAGAATAAAGGTTTACAGCAGCTTTATGAGCTGCAATTGCGCGATCTGAGCGAGCCACATTATATCTATAATGAGCCGTTTGAAAGCCGTATTGAATTTGCTCAGGCTGAATTTGGTAAACAGAATTTCTCGGTAAAAAGTGGCCGTAGCGATGCTTTCTTGTGGCCGACGATTACGCGCGTTGGCCTGGAAGCCACTCGTATGGCGGCACAACGTCTGGGCACCGAAGGTTCTACCGGCCTGTCTAGCCCGAAACGCTATCTGTGGGACGAAGACAGCTATACGCCGGGGTGGCGTTTTAGCCGTGCATTTGTGAAATCTGACCGCGAACCGCTGGCGACCGCTGCGCCTTTGATGTATTTGCTTAATGATCTGGGTCAACCGCTGTGTGGGTTAGAGCCCGATGAACGTATGACTGTTTTCTCGCCAAACTATAGCCGTAGTTCCTTGATGACCTTTATGCTTTCTGAGGTCTTGGCACAGGCGTTAATGCAGATAAATAGTGCGGCGCAGCGCTTAAAAATGAGCCATGCCAAAGCGCCGCGTCAATTACGAAATCTAATCCTGACCGTCCCTCCAGCGATGCCCAAGCCTGAGCGAGAAATCTTCCGCCAGCGTATGCACGACGCCATTGCCTTGGTGTGGAAGGCCATGGGATGGCATCAAGGTGATGGCCCAATCGATACTGAAGAAGAAAAAAATAGCTGCCTGATCCCACCGCCGGAAGTGCATGTAGAGTGGGATGAAGCGACCTGTGGGCAACTGGTCTATTTGTATAATGAAGCGCAGGAGAATTTCGGCGGACGTACCGAAGAGTTCTTTGCCAGCATGGCGCGCCCGGATAAAGTGCTGGCGGCCGGTGAACAGCCAGGTAAAACGCTAAAAATTGCCTCGATAGATATCGGTGGCGGCACCACGGATCTGGTGATTACGCAGTATATTCTGGACGACGGGAAGGGCAGTAACGTCAGGATCCATCCTCGTCAGTTATTCCGCGAAGGCTTTAAAGTCGCGGGCGACGATATCCTGCTCGATATCATCCAGCTGTATATTTTACCAGCAGTGTCTGAGGCGTTAAAAGTGGCGGGGGTGAAAAACCCGACGGCGCTGATGTCGCGATTGTTTGGTAGCGAAGCGCGTGAGGCACAGCAGCAGGTTCTGCGTCAGCAGGCGACATTACAGATATTCAGCCCTATTGGTTTGGCGGTACTTAAGCGTTACGAAGATTATGACCCGCTAGATACCACCGCAGAAATCAATAGCACCTTCGGCGAGTTGTTGGCGCAAGTGCCTACCGACAACGTGTTGGGCTATATCAGCACCGAAGTACGTCGTGAACTGAACGAAGCGCAAAACGCCTTTGATATTTTGCAGACGCCACTCAACATTGGTTTGAGCAAACTGCATGCTGATTTTTTAACTAACCGTATCAATATTGTGCAAAGCATTCGTTCGCTGTGTGAAGTGCTTTATCACTACTCCTGTGATGTGCTGCTGCTGACCGGACGACCTTCCCGTCTGCCGGGGATTCAGGCGCTGTTCAAACATCTGCAACCCTTACCGCCGGGACGTATTTTGCCGCTGCACGGTTATCACACCGGCGGCTGGTACCCGTTTAACAAACTCGGCTGTATTGATGACCCGAAATCCACCGCTGCCGTGGGGGCTATGCTATGCCTGATGGCCAAGAACCTGCGTCTGGCGAATTTCTATTTCCAGGCCACGGATTTCAGACCTTATTCCACGCTACGTCATCTCGGCATGCTCGATGTCAATAATGCGGTCACCGATAACAATCTCTATTACCAGGATATTGACCTGGATAAAGAGGATTTTGAATTAGATCCCGAAGGTGGCTTCCAGATGCGCGGCACGTTGCGTTTGGGCTTCCGTCAGTTAGCAAGTGAGCGTTGGCCAGCGTCTGCGCTTTATACCTTGTCGATTACCGATGCCAAACTGGCGCAACGTGTTGCCAGCAATGAAACCTTATTCGTGCGTTTAGCGGTCGCCAAGAAAACCAAAGATAGCAAAGGCTCTCCTGAGCGTTTCCAGATAGCTGAAGTGATGATGGAAGGCGGCGGCAGTGTTTCGCCGCGTAGCCTGCGACTGAAACTCAATACCTTGGTGGAAAATGGCCTGGGCGAAACTCATTACTGGCTCGACAGTGGGAGCGTAATTAACAAATGAAATCATTAACTCCCGAACAACTTTCTGCTCAGTGGCAAGCGGTATCTCAAGGTGCTGGTCAGGCAATTGACTGGATTGACAGTACGCGTAAAAACGCTCCACGGTTGAATACCGAAGCGGACAATTTGATCGTTAAACTGCGTCGTAGCCGCAATAAAGCACGCAGCCTGTCTCAGGCGGCGCTAAAGCCAATGACCGTCGGTTTCTTTGGCCTGTCCCAAGCCGGGAAATCCTACCTGATTTCGGCCTTAGCTGCCGGAGAAAACGGCAAGCTGGAAACTTCGCTTGGCGGACAACAGCTCGACTTCCTGACTCACATCAACCCGCCGGGCGGCGGTAAAGAAGCCACCGGCTTGGTAACACGATTTAGTCGTCAGGCAGCGGCAGGCAATCAGGCTTATCCGGTCGAACTGCTGTTATTTAGCGAAGTCGAAATTGGCAAAATTCTCGCCAATGCTTTCTTACACGATTTCAATCCAGAAAAATTCGCTTATGAGCTGGATGAAAAGCGTATCACCGAGCACCTGAAAGCACTCTCTGCTCGCCGCCAACCAACGTTAGTCGCAGGGTTAAGCGGTGATGATGTGGTCTCGCTTTGGGATTACCTAACGCGTCATGCGGAAAATAGCCAAAAGCGTCTGGTACCACATTTCTGGCCAGCAGCGATAGAACTGGCTCCATACCTGAGTATCGACGATCGTGCGAGTTTATTCTCAGTACTATGGGGAGAGATTGGCGAGCTGACGGATGCTTACCGCCGATTCGGCCACAGCCTGCAACGTTTATCCGGCGCTCACAAAGTGCTGGCCCCGCTCAGTGCTTTGGTCAAACAGCAAGATGGCGTATTGATACAAGCCGACAGCATTATGAACGTCGATATGTTGGAGCGGCTGAATAAACCCACGGACCAGCGTATTCAGGTGTGTCCGGTGGTCGAAAACCAGATCGGGGCGCCGGTTGAATTATCGCTAGCAGAGCTGACCGCGTTGACGGTTGAGCTGGTGGTGCCGCTGCTGTCTTCTACGCGTGAAGTTCTGTTCGAACAGGTGGATTTGCTCGACTTCCCTGGTTATCGCGGACGTCTGGGCGTGGAGTCGATGGCGGATGTACGTCGTGCGGTAAATAGCGACGATGCTAACCCGCTGGCTCAACTGATTTTGCGTGGCAAAGTCGCCTATCTGTTTGAGCGCTACACCGACCAGCAGGAAATGAATGTATTGGTGGTCTGTACTGCCTCCAGCAAGCAATCCGATGTGAAAGAAGTCGGCGGCGTATTGGATGAGTGGATCAAACACACGCAAGGTGAAAACGCGCACATTCGTGGTCGACGCAAGCCGGGTTTGATTTGGGCGCTGACCATGTTTGACCAGCGTATTACCAACTCTCTGGGCCACGACGAGGCGTTGTTGCGCCAGTCGTGGGGCAAGGGCGGGATGATCAAGATGGCGATGTTAGAACGCTTTGGTCAATACGAATGGTTGCAAGAATGGCAGCCGGGACAGCCATTTAATAACACGTTCTTGGTGCGTAAACCGCGTTTTCCGGTCTCCTTTATTCGTATGCAAAATCAGTGCGAAGTCGCGCTGCAAGACGACAGCGTCGAGCAGCTTCACCTGATGCGCCGCACCTTTATTGACGATGTCAGTGTGCAGAGCCACGTTGCTAATCCAGCCGAGGCATGGGATGCCATGTTGACATTGGACAACGGCGGAATGGCTCGTATGGCCGAGTATCTGAGTACAGTCGCGCTTCCACAGATGAAGCTCGAGCGTATTGCCGAGCAGTTGCATGAAGTGCAACGGGAGCTGGTCGATAACCGCCTTGGTGCCTGGTATCAGCAAGGTGGCTCTGAGGAGTTTGTTAAAAAACAGCGTATTGCCGAAGAGATCCTCAAAGCATTGCAAACCCGTACCGGCGTGCACGGCGAACTGCTAGACAGATTGCTGCCAACGCGCGATGAGCTGCGCAGTTTGTATCTGCAAGAGCACGATGAACCAATCAAAAACGTCAGTGAAGAACCGGAGAGCCACAGCGAACCTGCGGTGAGTAATGCCTTTGGCGTCGGCAGCGATTTCGATTTGTTTAGCGATGCGCCTGCGCCTTCTATCGTTGCCGATGCACCACGTAATACGCCTGCCGCAGTGAGCCAAGGCTATGAAACGGAATATGCCAGTAATGTGCTGCACTATTGGATCAACCATCTGCGCAATATGCCGGAAAACGACCCGCTGGTGGCGATGATTGGTATCAGTAAGCCGGTCTTTGAAGCCTTGGCAGATGAATTGATTACTGCCTGTCAGCGCCTTGGCGTGGAACAAGAGTTGCTCAATACCCTGGCAGGAACCGAGCAGGTGATTGCCCGTCGTGACGAGATGGTGGAACGACAGGTGTCGCGCGTGCTGACGGTATTAAGCGATTTCGTCTCGTGGTTCGGTTTCCTGAGATTACCTGAATCTCAACGACCAGAAAGTCGTATTAATCGAGGCAGCAAAATTTTTGCTCTGCCAAATGCGCAATTGGTGCAGTGGGATGAGCCTTATCGCCTACAAAAACTGACTGAACAGCCGACTAATTACACTGCTTTTTATATTTATGACTGGTTAATAGGCTTGCAAGACGTAATTAAAGACAACGCCGGACATTCTGCCGGGCGTGAAATCAGCGCCGAACAGAACGATCGCCTGGGCGCCATTCTCAAATTGATTAAACCTTCGCAGTCGGAGTAACTCGTTGTGTTAAAGCTAGAACTTAGGGCAGAGACCTTGGCCAGACCAGGCTATGCCCAATTGATAATCCGTAACTGGAATGGTGAAACCTCTGGCACCACGCTGTCTATACAGCGTAATCAGGACCAACGTTTTTTAGCGCAGGATGGTCAGTGGAGCGGCAGTGAAATTCAGCACCGACTGGCTGATTTTCAGCTCAATGGGGAAACGTTTTGGACGCGCCTTGGCCCGGAGATGGTCGATCCTTTGTTGGCCGATCGTCAGATGGCCTATCGCTTAACCTTGTCTGATGGTAGCACTACCGATCGCGGTGGTTTGGTGATTGCCAGTGATGTCATGAGCTCAATGGCAAGCGGCAGTACGGAAAGCCCGAACCGAGTGGTCGCTGCACCTGAGCCAGTACCAGAGCCGGTGAATATCCCAGAACCGTTGCCAGAACCTGACGTTGTTGTTCAACCAGAGGGTAAACCTGAGCCAGCGGTGGTACCTCCAGTGGTACCTGCGAAAAAGGCCTCTCTTTTGTGGTTATGGCTGCTGATCGCGATATTGCTTATTGCTGCGGCTATCGCTTGGTTCCGGTTTAAACCTTCTGCCCCCGTTGCGTCTGCGCCAGCAGCCGAGGTACCAACTGCGGCACCAGCACCAGTTGGTGGCTGTTCAATTGAAGCGATGACTTCATCAAGCGAGCTAGAGTTCGTGAAAAGCTGTCTGAAAACGCAGCCGAATGACACGCAAGTTCAAGAGATCATCAAACAGGCCAAAGAACAAAAACGTTGTGATGTCGCGCAGCGCCTTTATGCCTATAAAGCGCAGTCCGGCGATATCAAGCTCGCCCTAAGTTATGCCCATGAATACGATCCTGAAACGGTAACTAGCGGAGGATGTTTCACTGCCGACGCAGAAACCGCCGTTTACTGGTATCAAACGGTGATCGCCAAAGATCCGAACAATGCCGACGCGCAAGCACGGCTCGGCGCGTTGAAAAAATAGGGACAGATGATGAAGTTTATCCATTGGGTAAGTGGTGCGCTCTGCGGTCTGGTGTTAGCCAATGGCGCACAGGCAGATCAATCCCCCGCGGCACAGGCAGAAAAACCGCTGTTGCAGGCTGGAAAACAGACGCTCTTCCAACGAGTACTCACTACGCCCGGCTGTGAATTAGCTGATACGGCGGGTGCCAAGGGCAAAGCTCAGCCGGCATTCAGTCGTTTTTATGTTTATAAGCGTGAGAAGGTTGGTGCTGATGAGTGGCTACAAGTTGGTCCAGACAGTTTTGGTAAGCTTTCTGGCTGGATGAATGCCAACTGTACCGTGGATTGGAAGATGCAGCTAACGCTGGCGTTCACCAACCCGGTCGGACGCGATCCGATGATGTTCTTCCGCGATAAAGACGCAGTAGAAAAGATCCTCAATAACCCGCATCCGGAGACACTGGTTAAACCCTTGCAGGAACAGTTGAAAGCCAACCAGCCAAACCCGGAAATATTGGCGCGTGAGCCAGATAACATGGTGGATCAGTTGAAAAACTTCTATCTGTTACCGGTGCTGGATTCTGATGATGTCTTTACCGATAGCGGATTCCAGGTTCGGGTATTGAACGTGGCATCGGTGACTGAGCAGAACAAAGCCAAGCCACAAGCATCAGGAGCAGCCACGGCACCTGCTGACGGTTCTGATGGTAAAACCGATGAACAAAATATGATGAAAGGCTTCTCAGCGTCGGTGGTGTTTGTCATCGATTCTACGCTGTCGATGGGGCCGTATATCGACCGAACTAAAGAAGCCATCGCCAAGGTTTATCAGCGTATTGAAAAAGAGCAGTTGCTCGGCCAGGTGAAATTTGGCTTGGTGGCTTATCGCTCTAACGTCAAGGCGGTGCCGGGGCTGGAGTACGACAGCAAAATGTTTGTCGACCCTAATACGGTGAAAGATGGTAAGGATTTCCTGGCAAAAGTCAGTCAACTGAAAGAGGCGACCGTTTCCAGCAGCCGCGTAGACGAAGATGCCTACGCCGGAGTTATGACCGCCCTGGATAAAGTCGATTGGACGAAGTTTGGTGCCCGTTATGTGGTGCTGATTACCGATGCCGGTGCGCTTTCTGGTAGCGATGCGTTGTCATCAACGCATTTTGATGCTGCACAGGTGCGTCAAGAGGCGGCTTATCGCGGTGTAGCGCTGTATGCCCTGCATCTGAAAACCCCTTCTGGGGCTAAAAACCATGCCTCGGCGCAGCAGCAGTATGAGGATTTGACGCTCAATCCGTTCCTGCATAAGCCGCTTTATTACCCGATTAAGTCTGGTGATATCAAAAGCTTTGGGACGATGGTTGATAGTTTGGCGAGCGCGATAACCGGCCAGATAAAAACCGCTTACAGCGGCGAGGCGACCGTCGGCAGTGCGTTAGGGGCCGATGAAAAATACGCCGGTAAAGAAGAAAAGCCGATGATGGAAGACGCGGCCTTACTCGGTCATGCGATGCGTCTGGCGTATTTGGGCGACAAGCAGGGCACCAAAGCCCCGCCAGTGTTCAAAGCCTGGATCAGTGATCGTGACTTGGTGAAGCAGAATCTGCCGACGACGGAAGTTAAAGTACTGCTGACCAAAAGTGAGCTGAGTGATTTGAGTGAAGTGGTGAAGAAAATCGCCAATGCGGCCAATGAAGGCATGATTTCGCCAGATGATATGTTTGCCAGCTTGCGTTCTATCGCGGCCACGATGGGAACCGATCCTAATCAAGTGAAGCAAAAGAACGCCACTAAACTCGGTGAGCTTGGCCTGTTGGGTGAATATATTGACGGCCTGCCTTACTTAAGTGAAGTGCTGGGGCTGGACGAAGATACTTGGAAAAGTTGGGACGGCTTGGAGCAGGAGAAATTCATCCGCCGCCTGAATACTAAGTTGCAGTATTACCAACGTTATAACCAGGATGTTGACCGTTGGATCTCGCTCGCACCGGGCAGTGATCCACGCGATAACGTGTATCCGGTTCCGCTGGAAAACTTACCTTAAGTGTTAACCATTAAAAATATGGCTGTCCAGCGTGGCACTGGACAGCAGGGATATGCGGTGTGTCTGCCGGAATTAATGCTGCAACCAGGAGAGGTCGCGGCACTCACCGGGCCAAGCGGCTGTGGCAAAAGCACGCTGCTGGAAATGATCGGGCTGATCCTTAGGCCCGATAGCCTCGATGGTTACTTGCTAGGATCTCAGCAGACCGATGTTGCCGCGCCTCTATTGGCCGGTCAGGAAGACGTATTGTCGAACCTGCGCGCCAGTGAACTGGGATTTGTGCTGCAAAACGGTGGCCTGTTGCCTTACTTAAATGTTGAGCAAAATCTGCAACTGCCGCGCCGCTTGCTTGGCATGCCGCTGTCTTCGACGTGGGTCGATAAAGCGGTGCGCACGCTACAACTGCAGCCTTTATTAAAAAAAATGCCTCGCCAATTGTCGATTGGTGAGCGCCAGCGTGTGGCTTTTGTCCGCGCTATCGCCCACCAGCCGCCGCTACTGCTGGCCGATGAACCTACCGCTGCGCTTGATCCACATAACGCACGGGAGCTGTTTTCTCTGATGTTGGAGATGGTATCCGAGCTCAATATTAGTGCGCTGGTGGTCAGTCACGACTGGCAGTTAGTGGATGCGTTTTCTCTTCGACGTTTACATGGACAGCCGCAGGCAGGGAGAGGCAGTGTCTTTACATCCTGAAAGGAACCGTGCGGGGCGTTGGCAGCGGGGATCGTTGCTGCTGAGTCTGGCGGTACATGACCTGATCCATGACCGTAAGGTCGCACTCTGTATTGTGTTTTCGCTGGTGGCGGTGATCGCGCCGTTATTACTGCTGTTCGGGTTAAAAAGCGGCATTGTCGGCCAGTTGCGCGCTGAGTTACTTAATGATCCGCGCAATTTGGAAGTGCGGATGATAGGGAACGGCGAGTATTCACAGTCCTGGTTAGATCAACTGGCTGCCCGCCCAGAAGTGGGCTTCTCCATTGCGTTGACACGTGCCTTGAACACGCAGGCCGATCTGGTGCATAGCAGCCAGGCATTTGTTTCCAACGCCGAAATTTTACCGACAGCGGAAGGTGACCCGTTATTGGCTGGCGTACCGGTTCCGCAAGATGCGCAGCATCTGGTATTAAGCGCCAGCGCGGCCAAGAAACTCGAGGCCAAGGTGGGCGATCGCATCCAGTTTTTTGTGGCGCGTAAGCTCGATGGTGAAAATGAGCGTGGTCGGCTGACGATGACGGTCAGCGCGATTGTTGACGAGGCGCGTTTTTCTCGCCCTGCGGCCTTCGTGACCTTGGCTCTGCTGACCGACATGGAAGACTTTCGCGACGGTATCAAGGTACCCGCTTTTGGTATTGATAGCGGCCGGACTGGCGTGGCACGAACCCATTTTGCCAAAGCGCGGATCTACGCACGCGATATTGATGCCGTTGCACCGTTGGCCGACTGGCTGAACCAACAGCACGTTGAAACGGTGACTCGACAAGCCGAGATCGAATCTGTCCGTTCGATCACTTATGTGCTGGGGGTGATCTTTGCGGTGATCGCCTGGGTGTCGTTATTAGGCTGCATTGCGTCGCTGATTGGCGCGTTCCTCGCCAATATTGACCGAAAACGCAAAGACATGGCGGTGTTACGTCTGCTCGGTTTTCGTGGCAATGCCGTCGCATCGTACATCGTGCTGCAAGCTTTGCTGCTGACCACCATCGCCTTCCTTTGCGGCTTCCTGCTCTATTTATGTGGCAGCTCGCTCTTCAATCATTTACTGGGACAACACCTGCCCGGCAATACCTTTGTCTGCCATCTTGAGCCTGTCCATGTGCTGCTTGCCTTCGCCAGTGCCATGTTGGTGGCGGTACTGGTCGCCGGTATTGGCGCAGTGAGAGCTGTCCAGATCCAACCTGCGGAGAGTCTTCGTGATATCTAAACCTCAGCTATTTTCTTTGGCAATGGGTGCGGCATTTGCCTGTACCTCATTGTCCAGTTATGCCGTGTGGGATGAAAAGTTTTACAACCCGCAACCTCTGCCGGATGACGTGATTCTGCCGATGCCTTGTGATGGCGCGATGGTGTTTCGCAAAGTCGAGATCCCGCTCAGTAAGCCGCTGGACGATTACAGCATCACGCTGGGGCAGGATGGCGATGAATGGGGCTATATCGAACAGTCCCGTCCCGAGCATATTGCCGGCAGCTTTGCCGAAGGCAAAGGCGGAAAAAGCCGTTATTACCTGATGGCTAAATATGAACTGACCGAACTGCAATATCAGGCAGTGATTGGCGGTCAATGTCCGACACCTGGTAATAAACTGCGCTTGCCGCAGGTCAATATTGGTTGGGTGGATGCAATGAACTTTGCCGATAAGTACAACCTGTGGCTACGCAAAGAGAAAGCCGACGCGCTGCCAAGCGAAGACGGCGCTAAAGGCTTCCTGCGTCTGCCGACCGAAGCCGAATGGGAGTTTGCCGCACGCGGGGGCCTGGCCGTCTCTCCCGCCGAATTCCGCGATCAGCGCTTCCCGATGCCGGAAGGCATCACCAGTTATGCTTGGTTTGCCGGGGCGCAATCGGCCAATGGCAAGCTGCAATTAGCCGGACTGCTCAAGCCAAACCCATTGGGGCTGTTTGACATGCTGGGCAACGCCTCGGAAATGACCTTTGAACCCTTCCGCCTCAATAAACTGGACCGTCAGCACGGCCAGGCGGGCGGTTATGTGGTGCGTGGCGGGAATTTCCTGACACCACAGGGCGAATTGCGCAGCGCTTTGCGCGCCGAAGAGCCGTATTACACCAATGCGGGGGCTAACGAGAATAAAACCATCGGTATGCGTTTGGCGATGGTCAGCCCGACCTTAACCTCGCGCGATCGTATCAAAGAGATTGAACAAGAGTGGAAAGGTCTGGGCACACAAAACGCCAAAGGAAAAGCACAAGGTGGGGATAACACCTTGACCAGCCTGAATAACCTCTCTTCGCAGGTACAGGATGAGGGCCTGAAGAAGCAGTTGGAGAAACTGCGGGCAGAGATGCGGGCCAATAGCCAACTGCGCGACGAACAACGCGATCAGGCGATTCGTTCCTCCCTGCAACTTGGTGCTTTCTTGTGTACCAAGCTGAAAGATGACGGCATGTTCTACGACCGCTTGGCGGGATTGTATGAAAAAAGCTGTAAAGCGGGCAGTGAACTGGATGCTAATTGTGGTCGCCGTCAGGAGCAGCTCAATGAACATCAAAAAGCGCTCGATTTCATCGTCAGTTATTACGCCGACACGGTGGTCGATAACGGCACGACTTATAACCTTGAACAGGTGAAACCACAGGTTAGCGTAGTGATTCAACAAATGGCCGCCCGAGAAAAAACCAATTTGAATAACTATTTGTCGACCTACTGGCAGCATCTGCAAGGCTATTGGAAAGACGGCAAAGTGTCGCGTGCAGGATGGCTGGAAGCTTGTAAGAAAACCGGGTAATTAATTGATAATTATTATTTTTTTAATGGAAATAAAAATGGGGTTGGGGTCATGAAAATTAAATCAGTATTAATGATGTTGTGTTTGAGTGTGGTGTTGGTACTTACCGGCTGTCAGAGCACGGGCTCTCTAAGCGGTGATAAAACCGATCCACGCTTAGAAAATAGCGCGGATTATAATTTCTTCAGTAAATCTGGCTGGACGGCCTGTGCTGGTGGCGCCGCGGTCGGAGCGTTGGCTTGTGCTGTAAGCAACAGCAGCAATAAAGCGGTATGTATGGCGGCAGCGGCTGTCGCTGGATGTGGTGTTGGTATGGGGGCTAATGCTTATCTGGATAATCAGCGCAGCAAGTATGCGAATAAAGAGCAACGTCTGAATGCATCTATTGCCGACGTGCAGGCCGATAACCAGAAGCTACAACGTGCATCTGCTGTCGCTAAAGCAGTGATCGCCGACGATCGCCGGATGTTGACGCAACTGCAACAAGATATCGCCGCTAAGCGAGTCGATCAGGCTACTGCCAGTAAAAAACTGGGCGGCGTCGATGCCAACATAGCTTCACTGCGTAAAAAACTGACTGATTTGAATGCGCGTGAAAAACAGTGGGTTGATGTGTCTGCTGCTGAGCAGCGTGATGGTAATAAAACCGCTCAGTTGGATAGTGATATTGGTCAAATGCGTACGCAAATTGCTTCTCTGCAATCAGATTTAGATAGTCTGTATACCCAGCGAACCGCGCTGAAGGTGAGCTAAGGAAATTGGACATGCAACTAAGATATTTACCGTTATTAGCCAGTATCGTTGTATTGAGTGGTTGTGCTACTAATGCCGCAGATTGTGATCCGACTACAGGTGATGTCAGCATTATTACCAAGTTCAACTGCAACTACTCGGGCACCTATGATAAGCGTGTCGAAAGTAAACAGCAGACGTTGAGTAATGAACAGGCGCTTAATACCGAGTTCAAAGCGGTGTATGCCGCTATTGAGCAGGAAAAAAACCAGGTACATGGTGATGTTGCTAGTAAACAGGCGACATACAACGCGTTGAATAAGTCAATGAGCAATTTGTTGGCGCAACTGAAGAAGAAAAGCGCCGGACAAGCGAAGTATCAAAAGCAGATTGCTGAGCTGGAAACTAGCCTGAAACAGCAGAACACACCGTCGAAATCGGTGATGGAAAAGCAGATGGAATTGGAAGACTTGCGCAGCCAAGTCGCCAGTTTGCAGCAGGCGCTTGAGTAGTATTTTTTAGACGAATACTGATAAATAGCGTGGGATAAATGAGAGATCGCCGTGAATACGGTGATCTCTCAGGCTGCGGATAAAGCCAGTTATCAGCGTGCGCTTAGAGGTATTAGCTCAGATTTGACCTGACACATCTATTGCACAGCGTCAGACCTAATCTGACAGGCAGCTCTGTGCCAGGAGCGGACGTTCAAAGTTACGAACGTGTCAGCCTCGCAGACCTGATTAAACCTTTCTAAAAAGATCGCCGTCTGAATTTCGGTTATGCCGTTTTTTTGTGAATGCTTAATTTCATTGGGAGCGAGCAGAGCGAAGAGGCTACTTAGACATACAAGGGAGGGGCTGGGATTGGTAAAACCTATAAGTTCAAGGCTGCGACGCTGCATCACGGCGACAATAGCCTGTAGTAATATACGAAAATTTTTCTGTCGTCTTCATTCACTGTCGCGCATTAAAAATTGCTTTAGCCATAAGTGAGCGTTACGTTTAAGTGGTTTGAGAGCCATTGGTCATCGAACCTTTAAGTTAAATATGATGTCATGCAATACTGATTCTGCTGTTTCCTAAAAATCAGATTATTAAAGGAGATTGAATTGGAATTTAATATATGGAAGTATAAGTTTAGTGTTTCGCGCCAAAAAGAATCCCGCATACCCCCTGACAAGGTATTGTTTGACCGTTTACATCTTAACGGTTTACTTCGCCCTTATTTTGATAATAGAGCCTCGAATATAGGGATTTTGCTATCGCAGATAAGCATCCTTGTAACTATTGGTTTTACTATGCTCGTATCCGACATCAGCTCTAAATGGGGTATCGATAAGGGCGTGTGGATCTTTTTATCCTTAACTTTTTTTGGGGCACTCTTAGTATGGTTTTCGTATATCATTTACAAAATATTAAGAACCCCAAGTTTTGAAGTTTTTTTGCAAAAGTTGATAGACCAATCACAAACTAAAGAAGATAGACGCTTCGCATTTTTATTATTAGCTGAAGATACTCAATCGTCTTTAAGGATATTAGTTGAATATTCTAAATCGTGGGATTGCTGGCTATTGCCTAACTTCGGAAAGCGCGAGTCTTCGAATATTCAAACGAATGATGAATTGTGCAATGCACTAGCGATAAAATGGGCTGCTGAGGGCAGTGATATTAAACTATCAACATTTAAAAATGATTTAATAAGCAAGAAAATATCAGTAAAAAGTGAGAAGCTTACCACTTATTACTTCGATATTTTTTTTGTGGAAATTTCAGACAATCTTGCAAAAAAAATGAGTGATAGGGAGTTTATTCTTCCTGCAGGTAAGTATGCATGGATGACCATTCATGACTTGCGAAATCATCAGTATACGTTAGAAAGGAACGGCGATGTTATCGATCATCTCGAACAACAATTAGCACACGGCTCACCTGGTGTATCTATGAAACGAGCAGTGGAGCTGAAGCAGTGAAAAGATTAATAGATATTCTCATCAAGAAAAATAATGTAGTACTTAAACAACAAGAACTTGTTGATATGCTGACTAGGTATACTAGCCCAATTGAAATAAAAGAGTATTTGGGTCATTTATTGAGTAAAGGTGAGTTAAACCTTAGCGGATACGAACATCAGCTTGGCTTTTATAAATTCATAATTGCAGATGTCGGTGGAATGTACCCGCGTCGGGTCCGCCTGCATTTTTGGAAACGTGGACAAATAGAGAAAGATATTCATGATCACATCGCGTCTTTTGCCTCTATAATATTACAAGGAACCTTGACTTCTACTAAATTTAGCATCGGTGATTTTGGTAATGAATATTATAGACAGGATTTCGTAGCAGTAGGAGACAGTTGTGAGCCAAGTACAGAAAGCGCACAAACGATAAAATTAATTCCAAAGAGCAAGTCAACTATAAAAGCTGGTGATGTTTATTACTTAAATTTTAATGAGTTACATTGCGCGGTGCCTTTATCAATTTGTACAATTTCCTTAATACTGCAAGATTCTCCAGTAGATCGCAATATCCACGTGTATAGGGCAAGGCAATCTACCAATGAAGTTATAAATTCATCAAGAACTTTATATTTTGATGAAAAAAGAAGAATCTTGGAGGAAATGCGCTTTCAATTAGGTGAAAATAATGTTGATGAATGATATTGGAGAAAAGGAATTTTTGCGCTCCATCCTCCCTGGCTTGATCAAATCAGATAAGTTTCTTAATGGTTTTGGAAATGATGCGAGTGTAGTTGATATCGGCCTTCCCGATATTGCAATTGCTTTCAAAATTGATCGTGCAGCTAAACCCATAGCAGCATATAAAGGCTGGACTAGCTTTCAAATGTGGGGGCGTTTAGCTGTAACAGCCAATATTAGCGATATTCTTGCTGTTGGAGCTACACCAACTGGGTTTATGCTTTCCATCACTGTACCCGGCAGTTGGAGTGCTTCAGACGTTGAAGAGATTATTAAAGGAGCTGAGATAGCTTGTCAGGAAAAAGGCGTAGCGTTCGTTGGTGGTGATACAAAAGAAGGTAGAGAAGCTAATGTAGTGGGGGCAGCGTTCGGAACAATACAGAAAGACATGATTGTCAGTAGAAGGGCCGCAGAAGAAGAAAACACTGTACTCCTCGCTGGCCGTCTGGGAGGGTTTGCATCTTCTTATTTATTACGCACTAAAGCAAGAAATAAGAGTAGCGAAATCCTAGAATCTCTCGCACTACCAACTTGCGTTTGGGATGAAGCTAGATATCTATTTTCTCATGGCGGAGTGACAGCTGCTGTAGATCTAAGTGATGGACTTGCCGAAGGCTTGAATTTACTTAGCAAAAATGGATTGGCCCCCCTCATTAATATTGATTTATTGCCTCTACATCATTTAGCTAGACGGGCTTCAACTGAATTATGCATTGAGAAATCTAATTTTGCTTTTACTGTAGGTGATTGGGGAATTCTTTTTGCAATGTCAAAAAGCACTGCTGAAAGCGCAATAGCATCGATGCCAGCAGGTCTCGACATAACTGAGGTTGGAACCATTGTAAAAGCAGATAAAGCTAGATATTTCTCTGTCAAAACTGGGATGAAATACGAGTTAACTTTAGATTTAACAAATGAGCATTTTCGCCGAACCATGGAGAAAGAAAAAGACTACTTTTCTGAACTTACAAAATTCTCTTTTCTTAAGGGTAAAGCTCAGTTGTAAATTATGGTTTCGATAGGCGATTGGCTTTGTTGAAAAAGTTCTTGACCGGAATCAGGAGTATAACACTACATTTCTAATCCTCTAAGATTCGTTGGATCTCACCGGCTCTGCTTTAGCGCAGTAGGGCTTGACGCCCCGGCAACGCCGGGGAGCCAGAGGGGCCATCGAGATGTCCGCACCTCGCTCAGCCCTCAGTGTCAGGCTGTGTGAAAACTTCTGATCACTTTTTGGTCTAACTAGTGGCTTTATATGATCAATCATTCTTGATAAACGCATGCAGAAACCTGTTTTATTTAATAAAATTAGAAGTATACGGTTAAATATTGCTGGTGCAGATATGACCCATCACATTAAAGGCCAGGGAAGACATCAGGTGACTTTACTCCCTGAAGCGCTGGATGATTTTGTCACCGAAGATAACCCTGTCAGAGTCGTTGATTTATTTGTAGATGGGCTACAGCTTGATTCTCTTGGCTTCGAGAGAGTTAATGCAAAGCAGACTGGGCGGCCCGGATATCATCCTGCGGTTATGCTGAAGTTGTACATTTATGGATACCTGAACCGCATTCAGTCCTCCCGCAGGTTAGAAAAAGAGGCTCATCGGAACGTTGAGCTGATGTGGTTGCTTGAGCGATTAACGCCTGACTTTAAAACCATTGCCGACTTCAGAAAAAATAACGGTAAAGGTATCAAAAATGCTTGTCGGGCCTTCATTGACCTCTGTCGGCAGATGCAGATGTTCACCGATGTGGTTGTAGCCATCGACGGCAGTAAATTCAAGGCGGTAAACAGCAAGCCGAATAATTTCACGCCTCAGAAAGCCAAAGACCATATTGAGCGGGTTGAGAAAAGTATCAATCATTACCTGAATAAGCTGGACGAAGCTGACAAGAGCACAGAGTCCGATGTCAGCACAAAGTTAACAGCAACTAAACTGGCATGGTTGCACAAGCGCTTACAGGAACTTCAGGAAATTCAACAAGCAGTCGCGCAACAACCAGACAAACAGCTGTCTTTAACTGATCCTGATTCCCGGTTAATGAAGACAAATAACATGAACCGGCAAATTTGCTACAACGTACAGACTGTTGTTGATGCCAAAAATCACCTGATTGTTGTGCATGAAGTAACAAATACCCCAGACCGCGGGCAGCTAGCTGCCGTGACAAAATTGACGCAAGGTGCTGTAGGCAAAACGGATATTACTGTACTGGCTGATAAAGGCTATTACAGCCGGAGTGATATTAAGGCTGCTCAGGAATTAGGTGCCGTGGCGTTAGTACCAAAAGGTGATACCTCTGGCGCGGACCGGAAAGGTCTTTTTAACCGTTCGTTGTTCTAATATGACAAGGAAAAAGACGTCTACATTTGCCCGGCGGGTAACGAGCTTCAGAACAGATTTACGATGGTTGAGGATGGGCAAATGTATTTTAACAATATCGCCTGTCACGATTGCAGTCAGCGCTCAAGGTGTACTACATCAAAACGCGATCCGAGACGTATAAGACGCTGGGTTCATGAAGCCGAAATGGAAGACATGCAGGCCAAGCTTGATGCTTCGCAACAAACAGCTATCGTGCGAAAGCAAACGGTAGAACACCCGTTCGGAACAATTAAAATGTGGATGGGGGCAACACATATCCTGATGCGACGATTTAAAAATGTCAGTACAGAAATCAGTCTGCATGTACTGGCTTATAACCTGAAAAGGATGATGTCAATCTGGGGGACTGAAGGACTGAGCATTAAGCTGCGAGAGCAATTCAACTAGCGGGGGAGTGACCGCTTTAACCCTTAATATCAAGCCATTAGAACTCAGTGCCAGGCCACAAAACCCTCGAAAAACCTCTCTATACAAATCACAGCGAATACTGTCAATATCAGGAATATTTTGCGCTCCTGGTCGGAGATAGTACTCAGATAATGAAAAAACGAGTTTTTACACAGTCTGCGCTCACAACGGACCTTGTGACCACACAGCTTGTCCGCTGCGTGCCAGAAGCGGACGTTGGCTTGAAGCGTCATTTTCTGTGATGCTCGCCAAGAGTAGCGGAGCTATAAAAAAACACTCTAGTCGGTATAATCTCTTTCATGTTTTTCTTTTCGATATCTAACACCATGAGCATGTCAGCATTACAACCGCAGATAGTTAAAGCAATGAAACCAAAACATGGAAAGGATTGGATGTTAGTCCGTGGAGACACGGTTTTCGTCCGCTTTTTAGCTCAAAATGATGATGGTAATTCTTTTGAAGTGCAGACACCAACGAGGCCCGAAGAGAGAATTCGCATAGGGGGTGGTTTGACTATCGGATACAAGCTGCCAGTAGACCAGAAGCTCCTTTTTTCGGTCGCTGAGACGTTAGCCCAAGAAAATCATCTTCAACCTGAGAATAAAGTAGACCGCTTTCAGAATAATTGTATCTCCATGTTTTCCATTACTATAGGTCACGGCAAAACTATACAAGATGAGGTCAACGAGGAATGGGTCACTCGCTTCTTTGAGCTCTTCGATGCTCATGGGATTTCGACGAATATTGTCGAACCTGGCATGGTCGATATTTATTCTGACCTAAGTGTTGAGGATGGCGAAGACGTTTATCTGAATGATGGTATGTACATGCGCCCGAACGGGACAATTTACGAACGTTGATAATGTAGGTGAGAAAGCATAAATCAATTCCCGGTTGATAGCCGGGGTATCACTTAACCATATCCGACAATTAGTCCAAGTAGCACCACTTCTTCAGGCGACTTTTCGTATTCATGCCCACTCTATGAGTTAGTTCGCCGCCACGCTCTGGACTTATTTCCTCTGCTTTCAGACGATCTGCTATCTCCTTCTCTCTTTATACATAGACAAAAGTCCGCACCTCGCTCTAAGCAGACTGTCAGATTTGATTGTGTGCTACAGGCGAAAACCGTCAGATCAAGTTTTAGCTAACACAGCAGATGTACTAGGTCCTGCTATCTGATCTTCAAGGCCATTTTACGACGCGAATACCTTTTCATGACAGCGGTTGTTAAAGACTGCTGGCCAGTAGTGACCCCATTCGACCATATCCTTCATCCCGCCTTGATCCGATTAATATGAATCGTCAAAAACAGGGTTTCGTCGGCCGTGAGCTGGCTGAGGGCGTTTTTCTCGACATAATCACCAATTTTCAGCGCGCAGAGATAAGCCTTGGGCATACCTTCTTTGATGCCGTCATAAATGCTTTTATCCTCGTGATCGACATTCTCACGCTTGAATAGGCGCAGCGTGAAGAATTTGAGATGGGTAATTAAGCGTTGATAATCCAGCGATGTCTCATCAAATGCAATGCGCAGGTCGTACTTGATGATATTCAATATATCTTTAATCATCCCGGCACTTTGCATGGTACTGCTCAGGTCTTTATTTTTGGCATTAGCCAGATGTAAGGCAATAAACCCGGCTTCGTCTTCCGGCAAGGTAATAGCGAGTTTGTGGTTAATTAATGCCAGTGCTTCCCTGGCGAGCGAGAATTCTACGGCGTAAAACTGTTTAATATCCCACAGTAGAAGGTTTTTTATCTCAATGCCTTTATTAAAGCGATGTACCGCAAAGCTAATATGATCGCTTAACGCGAAAAATAGACTTTCTTGCGCATCAATATTGAGTTTCTCTTGCGCCAACTGAATAATCTGCTGGGTCAGTAATAAGTATTCTGTGGGGATAGCGGAGGTAAGTTGCACAAGTACGTCGTTTAATTCATTACCCTTTTTAATGAACTGACTTTCGATATTAAGAGGCTCGACTGTATCGCCGCTATGTTTGCCAAAGCCAACCCCTCGGCCAATAGCGACCACTTCCTGACCGTTTTCTGTCGCCGCGATAATGGCGTTATTACTTAATATTTTGACGACTTTCATCAGGGTGATCCTATTGCCTACGAGGTCGAAACATCAAACAAACCGATGATGGCTTATTACCACACTTTCGCTGCCATCACCGGGGTAGATCTGCATGACTATCCTTTATAACGTATTGTATTTGATAACATCAGAGTACCAATAGGAGCTCAGCTTACGAATACGTTTGAGTTGTTTTAAATCGAACTCGTCGCGATCAACATAGATTAATCCATAACGTTTTGAGCAGCCTTGGTGTGTGGAAATTAAATCCAGTGCCGACCAAGGAGTATAGCCAAATATTTCAATGCCATCGGTGATGGCTAACTGCATTTGTTCGATATGCAGATATAAATAGTTGATGCGATAGGTGTCATTGATTTGGCCATTCTCATCGAGTTTATCAAAGGCACCTAAACCGTTTTCGGTGATCAGCAGTGGCAAATGGTAGCGATCGTAAATCTCGCGCAGCGTATTACGAAAACCAACCGGGTCCATCTCAATCCCAAATTCTGTACGGGGCAAGTAGGGATTCGATGCGCCGCGATGTACGCCATCTTCACCTGATTTGAGCAACTTATTTCCTCCGCGGATCACTTCGTCATGACCATCGCCGCGACTGGCTTCGACCGTCTGCGTGGTGTAGTAATTGAAGGCAATAAAATCGGGCTTAGCATTGCTCAGGATCTCCATATCACCGGGTAAGATCTCCGGCGTATAGCCTTTCTCTTGCATATAGCGCCATGCCATCACGTTATATTTGCCGTGTACCGCCATATCTAAATAGAGCCAGTTGCGAATGGCGTTGTAGTTGAATGCCGCCTGAATATCTTCCGGTTTGGCACTGGCAGGATAAATCAGCGAGATATTGGGTGCCGGGCCAATTTTCGCTTCTGGCACTTTGTCGTGTAAAGCACGCATGACTTTAGCTTGAGCGACCAGCATATGGTGGTTTTGCTGGTAGAGGATCTTTTTCTGGCTCTCCATGTTTGCATCCATGGTACCGAGTGAAACACCTTGTAAAATCATCAAGTTCTGTTCATTGATAGTGAGCCAATATTTTACCCTGCTGCCGTATTCATCAAACAATACGTCGGCATAACGAGCAAAAGCATCAATGGTTTTTCGATTGTACCAGCCGCCTTGTTCTTGCAGCGCTTGCGGCAAATCGAAATGGTACATGGTGACAATCGGCACAATGCCGTGGCGAAGAATTTCATCAATCAACTGATGGTAAAAATCGACCCCGGCCTGGTTAATCTCACCGCTGCCGTCTGGGATGATCCGTGTCCAGGCAATGGAAAATCGATAAGATTTCAAGCCAATTTCAGCAAACAGCGCGATGTCTTCTTTATAGCGATGGTAGTGATCGCTGGCGACGGTAAAATCCGTGGTGCCTTCGGGGTAAGGGTTGCGAGCATCAATGACTGACGGACCTTTGCCATCTTCATTCCACGCCCCTTCAACTTGATAGGCTGAGGTTGAGGCTCCCCATAAAAAATCATGTGGGAAGGGAGTAAGTTGACGATATTTCATAAGTTTCTCCTTTAATGTTTGCGCATCACTGCGCTCAAGATAAGGTCAGCAGAACATCGCCAGCTTTGGCGTCTGGGCTTATCGATTTCTGAAAAGTTTTATAGTCGTCTGAGTTGGTGATGATCACCGGCGTGATGCAGTCAAAGCCAGCTTGCTCAATGGCAGCTAGATCAAACTCGATCAGCAGATCACCGTATTTGACCTCCTGGCTCTCTGTGACATGCATGCGGTAGTGCTCACCGTTGAGTTTCACGGTGTCAAGACCGATGTGAATCAACACTTCTGCACCGCTATCGGACAAAATTTGCAGAGCATGACCCGAGTTAAAGGTTGCAGTAACGATGCCATTGACCGGCGCGTACACCTTGCCGTTTGCGGGTTGGATCGCAATACCATCGCCGACCACACCACTGGAAAACACTTTGTCATTAACCTGTTCGAGTGCGATCAAATGCCCTGCTATAGGCGATTTTATTTCTTCTCGTTGTCTCGTATGTAAAGTGGTAAGCGGCGTATATGTGGTGGATTGAGCAGGGGAGTCCGTGGGCGCTGGGGACGCTTCTTCATCCACAGGATCTTGGAAACCGATGACATAAGTCAGTAGCGCCGCTAAGACAAAGGAGATGGCGGTACCGATTAACAAGCCGGCAAAACCTTCGCCGTAAAAAATAGGCAGAGTGAGTAATCCTGAGATACCGGTCGCGATAGCCGCACTATTGGAATAACCCAACACGCCGCCGCCAATCCCTGCGGCAATGACGGCACAGATAAACGGCGTTTTTAATTTCAACGTCACACCGTATATCGCCGGTTCGGTAATACCGATTAAGGCGCTAATTAAGGCACTACCCGCCAGCGTCTTCATTTTTTTGTTTTTGGTTTTCAGCATCACACCTAATACCGCGCCGGCTTGGGCGATGACTGAGGGCAATGTGGCGGCTTTCATGACGCTGCGCCCACCGCTGGTGATGTCATTAATAATCACGGGGGTGAAAATCCAGTGCATGCCGAATATCACCAATACCTGATAAAGTGCGGCAAATAAGGCGCTGGCAATGACCGGGTTAACGTTATAAATAGTGATAAAGAACTTGGCGACTAACTCACTGGAATATAAACCTATAGGCCCGATAGTAAGCAGTGTTAACGGGACCATAATAACTAATAATAAGAAGGGGTTAAGTACATAACGCAAGGTTTCATGGATGTACTTATTAAACAGGTGCTCTAATTTGCACATCAGATAGATAGCGAGAATGATTGGTAAGACGGTAGCGCTGTATTTCATCATTACTACCGGAATACCAAAGAAAGTCACGTCAACCTGGCGAGCAAACAACTCTTGTAATGAGGGATAAACCAGTGCACCGGCAATAGCGATAGCAACAAAAATATTGCCCTCGAATTTTTTAGCCGCAGTAGCTGCGAGCATCAGAGGCAAGAAGTAAAAGGCGCTGTCGGAGGTGGCATGCAAAATAATATAGGTAGATTGGCTGGGGTTTAACCAGCCTTGTGTGATAGCGATGGTCAGTAAGCCTTTTAACATCCCGGCAGCTGCCATGGCACCAAGCAAAGGGGTGAAGATCGATGAGACGATATCAACCAGTTTGGCCAGAGGATTGGCGCGTTTTGTCGTTTCTTTTGGCGGTTGTGGATGAGCGCCGTCTTTTAATGAGGCTAATGGCAAGGCTTGATAAACCTCGGCGACGCGGTTGCCAATGACGACCTGAAACTGGTCAGCACTGTTGAGGGTGGTGATCACGCCATCGAGTTGCTCAATTGCCGCGACGTCCACCAGACGATCGTAGAATAACGAAAAGCGCAGGCGAGTGGCGCAATGCACCACATTTTTGACATTTTTCTCGCCGCCAACCAACCGCAGTAACTCGTTTGCTAATAAGCTGGTATCCATAGTGCTTCCCCTTATTCTCGATTTTTTGCTGAATTGCGGCCAAAAAAAAACCTGATTCGGGAAATGCCAATCATGGCACTCCTCGAATCAGGTTTCGCTCAGGTCACTAACCCGATTACGTCCTATTGATTGGTTATAGTTGTGGCTTAAATAAAATACAAGTGCCGGGAGGATCTTCTGTGATAAACATCATGTCGTGTTATTTTAACCTGAGGCAATTTTAGCTTGCTTCGTGAGTGGCTAGCTTTGCAAGCTACTGCTCATAGATTATTTTGGTTAGCGATAAATTATCCCGTTTATCGCCCGGCAGTTTGGTACAGGAGCACCGTTTATGAATATTGTTCTTATAAAAATGGTGGTGACGCCGGTGTTGATGCTCGCTATTTGTTTAGCTATGCGCCGGTGGGGGAGTTTTATTGGCGGCATATTGTCTGGTTTGCCGCTGACTTCTGGCCCGATTGTCATCTTTTTGACGATTGAGCAAGGCCGCCATTTTGCTGCGCAATCTGCCTCTGGGGCGCTATCGGGATTGAGTGCGGTATTACTGACGTACCTTTTTTACCTGGTGATAAGCCGTTTTATTCCCGTGCTGTTTACCTGCTTAATGGCGATTATTTTCTTCGCGCTGATGTCATTATTATTGTTGATGGTTAGTTCACCTGCTATAGCGATTATTATCAGTATGGCAGCGATTATGTTGATGGTGTATTTCACGCGGCAACAGGATGCTAGCGAGATTAAGACGCCGAAAGCTTCTGTTTGGGATATTCCTTTTCGTATGCTTACCTCAACCGTGATGCTATTTGTTATTACCAGTTCGGCGCATATTCTTGGGCCACAAATCAGCGGTATTTTAGCCCCCATCCCCGTTATTGCCTGGCCATTAACTGTCTTTGCACATGTGCATTCTGGTCGAAATGCCATGTTGGCGGTGATGCGCGGCAATGCAATTAGCGCTATTGGCGTGATCATATTTTATGAAATAGTTCGGGTGTTACTGCCCTCTGCTGGGTTGTTCAGCACCTTTGCATTGGCGTTGATCTCTGCGGTGGTGGTGACGTCATTACTGGCAGGGATTATTCATAGAACGACCAGAGCGTTAGCCTAGTTGTTGCTCTATAGCCAGGTGTTAAGACCGATGATTCAGCAAGATTAAGTGATGATTGTTTTTGGGTGAAAAATAGCCAATTGTCACATAAGTGAAATAAATCCTTTTTTATCAATAACCTAATAAATTTGGTTTATGACACTTTTATGAATATTCTCATTAGGCAAAATAATTGAATTGACCTATCTACGCGGGTAGATAATCATATGTACAGGACGAATCGTAAATATACCTTACGTTTTAAGTCTTCCTGGTATGACTAAGCCCAATGAGGAATAGCGTAACTGGTGAGGATGGAATGTGGGTATAACGCGCCAATATTAGCTTCAACACCAGGGGAACTTATAGAATGACGTCACTCGATAGCTCCGAAACTGACCGTGCTCCAATAGAGAGCTTGGCTGCAGAAGAGCGTCTGGCTACACCTGAAGGTCGTAAAGACTTTTGGCGTGCAACCGCATCATGTTGGCTGGGGACAGCGATGGAGTATGCAGATTTTGCGCTCTATGGCTTAGCCGCTGGCATAATATTTGGTGATGTATTCTTCCCTGAAGCAACTCCAACGATCGCCCTGTTATCCAGCTTTGCGACCTATTCAGTCGGCTTCATTGCGCGCCCTATTGGTGCGCTGTTGTTCGGAAGATTAGGAGACCGTAAAGGCCGGAAAGTGGTAATGATTACCACTATAAGCTTGATGGGCTTGTCCACAACACTGATTGGCGTGATTCCAAGTTATGCGTCAATCGGTGTTTGGGCCCCAGCCTGTCTGGTTGTACTTCGTTTTTTACAGGGGTTAGGTGCCGGAGCGGAGCTTTCCGGCGGCGCGGTGATGCTGGGGGAATATTCTCCAGCAAAAACACGCGGCTTGATCTCATCAATCATTGCTCTTGGTTCTAACAGTGGAACACTGCTTGCCGCAGGAGTATGGCTGCTGGTTTTGCAGATGGATAAGCAAACATTAGTTGCTTGGGGATGGCGCATACCTTTCTTGTGCAGTTTCCTGATAGCTGGTGCAGCTTTATATCTGCGTCGCCATATTCGTGATACGCCAGTGTTCGAGCGTCAACAGTTAGTATTAGAGCAACAGCGTCAAGAGGCTCTGGCTAGAGGGCCTCAACATCAGGAGCTAGTTGATAAACGTAGCTTCTGGCAGCGCAGTAAAGCGTTCTGGGTAATGATTGGCTTGCGTATTGGCGAGAATGGCCCATCTTACTTGGCTCAAGGCTTTATGATTGGTTACGTGGCCAAAGTGCTGATGGTGGATAAGTCGGTACCAACGATGGCGGTATTTATTGCGTCATTGCTTGGTTTCTTGATTATTCCGCTGTCAGGTTATCTCTCAGATCGCTTTGGCCGTCGTATTACTTACCGTTGGTTCTGCCTGTTACTGATACTTTATGCGTTCCCAGCTTTTATGCTGCTTGATACGCGTGAACCCGCTATCGTTATCGGCACTATTATTGTAGGCATGGCGTTGGCATCACTGGGTATTTTTGGTGTGCAAGCGGCATGGGGCGTTGAACTGTTTGGCGTCACTAATCGTTATACCAAGATGGCTGTAGCGAAAGAGCTTGGCTCGATTCTGTCCGGCGGCACGGCACCTCTGATTGCCTCAGCAATGCTGAGCTATACCGGACACTGGCTACCCATCGCTATCTATTTCGCTGTAATGGCGGGCATCGGCTTTATCACGACTTTCTTTGCACCTGAAACCCGCGGACGCGATCTTAATCTGCCGCAGGATGCTATCTGACTTTATTTACTAAAAACAGCATCTGCAATGAATAGCAGATGCTATGAACAGCGTTTATTACAAACCGGATTTGTCTAGCGCAGACTAAGTAGGTAAAGAACTTGACCACTATTCAGCCTCAGCGTGTTACACGTTCTGATGTCGCCCGTGAAGCGGGTACGTCAGTTGCAGTCGTTAGTTATGTGGTCAATAACGGGCCGCGCCCGGTTGCACCTGCAACTCGCCAGCGTGTACTCGATGCTATCAAAAAGACCGGCTACCGACCTAACGGTATCGCCCGCGCCTTGGCCTCTGGTACTACGCAAACTTACGGTCTGATTATTCCTAATATCTCCAACCCGTTCCTGTCTTCAATGGCCCACGCGTTACAGCGTGAAGCCTTTAGCAAGGGGCAGGTCTTGCTGCTGGCGGATTCTGGTGACGATCGTCAGCGCGAATTAGAACTTATCAATAACCTGTTGCACCGCCAGGTTGATGGCCTGCTGTATACCAGCGTTGACCGCCATCCCTATATCGAGCTTATCCAGGCCAGCGGTACGCCTTTCGTAATGCTGGATCGTGTCGATTTACCGGTAAGTGCCATTTTAGTCGATGAGCGCGCGGCGGCGTTTCAGGCAACGCATCATCTGATTGAGCATGGTTACCATGACATCGCAATTATTTGCGGGCCAATGGATATGCTCAATACTTCTGACCGGCTTAATGGCTGGCGCGATGCGATGCAACAGGCCGGTCTGAAGATTAATGAGGAGTGGATTTTTTCCACCTCTTATACCCGCCCGGGCGGGTATGCCGCGGCCCAAAATATGTTGCAAGGCCGTCTGCCGCAGGCGGTGTTTTGTACCAATGAATTACAAGCTTTTGGCTGTTTGCGGGCGATGGCAGAACGTGGTTTCTCTGCTCCTAAAGACATTGCTTTGGTCTGTTTTAACGGCACGATTGAATCAGAATTTAATGTGCCCTCTTTGACCACAGTGCGCCAGCCGATTGATCTGATGGCAAAAAATGCCATTGAAATGCTGCAAAACTGGAATGGTGAACCAACCTGTCGTGAATTTGCATTTTCACTGCAAATTGGTGAGTCCTGCGGTTGTCACAGCGATAACAAAGACCCGTCACTGACTATAAAAAGATAAAGATATATGCGTTTAATTATTGATTGTGACCCAGGAAATGGCATACCAGGTGCCAATGTTGATGATGGGTTAGCATTGGCGTTGGCGATTGCTGCGCCACAAATTGAGTTAGAGTTGATCACGACTGTGGCGGGTAATACTCCCAGTGAAGTAGGATATTCTGTTGCCCATGATTTGATACACCGCCTTGGATTATCTATCCCGATTGAGCGCGGTGCCTCTCAAGCGTTAGTTGAACCTGCCGAGCCTTGGCGTAATAAACTTGATAACGGTGCCGTTACTAGTGGCTTAGGTGGTTTATGGCAAGGCGTGGCTAAACCGCCATTGATTGCCTCGACAGCGCCGATGGCTGCACACGCGATGGGTAAATTGATTTGCGATAACCCTGGTGAAATTACGCTGGTTGCTATCGGTCCGTTAACCAACGTTGCTCACGCCATGCAGCTTTATCCCGATCTGGCTTCTTCTGTGGCGCAGATAGCCATTATGGGCGGGGTATTCAACGTGAATGGCTATCTGAAAGACACAAATTTTGGTATTGATCCCGAAGCGGCACATGTGGTGTTGACCAGCGGTGCCAATATTAAACTCTTACCGCTCGATGTGACGACGCAGACCCAAATGGTGCATGCTGATCTTGATCGTATCGAGAAGATCAATTCGCCGCTCAGCCGCTATCTGGTATCAACGTTACGCCCATGGATCGACTATTCTATGCAGACTCGTAAACTGCCAGGATGCTGGATCCATGATGCTTTAGTCGTGGCATCGTTGATCGATGAGAGCTTGGTAACGGGGACGGAATATTATGTCGATGTTGCATTGGAAGGGGCAATGACCCGAGGTTCTACTCTGCGCTACAACCCTGCTGAGTTACGCTTAAATATCGGCTTCCCTGCGCCTCTAGGCAAGCCGGTTAATGTATTACAGTCCGTGGATAATACCAGACTACTTGAACTGCTTTTTAGCAGCTTCCAGGCTTACCGTTAGTTCTTCCTCTTCAAGAGGTTAGCACCTCTGCCATCGTTAGCTGTTTGTGTGTGCGAGCGTTTACTGCTCGCACTACTTAGCTGATAGCGTCGTTTTTATTTCCTGCTTGCCTCATCACAAATCCCATATAAATGCTTTTATCTCTTTTGTGTTAAGTCATAAATTGTTAATTCAGATAATTAAAAGAGAGGTGATGATTACTCATAATAAAACTATTTTTACTGTTATTTTAAGTAATAAGATAAATATATTTTTTATTAAAATAATAAAAAGCAAGTAAGCGTTTTAGCTATAAATTACGAACGGATGAATTGTAATGTCGTGACAGGCCAGGTTTTTTATACACTCTTTGCTTGAGGCTAAATTTACTTTAGTTAGAGTCGCTTGTTTTATATCTCTCTAATTAATGTAGGGGGTGTTTTTATTCGCCTGCCTATTTAAATGTTTCCGTGTTGAATTCGCTATATTAACTCCAGGAACAAAAAGGCAGGGTTTTATGAATAAATTTACTACATCAATAATAATTGGTGGCGTTGTTCTGTCCATTTATTCTGCTAGTGCGCCAGCAGATATTATTCTTTTAGCAAAAGATCCCAAAAGGGATGCGCTATCAGCACCATTATCATTCAAAATTAGCGGGAGTATTCGCCCTGAATGGTCGTTTAATAACGACAATTCTTCTGATTATCATACTGGGCACGACGGTGGCAGCCGTTTTCGTTTCACTACTGACTATGCGCTTAGTCAACATACGTCAGTGGTTGGCTATTATGAGGTAGGAGTGGATATGGCCCATCTGCTGCATATGAATGGGCACTACGATAAACATCACAATGCGACAAATCAGCGCCAATTGTATGCAGGATTTAGTGACGATCGTTATGGCCGATTCACTCTGGGTCACCAATATGGCGTTTATTACTCGGTTATCGCCGGTAAAAGTGATATTTGGGATAATGATGCCCAAGCTGTGGGGGACGGTGTTGGGGTGGGCAGTAACTATGATGGCAGTAGCCGCCCAAAACGCAGTCTTAAATATACTAATGTTTTTGGCCCGGTCACGCTGTATGCCGATTATTTGCTACCACAGGATAAATACCCACTCAGCTCAGGTTTTTATTATCGCCGTACTCGCGGTGGAGGACTTGGTTTGGATTATAAAATTAACCAAGATTTGACGTTGGGGCTGGCCTATAATCTGACTGCTGCAACTATCAGTAATATGGCTAACCGTAGTAAAAAATACCACCAGCAATTGTCCGGCGCTGCATTTACCTGGACGCCTAATAATTGGTATGTCGCAGGAACGGCGAGTTACTACAAAGATTTTGTACCCAGTAAACGTCAACGAAGGGTATCTAAATACTTCGCAGGTAGCGGTTACGGCATTGAGGGTTTTGTCGGCTATACCGTTAATATTGATAAGCCTTATCTTAAATTTATTCAGCCTTATGTCGCCGCAGACTCTTTACGCCTGAAAGGTGATGAGGATTATCATGCCAGCCATACGTATGTTGGGGTCGATGCGACGGTCGGTTACGGCTTCTCGATATACGTTGAACGTACTTTTGCCACAAAAAATGATCGGACGCCAGATCAGACCTTTGTCACTTTATTTTATGATTTCTAGTCTCATAAAACGCCATGTTATTAAAATGTTGAGAATATAATCAGGTGTATATAATCAAGTGAGTTAATTTATTTCAGGCGTAATTTTGGCGTTTCCAGCCGTAATAGAATTATCATTATTTGTTATTAATTATTTCACAATTGAACTTTCTTGAATGCCCGGTTTGATTTAAAAATGACCGCAACGGGCATAAAACAACCCTGCGTTTGTTTTTTTATTTCAAATAGTTACGTATTGAAATATTAATGGATGATTTGCGAGCGATAATATTGCAGTGTGGTGACAAGCCTCGCTGAATTTATTCTTTTCCGCCTGACCCGGCTATGTTAAATCTCTGTCAGTGGCGAAATGCCACGTTTAATCAAGAAACAAAATAATAAAACAAAAGACAGGGTGATTTTATGAGCAAGTTTACTACATCAATGATGATTGGCGGCGTGGTTTTATCCGCGCTGTCTGCAAATGCGCAGGCTGCGATTACAGTTTTAGATAAAAATCCTCAGAGCAACTCTTTGTTGGCTCCTCTGAGCCTGACCGTCGGCGGAAGTATCCGTCCTGAGTGGTCATTTAATAACAATGGCAAAGGTGATGCCCGTAAAGGTCACGATGGCGGTTCTCGTTTCAAGTTCGGCGCTGACTACAAGCTCGACGATCACACTTCTTTCATCGGCTATTATGAGCTGGGTGTAAACATGGCTCATCTGCTGGGCATGGATGGTCGTTATCCAGAAGGCAGCAATATCAAGAACAAGCGTCAATTATACGCAGGTGTTAAAGACGACCGTTTCGGTACCTTGACCTATGGTCAACAATACGGTGTTTATTATTCTGTCATCGGGATTAAAAGTGACGTTTGGGATAACGATGGTCTTGCCTCTGGCGATTCTATGGGGATCAACCCTAGCTATGATGGCGGTGGCCGTGCGAAGAACAGTATCAAATATACCAACGATTTTGGCCCAGTAACGCTGACGGCTAACTATCTGTTGCCACAAAGTGAACTTCCTGATGGGAGCGGTTTGAACTACCGTCGTACTAACGGTGGTGGCTTGGGTCTGGATTATAAAATTACTAAAGACCTGACCTTGAGCGGTGCATACAGTCTGACTGATGCTTACATGAAAGATGCTGGTAATAACGAGAAAGAGTATCACCAGCAGCTGTCTGGTACCGCGTTGACCTGGACACCGAACAACTGGTATTTGGTGACGACTGCCAGCTACTACAAAGATTTCATACCAAGCCAGCATACGACTTTAAGTCGTTACTTCGCGGGTAGCGGCTATGGCCTGGAAGCGTTCGGTGGCTATACCTTCAACATCGACAAGCATTACCTGAAATCTATCCAGCCTTACGTTGCGGTTGACTCCTTACAGCTGAAAGGCCAAGACGATTACCATGCGAACCACACTTACGTGGGTGTGGGTACCACCATTGGTTACGGTCTGTCTGTGTATGTTGAGCGTACCTTCACAGCATCAAGCGATAAGCAGCCAGATCAAACCTTCGTTACCGTGTTCTACGATTTCTAATCCTGGATTTATCGGATAGCGTCAAAGGCCAGTGCAGCAATGCACTGGCTTTTTTATATCCGTGATATTCCGCCAATATCCTCTCTCGTCGCAATATTTGCTGTTTTCAAAAACTCCTCCGCTGCGGCGTCGTTGATCTTTCATGTTCATTTGGCGAACGGCGTTGATCTTTATGTCTGGGTAAGAGATTTTATGAACCACCCTACATTGAGTTCAAGCAGGTATAAGAAAAATGAAAACCGCGTTGTGTAAAACTCTTAATTTGCAGTATCCGTTGGTACAGGCTCCGATGGCTGGCGTATCGACGCCTGAGCTTGCCGCCGCGGTGAGTAATGCTGGTGGACTGGGTTCTATCAGCGTGGGCGCGTCTACGCCGGAACAAGCGGAGGCGATGATCAAAAAAACGCAGTCGCTAACCTCTGGGCCGATTAATGTAAATGTGTTTTGTCACGGGGCGGTACAACGAAACGAACCATTGGAGCAGAAATGGATACAGCGTTTTGCCGGGCTTTTTAGTCGCTATAAGGCTGCATTACCCGTCGAGTTGTCTGAAATTTACCAGACGTTTCATGATAATCAACGCATGTTAGCGGTGTTGTTGGCCTTGCGCCCTGATGTGGTGAGTTTTCACTTTGGGTTGCCATCCGCCGCCTTTATTGCGCAGCTAAAAGCGCAAGGCATTATCACTTTTGCCACGGCAACCGATCCGCGTGAAGCGCAGTTGATTGCCGAAAGTCAGATCGATTTTATTGTGGCGCAGGGCTATGAAGCGGGCGGGCATCGTGGCCAGTTTGATTTACACGATGACGATCGACAGATGAGCACCTTTACTCTGGTACAGGCGATAAAGAAGGTGACCTCGACGCCAGTTATTGCCGCAGGCGGCATTATGGATGGTGCAGGCATCGCGGCGATGCTGGCGCTGGGAGTCGCTGGCGTGCAGATGGGTACCGCTTTTGTATTATGTCCAGAGTCTGCTGCCAATGACGCCTATCGTGAAGCTTTACGTAGCGAACAAGCCACTAATACGCAGATGATATCGGCTATCTCTGGTCGGCCGGCCCGCTGTCTTGATAATGATTTCTGTCGTTTTTCTCGTGATATCGCCAAAGAGAATATTCCTCCTTATCCATTGACCTACGCATTAGGAAAAGCGCTTGCCAGCGCGGCCGCCGCCAAAGGGGATCATGGATACGGTGCCCAGTGGGCCGGGCAAGGCGCAGCACTGATTCGCGAAATGCCCGCCGCTGAATTGGTCAATACATTGATCAACGAGTGGCAGGCCATATAAAGGAAAGGTGTTCTTGATGAGGTTCAGGGAAGCTATTCAAGTATCCGTTGACCTTCAATCTTTTGACTCTTAATAGCGTATCTTGCCGTGTGCGTTCGGCTATGCTGATATATTCTCGTTTATTAACAAGCGGCCGAACCTGCACCAAACCTGTAAATGTGATGTGGATGCCACATCGTATTTACAGCAAATTTAACATGGGTTGTGCCGCTTTGCTGTGCCGTCGCCAGGCTAGTGCGACTTGTGTCTTCAGCGCAATGTCTTTTATTGGCAAAAAGGTGACATGGCCTTGATCGATTTTGCTCAATGATGCCGGGACGATAGCGTAACCGAAGCCGGTGGCAACCATGCTAATTGCCGAGGTCACTTGCGGGGATTGTTGGCCTAAAATTGGTGTGAATCCGGCTTCCATGCAAGCATTGATAATGCTGCTGTATAAACCTGGTGCGACATCTTGTGGGAAGGTGATCAGTGTTTCATGCTGAAGTTCAGCTAAGGCAATGCTGTCGTTTTGACTCAGCGGATGCCCGTTGGGTAAAGCTACCAGCATCTCTTCGTTATCAATCACCTGATAGCTGAATTCCTGGCTGCGTTGGCAGGGTAAACGTATAAACGCCACGTCCACTTTGCTTTCCCCTAATGAAGTTAACAGCGTCGACATGCCTTGTTCGCTCGGGTGTAACTCAACGTCGGGATGGGATTCGCGATAACGATGCAGCAAAGAAAATACTTGTGGATTAAACGCGGTAGAACCTGCAAAACCAATTCTTAACACCCCCCTCATTCCGCGAGCGATGCTGCGGGCACGTTCAGCGGCGGCATCGCTTAACGACAAAATCTGGCAGGCATCTTGAAATAAGCTTTCTCCGGCAGGCGTCAGTTCGATGCTACGAGTCAGGCGTTTTAACAACGGCGCACCGATTTCATGTTCTAGCCGCTGGATCTGTTGGCTAAGGGGAGGCTGGGAAATACCCAGCTGTTCTGCGGCGCGGGTAAAATTGCCCGCTTGGGCGACCGTGACGAAATAGCGAAGATGGCGCAGTTCCATATCAAAAACGTCTCAAAGAGTATAGATGTCTATATTGGAACTGTGAACTGAATGGAGTCAACATCTAATAAGAAATGGTTAAACAATTCTTATTGGAGCCTTACCATGAAATCCCATCTTCACGGCTGTTCTTGTGTGGAAAATATCGCCAAAAGTGCCATGCGTTACCAACAAGAACACCCGGAGAGCGTTATTTATCAAGTCTCATTGATGAGCGCGCTACTCAGTGGCGTTTATGAAGGCAATACCACCATGACCGAGCTGCTTGAGCACGGTGACTTCGGTCTGGGGACATTTAACGACCTTGACGGTGAGCTGATAGCCTTCGACAGCAATATCTTCCAACTGCGTGCAGATGGCACCGCGCGCCGTGCAGCGCCCGATCAGAAAACCCCTTTCGCCGTGATGACTTTCTTTAATCCAACCGACGAATACCACATTGATCGTTTGCATAGTCGCGAAGAGATCCACCAAATCATTGATGAGCATGTTCGCAGTGACAATCTGTTCTGTGCCTTGCGTATCGAAGGTAATTTCAGTCTGGTTGATACCCGCACAGTACCAAAGCAAACCCGTCCTTATAAGCCGATGTTACAGGCAGTAGAACAGCAGCCAATTTTCCATATTAAAGCGCGTGAAGGCGTGCTGATTGGCTTCCGTACCCCTGAGTATATGCAAGGGGTCAACGTGGCGGGTTACCACGAACATTTTATTACTGACCAGCGTGAAAGCGGCGGCCATGTGCTGGATTACCAAGTGCTAAGCGGAAAACTGACCTTCGGCACTATTGAAAAACTGATCGTTGATTTCCCGAAAGACCAAGATTTTAAAAACGCCGATTTATCGCCTGAAAACCTCAACGAAGCCATCCGTGCCGTTGAAAGCTAATCCTTGAAATGCAGGCTATTAAAATCACGCGTTATTAAAAGCTAATGCTGCTGAGTGACAAGCAAATTCTATTTTAGAGAGACCAAGCAATGAAAAATCCTGAACAAAACAAAGAGTGGAAATGTGGTGCGGATCTGGTTGTCGCGCAATTAGAAGCACAGGGCGTAAAACATGTCTTTGGGATCCCGGGCGCAAAAATCGACCGCGTCTTTGATTCACTCGTGGATTCTTCAATTATCACCGTGCCTGTGCGTCATGAAGCCAATGCTGCTTTTATGGCAACGGCGGTCGGGCGTTTAACCGGTAAAGCTGGGGTGGCGTTGGTGACCTCTGGGCCTGGTTGTTCGAATTTGGTAACTGGCGTAGCAACGGCTAACTCCGAAGGCGATCCGATGGTGGCGTTAGGTGGGGCGGTAAAACGCGCTCATCACCTCAAACAAGTCCACCAGACAATGGACACCGTCAGCATATTTAAACCGGTAACTAAATATTCGGCAGAAGTGACCTCGCCATCGGCGATATCCGAAGTGCTGGCTAACGGTTTCCGCGCCGCAGAGTTTGGCCGTCCTGGCGCGGCATTTATCAGCCTGCCGATGGATATCGTTAATGAACCGGCCTATGGTCATGCACTGACTGTTCGCCCACCGACATTAGGTAGCGCGCCGCTCTCTTCAGTACGTGAAGTGGCGGATGCGTTGGAAAAAGCGAAAAATCCGGTGTTGTTGTTGGGATTAATGGCCAGCCAGCCACGTAATGCCGAAGCGATTCGCCGCCTGTTAGCAAAAAGCAAACTGCCAGTAACCAGTACTTATCAGGCCGCAGGTGTTATCGATCAAGAGCACTTTACCCGTTTTGCTGGCCGCGTTGGCCTGTTTAACAATCAGGCGGGTGACCGCTTGTTGCAACAGGCTGACTTAGTCGTGACCATCGGTTATAGCCCGGTTGAATACGAACCAGAAAAATGGAGTAATGGCAGCGCTGAATTGGTACATATTGATGTGATGCCAGCTGAAGCCGATAGCGACTATCAGCCTGATGTTGAACTGATTGGGGACATCGCTGATACCATTGATTTACTGACAGATCTGGTGCCGCGAGCGTTTGAACTAAGCACCACCTCGGCTTCTATTCTTGCCGATCGCAGTGAACAACGTCGGTTGTTGGCACAGAAAGGCCAAAATTTGTCTCAGTTTGCGATTCACCCGTTACGTTTGGTGCGTGCGATGCAGGATATCGTCAACAGCGATGTCACCCTGTGCGTAGATATGGGCAGCTTCCATATCTGGATTGCCCGCTACTTATATAGCTTCCGTGCGCGTCAGGTATTGATCTCTAATGGTCAACAAACCATGGGCGTCGCGCTGCCTTGGGCGATTGGCGCAGCCTTGGTTGATCCAAGCCGTAAAGTGGTATCGGTGTCGGGCGACGGTGGTTTCATGCAATCGAGCATGGAGCTGGAAACGGCGGTGCGTCTTGGCATCAATATGCTGCATATTATCTGGGTGGATGAAGCCTATAACATGGTGGCAATCCAGGAAGAGAAGAAATACAACCGTACCTCAGGCATTCAATTTGGTCCGATTGATTTCAAAGCTTATGCCGAAGCCTTTGGCGCTAAAGGCTTTTCGGTGACCTCATCTGAAACGCTGGAATCAACGCTGCGTGCGGCGATGGATGTGCAAGGCCCTGCGGTGGTTGCTATCCCGGTTGACTACAGCGATAACGCGTTGCTGATGAGTCAACTGAATATGTCACAGATTTTCTGATTAGGCTCACAAGCTAGGTTTTCCCTTCTGATAATTATTCACCCGACGGCTAGTATTAATCGTCGGGTGACCTGTCTTATTTTTCTCTCGATGTTTCTTGCCCAGTTAGCAATGTCTGGTTGTTATCAATCAGATGGTTTTCGCTCTTCCAGGCAACCCGGTCGTTTTCCGCCGTGCTATCTTTTCTTCGTTATATTTGGATAACTGATGACTTCATGCAAACGCTAAAGGATCCGAGGCTATGTCTACATTTTTTATGAATGACCGCAAGAATCTGATTAATGATGTGATTGAAGGGGCGATACTCACATCACCCTTTAAGAATCTGGCCAAGCTGGATGCGGATACGGCAATTCGAGTGGTGGTGCGTAGCGATTGGGATAAGAAAAAGGTCGCGTTGATCTCCGGCGGTGGCTCCGGCCATGAACCTGCACACGTTGGTTTTGTCGGTAAAGGCATGTTGACCGCGGCAGTATGCGGTGATGTTTTTGCTTCTCCTAGTGTGGATGCGGTACTCAGTGCGATTGTGGCAGTAACCGGCAAAGCGGGCTGTCTGTTGATCGTCAAAAACTACACCGGCGATCGCCTGAACTTTGGTTTGGCGGCTGAGAAAGCCAAAACTCTCGGTTACGACGTTGAACTGGTGATGGTGTCTGACGATATCTCCTTGCCAGATAACAAGCAGCCACGCGGTATTGCGGGAACAGCATTGGTGCATAAAATTGCCGGTTATGCCGCCGAACATGGACAGAGCTTGCAACAGGTTACCGAATTTGCTCAGCAGGCGATTGCAGCAACCCGCAGCATTGGCGTGGCGATGACCGGTTGCCACTTGCCGGGCGATGTTGCTGACGACGATGGGGCATCGCGCATTGCTAACGGCCATGTCGAGCTGGGATTAGGTATTCACGGCGAGCCGGGCGTGTCGATCATCAAGACGCACAACAGTAAAAAAATCATCGCCAAAATGGTCGAGAAGCTACAAGCGTCGTTGAAGAAAAAAGACAAACTGGCGGTGCTGGTGAACAATTTAGGCGGCGTTTCTCCGCTAGAAATGAGCCAGATCACTAAAGAGTTAGTGCATTCCGACCTGGAACCGGCCATTCGTTATCTGATTGGCCCGGCGGCGTTAGTCAGTGCATTGGATATGAAAGGTTTCTCCTTGTCAGCTATTGTGCTGAACAAAGCTTTTGAGCAGGCACTGCTGGCCGAGGTCGAAGTGGCCGGATGGCAGCCGTTGGTGAAGCTGCAGGCATTACCTACTGTGAAAGCCAAAAAAATTGCCGAGAAAGGCAAAGTAAAAGCCTCGGCTAACAAGCAGGTCGGCGAAATTGTGGCAACGGTCGCCAAAACGTTGGTTGGACTGGAAGGTGAGCTGAATAAACTCGATGCTAAAGTGGGCGATGGCGATACCGGTTCGACGTTTGCTTCAGGAGCGAAAGATGTGCTGGATCTGCATAAAGAGAAAAAATTACCGTTAAACGATCTGGCCGCATTATTTAACGTTATCGGCGATCGTCTGGCGACGGTGATGGGCGGTTCTAGCGGCGTATTAATGTCTATCTTCTTTACTGCAGCCGGACAAAAAGTCAGTGAAGGTAGCGAGTTGTCCGAGTCCTTACTGTTTGGGCTAGCCAGAATGAAACATTACGGCGGCGCGGATCTGGGCGATCGTACCTTGATCGATGCCTTGCAACCGGCGCTTGAGGCTCTGCACCATAAACCAGGTGATATAAAAGCGGCGGCGGCAGCGGCAGCCAAAGGGGCGAAGGCCACCTCAACGATGAAGAAAGCCAACGCGGGTCGCTCATCTTACCTGAGCAGCGCGAGCTTAAAAGGCGTGAAAGATCCGGGGGCGGTTGCCATTGAAGAGGTCTTTGCGGCATTAGCTAAGTAAAACCATCATACTTGACGTTGCCTGCGGTTACTTACCCGAATCACTTACCTAAGTAAGCTCATCGGGATGTATTCCCTTGCCGCCTTGATGCAACGCCAATTATTTTGGGTATAAACCCTGTCATACCTAATAATGGCCTGTTTTTTCATCGACAGGCCATGAATTACACCTCAAAAAGCCACATTCTCCCTGCTGATTTTTATCTAGTTAATTGATATTAAAGACAAAATAGTGACATCGAATTCGCGATATGGATTTATGCTGAAAATAATGCGTAATGAGAAAAGCTATTATATGATATTGGTTATCATTATCGTTTTTGGGTGGGGTAACAACATGATTGCAGCGATGGTTACAGCATGTGGTTTATGGGGAGTCAGCTGGTGTTTAGGTAAGCGCCTTGCCAGTGCCTGGGGCGTATTGTTGCCTTGTGCATTGCTGCCATTCCTGGCGTTGGCGAATCTTAGCCTTGGTCAACTGCGCGTCTTGGTGATCGTTTCTATGCTGGCAACATTGCTGATGTTGTTTAACAGCAAACTCAGACATTATGTGTTGTTGCCTTCATTTATGGCGCTGGCAGGTGGGATTGCGGCGGTATCGGTTAACTTTAATTTGATGTAATTAATGACAACTTTGTCCTGCTGATCACAACAGCAGCAGACAGGATGCTTAAAAAGGATATATCGGTGTGGGATTCTACAAACTGAAGACGTGGAAAGAATCATGTGGTGCGAAGAGAGGGACTTGAACCCTCACGTCCGTAAGAACACTAACACCTGAAGCTAGCGCGTCTACCAATTCCGCCACCTTCGCACAGATGATTTCTTTCTTATTGCGTTGATTTTACTACGTCGATTTATATCACCAGCTTGGTGCGAAGGGAGGGACTTGAACCCTCACGTCCGTAAGAACACTAACACCTGAAGCTAGCGCGTCTACCAATTCCGCCACCATCGCATTGTGCTGTGCAATATAAATCTCGTGATTGTTTGGTGCGAAGAGAGGGACTTGAACCCTCACGTCCGTAAGGACACTAACACCTGAAGCTAGCGCGTCTACCAATTCCGCCACCTTCGCATTCCATGACTTATTCGTGAACATTTTATGTTACGACTAAGACAACCACGGAGCCGAATTCTAGAGGTTTTAACCCTAGCGTCAATACTTATTTAGGCTATTGCTGGCGTTTGGCGTAAAAAGCAGCAGATTTCTTTCATTTAGGGGCTTAGCGAGGAAAAAACGATATTGATGAGCTTGGATGCAGTTGACCTTGGATGTCGTTGACCTTGGATATTGTCGTGCGGTGACAACATTGTGCCAATCTTTGGCACAATGTTGTCATTAATTACAGGAGAACATCGCCGCGCTTGATGTCTCCCTGAGTGAAGCCGAAATCGCGGCGATAGAAGCGCTTTATCCTCCGGAGCCGCAGCTTTGGAACACTATCAGCCCGAGATGATAACGCTGTTAGATACCTAATTAGCGTTTCTTCTTAGGATCACGTGGTGGACGGCCACGAGTCGCCTGATAGACCTTAAAGCGTCCATTCTGTGCCAGCACTTCGTGGCTGCCGAAAGCGGCATCCAGCAACGTTGCGTAAGGCAGGAAAGCGTTAGCCACGATACGCAATTGCCCACCGATATTTAGATGGTTAACCGCACCGCGGATCAGCATTTCTGCGGCGTGCAAGCTGGTTTGCAGCCCTTCGTGGAACGGCGGGTTGGAGATAATCAGGTCAAAGCGGCCTTTAATGTCGGAATAGACGTTACTGGCAATCACTTCCCCTTGCAGGCCGTTGGCTTCCAGCGTTGCACGGCTGGCTTCCAGTGCCGCAGCACTGACATCACTCAGCGTGACCTTCATTTTCGGCGAATAGGTGGCCAGTACCGAAGCCAACACGCCGGAACCGCAGGCGATATCCAGCACTTTGCCTTTAATCGGCTCTTCAAAGGTATTGATCAACAGCAGACTGCCGCTATCCAATCCGTCTTGGCTGAATACGCCCGGCAGGGTTTTGATGGTCACCTCTTCCACCATGTAATCTTGCCACCAGCCTTCTGGGTCAAACTCTGGCTGTTTCTCTAAGCGCCCGTGATATAAACCACAGCGGCGGGCGCTATCGACTTTGCTCAGTTCGCACAGGCCTTCGAGGATAGTTTCCGCGCTGCGTACGCCGCTGCGGTTTTCTCCGATTACGAAAACATCGATGCCGACTGGCAACTGCGACAGCAGATTAAACAGCTGGAATTTGGCTTCCTGTTTGCTCTTCGGCCAGTAATAAATCAGCAGATCGCTTGGCGAGATAAACTCGGCATCAGCCAACAGGCTGAACTGCACGTTCTCTTGCAGAGATTTGTCCAGCATCTGCCAATGGTGATATTGGTTGGTGTGAACCCGTACTTCTTCAGCATCAAAGTCGGTTGGCAGGTCATCTTGCAGGTCGCCGGCAAACAGCACGCGACGGCCGGTAAATTCGTCAGTATGGCGCAGTAATACTTCGCTGGCCGGGGTTAATGCAGACATCAGTTTCTGGCTCCTCAGGAATATGACTCGGGATTATAGAGGTTTATTGGCGCGCGTTCGATGTGTTTGCTAGCATAGCGCCGCATAAGGGGTCGATAACAGGCAGGAAAAGAGATGGCAACAAGGCGTGACTGGCTGTTACAGCAATTGGGAATTACCCAGTGGACGCTGCGCAGACCGACGGTTTTACTGGGGGAAGTGGCGGTAAGTCTGCCGGAAGATACCCGGTTATTGATCGTTGCCGATGTGCCGCCGTTGGCTGACGATCCTTTGATTAATGATGTGATTCGCAGCCTCGACCTTGCCACGCAACAGGTCATGTACCTGACGCCGGAACAAGTCACTATGTTGCCAGCCGATCTGCGCTGCAACACCTGGCGATTGGGCATCAGCGAACCTTTGGCGCTCGCGGGTTCTCAGTTATCCAGCCCGGCTTTAGCCGAGCTTTATCAAGACGCCAGCGCCAAACGGGCGCTATGGCAGCAGATTTGTGAAAATGAACAACATTTCTACCCTGAATCCCGCCGATCTGGCTCGCGCGTTTGAAATAGAACAAGCCAGTCACGCTTTCCCGTGGACGGAAAAGACTCTCGCCAGCAATCAAGGCGACCGCTATTTAAATCTTAAGCTGGAACATCAAGGGAAGATGGCAGGATTTGCCATTGTGCAAATCGTCCTTGATGAAGCCACGTTATTTAATATCGCGGTTGATCCGGCGTTTCAGCGCAAAGGATTAGGCCGCGAGCTGCTGCAATCGATTATCGAACAGCTAGCACCGCGTAATGTCTTTACGCTGTGGCTGGAAGTTCGTGCTTCCAATCGCGGCGCTATTGCGTTGTACGACAGTTTTGGCTTTAACGAAGTCTCTATCCGCCGCAATTACTATCCCGCCGCGCAAGGCCGCGAAGATGCCATTATTATGGCGCTGCCGCTGGGTTGATAGGAATTCATTCGTGCAAAAGAAAAGGGCATAAAGCGAACTTTATGCCCTGTTACGTAATGCGTTAAACGCGGTCAATCAAACGTATTTAATGATGGCCGTGGCTGCGATGTCTGGTTACAAAGCCCAGCAGTAAAGTCATCACGAACACCACCAGATAAAGGCCATTCGCGGTGCTTAGAGCCGCGTGTGCGCCAGATTTTGCCACGATTGGTCCAGTGACCACGAAGGTCAACATAGTACCGACAGTGCCGCAAGTCAGAATAAAGTTGACCAGTTTTGGCGAAGAGACTTTAGTCTGCAGCGAGCCCAGTGTGATGATAGTGGTATAAATCGCGCTAGAGACGAAGCCCAAGCCCAGAATGAAGTAAGTCAGGTGCGCTGGATTGTCAGTAGAGACAAACAGGTACATAGCCACGGTCGCCAAACCTGCCAATACAGTCACGATGCGTTGCAGGTCGAAGAAGCGCAGCACGAAGCTGAATACCCACATACCGACCATATAAGAGGTCCAGAAATCGCTGACCAGCTTACCGGCCTGATTGATATCCATGTTAAAGGTCTTGGTAACGTATTCTGGAACCCACTGAATAAAGCCCAACTGACCAAGGATATAGCAGCCTGCAGCGATGGACAGGAACAGCACGCCAACGCCCCATTTTTCTTTTGCGACGGGTTCGCCTTTGGCAGCGTTTTTCTTACCCAGGGCAGGGAAGTCGCTGAACAACGTTAGGACAAAGATCGCCACATACAGCAGGCCGATACAGGCATAAACCCAGTACCAACCGATCTGACGGGCTAGCAATATCCCGGCGATAATTGGGAAAATCATCCCCGCCATGCTGAAGAAAGAGTCGGTAAACAGCAAACGTGAACCGCGCTGACGTCCTTCGTACAGGTGAGTAATCAGGAAGGTACCGATAGACATAGTAATACCGCTGACAATCCCCAGAATGAACATACACAGGGAGAATACGGTAATGCTGTGGCTAGTCATCAAGCCTGCTACGGCTAATACCATCAAAATAAAGCCGAAAATCAGCTGACGTTTTAACGGTACGATTTCCATCAGCCAAGCGTTTAAGAAAATCGCCAGCAAAATACCGGTATTCAGAAAGGTAAAGGTATTACTCATGCTGGAAATAGGCAGATCGAAATATTTTGCGATATCGCCCATTACCATCCCGGTGACGATCACCAGAGCGCCGGTTAAAGCGTAAGAGAAAAAGCTGATCCAAGTGAGCATCAAGCGATTGCTGTTATTCATTCAGGAGTTGCCTTGTTGAATAGTGTGGATTGTGGCCCGCGTAGTTGAAAAGTCGTGTAGCCATAAACAGGCGCGGAAATGTTTCTAGCGCGATGCTGTGTTACACAATAATAAAAGGCGGATACTATCATAGGCTCCAGCCAGTTTTGTGATTCGGCGCATATTTCTAATGCAAAATGTAAAGCTATGCAAAATTTTTGTGTGAGAAACTTCAAGGAAATGATGTAAAGCAAGCGTTTTCGTTGCAGCGATAAGTGATGAACCGCCAAATCTCTCTTTTCTCTGTGTGTCGAACGGTCGCTATCTTCAACTCATTGTCGACGTACTGGTACTAAAGAAGCGAAATGAAGAAAGCGTAAAAAAGAATAAAAAAAGTGCTTGCGAAAGTGAATAAACTCGGATAGCTTTAATCCCAAGCTGGGTAATTAATACCTAAGCCAAAAAAACCTCGGCATCCGCCGAGGTTTTTTCGTTTCTAAGGCCGCCAATTTGGTGGCCTTTTGTGTTTTTGGATCCTGCTCGCTATGCGGCCTGATCATCACGCCGTTATTTTCTAGCGGCTCATCGTATCAACATCTAACTGACCACTCCTATTTATTCGACAACGACGTTCATTCGAGCGCCGTTCCCTGAGTGCGTTCGTTCATCGTCATCTATTCAAACACTTCACCTTTAAACGGGAGGTAAAACTGTGGGTAACGATACCACTACAGCAGGCTGGCTGACGCCAACGAGCGTACCGCCGGACAATGATCAAACGCTCGAAAAAAAGCTCACACAATGGATTCAAGGCGTATCCGGGCTGGAAGAGGGAAAGGTGGTACCACGATGGTCTGCCACTGCGCCATCACCATTTCCTGCGAATACCAACGGGTGCGCATTCGAGGTGGTTTCTATTAACGATGAAGGCTATCCGGCCTTCGAAAACCAAACCGATGACTCTGCAGAAATGTGGCGTTATCAGCAAATTGAGTGCATGACGTCTTTCTTCGGACCAGACAGCCAAAGCATTGGCTCACAGTTTCGTGATGGGCTGAATATCTCTCAAAACAACGCTGAACTTAACCGACTCTCTCTGAGTTTAGGTGAATTTACAGCACTGATTTCGGCCGTTGAACTGGGTGACGACCCTGCAATACGCCGTTATGACATGACCATTTATTTGCGTCGCAAGCTGATCCGCACTTACGGGGTCAAATCCATTCTTTCTGCATCAGTTTCCTATTTTGGAGAGTAAAACTATGTCACAGGGCTTACCTGTTTCTAATGTCGTGAAGGTTGATGTCATCATGTCACCTAAAGCGGCCACTGGGCGCAATTTTGGCGCGTTACTTATTCTGGGTTCATCTGCGGTTATTCCATTGACTGAGCGCATTCGCCTCTATAGTTCAGCGGCAGATATTGGTACCGATTTTGGTATCGCCAGTGAAGAGTATAAAGCCGCAAGCGTCTTCTTCTCACAATCACCTGCGCCATCACAGGTCTACGTTGGCCGCTGGGCGAAAACCCTGGCCAGTGGCGAAGAAGGCAAAGTGGAAACGCTGCTTGAGGCGGTTAATGCGGTATTGCAATACAACAGCTGGTACGGATTGGGCATTGCCGATTCTGAAACGGTATCCGATGCCGATGTACTTATCGTTGCTGCTGCTATTGAGGCGGCAAGTTCTAGCCGTATTCTGGCCGTTACCACGCAAGAGCCAGAAACGCTGCTCGCATCTTCAAGCACCGATCTGGCTGCAAAACTGAAAGCGGGCAAATTTAGCCGTGCTTTTGTGCAATATTCATCGTCTAGCAAATACGCGGCGCTGTCGGCCTTTGGTCGTGCTTTCACCGTTAACTTCAACGGTAATAACACCACCATTACCCTGAAATTCAAACAAGAACCGACTATCACCTACGAAGCGCTGAATACCGCGCAGGCGCAGGCACTAGAAGGTAAAAATGCCAACGTATTCGTTTATTACGCCAACGATACCGCCATTCTTGAGCAAGGTGTGATGGCGAACGGTGACTTCTTCGACGAACGTCACGGCCTGGATTGGTTGCAAAACTATGTGCAGACCAACCTGTTCAATCTGCTTTATACCAGCACCAGCAAGATCCCTCAGACCGAAGCCGGTATTACTCGTTTGCTGACTAATGTTGAGCAATCGCTGGATCAAGCCGTCAGCAACGGTTTAGTCGCGCCGGGTATCTGGGGTGGCACAGCGCTTGGTCAAATCAATACAGGTGACACCTTGACCAAAGGTTATTACGTCTATGCTGCGCTTTTGGCCAGCCAGGCGCAGGCCGATCGTGAAGCTCGTAAAGCACCATTAATTCAGGTTGCCTGCAAACTTGCAGGCGCAGTTCATTACGCAGACGTTCAAATCAACGTTGTTCGCTAAGGTATAAATCATGGGAAATTCTTACTCGTTTTTAGATGTTACGGCTTCAATGATCGGCCCAACTGGCGTGATTGATTTGGGTGCGGGTTCAGCTAATGGCAGCGAAGGTATCACTGTCAGTTTTGCAGGCGCCAAAAACACCATGACTGTCGGCATTGATGGCGAAGGTATGCACAGCCTGAGCACCAATAAATCTGGCACGATCTCCATCAGTTTGCTGAAAACCTCCCCGGTGAACAAAAAGTTATCGCTGGCGTATAACGCGCAAAGCCATTCATCAACGCTATGGGGTAACAACGTGATTGTTATCCGCAACAGCACCTCTGGTGATGTGGTGACGGCTCGTGGTGTTGCATTCCAGAAAGTGCCTGACTTTGCGAATGCGGCCGCTGCTGGCGACGTTGTTTGGACTTTTGACTGCCTGAAACTTGACTCGACGTTGGGAGAGTTCTAATTCATGGAATTTGACATCAAGGGCAATACCTACCGTATTGCCAAATTGAATGTCTTCGACCAGTTCAAAGTTGCCCGTAAATTACTCCCGGTCTTGGCCGGGATGTTAACTGACTTTCAGTCGTTACGTAGTTTGGTCGGTCAGGCAGAGCCTTTTGCCATTATGGAAAAGGTTTTACCCAAGATTGCCCATTCACTGGCAGAACTGAGCGATGACGACGCCAATGCCGTGCTCTTCCCTTGCCTGGCAGTGGCTTCTCGCCAGCATGGGAAAGCCTGGGTGCCGGTATTTCAAAGCGGAGAGCTGGCTTTCGACGATGTGGATATGCTGGGCATGCTGCAAATCGTCGGCCGAGTAGTAGGCGATTCGCTTGGAAATTTTTTGCAAGAACTCCCCGGAGCCGAGACGCCAGCCCAGCCAGCTGCCTGACGCTCGATGTAATGCCGAACGGTGAGGACTATCTGATGTATCCGGTTGATGCCGGGTACATTCCCTATTCGGCGTTGAAGGACGGCTCAGTCGATTTGGCTGATATCGCCCTAATGAATGATTACCTCTATTTAAAAGCGGATAACCAAGCTCGCATAGAGAAGTGGAGAGCTGACAATGAAAGCTGAAATGATGCATGCAGCAATAAGCAAAGAATCTCCCGTTAGCTCTGGATTTCAGCTCAATGAGGATGATGTTCAAAAGATTGAAGGAGCGGTAACGGGAGGCTCTCAAGGCTTGATGAAAATCATGCCCCAGGTTGAGAACGCCGTAAAATTACTCAAGCTTTTTACCAACCAAATGTTCTCAGGTTTTCAGACGTTTTATCGTTTGCCGACACAGGCGAGCGATATTGAATCTGTTGATGATGGGGTTTTGTTACAGACGACAACCCGCCCGCAGGAATCCAGCGTCCAAACTCATGATTCCTCCGGCCATCGTCGTGGTATGGCGAGTCTCTTTACTAATGTTGGCCAGCAGATAGGCGCTCTTCTAGAGCAGCAACCGCAAGCATTGGCACAACAATTAGGAATGGATAGCAACACTGTGAACGAGCCGCCGAGATCAGAATCAAATCGGGCAGTTGATACTATTAATACATTTAGTCCGCCAATTCTCGACAGTACAACACTACCTGCTTCGCATGGTCAGCAGTCGGTTAAAAAAGGCGTGATGCCAAGTCTGGCTAGTGTAATGCAAAACGACAGCGTGAAAATGATCGCGGATTCCCTTGATTACGTGAAGGGTAAATATGGTGGGGGTTTTGTCGATACCATGCGCAAGCTGGTGAAGAATCCTTTCTTGAAACCCCAGCAGGTTATTGCAGGTTCAAACGCTAATGAAGATGGCGATCCAAGGCTGCCAACGGCCGATTTACTCGCCAGCTACAGCGCTGGAACGGCTGAGGTCTCACCGCTGAAGGACGTTATTGCACCCGCTAAACAAAGTATCGCTGCTATCCCTGTCGCAAAGAGTACTCAACGGCTTGATTCCCTCGCTCAAAAGCTGTTGGTGAATTTACAACCTGGCGTCAATAGCCTAAGTCAACTGGTTAATCAGTGGCCTATTGGTGATAGCACTCAGACAATGGAACATGTTGGTGCGATTTCTAAAAGTTTGCAGATAGAACCCAACGCCATTCTTAATTTGAGTAATCCAGGTGCAGTTGCGGGATTAATGGGGGAATTAACGCTGCCAGATACTCGCCGTTATTCTTATGTGCGGGACGCGTCGCTCACCTCAGCCCAACCGGCTGCTGCAACTCATAATCTGAATCAGACCACCACGATTAATGTTTACGGTGCCGCCGAACCGCAGGTTACAGCGAATGAAATTGAGGCCCGACAAACCAATATTCACTCGCGTTTGTCCCAACAATTAGCAGGAGGACCGCGTTAATGGACATACTTTCTGCTTTCATCACCCAGAAGCTAAGTACCAGAAGACAGATAGGGATGATGATTCCTGATGTGGTGACCTCTGAAATACACACAGACACGCTCACGATTACCGATCACCCGGTTGAAAATCTTTCTGTCGCGGGTGGTGTGTATTCGAATATTGCCGATCACGCGTATAAAAACCCGGCGCAAGTCGTCATGAAAATTGGTTTTGCCAGCGGTGGCTCATTGGTCGATTTTTTTGATACGTCATCTTTTATTGAGCCTCTTGGCTTAAGCCCAAAAGAAGCCTATCGGAAACTGATTGAGTTGCAAAATAGCCGCATTCCTTTTGATGTGACGACGGGCAAGCGCCAGTACAGCAATATGTTGATTAGCAGTATTACGGCCACCACGGATACAACGTCAGAAAATGTGCTGAATTGCGATGTGACCTTGCGCGAAGTGATTTTCTCCAAGACACGCAGAATTGATGTGGCTGAAAAATCAGAGATGCAGAGCGGTGTGAGCACCTCTGCTGTGAATGCCGCAGGAACGAAATCTCTCAAGCCACTTAGTCGCTGATATTAGGAATGACTATGAAAATACAGGAAATCCCATTAACACCGGATAATCAGCAGTTCAGTATTGCTCTTGGCAGCCAGAACCTGGGCATCCGTGTTATCTGGCGTGATGATGCTGGTTGGATTTTGGACCTTCTCGATAGCAGCGAGCGTGAGTTGATTAGCGGGATCCCGATGGTGTGTGGTGTCGACCTGCTGGCGCAATATTCATTTCTCGGTATTGAGGGGCAGCTCATTGTAAAAAATGATGATGACGATAATGAGTATCCGACGAAAGAGAACCTTGGTATTCGCAGCCATCTTTATTTTGTGCAGAGTTAACGTCGGAGGTAACGATGACGACTAATTGGATGCGTCGATTTGAGCTTTATTTGACTGATAATCAGGGGCGAGGCATTGCGCTCTCAGATTTCAAAGTTGTTTTTAATATTAACTGGTTTAACGATAAGCTTTCTCGTGTCGCGACCGTCACTATTTATAATCTATCAGTGGAAACCAATAATCGGATAATGGGCAAGGAGTTTGCCAATATCAAAATTCTTGCCGGGTATTCCGGGTTGGCACCACAGCCAGGCAGTAATAGTGGGGTTATCAGGGATGTTGAGTTATCACAGGATATTCCGGTCGATGAAGAAAATTTCGGTGTTATTTATAACGGCGAAATACGTTATACCGCAACGGGAAGGCCAAATGGTAACAACCCGCAAGAAAATATGACCACTCGTTATATTACTATCCAAGCGGTTGATGGGCATAAAGCATTATTATTTAGCACAGTACATAAGACCCTTGCAGCGGGTTATAAACCAGAAGACTTATATTCGCTTGCTTTAGATAATTATCAACCGTTCGGGATTACTCATGGCATAGCACCAAAGATGCCATTAATTAAATTTCCACGCGGCAGGGCAATATATTGCAAAACGGATAAGCTGATGGATAACATCGCTCAGCGTTTGGCGGCAAGCTGGCAAATTGTTGATAACAAAATAACGATGGTGCCTGATGATTGCTATGTCTATCAAGCTATTGAGCTAAACAGCCAGACAGGGCTTATTGGTTCACCACAGCAAACATTAGGCGCCGGTATTAATGTACGCTGTCTGATTAATCCTAATATTCGTGTTAATGGACTGATCGAAATAAACCAGGCTGCCATTACGCGTGCTCTATATGAGAAAGATCACAGTCAGGATGTTAAAAATCTAGAAGGCCCGATTGTCGATGAGTTTGAAGACGGCAATTGGGTACCGCAGGATAAAATCGGAGATAAAGCAGAGGAAGAGAGAAAGAAAAAAGAGAAAGATAAAAAGAAAAAAGATCAGCCGCCTCCGATCGTGTATCCCGCCAGTATTGCGGCTGATGGTGTCTATGTCGTGCAATCCATTACTTATAACGGTGATACGCGCGGAACCAACTGGTATATGGATTTGATGTGCATAGCGAGTGGTTCGGCAAAATTATTAGACTCAATGCAAACGAATCAAAAACTCGTCGATGCAATAGATAAGCGTGACGGCACGCTCTGACAGCTTGATCTGATGATCTTAATCACCCGCTAATGCGGGTTTTTTTATGGAGTTTTTATGCCAATTCCTCTTTCTTCTCAGATAGGTGATGTGTCGCAGTCGATAGAGGCTGCGGTGAATAATCTGTCTTCGGTCATGAGAGTGGCGATGCCGGGGATTATTGACTCTTTTAATCCCGTTGCGGTGACTTGCTCTGTGCGTCCAGCCATCAAAGGCGTGATGAGCGATAAAGATGGCCAGTCGCAATCGACCGAATTGCCATTATTAGTTGACGTGCCGGTGGTTTTTCCTCGCGGTGGCGGCTGTACGCTCACTTTTCCGGTACAACCTGGCGATGAGTGTTTGCTGGTCTTTGCCGACCGTTGCATTGATTTCTGGTGGCAAAGTAGCGGGGTGCAGGAGCCGGTTGACCCGCGTCAACATGATTTATCGGATGCCTTCGCTATTCTTGGCCCGCAGTCGCAGCCTAAGAAAGTCGGCAATATCAGCACCCACTCGACCCAGTTGCGCACTGATGATGGTGCCGCATTTATTGAACTCACGCCGGCTAGCCATGCAGTAAATGTAGTGACCTCTGGCGATTTGAGTGCACAGGCATCGGGCAGTGTCACCATTACTTCACCCACTATTACTCTAAATGGCAGCGTAACCATTAACGGTACCACGGCAATATCTGGCCCGGTAACGGTTACCCAAGACGTGACTGCCGGAGGTAAGAGCCTGATCAATCATGTTCACGGTGGCGTAATGGGTGGGCCGGGGACGACAGGAAAACCATTATGAGATATCGACGCGAAGATGACGGGGGCGATTACACCTTTGGGCAGGGTGATAATACCTTTCTGATTAACTCTCCAGAAGCGGTAGCCCAAGCGATAAAAACCCGCTTTGAACTGTGGCGAGGCCAGTGGTTTCTCGATATGACCACCGGGGTACCTTGGATTCAATCGGTACTGGGTAAACAGCATCCAGATACTTATAACTTATTTATTCGTCAGTACATCCTCAAAACCCAGGGGGTGAATTCTATCCTCTCTTTTGACAGCAACATTAACAGTGCCACCCGGCGCGTGACGTTCACGGCGACCATTGACACTGTCTACGGAACTACGACCTTCACAAGCGAGGCATAATGCTCAATCTTGATACGCTAGGGCTGTCCGCCGCCGTGACAGCCTCCGGGATCCGTGCGCCCGATTATCAGACAATACTGGCCGGACTCACGGAATATTTTCAGCAAATTTATGGTTCTGATGCTTATCTCGAACCAGACAGCAAAGACGGTCAAATGCTGGCGCTTTATGCGCTGGGGATCCACGATGCCAATAATATGGCCATCCAGGTATATAACTCATTTTCACCGGCCACCGGTATAGGTAATGGCCTGTCCAGCAATGTGAAAATTAACGGCATCTCTCGCACGGCGGCCAATAATTCGACGGTCGATTTACGCATTACTGGTGCTATTGGTACCACCATTACTAATGGCTCAGTACGCGATGCTAATAATATGGTTTGGCGTCTGCCTGACAGCGTCACTATTGGTACTGATGGTAACGTTATGGCAACCGCAACCTGCACAACATCGGGGGCTGTTGCGGCACTTCCTGATAGCATTACGCAAATTAATACGCCGACGATGGGGTGGGTCAAGGTTACCAATCCAAGTAACGCGACGGTTGGTGCGGCAGTCGAAAGTGATACCGAGCTACGTTTGCGTCAGGCGCAGAGCGTTGCTTTGGCCTCTGTCACGCCTTTCGATGCGCTTGATGGCGCTATTGCCAATATTGCTGGTGTTACTCGCCATAAACTCTATGAAAACGATACGGGTTCTGTCGACATTAATGGCCTGCCAGCGCATTCGATTACTGCCATTATCGACGGCGGTGACGTTAATGAAATTGTTGGTGTTATCGAACGTAAGAAAGGACAGGGCGTAGCGACCAACGGCAGCACGATGGTGGTGGTCGATGATAAATACGGTAATCCGCATCCTATCCGCTTCTCTCGACCTATTAGTGTGCCTATTTATATCAGTCTGGAGCTTAGGGCTTTCAACGGATACACCACGCAAATTGGCGCAGAAATACGCCAAGCAGTAGCTGATTACATTAATAACCTGGGTATTGGACAAGCGGTGCTACTCAGCCGTGTTTATTCCCCAGCGAATATCGGGGTTGTCAGCGGCGGGGACAGCAAATATTACGATATTCATTCGTTACAGATTGGTTTGTCGGCTGCGACCGTCACCACGGCCAATATTAATCTGACTTACGATCAACTTGCTACCTGTGACGTAAGCAATATCGCGATAACGGTGACGTGATGAGTAAATATACCGACTTAATCACCAACTACCACGTTAGCAAACCTAAATTCCTGGCTCATGTCGACCTTGTAACCCGTTCCTTGACTGATACTTCAGCCTCGCTTCTTGGCCTGATCGACAATTTTGATATCGATCGGGCGGAAGGCGTGCAGCTGGATATTCTCGGTAAATGGATTGGCCGCACCCGTGTAGTGAGTGAGCCCATTTCAGGCATCTATTTTTCTTACGATGCTGACGGGTTGGGATTTGATCAAGGTGTTTGGCAAGGCCCGTTTGACCCTGATGCGGGATTTACCAACCTAAGCGATGAAGTTTATCGCGTGGTGCTCAAAGCCAAAATTGCGATTAACCGCTGGAATGGGCAAAACGAAAGTCTTCCAGACATCTTAGAGCATGCATTAGCAGGCTCGGGGCTGACGATGCAGATTGTCGACAACCAAGATATGACGGTTTCTCTGTGGGTCTTTGCACCAAACGGCATGGAAAGCGTGTCTCTCGAACTTTTGGCAGCCATTCGCCAGGGATATTTAACGGTAAAAGCCGCTGGGGTGTACTCCGGTGAGATTTTAACGCCATCAGCAGGAAGCCATTTCTTTGGCTTTGATATTGAAAACGACTATATAGCCGGTTTTGACAACGGCGCATGGGGAGTAAATCTATAATGGCAGTGAATAATTTTAAACCCTTTGGCGTTGGCAAAGCGGCTAACGTCAGCACGCAAGCCGATTACGAAGCCTTGCCTGCGCTGGACTCTGGTTTCAGTGCGGGTAAAGCTTCGTCGGCACAAATCAACAAGGCACTGCGCCAAGGCACGGTAATGTCATCAGTGCTGGCACAATTTATCGCGAATTTAAGCGGTAAAGATGTGCTAGATGACGGCAATACTCAGGCTGTTCTAAACAACCTGATTGCTGCCTTAAAAGCCAACGGATCGAAGGATTTTTTGCAAGCGGCAAACAGCCTGGCAGAGATTAAAGCCGCTGGCCCCGATGCTGTTGCAAATGCTCTCGCAAACCTTAGTTTGGGGGAGGCAGCGAAACGAGGGGTAGGGACGGGAGTTGGACAGCTCCCAGACATGGGGATGTTTTCATTGAGTGCAGGGAATAATGGATTTCAGAAGTTACCCTCAGGTCTTATTGTCCAGTGGGCAACGGGAGGAAGTGATGCAAATGGAGTAATGACGCTCACATTACCTATGTCATTCCCTACAGCGGTTGTTGGTGGAATTGCTAACGAGGCATATCCGTCAGGATGGGGGCCCAATAATACGACAGTCTGGTCATTTGATCTTTCACGATCAAATCAATCGGTAGGTGTTGCTCTGGTTAGAAATGTAGATGGCTCACGTGGACCAATTGCAGCTTCAGGAGTTAGTGGGCGTATTTTAGTGTGGGGGTATTAATAATGAATAATATATACTTCAGCAAGTCAACATTCGGTTTTTATAAAAGTGATCTTTATACTAATAAATTGCCAATAGACTCCGTAGAGATTACAGATGAAATATGGCAGTCAATGTTGCAAGGTCAATCACTAGGAAAAATAATCAGTGCAGATGAAAGTGGTCATCCCGTGCTTAAAGACCCGCCATTGCCTACACAGGAATCTGTGATTTTTCAAACTACAATTAAAAAATCCAACCTAATATCTGAAGCTGCAATAGCTATGATGCCATTACAAGATGCAGTTGATCTTGATGTGGCTACTGATGATGAGTTGGCGAAATTAAAGCTTTGGAAAGAATATCGGGTAGCCCTTAATCGTTTGGATATAACCCAGGCCCCCGATATTACCTGGCCTGTATCACCAGATATTTAACTGTTTGGTAATTCAGGCCAATTGATATTATCTGGCGCGCTAACATCAACAACCTTAAGTGCTTTAATATAAGCCAGCCAAGCTATCAGGCTGGCTTTATCCTCATCGTTGATGATCCCCAGTTGTAACTCTGTTTGCCATAGACTAATTGTTGCCTGAGCATCTTGCAGAAGATGAGATCTTTGCTTTTCAGCAATGGTTACATTCGCTACGAGTTGCGCATTTACATCAGTAATCCATTGGTTTCCATCCCATTTATCATAGGGAGTTTTGGGGGCTATTGTCGTTGTGCCACTTGGGTATTCACCTAGCTCGTTTAAGACCATTTCAACACGAGTTGATGTACTATATACTTTCTCATCTCGGTGATCAGCAATATACTCCCATTTATCTCCGTTTCTAATAATAGCAAATCCATCTTTATTTTCCGGTGCAGGTTCAATATAACTATTATTGGGTATTCCTTGCCCTTCCGCACAAAATTCATCATAATTTCCAATATATTCAAAATCCTTAACAACATAACATTTCACATATCCACTTTCAGTAGCAAAGCCATGTTCATTCAATGTGATGTATTTTTCACTTGGCATTATGCAGCCCTCAAAATGTAATTAAATGAAATATTTCTCGGGCGATTCTCATTTGCCGTTGGAACCATGTTTGATGCCGAGAAATCTATATTTCTATACCATAATTTCCCGGAGGTACTGGTTGTCCATTTACAGTCATCAAGTCCACGGTTGCTAAATACACCGCTAGTTGCACCACTCATATTGTCCATTACAAATGCAACATTATATATTGAGCCATTAAGATTTCTAATTGCATCACCTTGTGCTGAGTACAACACCCTTCCTGAGTCCACTCCACGACCATTATCCCATCCACGAATAAACTCCCCTCTTAAATCAGGGAGAATGCCGGATGGATATACTAGCGCCAATTTAGGGTATTGGGCCTTATCGAATATCGCCCCATTACAGTTAAACCATCCGGATGGAGGTGTGGCTAGTGGGTATGGCACAGGAACACCAACCGGTAATACTGAGCCATCCCCCAAACCAAGGTTTAAAAGACTCATTAATTCCTTCCCCCTTCTCTTAAGTGGCACACTTGCGCTTTTTACTTAAGGGGAAAAAGTGTGTTAATTGGCTATGTTCGTGTGTCAACAAATGACCAAAATACCGATTTGCAGCGACAAGCACTGATCTGTGCAGGATGTGAGCAGATTTTTGACGATAAAATAAGCGGGAAGTCGACTGAGCGACCGGGTTTAAAGCGAGCTATTAAGCATCTTAAAAAAGGGGATTCTTTGGTGGTTTGGAAATTAGATCGCCTTGGCCGCAGCGTTCGCCATCTGATTACTTTGGTTGAAGAGCTTAAATCTAAAGGCGTTCATTTTCGTAGCCTCACGGACAGTATCGATACGGGGACGGCAATGGGGCGCTTTTTCTTTCATATCATGAGTGCGCTGGCAGAGATGGAACGTGAGTTGATTGTCGAACGTACTTTGGCTGGTCTTGCAGCGGCAAGAGCAGAAGGGCGCATCGGTGGCCGCAAGCGAATAATGACCGAGGAAATAGTGGCTCGAGCCCGGCGAATGTTTATCAATGGCGCCACATTGCAGCAGGTCTCTTTGGTGCTCGAGGTCTCGCCAAAAACGATATATAAGTACATTCCGGGCTCTGAGCAGCAAATACTCAAGCTTTCGCAACCACAGAGCCAACCCCTTTCCCAATAATTCCCGCCCTCAAGTGTACTAAATACAGCTTATCTTCTGAGAAGATGAGCTGAAATTGCCCTTTACGTATCATATCGACCAGCTCAATTCCTGCCAGAATAGCTGGTGCCAGCTGGAGCGATTTGAATCCCGTCACCCATTTTTTCCGGAGATTGATGCTCAGGCAACATCACAAAAAATTAGCGTGTTACCTGACACCATATTAATACGACAGAGTCTCCTCGCTCGTCGTTCCAGTGGAGCGAAATCAGATAATTCGGTTGTTTCAGGTGGGATCGGTATCGAGAAATACGTACAGTGCCGCTATCTTTCCATCGCGAACTATGATGACATCCCAACCGGTGTAATCAGGTGACTCACCGCGTGGACCAGAGCCCCAAGCCAGGCGACCGGCATTGTGGAGCGCCTGAGGCTTACTGTGTGGGGTGTACACGAAGTGCGGATGCATAGCGCGAAGATCTCCGGCAAATTTATCCAGTGCGTCGTACCCGACAAGTACGCCTGGGGGGACATAGATCATACAATCCTCGGTATAAAGCTCCTTTATTGCTTCACGGCGGCGTGAGGCATCGCCTTCACCAAAAACTTCCTGAAGATTGCGAAGCAGCAGTTCATTGATGCGATCACTCATTATTTTTTCCTTAGTGATTAACTATTTAGCTGATTCTGGGACCTGAGCATCTCTCGCATCCAGTGCCTGCAGGAGGCCGCTGGATGTGAGAGATGAAGTATTATTTTATTGAGTAATCGCCAGCGTCTTGTTGATGGCTGTAACGACTGCGGGCCGTGCCGAGACATCTTCGTACCAGCGAATGACAGATGGGTACTTGGCCAGAGAGATGCCGATTGCCTGATGACGCCATATCCACCCGAAATGGGCGATATCGGCGATACTATACGTCTCGCCCGCCGCATAAGGATGCTGCTCAAGGTTGTGCTCGAGCACGCCCAGTACTCGCTCCACTTCCGATAGAGCACGCGCTTGTGCTTCCGGTTGTGGTGGCGACTGCAGATTGACCAAGAAAGCCTGCAAAAATGCCGGACTCAGGCCCGATGCGTGGAAAAAGAGCTGTTCGAATACTTTAGCGCGGTGAAGTCCATCTTTTGCAAGCAGTTGTCCGGTTTTCTCTGCGAGGTAAACCAGGATGGCGGCGGACTCGCTGAGCACTATATCCTCGCCGCCTGTCTCGGTGGAACGGTCAGTAAGAACAGGCACTTTGGCGTTGGGATTCAAGGCACGGAAGGCTTCGCTCTTCTGTTCTCCCTGGCGCAAATTGACGGGAATAAGCTGATACTCCAGTCCCAACTCCTCCAGCACAATGGAGGCCTTTAGGCTATTGGGTGTGGTGAATGCAAATAATTCAAGCATGGTCTTATCCTCTTTTATTTAATTGACAAACCAGCTGCACAGCCCATTCGTCAGACGTGGGCCAGCCCATCCATCGATGAGGAACTCCGTACTGCGATGCAGGCTGTGTCGGAGCAAGTTCGGTTAGACAAATCTATTGCCGTACGTTATTTTTCGAAATAGAAATTAATGAAAACTATCGTTGCAGGAATGCTATGTCCAAGCTGCCAGATTTCGAAGGGCTCGCGATGTTCGGGAAGGTCGCGGAAGAAGGTTCATTTGCATCGGCGGCAACAGCCATGGGGGTCTCTGTGGCGACGGTCTCGCGGGCTGTTACCCGCCTTGAAGAGCGGTTGGGAGGCCGATTATTCAACCGGACCTCCCGACGACTTGCGCTCACGGACTATGGCCGTTCGCTCGCCGATAGAGCGGCAAAAATTTACGCGGAAGCCGAGGATGCAGAGAATTTCGCACGTGAGACATCGAGTCGACCACGTGGGCTCGTAAAACTCGCCGTGCCGCTCTCATTTGGTGCGCGCTGGGTCGCTCCGCTGCTGCCCGAGTTCTTTCTGGCTTATCCTGACATTTCCATCGATCTACATTCCGTGGACGCGCAGGCTGACTTGATTGGCGAAGGCTTTGATGCTGCTCTGCGCATCGCGGTCATGGAAGATTCGTCACTCGCCGCGCGTCTCATTGCACCCGTGCGTCGGTTCGTGGTGGCGTCCCCTGACTATCTGTCCCGCTTCGGACGCCCCCAGCACCCGAGCGAGCTGGGGGGGCACCAGTGCCTGAGTTACATCAACAGGAATAGACGTGACGTCTGGCGCTTTACTCACATAAACAGCGCAGAGGAATGCACTGTCGTGCCCGCTGGTGGGCTGCGGGCAACGAGCGTGGAGGCATTGTTACCCACTGTACTTGCCGGACAGGCCATCACGGAGATCCCCGAGTTCATTGCGGCACAGTATTTACGCGAGAAGCAGCTTGAGTCGCTATTTATCGATTGGCGCTTGCCCGAAGGGGGGCTTTATTTCGTCACCCCTACGACTCGTGCGCGACCTGCGAAGGTTAGCGCCTTGGCCGATTTCTTTACCTCAAGACTCGCTGCCGCGCAGTGGAGAGTCGAGGCGGGCCTGGATGATAATCCGCCAAATCAGCGAAAATGATGAAGTTTGCGGCGTAGAAAAGTGGACGCATTCGAACCGCACTTGTAGCCGTTATAAATTCTTTGCTGTTGGCCGGGGCAGAGAGGTGCCCGTTTCAAACGTAAATACAGCTTATCTTCTGAGAAGATGAGCTGACTTGCACTCTTTCTCCCTCGATCGATAGCACCTCATCGCGTAGCAATGTAGAATCCACACCCTAAAACCCAAATTTATTGTTGTATCCCCGTCATACTTCGAGTTGCAGGGGTGTTGGCTGCTTTCACTCCCCTAATCGCTTAGTCATCTAAGCTCTCAGGGACTCGTTCAATTGCCGCCTGCCTGTAACTCGAAGTATCTTGGGTATATACAGTGTTGTAATTGTACATAGCAGAGAAGAATCTAATGAGTAACCTTAGCTTTGCCGCAGAGGTCGCGTCTCGCCGCACTTTCGCAATCATCTCGCACCCCGATGCGGGTAAAACCACCATCACTGAAAAAGTGTTGTTATTCGGACAGGCGATTCAGACTGCCGGTACGGTAAAAGGCCGTGGCTCGAGCCATCATGCTAAATCCGACTGGATGGAGATGGAGAAACAACGTGGTATCTCCATTACTACCTCGGTGATGCAGTTCCCTTATAAAGAGTGCCTGGTTAACCTGCTCGACACGCCGGGACACGAAGACTTCTCCGAAGATACTTATCGTACTCTGACGGCGGTTGACTGCTGTCTGATGGTGATTGACGCCGCCAAAGGCGTTGAGGATCGTACCCGTAAGCTGATGGAAGTTACCCGTCTGCGTGATACGCCGATCCTAACCTTCATGAACAAACTTGACCGTGATATCCGTGATCCGATGGAAGTGATGGACGAAGTGGAGCGTGAGCTGCAAATCGCCTGTTCACCTATCACTTGGCCGATTGGTTGCGGCAAGCTGTTTAAAGGCGTTTATCACCTCTATAAAGATGAAACTTATCTTTATCAGAGTGGTAAAGGCAGCACCATTCAGGAAGTGCGTATCGTTAAAGGTCTGGATAACCCAGATTTAGACGCGGCCATTGGTGAAGACTTAGCCGAGCAGTTGCGCGGTGAGCTGGAGCTGGTTAAAGGCGCGGCCCATGAGTTTGAGCATGAAGCTTTCCTTAGCGGTGATATGACGCCGGTATTCTTTGGTACCGCGTTGGGTAACTTCGGCGTTGATCATATGCTGGACGGTTTGGTTGAGTGGGCTCCTGCTCCAATGCCGCGTGCTACCGATGTCCGGGAAGTTACGGCTCAAGATGACAAATTCACCGGTTTTGTGTTCAAGATCCAGGCCAATATGGACCCGAAACACCGTGACCGCGTTGCTTTTATGCGTGTAGTCTCTGGCAAGTATGAAAAAGGCATGAAATTGCGTCAGGTGCGAACCAATAAAGATGTGGTGATATCTGATGCTTTGACCTTTATGGCCGGTGACCGTTCGCACGTCGAAGAGGCCTACCCGGGCGATATTATTGGTCTGCATAACCACGGTACTATTCAGATCGGCGATACCTTTACTCAAGGCGAGATGATGAAGTTCACCGGCATTCCTAACTTTGCCCCTGAATTGTTCCGTCGTATTCGTCTGCGGGACCCATTAAAGCAGAAGCAATTGCTTAAAGGGTTGGTGCAGCTATCAGAAGAGGGCGCGGTACAGGTGTTCCGTCCGATTGCCAATAACGACCTGATTGTGGGTGCCGTGGGTGTACTGCAGTTTGAAGTGGTGGTTGCCCGTCTGAAAACTGAATACAACGTCGAAGCGATTTACGAGTCAGTTAACGTATCAACTGCGCGTTGGGTTGAGTGCAAAGACGTGAAGAAGTTTGAAGAATTCAAGCGCAAAGCCGAGATGAACCTAGCGCTGGACGGTGGTGACAATATGACTTACATCGCACCGACTATGGTTAACCTTAACCTGACCCAGGAACGTTATCCAGAAGTCCAGTTCCGTAAAACTCGCGAACATTAATCAGTACTTGCTGAGTCATTACAGAGTAAAAGGCGACGAGAATGTCGCCTTTTTTACGGCTTTACCCCACGCTTCAATAATTTCACACCTAAACTAACCCCGTCTTTTTTGATGATTTATCGTACAAAAGTGACGCGTTATGCTCAGACTAGTCTGCATTACTGGCGTAAATGGCCAATCCCCCTACCGTTTTATACATAGTTGGCTATAGTTAATTTGTGCGTGGTTAACTAGTTTAATCAACTACCACCATAATATAAGGCGGAGTATTGTGCTGTAATTGTTATTCGCTGTCGCCATGTTTGATTGCTGGTGTTTTTTATTATCACAGTAAACACTTTCGAAAAAAGTTAAGTCGCCACGATGATGTGGTGTAAAGAGCTCAAACATCTTTGAGCTGTAAACTGTTAAGGAAGAGATCGATGAAAAAGTCTAATTTTGCCTATTCAATGATGGCTATCGTCCTGGGTACCGCCGTAATGAGTACCAGTGCATTGGCTGCTGACACAACGAGTAGTGCTGGCGCAAAAATCGATAGCTCCATCAAAAAAGTCGACAACTATATGGGCGACAGCGCCATCACTGCCAAGGTGAAAAGTGCTTTGATCGATGATAAAGCGATCAAAAGCACCGATATCTCTGTCAAAACCGAGCATGGAAAGGTGACGTTGAGCGGTTTTGTGAGTTCACAGGCTGAAGCTGAGCGTGCTGTAGCCGCTGCTAATAAAGTTGAAGGCGTGAAATCTGTTAGCGACAAACTGCATACCAAAGATGCGAAAGAACAATCGGTGAAAAGTTACGCTGGTGATACCGCAACTACCGCATCGGTGAAGGCCAAATTACTGGCAGAAGATGGTGTGTCATCCGGTGGTGTGAAAGTCGAAACCAATGATGGTGTCGTCCAGCTGTCCGGCAGTGTGAAAAACCAAGCTGAGTCTGAGCGAGCTGAAAGCGTTGCTAAAGCCGTCGATGGTGTAAAAAGTGTCAAGAACGACCTGAAAATAGAGCCATAATTCTCACGTCGTTATCAGTGGCCCGCTTGCGGGCCATTAACAACCTTCTTAATGCTTGAGTTTCTGAAAATCCCATGACGTTCAAAGCATATCACTACTTATTTTGCTAAAAACTTGCCTATTTTCATGATCTCGTATTTTTCCAGCTATCTTTAAACTAGCGTAGATTTGCAATGGTCTACGCCGTATTTAAAACCTGTTCAGTTGCATTGGACAAGTGAGCCACTGAGTCGTTGAGCTCTTAATCTGAGTTCTTAATTTTTAAATAAGGTAAGGAGAAGCATATGTTTCGTTGGGGCATTATATTTCTAGTTATCGCGCTCATCGCCGCAGCACTTGGTTTTGGTGGTTTGGCAGGAACGGCAGCGGGCGCAGCAAAAATCGTCTTCGTTGTGGGTATTATCTTGTTCCTGGTCAGTTTGTTCACCGGGCGCAGAAATCGTTAGTGTAAAACAAATAACATCTGTTCTGCGGCTCCTAAAGGCAAATCGTAAACACTACTGCTAATTATCGTTGTATTGGTAATACCTCAAGATAAGTATTAAGCAGTTAGTGCGAATAGTTAACAGGGTGTAACGATTTAGGCTTTAGGAGTCTGCCAGATGCTCAAAAGAGGGAGTATGCTCGGGACTCAAGCCAACTCATTGAGGAATCCGTGTTGGGATCTCGCATACCTGTTACCCTCGGTAATATTGAACCTTTAGCTTACAAACCTTATCTACCGCAAAAAATTGCCTTGGTATGTGAAGGGGGCGGTCAGCGGGGCATTTTTACCGCGGGCGTTCTGGATGAATTTCAACGAGCCGGTTTTAACCCCTTCGATTTATTGATTGGCACCTCTGCGGGTGCGCAAAACCTTTCTGCTTATGTTTGTGGCCAGCCAGGCTATGCTCGTCGGGTTATCACGCGTTATACCACCAGTGCCGAGTTTTTTAACCCACTGCGTTTCGTGCGTGGAGGACACCTTATCGATCTTGATTGGCTAGTCGATGTCACTTCAAAAAACATGCCGTTAGCCATGGAACGCGCTGAAAAACTGTTAATCGATGGCCGTGAGTTTTTGATGTGTGCCTGTCGCAGTGATGACTATACGCCGAGCTATTTTTCTCCCACCAAAGAGAGCTGGTTACCGATTATTAAAGCATCCAGCGCCATTCCTGGTTTCTACCGTATGGGCGTTGATTTAGAAGGTGTTAGCTATCAAGACGGTGGGATTAGCGATGCGATACCGGTAGAGGAAGCTTATCGTCGCGGCGCAGATACAATTGTGGTGATCCGCACTGTACCATCGGCGATGGTATATACGCCGCAATGGATAAAACGTATGGAGCAATGGTTGAGTGAAAGCAGCCTGCAGCAGCTAGTACATATGGTGCAGCACCATGAAAGTAGCTATCACCGCATCCAGCAATTTATCGAAAATCCCCCGGATAATTTACGTATTTTTGAGATCTTCCCACCTAAACCCTTAGCGAGCAGCGCACTGGGTAGCCGTTTGCCCGCATTAAATCAGGATTATCATCTGGGCCGCCGCTGCGCGCGCTATTTCTTATCTGCTGCATCGCATTGGCTGCTGCCGCGAGAAAAAGATCGTGCGATGAAGCCATTGATACCGCGTAAAACCAAAATGCATATCGTCCCAGAGGTAAGCACGCCGGTGACAAGCGAGACTGAAACCGCTGCGTCTTCCACTATCATTGTGCCGTTAAAGCCGAACGCCAAGCCGCTACCTGAGGTTTTGACCGATAGCGCCTCATTAGCTAAGTTATTGGTAGAGGATAAGCTGTTGCCAATAGCGAGCGCGCTAGTCACGCAAGTCAAACGCCGCGTACATGCAAAATCTGCGGTAGTGCCAGGGGGTGAGCCAGCTTCTCGTGACAATGTTATTCTCGATAATTCAGCCTCTGCTTCTGACAATGCCAAGTATAATCTCGATAATTCGAAGCCCAATAAAGAAGCCCAATAAGGGAGAGCCATGTCGAGCCCGACGTTTATCGATACGCACTGTCATTTTGATTTTCCGCCTTTTAGTGGGGCAGAAGCAGCAAGTTTGGCTTTAGCAGAGCAAGCGGGGATTAGGCAGATTATTGTCCCTGCGGTAACTGCAGATCGCTTTGCCAGAATTGTACAACTTGCCCAAAACTATCCGCCGATTTTTGCCGCGCTGGGGCTACATCCTTTATATATTGCCCAGCACCAGGAAGCAGACCTTGCCGTGTTAGATAGTCATCTGCAACAGCGTGATAGCAAGCTTGTCGCCGTTGGTGAAATTGGCTTAGATCTTTATATGGATACGCCGATGTTCGAGCGGCAACAGTGGTTGCTAACAGAGCAGTTGCGCTTAGCCAAACAATATACGCTGCCGGTAATTTTGCACTCGCGGCGTAGCCACGATCAATTAGCGGCAATGTTACGTAAAGCGCAATTACCAGCAACGGGCGTTGTGCATGGATTTGCCGGCAGTTTGTCGCAAGCTGAGGCTTTTGTACGTTTAGGCTATGCGATTGGCGTTGGTGGCACCATCACCTATGAAAGAGCGCAGAAGACCCGGCGAGTGATGGCTGAGTTACCCCTTACTTCTTTATTATTAGAAACCGATGCGCCAGATATGCCCTTGCAAGGTTATCAAGGTCAACCTAACCGCCCAGAACGTGCTATTGAGGTATTTAGGGTCTTGTGTGAGTTGCGATCTGAATCGCCTGAGCAGATTGCCAAAGCGCTTTATGACAATACTCAAAGGGTATTTGGCCCGCAGCCTCTTATCAACTAAGCTTGCGGAGAAATGTTATTTAAATAACATTTTACGTTGAAGCAGACCTCTAAATTGCAAGTAATTCGCTTTAATAGGCATGATATCTACATGTAATGTTACTATAATAACATTATGCCATTTGGCATCGTCTCTGTGCCAAAGCCTCATCACTATTTTTGCTAGTTTTGGTATAGATTTTAATCTAGGTCAGATTCTGAGCATTGAGCTTTTAAGTGTGATCTATCGCACATTTAAATTGATATCGTTGCAATGGGCTCTTAAATTTTGTGAAATACTGCACGTATAAACCCATGCTAACGTGTTCAAATAGTCACGACAGGTTAGCGACAGCTAATCAGGTGCGGTGAGAAGGATCTCAGTGGCCAGTCGAAGATGTTGTATCTTCTCTGCGTTCTTCAAGGAACCAAGTCCGCTCGCCAACTTTGTCTGGATATGTGTTCGCCATTAGGCGCTACATCCATACATGACTTTATGCTCGGTTCTGGCCGGTCGTCAGAATTGATAATTGTTGGAGAGTTTTATGACCGATTTAACCGCCGCAGCGCAACGTGCGCTAAACCTGATGGATTTAACTACGCTTAATGATGATGACACCGATGCCAAAGTCATTGCGTTGTGTCATCAGGCAAAAAGCCCGGCTGGTAACACCGCAGCTATCTGTATTTATCCTCGTTTTATTCCTGTTGCACGTAAAGCACTGCGTGAGCAGGGAACGCCAGATATCCGTATCGCCACCGTCACTAACTTCCCACACGGCAATGACGATATCGACATTGCGTTGGCTGAAACCCAGGCTGCCATTGCTTATGGCGCAGATGAAGTCGACGTCGTTTTCCCTTATCGCGCGCTGATTGCTGGCAACGAAAATATCGGTTTTGAACTGGTTAAGCAGTGCAAGCAAGCTTGTGCTGCCGCTAACGTATTGTTGAAAGTGATCATCGAAACCGGTGAGCTCAAACAAGACGCGCTGATCCGCAAAGCCTCTGAAATTGCCATTAATGCTGGCGCTGACTTTATCAAAACCTCAACGGGTAAAGTGCCGGAGAATGCCACGTTGCATAGCGCAGAGCTGATGATGACGGTCATTAAAGAGATGGGCGTTGGTAAAACGGTTGGTTTCAAACCCGCCGGTGGTGTGAAAACCGCAGAAGATGCCGCTCAATATTTGGCGTTAGCCGACCGTCTGTTAGGCCGCGAGTGGGCCGATGCCCGCCACTTCCGCTTTGGCGCTTCCAGCCTGTTAGCCAGCTTGCTGACGACGCTGGGCCATGCAGGTCAGAAATCTGGCAGCAGCTACTAATCAGCTAATTGATATTTTGCCAGTGCGGTTGCGCGCTGGCTGAACCGGTATTGATTTTGTTCGCTGACGGCATTGGGAGGCAACATTGGCTTCGATACAAAAAGGTTTCTTGGCCCAGGAAATTATCCGTAAAAAACGCGATGGGCAGGTATTAAGCGAAGAAGAGATCCGCTTTTTCATCAATGGCATCCGTGATAGCCAGGTTTCAGAAGGCCAAATCGCGGCGCTAGCCATGACTATCTACTTTAATGATATGACCATGTCTGAACGGGTCGCGCTAACGATGGCGATGCGAGACTCTGGTACCGTGCTGAATTGGCAAAGTCTGAACCTTAATGGTCCGTTAGTCGATAAACATTCAACTGGCGGCGTTGGTGATGTCACTTCATTAATGCTCGGGCCGATGGTTGCAGCCTGTGGTGGCTATGTGCCGATGATTTCTGGCCGGGGGTTGGGGCATACCGGAGGGACGCTGGATAAACTTGAGGCTATTCCTGGGTTTGATATTTTCCCTGACGATAGCCGCTTCCGGCAGATTATTCAGGATGTGGGTGTCGCGATTATTGGTCAAACAACATCGCTGGCACCGGCAGACAAACGCTTTTACGCGACGCGGGATATCACCGCCACTGTGGATTCTATCCCGTTGATCACCGCCTCGATCCTGGCAAAAAAACTGGCCGAAGGGCTAGATGCGTTGGTTATGGACGTTAAAGTGGGTTCAGGTGCGTTTATGCCTACCTACGAACAGTCGGAAAATCTGGCGCAGGCCATTGTTGACGTGGCGAATGGTGCAGGATGCAAAACGACGGCGCTGCTCAGCGATATGAATCAGGTATTGGCATCGAGCGCGGGGAATGCGGTTGAAGTGCGCGAAGCGGTGCAGTTCCTCACCGGTGAATATCGTAACCCACGGCTGTTTGAAGTGACGATGGCGCTGTGTGTGGAGATGTTGTTGTCCGGTAGTTTGGCTACCGATGATGCTGATGCGCGGTGTAAACTACAGGCCGTGTTGGATAACGGCAAAGCAGCAGAGATCTTTGGACGCATGATCGCGGCGCAAAAAGGGCCGGCTGATTTCATCGAACGTTATGATAGTTATTTGCCGAAAGCGACCTTGTCTCAAGTAGTTTATGCTGAGAATGCTGGCATTGTTAGCGCGATGGATACTCGTGCACTGGGTATGAGCGTCGTTTCTCTTGGCGGCGGACGCCGGCGTGCAACCGATGCCATTGATTACAGCGTTGGGTTGACAAATGTTGTACAACTCGGCCAACGCCTTGATATACGCCAACCGTTGGCGATGATTCATGCTAATAGTGAAGAAGCCTGGCAGCAAGCCGCCGCAGCGGTTCGAGCGTCGATTATCGTTAGTGATAAAGCGCCAGAAACGACGCCAGTTATTTATCGCCGTATTAGTTAATGATACCAGTCATACTTCAAGTTGCCGTGCCGTTGGCTGCCCTTGAAGTTTATTGACTATATAAATTTGGTTAGGTGCGGCTGGAGCCGCATTGGACATTCACCAGAGACGGTAGGCAGCGCCACTGTTTCTAACATGTGACAACATGTAGGAGAGCATAATGAAACGTACATTTATCATGGTATTGGACTCATTTGGTATTGGTGCGAGTGAGGATGCTGAACGCTTTGGCGACGTTGGTTCAGACACGCTTGGTCATATCGCCGCTGCCTGCGCTCGTGGTGAAGCTAATGTTGGCCGTCAAGGCCCGCTGCATCTACCTAATCTGACCGCGCTGGGCTTGGCGAAAGCGGCGGAAGAATCTACCGGTAAACTTCCTGAGGGAATGGATGGTAATGCAGAAATCATCGGCGCTTATGCGTTTGCCAGTGAAATCTCGTCAGGTAAAGATACCCCGTCTGGCCACTGGGAAATCGCTGGTGTGCCGGTATTGTTCGATTGGGGCTACTTCTCTGATCTGACCAACAGCTTCCCGCAAGAGTTGCTGGATAAACTGGTGCAACGCGCCAATCTGCCGGGCTACCTTGGTAACTGCCATTCGTCTGGTACCGTTGTTCTCGACGAGTTGGGCGAAGAGCATATGAAAACCGGCAAGCCGATTTTCTATACCTCTGCTGACTCGGTATTCCAGATTGCCTGTCACGAAGAAACCTTTGGGCTTGAGCGTCTGTATGAGCTGTGTGAAATCGCACGTGAAGAGTTGACCGAAGGCGGTTATAACATTGGCCGCGTGATTGCTCGTCCATTCATTGGTGATAAAGCCGGGAATTTCGAACGAACCGGTAATCGTCACGACTTAGCAGTCGAACCACCGGCACCAACCATCTTGAAAAAGCTGGTTGATGAGAAGGGCGGTAACGTTGTTTCTGTTGGTAAAATTGCTGACATCTACGCACAGGTTGGCATCACTAAAAAAGTGAAAGCGACCGGCCTGGATGCGCTATTTGATGCCACCGTTAAAGAGATGAAAGCCGCGGGTGATAACACTATCGTCTTCACCAACTTTGTTGATTTCGATTCCTCTTACGGCCACCGCCGTGACGTTCCTGGTTATGGTGCGGCGCTGGAGCTGTTTGACCGCCGTCTGCCAGAGCTGATGGAACTGGTGAAAGGTGACGATATCCTGATCCTCACCGCTGACCACGGCTGTGATCCTTCCTGGCGTGGTACCGATCACACTCGTGAAAACGTGCCAGTGCTGATTTATGGCCCAAAAGTGCAGCCGGGTTCACGCGGACATCGTAAAACCTTCGCAGATATCGGCCAGACTGTAGCTAACTATTTTGATTTATCGCCGATGGATTATGGTAAATCGATCCTGTAGTCTGCGCGGCTTGCAGATTACTTAGCTTTATATTTATAAATCATCGTATTTATAAATCGTTGTATTTATAACCTATTTGTTTAGACCTAGGGTGTTTTAGAACGCAGGAAATGTCCCTGTATTTTGAGAGACTCTAGGCCTATAAAGACATTGTTCAATAAGGAATTTTATTATGGCTACTCCACATATTGGCGCGGAAATGGGCGCTTTTGCCGACGTCGTACTGATGCCAGGCGATCCACTGCGTGCTAAATATATTGCAGAAACCTTCCTTGAAGATGCCGTACTGGTGAACGAAGTTCGCGGAATGCTGGGTTATACCGGGACTTACAAAGGCCGCAGAATTTCTGTGATGGGCCACGGTATGGGTATCCCATCCTGTTCTATCTACACCAAAGAGTTGATCACTGAATTCGGCGTGAAGAAAATCATTCGCGTGGGTTCTTGCGGTGCAGTCAGTCCTGATGTGAAACTGCGTGAGGTCGTCATTGGTATGGGGGCTTGCACCGATTCCAAAGTTAACCGCCTGCGTTTTAAAGATCACGATTACGCGGCTATTGCGGATTTCAACATGGTGCGTAATGCGGTTGATGCAGCAGCGGCGCAGGGTATCCCAACTCGCGTAGGTAACATTTTCTCGGCAGACCTGTTCTACACCCCAGATCCAACCATGTTCGACGTAATGGAAAAGTACGGCATCCTGGGCGTGGAAATGGAAGCGGCTGGTATCTACGGTGTAGCAGCAGAATTCGGTGCTAAAGCGCTGGCAATCTGTACTGTATCGGACCATATCCGTACTCACGAACAAACCACAGCAGAAGAGCGTCAAACCTCTTTCAACGACATGATCATTATCGCGTTGGAATCTGTACTGCTGGGCGATAAAGAATAATTTCTCGCACGACGGCAAGATACACAAAAACGGGTGCCTGTTGGCACCCGTTTTCTATTCAGTCGTCGCCTGAGCGAATCATAAAAATCACTCGTCTTGCTTAGGTTTTTCGCTTTGCGTCAGGCTGCGGTGTGCGGCCTGTACCGCATCGATCTGCTCTTCTTCTTGCGTTGACGGTGCGGCAGGTTTAGGCTCGATTCGGTCTTCGGCGATAGCAATCACCAGCGGTTCGTTCGGGTCGTTGTGCGCGGGTAAATCATCATCCTCTTCTCTCTCTTTTAGACGCGTGCTGGCAGTAAGCAGAAACGGTGATTGTTCCCAGCGGCTGCGGCGGCCTTGCAGCAATATCCGCGATAAAATAATGCCAATTGCTAGCGCCAATAACATCATCAGGCGTAACAAGTTGGTGGTGTTATCTACCTGTTTTGCCTCTGTTGCGAGGACGTGAGTATCGAGCGTCATACGCAAAAAGCCGCTCGGACCATCTTTATCACCAATAGGTTGCACGATTTGATGGTTGAAATAACTGCCAGCACGTTTGCCATCGAGGGCCAGGCGATCGCGCACCGGCACTTTTTCACCGGCGTGAGCGATAAGCGAACCGTCCAACTGATAAACGCTGGCATCAAGAATACGGCTGTGATCGGTCAGTTGGTTGAGAATTATGGTGATCTGAGCGATATCCGCGCCGTCATTCTTGCTGTCCATCATCGGCGCTAACGTAAAAGCGACCTGACGTGCCAGCGTTTGAGTTAATTGTTCCACCTGCCGAGATCGCGCTAACTGATGTCCTAAGCTAAAATAGGACGCGCCTTGCATTAATAAAACTAATAATGCCAGACATATCAATACGATAGCTGTACGGTGCAGGCGAAATTTCAGTTTGGCCTCTGCCATTCTGTTTCCTTAAGATTTTCGACGACTTTAATGTTGCCAGAAGCGTTGGCGATAAGGTAGCTTGATGCGTCGTTTTATCTCGACGTCTTTGCTTTCCTTTAGCCCTAATTTATCCAGTGGAGTTATCATGCCAAACCGTCTGACCTATTGCGATCTTCCTGCGGAGATTCACCAATGGCCGGGACTTCCCCTTTCATTAAGCGGTGATGAAGTCATGCCGCTGGATTACCGAGCTGGCCATACCGGTTGGTTGCTTTACGGTAAGACGCTGGACAAAAAAAGCATCACCGTTTTTCAGGTTGAGCTCGGTCGTGCGCTGGTGATTGTTAATGCGTGGCAGGTTGAAGACTACCAGGTTGTTCACCTTGCAGGGCCATTAACAGAAGACATTATCGCCTTGGCTGACCGCTTTACGCTAGATGTCACCAAGCTCGATAGAGTGCCACAAATGCGTGCGCCAGGTCTGTTGGTTATGGATATGGATTCTACGGCAATCGAGATCGAGTGTATCGATGAAATTGCTAAACTGGCTGGCGTGGGTGAGCAAGTTGCCGAAGTCACTGAACGTGCGATGCGCGGTGAACTAGACTTTGCCGACAGCCTGCGTCAACGTGTCGGTACTTTAAAAGATGCGGATGCCAGTATTTTGCAGCAGGTGCGAGATACGCTGCCGCTGATGCCAGGATTAACCCGTATGGTTGAGCGCTTGCAAGAGCTGGGCTGGCATGTCGCTATCGCTTCGGGCGGCTTCACTTATTACGCTGATTATCTGCGTGACAAGCTGCAGTTGGTTGAGGTAGCGGCCAATGAGCTGGAAATTATCGACGGTAAGCTAACGGGCAACGTGCTTGGACCGATTGTTGATGCACAATATAAAGCCGATACACTGTTAAGATTGGCTGAAAGTTTGGGCATTACCAAAGAACAAACGATGGCGATTGGCGATGGTGCCAACGACTTGAAAATGATGGCAGTGGCCGGAATGGGTATTGCTTATCACGCTAAGCCGAAAGTTTATGCTCAGGCTCAGGTATGTATTCGCCATGCTGATTTGATTGGCGTGCTTTGTATCTTGAGCGGTAGTCAGGCTTAATCATATCCTTCAAATAATTAGGGTATACAGTGTTGAATATTAACTAAGAGGTTCGTTGTGGCAAAAGCAGCAAAACGCGCATTTGTATGTAATGAATGTGGGGCGGATTACCCGCGCTGGCAGGGGCAATGTAGCGCCTGTCAGGCTTGGAACACCATTACTGAAATCCGTTTAGCCGCCTCGCCAACCGTGGCGCGCAATGAACGTCTTAGCGGATACGCCGGTGATGCGGGCGTCAGCCGCGTGCAGAAACTCTCTGATATTAGCCTTGATGCATTACCGCGTTTTAGCACCGGGTTTCAGGAGTTTGACCGCGTATTGGGCGGTGGCGTCGTTCCTGGTAGTGCGATCTTGATCGGGGGCAACCCGGGAGCGGGTAAAAGTACGCTGTTGCTGCAAATTTTATGCAAGCTTGGCGAAAGTATGAAAACGCTGTACGTCACGGGTGAAGAATCTCTTCAGCAGGTGGCGATGCGCGCTCATCGTTTGGGATTACCGACCGCCAACATGAATATGTTGTCAGAAACCAGCATCGAGCAGATTTGTCAGATTGCCGATCAAGAGCAACCTAAGCTGATGGTGATCGACTCTATTCAAGTGATGCATATGGCCGATATCCAATCTTCACCGGGTACTGTGGCACAGGTGCGTGAAACCGCGGCTTATCTGACGCGGTTTGCTAAAACGCGTGGTGTTGCCATCGTGATGGTGGGCCATGTCACCAAAGATGGATCTCTGGCTGGGCCAAAAGTATTGGAACACTGTATCGACTGCTCGGTACTACTTGATGGCGATGCCGATTCCCGTTTTCGTACCATTCGCAGTCATAAAAATCGTTTTGGTGCGGTCAATGAGCTGGGCGTTTTTGCTATGACCGAGCAGGGATTGCGTGAAGTTAGTAACCCTTCGGCTATTTTCCTCAGCCGTGGTGATGAAATTACTTCAGGCAGTTCAGTGATGGTGCTGTGGGAAGGGACTCGTCCGCTGTTAGTCGAGATCCAGGCGTTGGTCGATCACTCAATGATGGGCAATCCGCGTCGCGTCGCTGTGGGTTTGGAACAAAACCGCTTAGCGATTTTACTCGCTGTGTTACACCGCCATGGCGGGTTGCAAATGGCTGACCAAGATGTTTTCGTTAATGTGGTCGGTGGTGTCAAAGTCACCGAAACCAGCGCAGACTTAGCGTTGCTATTAGCTTTAGTTTCTAGTCTGCGCGACCGACCGTTACCTCAGGATTTGGTGGTCTTCGGTGAGGTTGGCCTGGCGGGGGAAATTCGTCCGGTGCCGAGCGGGCAAGAGCGTATTGCTGAAGCGGGTAAACACGGCTTTAAACGCGCTATCGTGCCTCATGCCAATGTGCCTAAAAAGCTGCCGGCCGGGATGCAAGTTTTTGGGGTGAAGAAACTCTCTGATGCGTTGGCGATCCTCGACGATCTGTAAGATAGGATAGACATTTCCTGCGTGAACTTTTTACGCAAAATACGCGTTTTACGCTAAAAAGATTTTTAAAGCTGTGTTACTTTCGTTTAGTACACTAAACGAGAGGGTCAGGTATGCCACAGTTTGACTATTTAAAAACGGCGATAAAAAAGCAGGGATGTACCTTACAGCAGGTTGCTGATGCCAGTGGCATGACCAAGGGCTATCTTAGCCAGTTGCTAAATGCCAAGATTAAAAGCCCCAGCGCACAGAAGCTGGAAGCATTGCATCGTTTCCTCGATTTAGAATTTCCACGTCAAAAGAAAAACATTGGCGTGATATTCGGAAAGTTTTATCCACTGCACACCGGACATATTTATCTGATCCAGCGCGCCTGTAGCCAGGTGGATGAACTGCACATTATCCTTGGCTATGACGAGCCACGCGATCGTGAGCTGTTTGAAAACAGCTCCATGTCACAACAACCTACGCTCAGCGACCGTTTGCGCTGGCTGCTACAAACCTTCAAGTATCAAAAAAATATCCACATCCATGCTTTCAATGAAGAAGGGATGGAGCCTTATCCGCACGGCTGGGACGTGTGGAGTAAAGGCATTACTGATTTTATGAATCAAAAGGATATTTACCCTAATACCATTTATTCCGGCGAAGAGGCCGATGCGCCGCAATATCGTCGTCATTTAGGTATTGAAACCGTCTTGATTGACCCGCACCGCTCATTTATGAACATCAGTGGTAAGCTCATTCGTCAGGATCCGTTCCGTTATTGGGAATATATCCCGACCGAGGTGAAGCCATTCTTCGTGCGAACGGTGGCGATCCTCGGGGGGGAATCGAGTGGCAAGTCAACGCTGGTCAACAAGTTGGCGAACATCTTCAACACCACCAGTGCGTGGGAATACGGCCGTGATTACGTTTTCTCTCACCTCGGCGGCGATGAAATGGCGCTACAGTATTCCGATTACGATAAAATCGCGCTGGGTCAGGCTCAATATATTGATTTTGCAGTAAAATATGCCAATAAAGTGGCCTTCATCGATACCGATTTTTTAACCACCCAGGCATTTTGCAAAAAGTACGAAGGACGTGAGCATCCCTTTGTACAGGCGCTGGTGGATGAATACCGTTTCGATTTAGTGATCCTGTTAGAGAACAACACGCCTTGGGTCGCCGACGGTCTGCGTAGTCTGGGCAGTACCAGCGATCGCAGTTCGTTCCAGCATCTGTTGATCGAGATGCTCAACCAAAACAATGTTGATTTTGTACACGTGACATCTGCAGATTACGATCAGCGATTCCTCGACTGTGTCGAGTTAGTACAGAAGATGTTGGGCATGATCGTGCCCGAAGCGATTTCTTCTAGCCAGAATGGCTAAAGCGGGGGCCGCGCTTTAAGGCGGCTTTTTAAAGCCAGGATCGGGCTTTAAGGCGATTTTTAAAGCCAGGATCAGGCTTTAAGGTGATTTTTAAAGCCAGGATCAGGCTTTAAGGCGATTTTAAAAACCGCTAAAAATGAAATGGTGTAAATTTCGGTTCTTCAAATGTGGTGTTTAATTTTGCTCCATTGACCGAACCGACCGAAGGGGAAAAGTGGGCTTTCCCCTTCGGGATCCCCAGCCCTTTCAATACATTAACATCCGATCCAGTGGAGGCCATGTTTCAGCAGCCTCTGTGATAGCGCAAATTTCATCCCATCCGGGATGCCCAACTGCGGGATTCGAGCCAATGATAAAGCTATTGTCTCTCACCTCTTGCTGGTGAAATTTTGAGTGCGCTTAGCGGCTTTTAAAGCAACGGCTAAGGCAGTTTATCTTTTGAATTTAAAAAGGTTGGTGGCGCACTCAAAATTTCACTGACGAGTGATGGAGAGACAGCGAAGCAGGCTCGAATCCGAGGAAGGGATGGCGGAGCCATGAAATTTGCGCCTATCGCAGTGGCATCTGAAACATAGCTGCCACTAGATGCCGAGTTGAAGTAGCAAAAAGCGCGGGAAGCCAGAAGGGGCGGCGCTTACCGCTCCTTCGGTCGGTTTAGGCTGCGGAGTTATATTGAGAACCGCAGCTGATAAACCGAAATATTCACCGATTCTGGTCTTAAGAAATCTTGGTCAAGCTTGAATAAGTTTGAGGCGCTTTATAAAGCCGCCTAAAAGCTCGGCCTAGCTTTTATTCAACACACTAATAGTGACATTAACCACATCATCTTTGATGCGTTCACGATGGGCATTCATGTGCTCAATTTTCAGATGTGCTTCTAAGTGAGCGACACTTTCCCATTCTTCGAGCATAAAGATCGAGTCAGGGGCATCTTTACGCCAGGAAAGTTGGTCTTGCACGTCGGTGTAAGGTTCGTAGCGGTGGCAGCCGTCTTCTGCCAGTACGCTTGGCAGTAGTTGATGAATGCGTTCTAGAACGGCATCGCGGCGGCCGGGTTTAACGGTAATTTCAGCAATAACGGTGATCATAGAATCCTCTGCTTTAGATGGAAGTGCTACTTATAACGGATTAGCCCCAGCCTAGCGGATAATGAGATTGAGTTCACGAGTCGCGAAGGGGGCAATACCCGATTTAGCACTCTATGAACCCATCTTAATAAGTGATTAAACTTCTGCTTTACTGAAGACTTGATCCAAATGTGTGCGGTAGCGAGCGAAATCACTTTCTATATTTGGCTGTTTAATGACGTCGTTGCACATAAAGGTTGGCAGTGCGTCCATTCCTAAGAACTGGTTAGCTTTATGGAAAGGCAGATAAACGCCGTCAACGCCAACGCCGTGGAAGAATTGATCTTTATCTTCAAAGGCTTCAACCGGCGCATTCCAAGTGACGGACAGCATGTAATGTGTCCCTTGGATCAAACCACCAGAGCCGTATTTTTTGGAGGCGTCAGAGCGGCTGCGGCCATCGCTAGCATAAAGACGGCCATGACCTTCGGTGAAGATTTCATCGATGTATTTTTTCAGGATCCACGGCACATCCATCCACCAACCTGGCATTTGATAGATCACCGTATCAGCCCACAGATAACTTTGGATCTCGGTTTCGATGTCATAACCCTGATCGACATGGGTGACACGCACTTGGTGCCCGGCAGCGCGCAAATGCTCGTCGGCAAGCAAAGCCAGACTGGTATTTAACTCACCTTTTGAGTGCGCGAAGACTTTTCCCGCATTAACAATCAGTATGTTGCTCATATTTTTTTGCCTCGTTGATTAGCCATTGCCTGAGATTTTACCGATATGGCTGATGGACAAAAATGAGGCTGAGAGCACAAGACTATTGCTGCCAGAGCAATAAAGTCGTTGCTACAATAAAGTGCGGCTATTTGTTGGACTATGATGGGGGAAAGTACAGCATCTGTGACAGTTCTGCGTCAGATGATGTATTATCGCGGACATCAAAAGCTTCTCGGATAGCAAAACATTCGTGAGCATCAAGACATTCGCGTGCAGCAAGGCTATTTTCCGTATCAATGCCACCGCGGGTATCAAGTGTCGCGCTAGCGTTAACACCTGCGCGAACATCAAACTTTTGTTTGGCTGTGTCTTTCCGGCAAACAGAAGAAGCACATTATTTTCCAGAACGATAACGTACGGCTCTGAGGATAAAAATTAATGAGTGAAGTAACTCATGACGGTACAGAGCGTTTAGCACTGCACACGTTTACCGAGAACGCCTATCTGAACTATTCCATGTACGTCATCATGGACCGGGCGTTACCGTATATTGGTGATGGCCTAAAGCCGGTGCAGCGCCGCATTGTGTATGCGATGTCTGAACTGGGGCTGAACAATAGCGCCAAATTCAAGAAATCAGCACGTACCGTGGGTGACGTGTTGGGTAAATATCATCCTCATGGTGATAGCGCCTGTTATGAAGCGATGGTGCTCATGGCGCAGCCTTTCTCTTATCGCTATCCGTTGGTCGACGGGCAGGGTAACTGGGGGGCTCCGGATGATCCGAAATCCTTCGCGGCGATGCGTTATACCGAATCGCGGCTGTCAAAATATGCCGAAGTGCTGTTACGTGAGCTAGCACAAGGTACGGTAGATTGGGTACCAAACTTTGACGGCACCATGCAGGAGCCGAAAATGCTGCCTGCGCGCCTGCCGAACATTTTGCTTAATGGTACGACGGGGATCGCCGTGGGTATGGCGACGGATATTCCGCCGCACAACATTCGCGAAGTGGCCAACGCGGCCATCGCACTGTTGGAAAAGCCAGGCTCGACGCTAGAAGACTTGCTTGAGTATGTGCAAGGGCCAGATTTCCCAACTGAAGCGGAAATCATCACGCCAAATAACGAAATTCGTAAAATCTACGAATCGGGCAAAGGCTCGGTGCGTATGCGTGCGCTGTGGAAAAAAGAAGACGGTGAAGCGGTGATCACCGCGCTGCCGCACCAGGTGTCTGGTGCCAAGGTATTAGAGCAGATTGCCAGCCAGATGCGCGCTAAAAAGCTGCCGATGATCGAAGACTTGCGTGATGAGTCTGACCATGAAAACCCGACGCGTCTGGTGATCGTGCCGCGCTCTAACCGGATCGACTTAGATCAGGTGATGAATCACCTGTTTGCCACCACCGATCTGGAACGTAGTTACCGTATCAATATGAACATGATCGGTCTGGATAACCGCCCGCAGGTTAAAGGGCTGGTGGAGATCTTGACCGAATGGTTGGACTATCGTCGCGAGACTGTGCGCCGTCGTCTAAACTTCCGTTTGGACAAAGTGCTCAAGCGTCTACATATCCTTGAAGGTTTGTTAATTGCCTTCCTGAGTATCGACGAAGTGATCCACATTATCCGTAGCGAAGATGAGCCAAAACCAGTGCTGATGGCGCGCTTTGGGTTAACAGATACGCAGGCTGAAGCAATCCTCGAGTTGAAATTACGCCATTTGGCCAAACTCGAAGAGATGAAGATCCGCGGTGAGCAAGACGAGTTGGCGAAAGAGCGCGACCAATTACAGGCGCTGTTAGGTTCCGAGCGTAAACTCAGCACCTTGATTCGCAAAGAAATTCAGGCTGATGCAGAGGCTTATGGTGACGATCGTCGTTCTCCAATTGTAGAGCGCAGCGAAGCGAAGGCCATGAGTGAACATGACTTCATCCCTTCTGAGCCGGTCACTATCGTGCTCTCAGAAATGGGCTGGGTGCGTAGCGCCAAAGGTCATGATATTGACCCTGCCGGATTAAGCTATAAAGCCGGTGACAGCTTCCGTAGCGCCGCGCGCGGCAAGAGCAACCAGCCGGTAGTATTTATCGATTCTACCGGACGAAGCTACGCGCTAGACCCGACCTCGTTGCCTTCGGCGCGTGGTCAGGGCGAACCATTAACCGGTAAATTGACGCCGCCGCCTGGTGCCACTATTCAGCAAGTGTTGATGGCACCGGATGAGCAGAAACTATTGATGGCTTCCGATGCCGGTTACGGCTTCGTTTGTACCTTCAACGACTTGGTGGCACGAAATCGTGCGGGCAAGGCAATGATCACCTTGCCAGAAAATGCCAGCGCGTTAGCGCCAATCGCGCTATACGCCGAGGACGAGCTGCTGCTGTCTATCACTGCGGCAGGACGGATGCTGTTGTTCCCTGTGACCGATTTGCCACAGTTGTCGAAAGGCAAGGGCAACAAGATTATCTCTATTGCTGCGGCACAAATTGCATCGGGCGAAGATCGGTTGGCATGGCTGTTGGTGTTATCACCGCAATCATCAATCACATTGCACGTGGGCAAACGTAAGTTGACACTGCGACCGGAAGATCTGCAAAAATTCCGGGCTGAGCGTGGGCGTAAAGGCACTTCTTTGCCGCGTGGATTACAACGTATTGACCGGGTTGAAGTCGAGGGGCCGGCGCGCGGCCCAGCGGATGAAAGCGAGGTCTGATCCCGCGTATTATTTGAGAGCTAATCGGGTGGTGCGCCGTTCTGATTAGCTCGTCTGCCTTAAGTTTGTGGCTTAGTGCAAAGATTTTAAATTTGTATCAATAAATCCTGTTTTGACTAATAAAAACCATTGTGTAGCGCTGTCTGAGGCCCGAGAATAGCCCAGCAGTAAAGGAAAGAGACAGAACGAGGCGATAACGACCCGTCTGTATGCTTAAGAGGATGTTATGTTACTTATTTTGCGGTCTATTTACGTCATTTTGTTCTCGATTCTGGTCAGTGTTTTCGGTTGTATTTACTGCTTGTTCAGCCCAAGAAATCCTAAACATGTGGCAACGTTTGGCCACTTATTTGGTAGGTTAGCGCCTATTTTTGGCCTGAAAGTTGAGAAGCGTATTCCTGCGGAAGCGCAAAATTACGGTAATTGCATTTATATCGCTAACCACCAGAATAATTACGATATGGTGACGGTATCGAATGCTGTCATGCCAAGAACGGTGACCGTCGGTAAGAAAAGCTTGGTGTGGATCCCTTTCTTTGGCCAGCTTTATTGGCTGACCGGTAACTTGTTAATCGACCGTAATAACCGTGCAAAAGCGCATGGCACTATTGCTCAGGTCGTCGATCAGTTTAAGAAAAAAGATATTTCAATTTGGATGTTCCCAGAAGGTACGCGCAGCCGTGGCCGTGGTTTGATGCCGTTCAAAACCGGTGCGTTCCATGCTGCGATCGCCGCAGGCGTTCCGATTGTGCCAATTTGTGTATCGAATACCAACGGCAAGGTTGACCTGAACCGCCTGTCTAACGGATTGGTGATTGTTGAGATGTTGCCGCCGATAGATGCCTCAAAATATAGCAAAGATCGTCTGCGTGAATTGACCGAGCACTGCCACCAGTTGATGAAAGATAAAATCATTGAACTGGATGCTGAAGTTGCCAGTCGAGAAGCCGCGATGAAGTCTGCTAAATAACCAGACAGACTATGAATATTTCCGGTTGGGGTGGCCATGCTTTCTCTGACCGGAGAGCAATGATCTGTTTTCTGGTAACGATTACATTGTTCTTACTTTAGCCCAACGCCAATGATGGTAATGGGCGACTATCACCGCTTTGATCTTGTTTTCATGGAGATAATATGTCACTCAGTCGTCGCACATTTTTACAGGCATCCGGTCTGGCTATGGCCGCAGGCGCGTTGCCGCTGAGTGCACAGGCGCGCGGTGCGCAACCCACATTGCCCGTTCCTCCTTTGATTGAATCTCGGCGCGGTCAGCCACTTTTTCTGACCATGCAGCCCGCGCACTGGGCTTTTGCCGGTGGTGATTTTGTTGGTAATCGACCGGCCCCAGTTTGGGGCTTCAATGGGATGTATCTTGGCCCAACGGTGCGAGTTCATAGCGGTGATGACGTTAAACTGATTTATAGCAATCGGCTTTCTGAGTCGGTTTCTGTGACCGTCAGTGGACTACAGGTACCTGGTACGCTGGCAGGCGGTGCGCCACGTATGATCTCACCGGGCGTTGACTGGTCGCCGGTATTGCCGATTCGCCAGGCTGCTGCGACTTGTTGGTATCATGCCAATACTCCTAATCATATGGCTCCACATGTGTATAACGGATTGGCTGGCATGTGGCTGGTTGAAGACAGCGTCAGTAAGAGCTTGCCACTGCCTAACCATTACGGAGTGGATGATTTTCCAATCATTATCCAAGATAAGCGCTTGGATGGTTTTGGCGTGCCGCAATATGACACGCCATCCAGCGGCGGTTTCTTTGGCGATACTATGCTGGTTAATGGCGTACAGAGTCCGTTTGTACAGGTTTCTCGTGGCTGGGTACGTCTGCGTTTACTCAATGCTTCCAACGCACGCCGCTATGAACTGACGCTATCTGATAGTCGGGCATTCCACGTTGTCGCTTCAGATCTTGGCTTCTTGCCTTCACCTGTGACGGTACAGCGCTTGTCGCTGGCACCGGGCGAGAGACGGGAAGTTTTAATTGATATGTCTCAGGGCGACGAGGTTTCTATCTCTGCCGGTGAAGCGGCCAGTATCATGGATCGCTTACGTGGCTTATTTGAGCCTTCAAGCATCTTGGTTTCCACGTTGGTATTGACCTTGAAACCAACCGGATTGCTGCCATTGGTCACCGATAATCTGCCGATGCGCCTGTTAGCCGATCAAATTCTGACTGGCGATGTGGTGCGCACTCGCGATTTCCGTCTGGGTGATAGCCAGCCGGGAATTAATGGTGTGGTATGGAGCGCATCGCGTAACGACGTTCAGGCAATGCAAGGGACGTGGGAGCGTTGGACGATTCATGCCGACCTGCCACAGTCTTTCTATGTCCAGGGTGTCAGCTTCTTGGTGAAAAGCGTCAACGGCGCAGCGCCGTTGATTGAAGACGCTGGTTTCAAAGATACGGTGTGGGTAGATGGCGATGTCGAACTGCTGGTTTACTTCAATCAGCCTTCCTTCGAGCATTTCCCGTTTATTTATTGTAGCCAAACATTAGAGATGGCTGACCGTGGCTCAATGGGGCAAATGGTGGTTCAACCAGCCTCGGTTGCGCAATATTAACCATGAACTACATGCCGTTGATTACAGCGACGCTCCCTCGATAGTGAAGAAACTTTGCCCCCGCAGTCACGGGGGCATTGGCTTACAGATTCAATCCTTTTTCTGGATCTGGTCCTAAACGCTTACCTATATCCAACTTGGCAATGTCCGCCAGTTCTTCGCGTTGTAATTTAAAATCAAATACCTCGAAATTCTCTTTAATACGTTTTGGTGTCACGGATTTTGGGATCACGATCAAACCGCTATCTAAGTGCCAGCGAATCACAATTTGTGCCGCCGTTTTGCCATATTTTTCGGCGAGTTTAATGATAGTGGGTTGGTCGAATACACCTTCACCGCCTTGGGCTAATGGGCTCCACGATTCGGTAGCAATGTGATGTGTTGCATCCCAAGCGTGTAATTGTCGCTGTTGGAGCAGAGGGTGAAGTTCAACCTGATTCACCACCGGGAAGACTCCCGTCTCATCTTTAAGCTGTTGCAGGTGAGGAATATGGAAATTGCACACGCCAACGCTTTTCGCCAATCCTTGTTCTTTTAGCTTGAGCAACTGCTTCCAGGCTTCAACAAAGTTACCTTGTTGTGGCTCTGGCCAGTGGATGAGGTAGAGATCAACATAATCAAGTTGCAGCTTCTTAAGGCTGGTTTCTAGCGCTTTCTGTGCGTACAACTGATCGGTATTCCACAATTTTGTCGTGATAAACAGCTCTTCACGCGCAACGCTGGTTTCCGCTAACGCTTTACCAACACCATCTTCGTTTTTATAGATGGCGGCAGTATCGATATGACGATAGCCAAGATCTAGCGCAGTACCGACGGCACGTGTCGCTTCATCATCACTTACTTGCCAAACACCAAGGCCAAGCTGTGGCATGAGGTTACCATCGGACAGTTTAATAACGGATTGATTTGCCATTTTTTTCTCCAATGTTGGTAAGGGGGAGCATATTCAGGGCTCAGTGCTCCAAGTTTAGTTAAGAAAATAGTCTGTGACTAAGCTCGCTAATTATTTTTACGTTAACTATTTGTTTCGCGGGATATTGATGATGCACTGATAGTTGCAAAGAGGTGAAGCCTTAATAAAGCCTAGTCGTAAATGTTGATACTGTCGCTTTTTTTGCTAAAGAGTGGAATGTACTTTATCGGCTTATTAATGAAGAAATAATGCGAATTTTAGCTATAACCTTGCCTGTTTCTATAAGTTTGTATAGGAACAGGTATCATTATGACACAATGATTTTTACGTTTTTATGAGTATAGAAGAGACAGTATGGGAAAGGTGGAAGCACTCTGTGCACAGATGACGGCGCGAGTGGCGCAGCTAAGCGGTGATAAGTTGCATAGTAAAACGGCGCTACCTCAGGTACGGCTCGCTTATACTAATCATTATCATGAACGTCAGCCGGTGATCTATAACCCGAGCATCGTGATCTTATTTCAAGGTCGTAAAGTTGGCTATCTGGGTAGTAAGACCTTCTCTTATGATCCTGCCAATTATCTGATGCTCACCGTTCCCTTACCTTTTGAGTGTGAAACTTTCGCCAGTGAGCAAGAGCCCGTGGCGGGGATCTCAATTAGTATTGATACCATCATGCTACAAGATCTGTTGATGGACATGGGGGATGAAGGGTTTGTTCGTCAGCCCGATCACTCATCTGGCGTCACTTCTGGGTCTCTTGATGAGGATATTCTCTGTGCTGCCCAGAGGCTGCTTGATGTTATTGATAAGCCACTGCATGTCCGAATATTAGGGCCGAAGATCATTCGTGAGATCCTATTCTTAATTTTGGTTAGTGAAAACGGCGGGGCATTGCAAGCGTTGGTCAATCGCCATACGCATTTTGCTCAGATAGCCAAGTCTTTGCGGCGCATCGAAAATCACTATGCCGAAAGCCTCAGTGTTGAGCAATTAGCAAGCGATGCCAATATGAGCGTCTCAGCTTTTCACCATAATTTTAAAGCAGTAACCAGCATTTCACCGCTGCAATACTTGAAGAACTATCGTTTACACAAAGCGCGTATGCTGATGATTTATGAAGGCCACAATGCCAGCTCATCCGCACTGCAAGTTGGCTACGAAAGCGCCTCACAATTTAGCCGCGAATTTAAACGCTACTTCGGTGTCACACCAACAGATGATATCGCCAGGATGAGAGACGGAAATCTTTCTGGGATTCTTGAATCAAATCTTGAGTAAACTGGATCGAGTTTGGGGCGATTTCCTGACACCGGAAGGGGCAAGCCTGACCGGGCTTCAAAGGATTTCACCCTTCCGGTGCAAGGAAAGCGCACCAAGCTCGGTCAAGCTTGCCCTGTTTTTATGCTCGCCCGCACTTTTTTCGCAAAAACATAAAGATCGCGCCGGCAACCCCTGCGGTCAGCAGCAACACTGGCAAAATGATCAAACCGGCCATAACCTGATCTTCGTGGCGTTTTACGATCGGGATGTGGCTTAATGCAATGCCCAGCCCCATCATTAAGCCGATCCACAATATAGCGCTTAGCCAGTTAAAGAACTGAAAACGCATATTGCCCAGACCGGCTAACCCTGCGAATACGGGTAACACGGTACGCACAAACGCCAGAAAACGGCCGATAATTAACGCCATTAAACCGTGGCGGTTAAACAAGTGATCTGCACGCTGGTGGTATTGCTCGGGGAGATGTTCCAGCCAGCCTTTTACTAATTTGGTATGCCCAAGCCATCGACCTTGCAGGTAGCTCAGCCAGCAGCCTAAGCTGGCGGCGATGACCAAAATAATAAAGGTCGGAAGCAGGTTCATCACCCCTTTGGCAACCAATGCGCCAGTGAGCAGCAGTAAGCTGTCACCCGGTAGAAATGCGGCGGGTAATAAGCCATTTTCTAAAAATAGCGTGGCGAACAGTACCGCGTAAATTACCCATAATAAATTTGGATCGGCGAGAGCGTTAAAATCATGCTGCCAAAGCGCATGAAGAATTTGATTCAGTACTTCCATTGTCTATCCTGCGTTACGTACTTTGCCGTAAAATCATTATCTCGCCATAGTAAATCTCACGCTTGATCCTTACGTTGATCTCAATGCAGTCAACATTGAATAAAGCGTGTTAAAGCGACAGAGTGACAATATCAATGCCTATACCCGCCATATTTGAAGTGGCTTCTGTGTTAGCTGCGCTTACTTACCGCCTTGAGGCAACTTCAATTATTTGGGGTATAGATATTATGCGGATTAACCGCCTGAGATCCTATCTGTGACAATAGGATCTGCGTGGTATCTCGCAATCATTTACCGAGCGCACGTCGTTTATTTTACGCAATACGTGCAAAGGCTGCTTCTAAATCAGCGATCAAATCGTCACAGTCTTCGAGTCCAATGTGTAATCTAACCAAAGTTCCTGTGAAATCAATGGTTTCAGCCGGGCGAATAGCCTGAAGTTCTTCCGGTTGGTTAGCAAGCACCAACGACTCAAACCCACCCCATGAATACGCCATACTGAAATGTTCAAAATGGTCGAGGTATTGAGCCAACTGTTCACGGCTTAAGCGTTGTTTCAGGACAAAAGAAAAGAGCCCACAGCTACCGCTAAAATCGCGTTTAAAGAATTCATGGCCTTTGCTTCCAGGCAGCGCCGGATGGTTGACGACGGCCACTTCAGGTCGTTCTGCGAGCCATTTGGCCACGCGGATACCGTTAATTTCATGCTGTTTTAAGCGTACGGCTAAGGTACGCAGGCCGCGGCTGGCAACATAAGCAGTATCGGCATCGACCATTTGTCCCATCAGGTATGAATGCTCGCGTAATTGCTCCCAGCAGCGTTCATTCGCGACCGCAGTACCAATCATCGCATCAGAGTGACCGATAATATATTTAGTCGCGGCTTGAATAGAAATATCGATATCAAAATCCAGCGCCTTAAACAAAATACCCGCCGCCCAAGTGTTATCGATCATGATAACAACCTCAGGTGATATTGCGCGTACCGCTTTAACGATGGCCGGGATATCCGGGACTTCCATAGTGATTGAGCCTGGAGACTCGAGGAAGACAACTTTGGTTTCTGGGCGCATTAGCGAGGCAATATCTGCACCGATTGAAGCGGGGTAGTAGGTGGTACTTACGCCCAGTTTCACCAGCACTTTTTCACAGAAATCCTGTGTAGGTTCATAGCTAGAGCCGGCAACTAAAATATGATCGCCAGAAGAGACGAAAGAGAGGATAGCATTACTGACCGCTGCCGCTCCGCAGGGATAAAGTACGCATCCTGCACCGCCTTCAAGTTCAACCATCGCCTTTTGAAAGGAGAAGTGTGTCAGCGTGCCGCGGCGGCCATAAAATAATTCACCTTTCGCACGATTAATGGTGGCGTGTTTCTTGGCAGCAACGCTTTCAAATGTTAGTGATGAAGCACGTTGGATCACCGAGTTAACCGAACCCAATGTATATTTTTTATCTCTACCGGCGCTCACCAGTACAGTTTCAATCTTCTTGGATGACATAAACCCTTTTACCTTTATTTATCTGCGTAAAGCGCACCATTGTTTAACCTTACTATGCCAAGGCTAAACTTGCATGATGAAGGTCTGGCGGCATTATTTATTTTCACTCACGTTAACATGCGGTTGATATGAGCGGCAGGGGTTGCCTACGTACTTGAGAATTTTTCAGTATTACAGTGTTTTCGTTTAAGAAACTCCGCAGCCTTGGCAAATACTGCTGGTACATCAAGGCACTTAGCTTATCGTGGCGGATAATGTAAATAATAATGAGAACCACTATCAATTCGGATGCTATCTTTGCTATTATTTGCCGCTATTAATATTTTAATTTCCTGATTATGGCTGGAGGCGATGCGTGGAAACGGATCGCAAAAAGATGAAAAAAACAGTGTCATTGTTAGCCGACGTCACTCCGACGATGCGCAATCGTCAATCTGCTGCTGTTCGTCTCGGCGGTAAGTTGGCTTCATTTGTACTGGTCGCGGGATTAAGCACCAGCGTATGGGCTGCGCCTTCTTCTCCAGCAGCCAATGCTCTAACAACGCCAACTGCTGCTACTGCATCGGCCCCTGCATCTACTGAGAATGTAGCATCTGCCGCTAATCAATCTGAGCCAGTAAGCGCATTACCGCAATCAACCGAGGCAAGCAGCGCACTGCCTGTCATCCCTAAAGACCTGTCCGTGCTTGGCATGTACCACAATGCCGATGTTGTCGTAAAAACGGTAATGATTGGTCTGCTATTGGCATCGGTAGTGACGTGGGCGATGCTGTTTAGTAAAGGTTCCGAGGTCTTTGCCGCCAGACGCCGTCTGCGCCGTGAACTAAGCGCTTTAGCACCGGTACGAACGCTCAATGAAGCGGCCGAACAAATTGATAGTTTTAGCGCGGGTAGCATTAGTGCACAAATGGTACGTGATGCGCAAAACGAGCTTGAGCTCTCCGCTGGTTCAACGGACAACAATGGCATTAAAGAACGTACCAGTTTCCGTCTTGAGCGCCGTGTCAGTGCGGCGGGGCGCTATATGGGACGTGGCAACGGCATTCTGGCGACTATCGGGGCAATTTCTCCGTTCGTTGGTCTGTTCGGTACCGTGTGGGGCATCATGAATAGCTTTATCGGCATTGCGCAAACTCAAACCACTAACCTGGCCGTTGTGGCACCGGGTATCGCCGAAGCGCTGCTGGCTACTGCTGTTGGTTTGGTTGCAGCAATTCCAGCGGTTGTTATCTACAACATCTTTGCGCGTACCATTACTTCTTATCGTCACCAAGTGGGAGATGTGGCTGCACAAATCTTACTGTTACAGGGGCGCGATCTCGACCTGGCTTCCAGCGATGCTGACTCTGCGCCGCGTGCTCAGGCCGGTCATCAGCTGCGCGTAGGGTAATATCATGGCAATACGTTTGAATGATGATGTCGATGAAAGCGGCGAAATGCATGATATTAACGTCACGCCTTTTATCGACGTTATGCTGGTATTGCTGATTATCTTTATGGTGGCCGCGCCGTTGGCAACCGTTGATGTGCGCGTTAATCTTCCGGCCTCAACCGCCAAGTCGCAACCGCGCCCGGATAAACCTCTCTATATATCAGTGAAAGCCGATAAGCAGCTGTTCTTAGGCAATGATCCAGTGAACAGTGGCAATCTGTCCGCCATGCTTGATGAGCATACTCATGGTAATAAAGATACGGTGATATTCTTCCGCGCGGATAAAACCGTGGATTACGAAACGTTGATGAATGTGATGGATTCGCTGCGTAAAGCGGGTTATCTGAAAGTAGGATTAGTCGGTTCTGAGCAGACTGGCGCTGCGGCTCAATAGTCCTACTCCCATCGTGATGAAGAACAAACCCGGCAAATATCGCCGGGTTTTTTTATGTCCGAAACGAGGTATCGGTAAGACGGGAGTTAACGTAAACTATGGCTTATCACTGTTTTGCGTTAAAACAGGCTTTTTTGAATGAATATGGGCGGTAAAGATCGATGAACGGCGTAATCACAACTTGGTTTGAAGATAAAGGTTTTGGCTTTATCAAAGATGAGAACGGTGATAACCGTTATTTCCACGTGATTAAAGTCGCTAACCCGGAGCTTATTAAAAAAGATGCCGTGGTGACCTTTGAACCTACCACCAATAACAAAGGGCTGTCTGCCTTCGCGGTAAAAGTCGTACCAGAGAGCAAGCATATTCATATTGCAGGTGAGCGTATTAAAATCACCAGCATTAAGTCCTTCTTAGCTTTTAGTGAAGAAGTTCCTGCTGATAGCAAAATTGATAAAGAGAATGCGGTTTTATCCGTTGGTCTGTTGATGAATCGTATTCGTCCGAAGGAAGAAAGCGCTCAGGCTAAAACGCGCACTCTCAAAAAACTGCTGATCACCACCTTCCAAAACAGCACCTATACCTTCTCAGAAGATGAAATCGATATCGACGAGACGATAAAAATCCTCAAAGCGTTGTAATGTCTTTAGTACCGGTGTCCAAGCATGGACACCGGTATCACCATTTCCCCATCAATACGTCACTGTTACAACCACGGTATCCGAGTAAGTCCCTGATGGAACGTTAGGCTGATTAGGGTTTACCGTCGCGGTGTAGTTGATATTTTGTGACAAGCCAGTACCGATAGACGGGTAATTCGCTGTTGGTGTCCATACGGTGGTATCTGCTTTTAATATCTGATATTGCAGACTATTCGTCGTGCCATTGACGGTCGATAGCATTTGCCTATATTGACCGGTGATTGGGTTATTACTGGTGAGATTAATGCTGTAAGTTGCGCCTAATGTGCAGCGAACGCTGAGTGAGTTGCCCGTCACGGGGGCGAAACCGGAAGGGAAGGCTGCGGTACCGAATTGAACATCAGGCGCATTATCGATAAAGCAGTAATTGCTCACTATCATTGTCACATTGATAAAGGTCGAACTAGTGCCATCGTCATAGACGCATAATCCTAAAACACCCAACGCGCAAAGGTGCCAGGCCCAGTTGATATTAATGGTATCGGTATAGACTCCAGCTTTGACATTCGCACCAGGTATGGTTTGCAAATAGAGTGGCAGCGTGCCGTTACTGGTGAACAGGCCAAGCAGTCCAAGAAGCGTAGTACTACTCCAGACAGTGGATGAGCCGACATTTACTGATTCGCCGCAGGCGCTATCTTTGCAAATCAAGTAAGGAATCGTCTGGTTGTTAGCCGCATTGAATAGCTCTGCTGTCGTACCATTGGCATTGGTCGTTGAAGCAATTGTCGCGGTGACGGTATTCGTACTGAGTAGGGTTAAGAGTCCCCCGGTACAGGCAAATCCGCTGGTTGCGGTGACTTTTTGGGGCACGGTTGCCACGTTAAAAGAGGTAACTGTGCCCAAATTACCCGCACCAGATGTACTGGTACAGGCGGCTAACGCATTATTGATGCCAGCGAATAACAGCAACAAAGTTGTGCACCATCGCAGCAAGCTCCGGTAGCTGAGCAGTGACTTGTCGTCGATCATTTCTTCTCTCCTGATGTGCTGCCTGGTCGGCAAACCAGCGGGCCAACTTGTTCGATGCTGTGGTAATTAACATTTAGATCAAAGCTGATGCGGCACTGCGATTTATCCGCTTGGCTGATACTTAAGGTGTTATGTGACTGCAGATTAGTGAAGAACACTAAACCACCGTAGCCCACGACTGAGGTTTGTAGAGTGTTTTGCTCAGTGACGAGCGTGCCGACTGGCAGAGGCTGCCCCGTGCTGTCATGCAGCGTGATATTAGCCGAAAGCACTCTTTTGACTGGGAAATGTACAATTGCCCCAGTGCCCTGACGTACAGAGATACGTTGAGAGACTTGATCTGCCATCACATCGGCTGGCAGAGGCAGGGTGTCAATCTCAACTTTTGCCGGGTAATAGGAGCTGACGTTCGGGAGTAACAGATGGCCTTTTTTATCAGTTTTGCCGATCTTCTGATTCTCATACAGCACAGAAACACCCGCGTAATTGTCTGTATCCACGACCATAAAGGCGTCATTGATCTTATCGGCCAGGAAGAAATCATTGGCAATAAAGACCACAGAACCACTCAGCTCTGCCCAATTAGCGTATTCACCGGTTTTTCCATAAACACCACCCTGTAATGTGGCATAACGTGTTTTCCAGGTCGCGCTGGCTCGTTGGTATGGATCCTTACCGCCGGTGTAAGCGATATCCCATCCTAAACCACCATCGCTCGGCGTCGATTTATTGGCGCCGATCTGTTCTTGGTAATTGCCCGCATTATCACGCTGTACCCCGGCATTAATGCTGCTGCCAAAATCGAGCGGAATAATGAATTGCAATTGCGCGCTATAACCTCGGTCGCCGACAGTTTTATTGAGCGACAAGAACATACTGCTCTGACCCCACAGCCCACGGCTATAAGACAAATTGACCAGCCGAGTATGAGTTTCGTCTGAGGCCTCAATGTCATAGTAGCCAACACCCAAGGTTCCGCCGGACTTACCAAAAGGCGAGGTGCTGAAAGTCACCTGATCTGACTGGCGGCTCAGTGAGGTATTGCTCGTATAAGAGGTTAAATCTTGATAGCCGGGTGTGCGGCTTGACCGTAATGCTGACAAGCCGAACCATTGACCATAATAAGAATAACCCAGCGTATATTGCGTACCATTTTTTTTGTCAGAAGTATTACTCAGCGCAGATGCTGATGTGTTGGTAATGATCGTACCGTCAGGCAAAATATTTTGTACAAAAGGGATGTCATTAGCCACGGAGCTTTGTGGTGCACGATCGGCTCTACTTTGACTTCCTGACAAACTCAGCGTACCCCAGGTACCTACGGCAACATCGGCGCCCACACCGGCTAATTGCATGCCAGTAACGGCTTCTGCGTGCGTTGAAAGGGTAAGAGAGTTATTGACGCCATAGCGAAAAATACCGCTAAAGGCCGCATCCGAATAGTCGCTGCTGCTGCTGCCGTAGTTTTTACGCACGGCCCCCATCGACGCATCAAAATCACTTAATCCCTTGCGCAATAAGGTGTTGGAAACATAAAAGGGAATACTGGTAGAAACCTGGCGGCCTAATGCATCGGTAGTAACGACGGTCGCCTCACCCGCTCCGTTGATATAAGGCACGTTAGTCAGAGTAAAAGGCCCTGAATTCAGGTTATTACTGCTGGCTTTATTACCATTAAGGAAAAGATCTACCGTGCTAGGTACGGCCGCGGTGCCGCTGTATTCCAGCAGGGGATAAGTGATCAAATCCGGACGAACGGCGAAGTTTCGACTGATGCGTAATCCTCCCATGCGGGCAGAATTACTCCAGGTCAGAGAGTTACTAACAAAGTCACCTATTTGATAACTAATGAGATTCCTTTCATCGCTGTAGCGATAATAGGTATCGTATCGAACGTAACCTTTCTGTACGCCGCTATTATCATTATTGCCGGAGGTATAACGCCAGGTTCCTGTGTTAGACAAAATTCCCGCATCACTAAATAGACGCTGCTCCATCCATGTCGTCACCGATGTTGCACCATGATAAGGATCAGAATAGTAGGAGTCATAGTTAAACAGTAACCCGGTACTGCTTCGCGCCTGGGTATAATCCAGCGAATTATTATCATGTATATTTTGTTTAGGCAGCCAGTCGTCAGGGACTTGCAACAACAACTGTTGCGCGGCTGAGTCATACTTTACCGTCACATTTGGTAGCGCATTGACATTAACCAGCCCGTCTTGCTGTCCGTTCAGATGAACATGATTTTTAGCTAAGATCCCGGCTTCAACAAAATAAGCATTATTGCGAAACTGTACCTGTACGACCTGATTATTGTTCTGGCCGTTAACCACTAAAATTAGATAATAAGTGGCATCGCTAATTACCGGGGCCGCACGCGGCGCATCGGGTAATGAAGAATATTCCTGTGCCTGTGCTGAAAACGTATAAAGGCTGCTGGCACAGAGTAATGACAAACTTCCTGAACTGACAATTCGGTTCAGTGTAAAGCGGCTTATTGGCATAGTAGCGGCTCCGATTTTTATTATTCGCCGCGTGGGATGACAATCGGAGTAGTGTTATCTGCTATCTGCGCATTTAACTGGCCGCCGGGTATGACGCCAGCCGGGACTTGCCAACGCATAACCTGCCCTGGTAGCACATAGCCCATAAAGCCGGGGTTCATAATCTTCACCCCTTTTTTGGCATCATTGATGGCTGACCAAAACACGTTGCTTAGACGAGCGTGGACAATGCCGGTATTACGTATTTGCAGATACATTTTTCCATTAAGAGTTTGGCTACTCCATTGCAAAACGGGCTTGGTCGCTGTCGCGCTATCGCGTTTGACGTCCGCACGTTCATTGGTCCACAGACCTTCGCCATCAACAAACAGCGGCAGCAAATAACGCATCTGCAATTGCAACCCGCCAGAGGCAACCGTTGGGTTTTGAGTGGGAGGATTTATTGGCGAAGGGATCTCATCAATAATAATTCGGTAAGATTTCTCGGTTTTTGGTGCCACTTGGCCATTGCGAATTAAGCGGATTAACTGACGTTGGCCCGGCAGGACAGTGGCAAATGGAGGACTGGCAACCACATCCGTTTGGTCAGCGTAACCGTCGTTAAAATTCTCTTGTTTCCAGCTCAGGACTCGCACTTGCAAAGAAACAGGTGCAGCACCACGGTTTTCTAACCACAGCGCTGAGCTGTTCTGATCTGATTCAATAATTTGATAAACCGGCCATACCAATACTGAACTGGCGGCCTGAACGTGAGCTGTGCAAAATAGCAATCCGACAAAGATAAAACGGAAAAGAGAGCGATTCAGGGTTTTTAACATAATTTATATCCCTATTATTCAATAAGTTAACGTAACAGTGACGATGTCGGTGTAAGTTCCCGCTGTTGGTAAAGTCGTCGCTGAAAATAGACGTGCATAAACTGGATAGGTTTGTGTCGTTGTCGGAAAATTGCTGATTGTTTTGGCCTGTAGGCCAGTTCCCCAAACCTGTGTTCGCCCTGCATCTTGATAAAGCTGATAAGCCAAGGTCCCAGTATTGGTACTGTTGGCCATATAACGCTGCGTAGCATTTCCGCCGTGGGTGCCATAATCCATAGCAATAGCAACTGTGATCCCCGGCGTGCAGGTGATGACAACTGACCCCGCACCTGTGGTACTAGCAACATCGAGATTGCTAGGGATAGAAGACATTGACCCAAAATTAATGGTACCCAAGTCGCTGATGGGGCTATTTAAGGAGCTGCCAAAAGCGCATCCTTTGCTGATGGTTGCTGTCACTGCAAAGGATTTTGTTGCGGTATCGCCTTGTGCCGCGTTGATATAAAACAGTGTTGCCAGCAGTAGCCAGCAAGCGCATTTTTTTGCAGGGGGGGTATTTATGTTTGTGACTAGTTGGAATCTCTTCATACCGTCTCCATTACCAACTGACGGTAACATTGACCGTATCCGCGTAAGTCCCGGCGGCCGGTGTAGTTTGTACAGGCACAATGCCAAAGACGGTATGCCACTGATCGGCTCCGTTGCCAATATCGCTGATGCCGGTGATGTTATCCCACACTGTGGCGCCTGAAGCGGTGGTATAGAGGTTGTAGAGCACGGTCGAGGTATTATTGGCTGTGTTGACTAATGTCCGGTTAGCGACGTTACCGCTGCTGCCACCGTCCATCACAATTTTGTAGCCCACGCCATTAATACAATTGACGCGAATTGAACCTGCGGCTTGCGCACTGGTGACCTTGATAGCCGTACTGAGGCTGGCGTAATTGCCAAAATTCAATACGCCAAAGCTGGTTGTGCCATTTGAGGTCGTTCCCATTGAACAGGCGGGTAATAAGGTAGCAGAAACACCCAATGTGGCAGCATGGCTTACAGGAATCACACCCTGTAATACGAGCACCACGCATGCGGGTAACAACATTGATACCTTAATACTCATTGCTATCCCTTTAATGGAAATACCCACTGTTGTGCCAAGTTCAGATCAACGTCACTTATCGGCGTGACTTAGCGTAAAGCTCATGTAGATAAGTCTATTTGCCTGCACTCAGGCTTTGCTTAGGTATAAGTCGTTAATTCAGAGCCATTTATGGCTCTGAATTAATCATTTACTACCAGGAAAGAGTGGCGACTACGGTATCGACATAAGTACCGGAGGCAGGCGTTTTGTTAGCCTGTTCTGTTGGGTTGATATAACCGTAAATAGGAATATTTTGCGTCGTAGTGCCAGTCGTAATGGTCGGCAATGCCTGTGCGGTATTGATCAGATACTCTTTAGTATGTGCTGCATCAGAGTAGAGACGATAAGGAATAGGCGTTGCCCCTGCGGCTACTGAGGTCAGCGTACGTTGCGGAGTCGCTCCTGTTGATGGAGTCAGACCACCGTTCAGGGCGATAGATGGCGTTAATCCTGTTGAGCAGGTCACCGTCACATTACTACCGCCTGTGGTGCTTTGCACTGTACCGTTAATTGGGCTATTCAAATCCGAATAGCTACCAAAGTTCAACGTCCCCCACACTGGGTTGCCAGCAACAGCACCATTGGTCACGGTACAACCGCTACCAATAGTTAATGTCAAAGCGAGCGTACCGGTAAGGGCACCTGCTGCTTGTGAACTTACCGGAATGAGGGATGATGCAACCAACAAACCGAGTAGTGAATATTTTTTAATGTCCATGATGACTCCCCAAATGAGCTATGCGGCTGTGCACGCATGCAAAAAAAAGTTTTGCACGTGGAAATTCTCTGGTGGTGAATATCGCTATAAAATCAATCAATTTTACTGCTGCGCCATACTGGAAAGACTTCCCATTTTTATCTATGGGATCGCTCGTTGGCTCTTTAATTTTTAGCCTTATCACCATGAATTAACCATGGCGCGGCAATATGAATGAAGAATAGTTTAATTAATTTAACTTAATCGGTACGTTTAGGGTTTTTCCTAAAAAAGATATTAAATATTGTTTTTGGCTATAAAGTAGGTTTTTAATTTTAAATTTGTTTTTGTTTTTAGATTAAAAAATCTAGGCGAGGCGGTAAATTACTTATTTTGCTAATCAATTAAGACATATAAAGAGTAATGATATTAGTTTATTTGGTTAATATTTACCCATAAGTTAAGGCCGGACGATGTTATAAGTTCCGGCTATTTTTTGTGCGGTACGATAAATGCGGTCAAATTTTTTTTGCTGGCTAGTTTCGGCAGAATTACCCTGTTGTGATATGGCGCGAAAGATCGCTAATGTGGATATCAGGGGGATCATACGCCTGCTGATAAAGGGCCAAATCCATCGGCTAACGCACCGCTAATAAAATTTAGTGGCAGGAGTGCTCTGCCAGGAAAACTGCGGTAATGGTCGGCAGCTTGTTGGAAGGGACATAGCTATTTCTGTATTCATAATGATTCTCTAATCGGAAATATGATTTTTAGAATGATAAAATGTCTGTAATTTCACGAAAGTAAGCTTTAAGTCCGATGATTAAAGACAATATGTCCTCAATGGGGTCGCAATGGATAATCTGAACGGTATGTTGGCGTTTGTGCGTGCAGCTGAGAGCAAAAGTTTTGCCGCGGCAGGTGTTCGCCTCTGCGTTTCTGCTTCTGCGGTAGGGAAAAGTGTTGCCAGGTTAGAAGCACGCCTCAACGTCCGACTGTTTAACCGCAGCACCAGACGTATCAGCCTGACCGATGAAGGCCAGTTGTTTTTTGAGCGCTGCCAGCAGATTGTTAATCAGGTCGAAGAGGCGGAACTGGAGATGTCGCGTGCGGTCGGGCAGCCGCGTGGCAGGCTGCGGGTGAGTTTACCGGCGATAGGTTATCGTATGTTACTGCCGTATTTGCCGGAGTTTCGCCAACGTTATCCGCATATAGACCTGGACCTGGATTTCAGCGATCGCATGGTGGATTTGATTGACGAAGGGGTGGATGTGGCGATCCGCAGCGGAGAATTAACCAATTCACAGATGATGTCACGTCGCCTCGGGCCGTTCCGTTTCGTGATTGTTGGCAGCCCGGCCTATTTTGCCCAACGTTCCCTACCACTTAAGCCACAAGATTTATACCAGCATGATTGCTTGGGTTATCGCTTTCCCAACGGCGGGCAATTACAACGCTGGGAGATGTTGGGTGACACGCCTTTGGATTTGTCTTATTCCGTCAGCAGTAATAATTTGGAATCACTACTTCAAGCGGCACTACAGGGGTTAGGTTTAATTTATGCGCCTGAGTTTTTAGCTCGGGAGTATTTAGCATCGGGAGCATTGGTATCAGTTCTTGCCGAGCAGCTAGACTTCGTTGGTAAATTTTCTTTAGTCTGGCCTAGTAGTCGCCATCTATTGCCTAAAATCCGCGTGTTCATTGATTTTCTCAGCGAGAAACAGATTTTAGGCAGTGATTAGCCAGTAACAATTAATTCGATATTATTCTTGTTCAATTCATCCCTGGCCGCAGCCGGCAGGTGTGCATCGCTAATGACGCTATCAAAGACATTCAGCGGTAGCGCCATAAAGGTCGCAATTTTGCCATATTTAGAGCTATCGCTAAGTAAGACCCGCTTACTGCTCACTTCACAAATAGCCCGTTTGACTATGACTTTATCTTCATCCGGTGTAGATAAACCGCGTGGCCCCCAGCAGGATGCTGATACAAAGGCGATATCAATCGATAAGTTGCGCAGAGCTTGCGCGGCGGCTTCACCGACACATGAACGGTTTTCGCGACAAAGTGTGCCGCCGGTGTGGATCATGCGGCACTGGCTAGAATCAATGAGCATGTTGGCGATCACAAAATCGTTGGTCACAATCAGCAAATCATCCCGTGTACTTAGCTGCTGCGCCAGCGCCAGCGTAGTAGTACCCGCATCAAGATAAATACAGCTATTGCGCGGAATATGTAGTGCGGCGGTTTGACCGATCGCCGGCTTTTCCGCACGGTACATGGTGCTTTTATCAAAATGGGAGGGTTCAATGGATAACCGGTCGGGAGAACGTATGCCGCCCGATACTGCCAGCACGCTGCCTAACTCCTCCAGCTTTTGCACATCGCGGCGGATAGTCATATGCGACACCCCCAGCCTGTCAGTTAGCTCATTAATGCTAACCACGCCACGTTCAGCGACCAGCGCCAATATTTGTTGATGACGTTCTACCGGGATCAAGGTGTCTCCTTGGCAACAAAAATAGAATGATAATTAATGTGATTATAGGCCAGTTAGCCCGCTAAATTTCTCATATTTTAACGGCTTTTTTCGACAACCGTGTTCGATGTCATGACATCGGGATGATAAATAATAGGCAGTGAAGTTGTTTAATTCAATGAATATACAGTGGGTTAGAACAATGGGCTGCTGTTCTTCTGTGAAAAATTGTTATGTCGAATGCCGCTCTGTTTGTTAATAAATGTGATATTAATCACCATGGGAGGGATGGCTACGCGCTATTATTCACATGGGAAAACAAATAATCACTAAATTTAACAATCAATGTGACGTGGAGTGTCTATGTCTCAATCATCAACAATATCTGTATGTATTATTGGTTTGGGGTCGATGGGCATGGGCGCTGCGTTGTCCTGCATTAACGCTGGATTATCTACTTATGGCGTAGATTTGAACCCAGCGGCGCTTACCTCATTACGTCAAGCGGGTGCTATCGATGCCCAATCTGATGCATCGGCCTTTGCGGCTAAATTGGACGCTGTTTTACTGCTGGTGGTCAATGCCATGCAGGTGAAGCAGATTCTTTTTGGCGAGCGGGGATTGGCTGCGCAATTGCCCGCTGGAACGGCGGTGATGGTCTCCTCGACAATTTCGGCGCAGGACGCCCAGTCTATTGCTCAGCAGTTAGAACATTATCAACTCATTATGCTAGATGCCCCGGTGTCTGGTGGGGCAGTGAAGGCGGCGGCGGGTGAGATGACGGTGATGGCTTCCGGTAGTACCTTGGCGTTTGAGAAACTTAAACCAGTGTTAGATGCTATCGCCTCCCAGGTTTATTGCATTGGCGAGACGATTGGCCTGGGTTCGACGGTGAAAATTATCCACCAACTGCTGGCCGGTGTGCATATTGCTGCGGGAGCTGAAGCAATGGCAATGGCGGCCCGCGCGGGTATTCCTTTGGATACCATGTATGACGTGGTTACCCATGCGGCGGGAAACTCTTGGATGTTTGAGAACCGCATGCGCCATGTCATTGATGGCGATTACTCGCCAAAATCGACGGTCGATATCTTTGTCAAAGATCTGGGCCTGGTTAGCGATACCGCAAAATCCCTTAACTTCCCATTACCGCTGGCCTCTACGGCATTAACTATGTTTACTTCGGCCAGTAATGCCGGTTTGGGTGAGCAAGATGATAGCGCTGTGATCAAGATTTTTAGTGGTATTGCTTTACCCGAAAAACAGGAGAGTCACTGATGCAATTGGGCGTAATCGCAGATGATTTCACCGGAGCGACGGATATTGCCAGTTTCCTGGTCGAAAATGGCATGGCAACCGTGCAGCTAAACGGCGTGCCGACAGGGCAATTTATCTCCTCTGCGGATGCGGTGGTGATCAGCTTGAAATCCCGCTCCTGCCCGGCGGCTCAGGCGGTAGCCGATTCATTGGCGGCGCTAGAGTGGCTGCGTGGCCAAGGATGCCAGCAGTTTTATTTTAAATACTGCTCTACTTTTGATAGCAAGGCCAAAGGCAATATTGGTCCGGTGACTGACGCGTTGTTGGCCGCCTTAGGCGAATCACAAACTGTCATCTCTCCTGCGCTGCCAGTAAATGGCCGCACGGTCTATCAGGGCCACTTATTTGTGATGGAACAACTACTGAGTGAGTCGGGGATGCGTCATCATCCCGTGACGCCAATGCTGGAGAGTAATTTGCTGCGCCTGATGGATGCGCAGGCCAAAGGCCGCAGTGGGTTGGTGCCTTTCAGCGTGATAGAGCAGGGAAAAGAGGCGGTCAAACAGCGTTTAGCAGAGCTACAAGCGCAGGGCGTGAACTATGCGGTGCTTGATACTCTCAATGAACAGCATTTACTGACTCAAGGTGCGGCGCTGGCCGATATGAAGCTGCTTACCGGTGGCTCTGGCTTGGCGATTGGCGTGGCGCGTCAGTGGGCTAAGCGTAGCAATAAAGATATCACGCAACAAAAGCAACGAGCCCAGGCCGCAGGCTATCCACAAGGTGCAGGCTGCGTCGTGTTGTCCGGCTCTTGCTCGGTGATGACTAATCGACAGGTTACACGCTATCGCCAGCAGACAGCGGCGATAGCTATTGATGTCGAACGCTGTCTGAGTGAACCCGATGCGTATGCTCAGTCTTTGTCTCTGTGGGTTGAACAGCAACAGCATCGGCGATTAGCACCTATGATCTATGCCACCTCGGAGCCGGAACAACTAGAGGTTATTCAGCGCCAATGGGGGGCTGAGCGCAGTAGTTCGGCGGTTGAGCAGGTGTTTGCCGCTTTGGTGCGCCTTCTTTATGCACAAGGCTATCGCCGCTTTATTGTTGCCGGTGGCGAAACCTCTGGCGTAGTAGCTCAAACGCTGGGAGTTGGGGCGTTTTATATTGGCCCGGTTATTTCTCCTGGTGTGCCTTGGGTTAAATCGACTGATGGCGCATTTTCGCTGGCGCTAAAATCAGGAAACTTTGGTGATGAAAACTTCTTTTCCCGTGCGCAGGAGGAATTTCCCGTATGAGTGAGCAACCAACAATATTCTCTGCTGCCGATGAAATGCCGGCCCGTGAAGAGATGGTTAAATTGGGGGCTTCTTTTTTCCAGCGCGGTTATGCCACGGGTTCAGCCGGTAATCTGTCGCTATTACTTGCTGACGGTACGCTGTTGGCCACACCGACCGGTTCTTGCTTGGGCACGTTAGATCCGTTGCGCTTATCAAAAGTGAGTCTCGATGGTGAATGGTTATCAGGCGATCAACCTTCAAAAGAGGTGAGTTTTCATCGGGCTATTTATCTCAATAATCCTCAGTGTAAAGCGGTTGTGCATCTGCACTGCCTCTATCTGACGGCGCTCTCTTGTCTGCAAGGGCTGGATACCAGTAATGCTATCAAGCCCTTTACACCTTATGTTGTTATGCGTGTTGGTGATGTGCCGGTGGTACCTTATTATCGCCCAGGAGATGCCCGCTTAGGTGAGGATTTGGCTAAATTAGCGCCGCATTATCGGGCATTTTTATTAGCGAATCATGGGCCGGTAGTCACTGGAAAAACGCTGCGCGAAGCGGCGGAGAATACGGAAGAGCTAGAAGAAACGGCTAAATTGATTTTCACGCTGGGTAACCGGCCGATACGTTATCTCACCGCCGATGAAATTGCTGAATTAAGAACTTAATAGGAACTGATCATGCCTAGATTTGCTGCCAACTTATCAATGATGTTCACTGAGTTGCCTTTTTTAGAGCGTTTTGACGCGGCGGCCAAAGCCGGGTTTGAGGCGGTAGAATATCTGTTTCCTTATGACTATCCGGCCAAGTTATTAGCCGACAAGCTGCGAGAAAATGGCTTACAACAAGTGTTATTCAATACACCGCCAGGGGATGCTGCGGCTGGCGAATGGGGGCTGTGCGCGTTGCCGGGGCGAGAAGTGGATGCGCGTCGCGATATTGATTTGGCGTTGGAATATGCGCTAGCGCTGAAATGTCCTTCAGTGCATATCATGGCGGGGAATGTACCAACAGGCGGTGATAAACGCTTATATCAACAAACGTTTATTAATAATCTCCGTTACGCTTCCGAACGTTTTGCACCACATAACATTAAGATATTAATTGAAGCATTGAACTCGACCTTGAAGCCCAATTATTTATTCTCCAGCCAGTATCAGACGCTAGAGATTGTGAAGGAAATTAATCGAGATAATGTCTTTACCCAATTCGATTTTTATCATGCGCAACTCATGGATGGCAATCTGAGTTACTTAATTCGCCACTATGCGGGGTGTTATGCCCATATCCAGATTGCCTCCGTTCCCGATCGCCACGAGCCAGATGAAGGAGAGCTTAACTACCCTTATCTGTTTGAGCTATTAGATAGCGTGGGCTATCACGGCTGGATAGGATGCGAATACAACCCACGAGGCGACACCCTTGCCGGGTTAGGTTGGTTTGACGCTTATAAGAAGTGATACCCGACTGCTGGCAATACCAGTTATTAGGGCGTTAACTTGTTGACCAGAAAGTAGTTGACCCAGTTCTTGCTAGTTGTTGACCTTGCTCTTGACCTTCAACAGCGCATCTTATCGGCCAAGCGAACGAATGAGGCTAGGGTAAATCGTCCAGGGACGGACGATTTAGGTTGAGCCGGGCAGGGACGCCCGTCTCAGCCGACCCGTGAGGCCGAAGCAGTAAGCGCGGGCAGTCGCGCAGCGACCCGATAAGCTAAGCGCAGGCGTTGGGTGCAGGGGCTTTCGCCGAAAAGCCCTTGCCGGTCGCGTTCGGCGACGCTGATATATTCCACCTAAGTAATAAGCGGCCGAACTTACGCGAATATCATATAAATGGGTGTTAAAAAGCCCCAGCGTCGCTTCTGACGCCAACTAACGATGATACGCCTGCCCAAAGTGCCGCTCTAACCGGCTTTGAATCATTTCTAAAATGATCGACATAATCCAGTAGATAGCCGCGGCCGAGGCCAGCATCTCCATATAGCGGTAGGTGCTGCGACCATAAGATTGTGCCAGGAAGTTTAGTTCCCATAATCCCATCAGCGAGACTAAGGAAGAGTCTTTCAGCATTGAGATAAACATCGAACCTGCCGGTGGAATGATAATGCGCATTGCCTGCGGAGCCGTGATGTTGATAGCAATATCCCAGGAGGATAATCCCAGCGCTAAAGCGGCTTCTTTCTGACCGCGTGGCACGGATAAGACGCCGCTGCGGATAGTTTCAGCCAGATAGGCACCGTAATTGAGTGATAGTGCAATAATTCCTGAACTGAGCGCGCCGAGCACAATACCAACCTGCGGGAGCGCCAGATAGATAATCAGCACTTGCACTAATAGCGGCGTACCGCGGAACAAAGAGGCATAAAAGGTCGCGCAACCAAAGGCCAGCGCATTGCTCGACATCCGGCCCAGTGCTGTAATCAGTCCCAGTAGCATACAGAAGAACATCGAACAGGCGGTGATCAATAGTGTTAGCGCCGCGCCTTGTACAAAGCCGTCAGGAGACAGATGCAGGCCGAGTAAATACGGCAGTTTTTTCTCAATCAGCGACCAGTCTAATCCCATATTGGCAAACATCGCCAATAATAGACTGAGTAAAACGAGCCAAGTGATTACTGTTTTGATTTTAAACGCACGTGCTGAGGATTGGCCCCCAGCTTTGCTGGGTGCGCTGTGCTGCATGTCAGGTGGTACCGCCATTACTGATCCTCGCGGGTAATATCTTCCCCGAGCCAGTGCTGGGATATTTTGGCCAGTGTGCCATCGTCACGCAGTGCTTTAATCGTATCGGCGATTTTTTTATCCCATTCTGCATCGCCCTTATCTGTTGCGACCCAGTTAGGTTCTGAGAATAACTCGGTTGCAATTTTAAGATTCGGCATACGTTTGATACGCGCCTGCGCCGTGGCTAAATCCGAAATCACCGCATCCAGACGAACGCCGGGACCAAGGGCTAAATTCTGGAAAGCGATTTCTTCATCGCTTGGGATCGCTTGTACATGATCAAAGGGGAATTGCAGGGGCTTGTGACCTGGAATGCTTAGCGTTTTCTGCAGATAAAGTTCATAGCTCGAACCGATACCGATGCCGACTTTCTTATCGCTTAAGTCTGCGGCAGATTTTATATGCGTTTCTTTATTATTGACGACCAGTACCGCTGGGGAACTGTAATAAGGGACTGGGAAGTCCAGCACTTTCGCGCGCTCAGCATTTGGGGTCATTGAACAGATACAGGTATCCCAACGTCCGCGCCAGTTACCGCCAACAATGGTTTCCCAACTTGGTGCGGCTAACTCGAGTTTTACCCCTAAGCGTTGTGCGACGGCTTTTGCGACATCAACGTCAAAACCGGCCAATTGATTGTTGTCATCCAGAAAACCAAAGGGTGGATAGCTATCCATGATGATATTACGCATTACACCGGTTTTGGTCACACGATCCAGCGTCGCGCCAGCCTGAGTAAACCCGGAGAAAAATGTAGCGCTCAGGAGCGTTAAACTCAGCAATAAAGTACGCATCAGTCGGGCTTTCCTTGGTTAGTCTTATCGGTCGGAAATAGGGGATTGTCGAAACAGATGACAAGAATAATATAGTGGATGTATAGAAGTCTAATTATCTATAACCGCCAGTTAACGATGTTGACTGCTAATCAGTCGCCAAAAGATTATTGAATGTGTGGAGATAAAATTTCGCATTTGTTGATGATAAGAATAGAAAAACACCGTAAATGCCTGCTTATATGGGACTTCCATCAAATATCTGTGATTGACGACATACTGGGATTTTTCTAGATTGTACGCTGGCCCAAACTGGAACAGCGCAGCCGCGCGTTTTTGTCCGCCAAAACCAAATAATGACAGGGTAGCTAAAACACCTTCCTAGCGCGGGAGTCGTATGTCTGCGTCCGGTGTTTTACAAATACTTATAACAAGCATTGCTTGCTGACAGCACCATCAAGAGAGTAGACATGTTAGAAAGATTGTTTCAACTAAAAGCTCACCGGACCAACGTCCGAACGGAGATCATCGCCGGGATAACCACCTTCCTGGCGATGGCTTATATTTTGTTCGTTAACCCTTCTATCCTCGGCGCAACCGGTATGGATAAAGGTGCAGTATTTGTTGCTACCTGCCTGGCCGCCGCTATTGGCTCGGTACTGATGGGATTGATTGCTAATTATCCTATCGCCTTGGCTCCTGGAATGGGCCTGAACGCTTTCTTCACTTATACCGTTGTCCTGCATATGGGGTATTCATGGCAGGTGGCATTAGGTGCCGTCTTTATCTCTGCAATTTTGTTCTTTGCGTTGTCGATTTTTAAAATTCGCGAATGGATTATTCGTAGTATTCCATTGCCGCTGCGTTCGGCAATTGCTGCGGGTATCGGGTTATTCTTGGCGCTGATTGCGCTAGAGAGCTCAGGCATCGTTGTCGCTAACCAAGCAACATTGGTTGGTCTGGGCGACCTGACCAAACCAGGACCGCTGTTTGCTATGCTGGGCTTCATCCTGATTGTGGTGTTGGAAGCACGTCGAGTACCGGGCGCCGTATTGATTGGTATTCTTGCTGTGACCGTTTTAGCAATCGTTTTCGGATACACCCCATTTGGCGGCGTAGTTTCTATGCCACCTTCTTTGGCACCGACCTTCCTGCAACTTGATATTAAAGGCGCATTGAACGTTGGCATGATAAGCGTGGTCTTTGCCTTCTTGTTCGTTGATGTGTTTGATAACTCTGGCACCTTGATTGGCGTGACCAAGCGTGCGGGCCTGAGTGATGAAGAGGGCAATATCCCAAAAATGGGCCGTGCTTTGTTGGCAGACAGCGCCGCGGCTCTGTTTGGTTCACTGCTTGGTACCTCAACAACCACCAGCTATGTTGAATCAGCCGCTGGCGTGAGTGCCGGTGGACGTACCGGTTTAACTGCGATTGTGGTTGGTGCGTTGTTCTTGCTGAGCCTGTTCTTTGCACCATTAGCGGGTAGCGTACCGGCTTTTGCTACCGCACCTGCGTTGCTGTTTGTTGCAGTATTAATGGCATCTGGCTTGGCTGAAATTGACTGGAAAGACATTACTGTAGCTGCGCCGGTTACCGTGACGGCGTTGGCAATGCCATTGACCTATTCCATTGCTAACGGCATCGCTTTTGGCTTTATTACCTGGACGCTGGTTAAGTTGTTGAGCGGCCGTGGTCGTGAGTTAAACGCGGCGTTGATCGTGCTATCAACTCTGTTTGTTATCAAACTGGGTTGGTTAAGCGCTTAAGTTGTTTAGCATCCTCCGCTGTTGCTGGCGGGGGATGCTTCCCCCCTCTTATTTCTCACAACGCTGTTGCCGCTGTTGCATAATGCGATGCAAATTATCTTCCAGCCAGTCTGCCAATCCCTCAACCTGTTGCTGAACCTCAACGCCTAACGGCGTCAGATTATATTCAACGTGCGGCGGTACCACCGGATAAGAGATGCGGTCAATAAAACCATCTTCTTCCAACGCTTGTAAGGTTTGGGCCAGCATTTTTTCGCTGACACCACCAATCTTCCTTCTCAACTCGCTAAAGCGCAGCGTCTGATTACTCAATGCTATGAGCACGAGCACTCCCCAGCGGCTGGTGACGTGGCGCAAGATTTCGCGTGACGGACAGTCTTTGCTCATCAACTCACCGCGTCTGACCTGCTCGGAGAAAGGTAAGTCAGAAGGGGAGATATTATTGTCGATTATTTTCATACTTACCTTTTTGTACGTACTTACTTTTAGTTAGTTTAATGCATATCATCATTTCACGACAGCATTTGGCTGTACTTTTTAACTCACCATTAACTGATTCTGACCTTTGGAGAACGATGATGATTGCGATTACCGGTGCGACCGGCCAACTGGGCCGTCTTGTGATTGAACAACTGCTGAAAAGTGTTCCAGCCAGCCAGATTATCGCCGTGGTGCGTAGCCCTGAAAAAGCCAAAAACCTGGCTGAACTGGGCGTTGAAATCCGCCGTGGTGATTATTCGCAACCAGATACCTTACCCGCGGCTTTTGCCGGTGTGGAAAAGCTGTTGTTGATCTCTTCTAGCGAGATTGGTCAACGTATCGCACAGCATAGCGCAGCGATTGCTGCTGCTAAGGCTGCTAACGTTAAGTTGCTGGCTTATACCAGCCTGTTACATGCGGATAGCTCACCGCTGGGGCTGGCGGTTGAACATGTTGCTACTGAAAATGCGCTGCGTGATTCTGGTTTGCCAGTGGTTGTTTTACGTAACGGTTGGTATACCGAAAATTATGCGGCGAGCATTGCTCCCGCTTTAGCGCATAACGCCTTTATTGGCTCAGTTGGTGAAGGACGTATCTCTTCTGCCGCTCGTGTTGATTACGCCGCTGCCGCCGCCGCTGTACTGCAATTGGATAACCAGGCGGGCAAGGTATACGAACTGGCAGGCGATGACTCCTACTCGTTAGCCGAGTTTTCCGCAGAAATCGCCCGTCAATCTGGCAAGAAAGTAGATTATGTCAACTTGCCACAGGCGGAGTTTGCTAAAGCGCTGGTTGGCGCTGGTTTGCCGGAAGGTTTCGCACAGCTGTTGGCGGATTCTGATGCTGGCGCAGAGAAGGGCGGGTTGTTCGACGATAGCCACCAGCTACGTCAGCTTATTGGCCATGCGACCACACCATACGCCGAGGTGATTAAGGCGAGCTTAAACTTACTCTAACTTTGGTAGTAAAGGGGCGCAGAAATCAGCGCCCCTTTTAAGCACCTGACCTTAAATATTCTCCAGATTAAGCCCTTTGGTCTTAGGTCCGTAAATGCCGATCACTAACATCACAATCAACATGCTGGCGACGATAAAGGCGATCACACCTTGGGTACCGGCATATTGCAAAATCAGGCCGATCAAAATGCTGCTAAACACCGTCGATAGCCGACTGAATGAATAACAGAACCCGACAGCTCGCGCGCGGATACGCGTTGGGAACACTTCGGTCTGGTATGCGTGATAGCTATAAGTCAGCCAAGCGTTGGAGTAAGTGATAAGAAAACCGCAGGCTACTAACATCACCGGGCTGGTCTGGAAGGCAAACAGAGTGCCGAATACCACCGTCATTAAAGACGATAAGACAATCTGCCATTTGTTTTCTATTTTATCGGCGTAGCGGCTGCAAATCAGCGAACCTAACGGATAGGCCAGCGTGATGAAGAACGCATATAACAGGCTGTGCGTCACCGTGGTGCCTTTCCCGGAAAGCAGCGCCGGTAGCCAGTTGCCGAAACCAAAAAAGCCAATCGATTGGAAGAAGTTCATCACCACCAACATCAGTGTCCGTTTACGGTACTGCGCTGACCAAATTTCTTTAAAGGTCCCTTTTTGTGGCAACGATGCCGTACCGCTATCGGCCATATCAGCCACATAGGCAACCTGAGTGGTGATGCCGCAACGTCTCTCCATCTCGCTGACCACCTGATGTGCCTGTTCATGGCGCCCTTGCTGCGCCAGCCAACGCGCTGACTCTGGCAAATTCTTACGAATAAACCAGATTATCAACGAGCTCACGGCACCAATAATCACCACATAGCGCCAGCCGGTCAGCCCCAAAATAGTTTTTGGCACCAGCCACCACGACATCAACGCCACGGCGGGCACCGATAAAAACTGGATGAAGAAAGCGAAGGCAAAGGCTTTACTGCGCAGATGGCTTGGCACCCATTCGGTGAGATAGGTATCAATCGTGACCAGTTCGATACCAAGCCCAACGCCGACCAGGAAGCGGCAGAAAATAATCCATTCAGCCTGATTCTGAAACGCCATTAACATGGAAAAACAGCCGTACCAAGCCAGCGCGAACATAAACGTCATGCGGCGGCCAAAGCGGTCGGCATTGGGAGCCAGCAAGCTGGCACCGAAGAATAGACCTAAAAAGGTGGCAGAGGCGAAAGCGGCCTGATCGGAAACGCCAAATACTCCGGCACTACCGATGTGGAAGATGTTCTCAGCAATAAGCCCTGAGCTGATATAACCCGTTTGGAAAAGGTCATAGAGCTCAAAAAATCCGCCTAAAGACAAGAGCGTAATGAAACGCCATAGCCCGGCTGACGCAGGTAGTGCATCAATTCTTGCTGACAGCTGATTGTTATTGGAGGTGTTTTTATTGTTGTTGTCGCTTTGTAGTGTACTGGCGTAGCTCATGTTCTAACCCGTATCAGGATGATTTAGCATTCACTTCTATCCTAATGGCTAAACACCGGATTTAAATTTTGAATTTGGCTACGTAAATCGAAAGTTAAGAATAAAAAACTAGCAATGCGCGTTAAGATTCGATTTGTTTGTATTCTTTACGTGAAGGGATGGAAAACCCGGCGAAGGGGAAGTGGGAAAACACAGGGGCAAGCTGTATAGGCTTGCCCCTGTGAGACGAACACTCTTATTTATCTAATGCCAATGAGCTAGTTAATATCAGGATGCTGGTCGATAAGCGTTCTTCTTTTCTTCTCGAGCTCAGCAATCTCTCCATCGATATCTTCAATTTTCTGGCCGATATTATCGTGATGTTCCTGCAAGATCTCTTTGGCCTCGGCACGGTCAGAGGCGGCGGGTGTTGCCCCTTTCAATGGCTTATTGGCGGTTTCTTTCATAAAGATCCCGGTGGCAAAACCAATGACCGAGATCACCATCAGGTAATAGGCCGGCATATACAGGTTATTGGTAGCTTCAACCAACCAAGCTGCGACTGTTGGCGTCAAACCAGCAATCATCACCGAGATATTGAAGGCAATAGCCAGGGCGCTGTAACGGATATTGGTGGGGAACATTGCCGGTAGCGTTGATGCCATCACGCCGATAAAGCAGTTGAGCAAGACGGCAAGCAGCAGCAACCCACAGAATATCAGGCCAACTACGTCGCTATTAATCAAGATAAATGCCGGGATAGCAAAGATGAACAGGCCGATACTCCCTGCGACAATAAAGGGCTTACGACCGATTTTGTCACTCATCAGGCCGATAAACGGCTGGACGAACAGCATCCCCAACATAATGGCGATAATAATCAACACGCCGTGGTCTTCAGAATAATGCAGGCTATGCGACAGATAGCTCGGCATGTAGGTCAGCAGCATGTAATAGGTGACGTTGGTCGAAACCACGATACCGACACAAACGATCAGATTCTTCCACTGCTTGGTTAGGATCTCGCGGAAAGAAACCTTTGGCGGTTCTGCGATGCTGTGGCGCGAATCGTTGTCAATCTTATCAACATGCTGTTGGAAAGTCGGCGTCTCTTCCAGCGCGTGGCGCAGATAGATACCAATCAGGCCCAGCGGTGCAGCGATGAAGAACGGAATACGCCATCCCCACTCGAGGAAGTTATGCTCACCGACAATGCTGGAGATCAGAATAACTACGCCGGCACCAAGAACAAAACCGGCGATTGAGCCAAAATCAAGCCAGCTGCCCAGGAAGCCACGCCTTCTATCTGGCGAGTATTCCGCAACGAATACCGCAGCACCGGTATATTCACCACCGACGGAGAAGCCTTGCGCCAGTTTGGCTATCAGCAGCAGTATCGGTGCCCAAATGCCGATAGTGGCATAGGAGGGGATCAACCCGATACAGAAGGTACTCACCGACATAATAATAATGGTGATAGACAGCACTTTCTGCCGTCCGAATTTGTCACCCAGTGCGCCGAAGAACAGGCCGCCAATTGGGCGAATTAGAAAGGGAACGGAGAAGGTTGCCAAGGCGGCAATCATTTGAATACCAGGATCGGCACCCGGGAAGAATACTTGACCTAAGGCAAAGGCGACAAATCCATATACCCCGAAATCGAACCATTCCATGGCATTACCCAGCGCAGCTGCAGTAATGGCTTTTTTCAGTTTAGTATCATCAATGATAGTAATGTCATTGATTTGCATGGGTTTAACACGTTTTTTTCTTAATCTCATCTTTTACTTCCTTTGTTCGACATATATCCACTTTAAAAGTGTGAAACAGGTGGTTACTGTCGTTCACCCTGTAAAAATCTCATTCAGTATAGGATGTTTTTGACCAATGTCGCAAAAGGTGGCTGTTATCTAATCAATGTCGGTTTAATTGAAAGATCATGCTAAGTGGATAAATGATGGTTAGTTAAATGCTTTGTTTATTGTTATTTGATTGGTGTTTTTTGCTAGCGAATTTGACGTAATTTAGCGGTGGAATAGTCCGTTAATAGCGCTATGAAGGCGCGTGCTGCGGCGCTGCGATAAGCGTCTTTACGTTGCAGCAACACCGCCTGACGTTCGATTTTTGGCGTTTGCAGGCTGACTGGTGATAGCCATTGGTCGATATTGGCGATGTCCTGCGGCAATATCGTTGCCAATTGCCCAAGCCGGACCATCTGTACAATCGCACTAATTGTATCGCTTTCGATCGCCACGCGCGGACGTATTGAGAGTGACTGGAAAAATCGGTTGATAAATCGCCGGGTGGAAAAATCACCATTGAGTAACACCAGCGGTAAGCGAGAAAACTCGTCTGGACTTAATTTCTCTTGCCTGTTCGCCAGCGGATGCTGTCCGCCAACCATTAGATTCAATGTCTCAGTGAACAGCGGGGTCGCGCTAACATCAGGAGAATGAATTGGATCGAAAGCAATGCCGAGATCCAGTTGATCCCCGACCAGTAAGGTTTCTATTTCATCTTGCGTCATTTCACGTAAATCCAGGCGAATACCGGGATAGCGACGATAAAAATCTCCGACGACTGATCCTGTCAGATAGGAGGTGAAGGTGGGTGTCATTGCCAGCCGTAATGAGCCTCGCTGCAAATCTTCAACGTCATGGATGGCGCGCGTACCAGCCTCTAAATCCTGTATAGCGCGCCGGGCATAGCTCATCCAAGCGATTCCCGCATCGGTCAGCTGTACAGTGCGCCCAGAGCGGTCAAAAAGTTGTATGTGCAGTAAGTCTTCCAATTGTTTGATTTGTTGCGATAAAGTGGGCTGCGATATATGCAACGTTTCGGCGGCACGAGTAAAATTTCCTTGCTCAGCCACGGCAAGAAAGTAACGTATATAACGTAGTAACATAGCGCCCCATTGAGTTAACTATTAGTAAAACCTATAGCGACTATTATAAATGGGTCTTAGACCCTATAGCTATTTCGGTTCATCATCCGCCCATCCACGAGATCCTGATATGGAGAGAACATGAAGGATATTATCGACGGTTTCTTGAAGTTCCAGCGCGAAGCATTTGTTGAACGTAGCGAATTGTTTAAACAGTTAGCGAATCATCAAAACCCACGCGCGCTGTTTATATCCTGCTCGGACAGCCGTCTGGTACCGGAACTTGTCACTCAGCGCGAGCCGGGTGATCTGTTCGTTATTCGCAATGCAGGCAATATCGTGCCTTCTTTTGGTCCAGAACCTGGTGGCGTTTCTGCCACGGTAGAATATGCGATTGCGGTATTAGGCGTGGAAGATATCGTGATTTGTGGTCACTCCGACTGTGGAGCAATGACCGCAGTGGCTACCTGCCAGTGTCTTGATCATTTACCTGCGGTTGCCCACTGGCTGCGTTACGCCGATGCTGCCCGCCATATTACCGAAGCGGGTGAATATGCCACCGAACGTGACCGTATCAACGCCATGGTACGCGAAAACGTTATCGCTCAGCTCACCAATATCAAAACCCATCCGTCTGTTGCGCTGGCCCTCTCTCAAGGGAAAGTCAAATTACACGGTTGGGTGTACGACATCGCCAGCGGCAGTATTGATGCGCTCGATGGTAATACCCGTCAGTTTGTTTCACTGGCGGATAACCCACAAGTGACGGCAACGCCTGCGTCACCCAGCTTCTAGCTAGAGTTATCTCACAATATTAAGGAACGTTTATGGCCCAATCACTGCACAACCAAACGGCACGCCAGAATCTGACCGACGTCATTATGGATGCCAAAGTTCGCAAAAATCTGACCTTTGCCTCGCTCAATGAAGGGACTGGCTTGAGCGTTGAGTTTGTCACTGCTGCTTTATTGGGCCAGCATCCTTTGCCAGAACAGGCCGCCCGCGTTGTAGCGGAAAAACTGGATCTGGATGAAGATGCCATTCGTCTGTTGCAGGCTATTCCTGTACGTGGCAGCGTTCCTGGTGGGATACCGACTGACCCGACGATTTATCGTTTCTATGAAATCGTCCAAGTCTACGGCTCAACGCTGAAAGCGTTGGTGCATGAGCAATTTGGTGACGGGATCATCAGTGCGATCAATTTTAAACTGAACATTGATAAAGTCCCCGATCCGGAAGGTGGGCATCGCGCGGTGATTACGCTCGATGGGAAGTATTTACCAACTAAGCCATTCTAATACCCGTCATACTTGACGTTGCCTCTGCGTTGGCTGCGGTTGCTTACCCGAATCACTTACTTAAGTAAGCTCATCGGGATGTGCTCCCTTGCCGCCTTGATGCAACGCCAATTATTTTGGGTATTACGAAGATCGTTGTCGTCATACTAAAGTCGCGCAGAATATCTGTGCGACTTCATTCTTCTGAATATAATTGTCCTTATTTCCTGAATGGAATATTTGTATTATTCCCTTTTCGATATATTTACAAACCTCTCAGTTTTATAAACAGAAACATTTAACTTCGACTTTTTAGATTGACAATGCCCATGCTCGTGAGTAAATTGCACGAGCCGGAAGTTGAGGCCTTTCTAAAACTAACTTAAGAGAATAATGGACACTGTAACTAGTCGCTTGTCGGACTGTGCTCATGTAGCCGTTCGATATACTAAATATGAAATAAACCGTACTGACTCCGTCGGTTGGGTGTGCCTCGTTAGAGCTTGATTCTCTCGCCTTGCTTCACCTCAACCTGATGTTTACGGTCCCGAGGTGTGTTATGACTTTCAAATCAACTGTGTTCCCGGGTGTAAATTCATTTACATCTAAAATGCGTGTCCGCCAGTCTAGCGATCGCAGCTTGACCGTGCGCAAACAGCATTCATCCTCTATCTTTTCTCCATATATCAATGGATTAAAGCAGCGTGTTACTAACTGGCGTGTCAGTCCTGTCACCGGCCAGCTGGAACAACGTAGCTCGTTTGCCGATAGCGACGACCCACATAGTAGACTCTTCACCCTGTAATTTTCGGTGGATGATACAGCTATTGGGCTTGGTTAAATCAGTCAGAGTTATGACACAACCAGCGTAATACTGAACTCTCTGGGAATTATCATTTTATTCATTCTTCCTATCCTATTTTTTATAAAAATCGGGCTGGCGAAGCTATGAGAAAAATAAAAATATAATAAGTCATTTCCTATTCAATTAAATGAATAGCGAAGTGCGCTGCCTTAAAATTAATTTAAATACCGATCGCATAAGCAGGAAGCGAGATAATGACGGCTGCCCGAAATTCGGTTTGCAGAATAATGTTATCTCCTCTTGTTTTGCGGCAGGAGCGTAGTAATGACAGTTATCAATAAAAACAAAGTACAAAAAAATCAGAAAGCGAGTCCATCATCAATGCGCGCTGCTCTGGAAGCGCGCAATGGTGTCGCCGCCACATTAATCAATGTGGGCTCTTCAAGGGAAGGGCTGCTAACTTCTCATGCGCAGGGCCGTTTGGAAAAAGAAGGCTTTAACGAAGTTGCCCATGACAAACCGCCTCATGCCATGATCCAACTGCTTAAGGCGTTCAATAACCCGTTTATCTATATCCTGTTGGCGCTGGCTTGTATCAGTTTCGTCACTGACTATTGGCTGCCTGTCCATAGTGGTGATGAAGGGGACCTGACCACTGTCACCATCATTGGCACGATGGTGATGTTAAGTGGCCTGCTGCGTTTCTGGCAGGAACATCGTTCGGCAAAATCTGCCGAAGCGCTGAAAGCGATGGTGCGTACTACCGCTACCGTACTGCGCCGTGAGAAGGCGGGCGCGGTGGGTAAACTGCAAGAGATCCCGATGCGCGAATTAGTGGTTGGCGATATCGTGCAGTTGTACGCTGGCGATATGATCCCGGCAGATATTCGCCTGTTGGAATCACGGGATTTGTTTATTAGCCAAGCCGTATTAACCGGAGAAGCCTTGCCGGTTGAGAAGTACGATACGCTGGGAGATGTGGCAGAAAAGTCGGCCAATTCCATGGCTGAAGATAGCGATAACGTGCTCGATATGCCCAACATCTGCTTTATGGGCACTAACGTCGTTAGCGGCACCGCACAAGCCGTTGTCGTAGCAACAGGTTCGCGCACGTACTTTGGTTCTCTGGCAAAAGCGATTGTTGGTACGCGGGCACAGACGGCGTTTGACCGCGGAGTGAACAGCGTCAGTTGGTTGCTGATTCGCTTTATGCTGGTGATGGTGCCGGTGGTGTTCTTACTTAATGGTGTACTAAAAGGCGAGTGGTGGGATGCATTACTGTTTGCGCTGGCGGTGGCCGTTGGCCTAACGCCGGAAATGCTGCCGATGATCGTAAGCGCCAATCTGGCCAAAGGCGCGGTGGCGATGGCTAAGCGCAAAGTGGTGGTAAAACGCCTTAACTCGATCCAGAACCTTGGGGCGATGGATATCCTGTGTACTGATAAAACCGGCACACTGACGCAGGATAAGATCATTCTTGAGCACCATCTTGATACTGCCGGGCACAGAAACGAGTCGGTATTGGCGCTGGCGTGGCTAAACAGTCACCATCAAAGCGGTATTAGAAACCTGATGGATCAGGCGGTGATCTACTTCTCTGAAAATGATCCGGTATTTTCTAAACCACAGGGTTTTAGCAAAGTCGATGAAATGCCGTTTGATTTTATCCGCCGCCGCCTGTCGATTGTGGTCAAAGATGAAAAAGACAATCACCTGCTAATTTGCAAAGGCGCAGTGGAAGAAATGCTCAGCATCTCCTCGCATGTTTATGAAGAGGGCAGAGTGATTGAGCTGGACACAGCACGGCGTAATAGCCTGCTGAAACTGGCCAACGATTACAACAAAGAAGGTTTTCGCGTTCTGGTTGTTGCGACAAAAGAGTACCGTAAAAATGAGGCCAAGAAGCAATACGGCACGGTAGATGAGTCTGATTTGATCATCCGCGGTTTCCTGACTTTCCTTGACCCGCCGAAAGAAACCGCGGGCCCGGCGATTGCCGCATTGCGCAGTATCGGCGTCGGCGTCAAGGTGCTTACAGGAGACAACGCGGTAGTGACCAGCCGCATCTGCCGCCAGGTGGGATTAGAGCCAGGCGAGCCGGTATTAGGACCGCAGTTGGAAAATATCGACGACCAAAGCCTGAAATTGCTGGTTGAAGAGCGCACGGTGTTTGCCAAATTGACGCCGCTGCAAAAATCCCGCGTATTAAAGGCATTGCAGTCTAATGGTCACACGGTAGGGTTCTTAGGTGATGGCATCAACGATGCACCGGCGCTACGTGATGCGGATGTGGGTATCTCGGTTGACAGCGGCACAGATATTGCCAAAGAGTCAGCTGATATTATCCTGCTAGAAAAAAGCCTGATGGTGTTGGAAGAGGGGGTATTAAAAGGACGGGAAACCTTTGGCAATATTATGAAGTACCTGAATATGACCGCCAGTTCTAATTTTGGCAACGTATTCTCGGTATTAGTGGCCAGTGCTTTTATTCCGTTCTTACCAATGTTAGCGATTCAATTATTATTGCAAAACCTGATGTACGATATTTCTCAGTTAGCATTACCTTGGGATAAAGTTGATAAAGAGTTTTTACAAAAACCGCGTAAATGGGATGCCAAGAATATTGGGCGCTTTATGGTATGGATTGGGCCAACGTCTTCTATTTTCGATATGACCACCTTTGCGGTGATGTGGTATGTATTTGCCGCAAACAGTGAACATATGCAGGCATTATTCCAGTCCGGTTGGTTTATTGAAGGCTTATTATCACAAACCCTGGTAGTACATATGTTGAGAACACAAAAAATACCTTTCTTCCAGAGCACCGCCGCTTTGCCGGTATTGCTGATGACCGGCCTGATTATGGCGGTAGGTATTTACGTACCCTTCTCACCATTAGGTCCATTGGTTGGGCTGCAAGCACTGCCGTGGCAGTACTTCCCATGGTTAGTCGGTACGCTGCTGGCCTACTGCTGTGTCGCGCAAGGGATGAAAAAGTTCTACATCCGTCGCTTCAAACAGTGGCATTAATCTCACGGGATTAATCAGGGAACGGGCATGGCTAGTAGTGCCTGCTATTAGAGAGAACACGGCTAGGGGGCCTGGCCGTGTTATGCCGGATATATGCAATCGTAAATATCGGTGCCGGATGAGTATCGGCACCTTCTATATCGTGATAAGGATTTGCCTTTGGTAAAAATATGAATGTTATCTTCTTTGTTGTCTTATTTATTAAAAATAAAACCATCATCATTATGGTGTTATTTTTAATGAAAATAGCCAAGGTGCTGCGCTTAGGTGGTATGCGATTGTATGTCGATGGGAAAATAGGAAATAAGAAAATAAAACTTATTCTCGACTGGGCCCATATCATTAATCGGTTCTCATTAAAGTTACTGCGTATTGTAAAAGTATCAACCCTGAAATAAGGGGAGTCATCATGTCTTTAAATGCCGTTTCTATAAATACTGTATCTGGAACCACTTTACTCATTAATTTGGCTGGCGCTATTGCGCTGCTGCTGTGGGGCAGCCATATGATTTCGACCGCTTTGCAGCGCGGTTTTGGCACGCAATTGCGTAACTTTATGGGACGTCATTTGAAGAATCGCTGGATGGCATTGCTCTCCGGGATTGGTATTACTGGCATCTTGCAAAGCAGCACCGCGGTGAGCCTGATGGCGACCTCCTTTACTGCCGCAGGAACCCTGAGCCTGGCCCCAGCACTGGCCGTCATGCTTGGCGCAAACATCGGCTCGACGTTGGTGGTGCAACTGATGAGTTTCAACACAGCCATCGCCATTCCGCTGCTGGTATTAGGTGGTTTTGTGGTGTTTAAACTGCGCGATCACTCCGGCTTTGAAAGCGCGGGTTGTGCCATGATTGGTTTGGGATTGATGCTGCTGGCACTTAGCTTACTTAGCGGCACATTGTGCCATATTGAGAGCACCCCGGTATTCAATGCGGTGATGCAAGGATTGCAGGGCGATACGTTAATTGCCTTGATGGTTGCACTGGTGCTGACGCTGATTTGTCACTCTAGCGTCGCGGTGATCCTATTGATCGCCTCGTTAGCGACCACCGGTGTGATGAATGCGCAAACCGCGCTGGCGCTGGTATTAGGCGCCAACATTGGCGGTGCGCTGCCATCGGTGATCAACGCTGGCTCTCAGGTTGCCAGAAGATTACCGGTTGGCAATTTATTGGTCCGTACTTTAGGGGCGCTGGCGTTTTTGCCGTTCCTGACGTTGATCGTCACGCATGTGGGCAACAAGGTTTCTATGGCTCAGTTGGTGGTCTATTTCCACACCGCCTTTAGCCTGGTATTGGCGCTGATCTTTATCGGTTTTACCGGTCCATTCGCCCGCTTTTTAGAGCAGCGTTTTCCAGAAGAAGAGCGCGGCACCGAATTAGGTATGCCACTGTATTTGGACGAAGCGGGCTTGGATATTGCCTATATCGGCCTGTCTAACGCGGTGCGGGAATCTCTGCGCTCGGCAGATATGCTCAGCATCATGCTCGATAGAGTCTTTGTGCTGTTTCAGAAGTTGGATCAGTCAATTGCGACGGAAATTCATCAAGTCGATCAATCTTTAGATCTGCTCAGTGCGGCGATCCGCGCCTATCTGGCGGATCTCGGGCAGGACGGCTTAAGTGATTCGGATGCTGACAGGGCACAAGAGATCTTGATGTTTGTGATCAACGTTGAACATGCCGGAGACATCCTGGCGAGCAGCCTGACGCAATTGGCAACGCGCCGCTCGCGCCGCAGCGAAGTGTTTAATGAGTTTGAATTAAACAATATCCGCCTATTGCATTGGGAGATCCTCACTAGCCTGCGCATGGCGGTCACGGCGTTTCTCGGTGAAGACCTACATGCGGCGCAGCAACTGGTGGCACGCAAAGAAGTGATTCGCCAATTAGAGGCTTCTGCCAGCCGCGAACACTTTAAAACCTTGCGTGAAGATAAAAATGCCTGGGCCGAATCTGGAGATATTTTCCAGCGCGTGCTGCGTGATTACCGCCGTGTACATCATCACATTGCGGCCGTGGCGTACCCGGTCATTGACCGTTTGGGTGGGGTAGTCAAGGACAACGCCACCTATGGCGAGAGCGCGTAAAAGAGCATCAACTAAGCAGGTGAGAGTGATTAACAATGAGAATACTAATAACCGCCGGACGATTTTACGCCGATATTAATATCGTCAAGAGAATGCTGGATTTGTACCATGAGGCCAATAGAATCAGCGTCGTCATTCATGGTGGACATCAGTCTTTAGGACCGACGATCGAAAACTGGGCACGCGATGCGGATGCTAATATTGTTCGCTATCCGCCTAATTGGTCGCTACACGGCAAATATGCTGAGGCTAAACGTAACTTGTTTATGCTCGAAGATAGCCAACCTGACGCAATGTTAGTGTTTCCGGGCGGCGAAGATACGGCTGATTTTGTCGATATGGCGAGAAAACGCGGGATAAAAGTCATCGAAACCGACATGTGACAGGCATAGCCAGGGCGGGAAAGCAGTCATACTCTGCTTCCCGCCCTGGTTATTCATATGGGTAAACGTTATTCAGGTGCGTAAATAGCGCTGTGGCGTTTCACCCAAGGATTTTTTAAACATCGAAATAAACGCGCTCGGGCTGTGATAACCCAGCTTGTTGGCAACGGACATCACCGTATCGCCCTGTGCCAATTGCGCGATAGCTTCGGAGAGCCTTAATTGCTGCCGCCAACGGGCAAAGGTCATACCGGTCTGCTCGCGAAATAAACGGGTTAAGGTGCGCGAGCTGGCACCGACTTTATTACCCCAAAAATCCAGCGTGGCATTGTTATCCGGTGTGGCAAGCATCAATTCACAAATGCTGAGTAAACGGCGGTCGGTTGGCAAGGGCAGTTTACACACAGGACTATCAGGGGTATTTTTCAGTTCATCAAATAATAGTGGTACGATTAGCGCCGCGCGAGAGGGATTGGCTGATGTGGCGGTTTGCGCCAATAATAGGTTTTGCAGCAATTCATTCATCAACGGACTGACGTGAAGACTATGGCACTCGGGCCAAAATGCATCGCCGCTGTGTCTGTCCATATACAAATTGAGTACCTGAATATCGCCCAGCGCGTGCAACTCGTGCGGACAGTCCGAAGGCAGCCAGATAGCGCGTAAAGGCCCGAGTGTCCAGGAAGACTGCGGCGTTAGCACACGCACGACACCACGAGTGCAAAACAGCAGTTGTGCCGCCTCATGAGCGTGCCAATTTTCTCGCGATTGGTTGCGATAGAATTTGCTGCTCATCACTAATGTCGGGGCTTGCGCCGGAATTTCCAGACCGTAACCTTTACGCCAAGTTTTGTCCATTTCCAACAATCGCTCATCAGTTGTGATAAATCCGCCGAGTTATGTCTGTTTTGCGTTATTTGATAGCAAAACATCGAGAACATTCTATCCTGCACTCTGTTCAATTAAAAGTTAATGATTATCATTTGTATCCTCATTTTTGCGCTTTCTTTTTTATCGGGGATACACACATGCAGGGGAAATTCGGGTTCAAACCGCGGCCAGTCAGTGCGGCATTGCTTATGGTGCTCGCTGCCTGGCAAACGCAGGCCGCAGAAACGGCGACGGCCAGCGGTGCACCGACGGCTACGACCACCAGCTCTACAGCGCCAGCCAATGCGACGGTGTTGCCGTCGGTCACTGTATCGTCAAATACCAACAATAATGATGCCGATACCTTTGTGGCGAAACAGGCTAGCGGCGCGACGAAAAGCAACCGTCCGCTGTTGGAAACCTCACAGAGCGTATCTGTTGTTACCCAGGCGCAAATTGCTTCCCAGGGGGCACAAAACGTCTCGCAGGCGCTGCGTTATCTTGGCGGCGTACAATCTGAAGCTGGCGGGGCAGATTACCGTTTTGATACCGTGATCGTGCGCGGCTTTAACGCTGATGAATACCTCGATGGTCTGCGTTTGCCGACGGTGACCTATTGGTCACGTCCGAATTACGATGCCTATCTGCTTAACCGTATTGAAGTGATCAAAGGCCCAAACTCGGTGCTTTACGGTCAGGCTAGCCCTGGCGGCGTGGTGAACATGGTCAGCAAGCGCGCTACTGCCGATCCTATCCATGAAATTTATGTCACGACCGGCAACCATAATCTGACAGAAGGCGGTCTTGACCTCTCTGGCGCATTGGATAACGACCAGCATTGGCTGGGACGCGTAACCGCAACGGCCTCGAAAAGCGATACGCAGGTCGATTACACCCAGTACAAACATTACGATATTGCGCCAACCCTGACCTGGCAGCCGGATGACAAAACCAGCCTGACCTTCCTCAGCCAGTTCCGTAAAGATCCCGATGCGGGTTTCTTTAACCAACTGCCGGTGCAAGGCACGTTGGTCAATAACCCGAACGGTAAGATCCCGAGTAATTTCTACGGCGGACAGCCGGGCTTTGATAACTACAGTCGCTCACAAGAGAGCGTTGGTTATGAGTTTATCCATCATTTTGATGATGTCTGGACGCTGGAACAGAACCTGCGTTATATGCAGACTCGCAGCGATTACGCGATGGTTTATCCATTTGGTGTCGTGGCGAATGCACCCGAAGTGCATCGTTACAGCATGCATATCAATGAGAAGCTGAAAGATTTCGATGTTGATACTCGTCTGGGCGCTAAATTTGACACCGGCGCGGTCAAGCACGACATGTTGTTCGGCGTGGATTATGTGCACGATGACCTGACACAAACCTCAGGTTACGGCGATGCTTCAGATCTTAATTACCTCAATCCTGATTACAGCACGCCGGTAGATATGCCCGCGCTGACTGACCATTCGCGCCTGTATATGGTGCAAACCGGTCTGTATGCGCAAGATCAGATGCAGTGGGATCAGTGGTTGTTGAATCTTGGCGGACGTTACGATAAAGCACAAAGCCGTAATAACGACTTGGATGACGATACACAAACGGTGAAAACCGATTACGCCACTACCGGTCGCGCGGGGCTGATGTATCTGTTCAATACCGGTATTGCGCCTTACATCAACTACGCCACGTCGTTCCAGCCGCAGGCTGGCACCACCTTTGCTGGTGAGGCATTCCGCCCAACTAAGGGGAAACAAACGGAAGTCGGGATTAAATATCAGCCTAAAGGCACTGATGCGCTGTTTACCGCCGCGGTCTATGACCTGAAACAGCAAAATGTCCTGACCGCTGACCCAGATCATCCTAACTTCTCGGTACAGACCGGCGCGATTCGTTCACGCGGCGTTGAGCTGGAAGGTAAAGTTAATATCACGCCACGTTGGTTAGTCAGCTCTTCTTATGCTTATACCGACCCAGAAGTCACCTCAGCTAACGATGGCACCGAAGGGAAATCGCCGGTGAGTATTGCTCGCCATACCGCGTCACTGTGGAGTGAATATGCCTTGCCTGGCGTGCTGGAAGGGGTAAGCGTTGGCGGCGGGGCTCGTTATGTTGGCACCAGCTATGCCAATAGCGAAAACACCATGAAAGTCCCCGCAGTAACGGTATTGGATGCGATGGCGCGCTACCGCTGGCAGCAGTGGCAACTGTCAGTCAACGTGCAAAACCTGACCGATAAAGTCTATCTGAACGCCTGTCAGGATAACGGCTGCCACTATGGTTTACGTCGCCAATATTTAGCAACGCTGAGCTATCAGTGGTAAGCATGAAACGTCGTCAGTTAATCCAACTGGCTTTCTCCCTGAGTCTGGCAGCGTTGTCAGGCTCGGGGCGAGCTTTTGCTGCCAGTGTTCAATCTCCCCGCTGGGTGATCCTCAATTGGGGATTGACGGAAATGGCCTTGTCGCTCGGTATTGTGCCAGTAGGGATTGCCGCGCCGCTGTGGTATCGCCGCCTGTTCAGCGCGCCTTCGTTACCGGCTGATGTGGCGGATGTTGGCCTGTTGTACCAACCAAACTATGAAACGTTACGCGACCTGAAGCCCACATTATTGGTGATAACACCCGGTCATTTGATGGCTAAAGCGCAATTACAACAGATTGCCCCGCTGCTGGTGCTGGAAACCGACAGCGAGCAGCCGTTGGCATTGGCGAAATCAAATCTACAAAAAATGGCGGCAGCGCTGAGCCAGCCGCAACGGGCTGAGCAGGTGATTGCTTCGGTTAATCAGCGTCTGGCGCGTGCGCGTCAGGCGGCGCAACCTTTCATTAAAACACCATTGTATCTGGCTCGCCCGGTTGATTCGCTACATCTATATCTGTTTGGAGCAGGTAGCCTGTTTCACGATGTATTAAACGAACTGGGACTCACTAATGCCAATCAATTGCCGGTAGGAGCGATGGGCGCGACCCTGATCACCGTCGACTCGCTGGCTACCAGCGCGCCGGGGCGCGTTGTACTGCTACCTGCTTACCCGCAAACGGACGTCACGACAGAGATTACCTCGAGATTGTGGCAAAGCCTGCCGATGCTTCAGGCGAAAAATCTGCTGACGCTACCCGATGGACTGTCAGAAAACGGCGGCCTGATCACCGCCGCGCGCTTTGCGGAATATCTGGTACAGGCGTTGCAACAAGGCAACCAACAGCAAGGAGGAAATCTATGAATCGCTTCTCGCTGCTCTCTTCTCCTGCCAGGCTTTGTGGGCTGTTATATCTGGCGGCATTGGCGCTGAGTCTGCAACAATTTAACCAACTGCTGCCGCTAAGTCAGTGGCACGCGCTTTTTCTGACGGATATTCCCGGCACCAGCGCCCGGCATATTATCGTTCACGATATGTGGCTGCCGCGCCAGTTGATGGCATTACTGTGCGGTATGGGATTGGCGTTTGCCGGAGTGGTGATGCAGCAAGCGCTGCGCAATCCGTTGGCGGAGCCGATGACACTGGGCGTGGCATCTGGCGCGACGCTTGCGTTATCCCTGACCACATTACTGGCCCCTGCTTGGTTAATGATGGGGCGTGAATGGATTGCCCTCGGCGGTGCGCTGATTGCCATGCTGCTGGTGTTTATTCTGGCTTCAAGGCAGGCATTCTCACCGCTGGCGCTAATCCTTGCCGGGATGTTAGTTAATTTGTATTGCGGCTCGATAACCCTATTACTGTCAATTGTTTACGATCAATCTCTGGTGGCTATTTTCATCTGGGGCGGCGGCTCGCTGGTGCAACAGGACAGCACAACGCTGTTATGGTTGTTGCCACGCCTGCTGGTTTGTTTAATCCCGGTGCTGTTTTTACTGCGTCCGTTAAGCCTGATGAGTTTAAACGAGCAGGTGACGCGGTCAGTCGGTATGTCGCCAACCACCGTGCGTACTATCACTTTGCTCTGTGCGTTGGCGATCAGCAGTTTGATTATCAGCGCCGTAGGCGTCATCGGCTTTATCGGGCTGGCAGCGCCGCATTTGGCTGCCTTGGCTGGTGCGCGCAAACTCCATCAGCGGTTGATCTGGTCGCCGCTGGTTGGCGGCGGGTTATTGTGGCTCACCGACCAATGCGTCAGCCGCCTGACCGGGATTAACGGCATGCTGCTGCCGACCGGCATGATGACGGCATTGATTGGCGGCCCGCTGCTGCTGTGGTATTTACCGCGTATCCGCAATATTGCGGTACCGCCGATGAAAACCGCTGGCCAGCAAAGTCCATCGCCAATTGGCAATTCCCGTATTGCACTGATCCTGCTGGTGGTTTTGCTGGCATTACTGACGGGCATTGCGCTGTCATTAGGTTTCGGCCGCAATTTACAAGGCTGGCATTGGGATTCGCTGCAAGATATTCGGGCGCTATTGCCATTCCGTTTGCCACGCTTGGCTGCTGCATTGGCGGCGGGCGTCCTGCTGGCGGGGGCTGGGGTGATTATTCAACGCATCACCACTAACTCAATGGCCAGTCCTGAGCTGTTGGGTATCGGTGCCGGAGCGTCATTAGGTATCACGCTAATGCTGTTGTTATTGCCGGGGGCGGGATTAGCGGGCTTGATACTGAGCAGCGCCATCGGGGCATTCTGTGTCTTGCTGCTCACCATTTGGACGGCGCGCCAAGGGCGTTTTAACCCGCAGCGTTTGTTGCTCACCGGGTTGGCTATCACCGCCATATTTCAATCGGTGGCTGGCGTCGTGATGACCAATAACGGCATGGCGGCCAATATGCTGCGCCAACTGATGACTGGCTCAACTTATTACGTCGGGACGTTTGCTGCCGTGGCGGCCTTAGTTCTTGCCGTATTTTTACTCGCACTTACGCCCTTAACCCGCCGTTTACTGCTGCTATTGCCTATGGAATCCGTGCCTTTATCGCTGGGGATGCGCGTACCCCGTGCGCGTCTGACGGTTATGGCACTGGCAGCACTAATGACCGGCGTTGCCACGCTGATTGTTGGTCCATTGTCATTTATCGGATTACTTGGGCCGCACATTGCCCGCCAGCTCGGCGCGCGTAAACCGTTAACCCAAATGCTGATGGCGGTAATGATCGCGGGCCTGCTGATGGTGTTCGCCGACTGGTTAGGCCGAAATCTGCTTTATCCACGCCAGCTTCCAGCGGGATTAATGGCCACCTTATTTGGCGGCCCTTGGTTAGCGGTGCTGCTTTATCGGCGGCAGCATGAACATTCATAACGCTGATGTGAATAATAAGAAAGACAGGGAAAACCCGATGCAGTTGATGACTTTTTTAATCCGCAGCGCTGGCTGGCTGCTGTTTACCGCGTTGGTTTGTAGCCTGATTAGCGGGCTGAGCAACGCGTGGCTACTGGCGCTGATTAACCAAGCGCTCACCGCCAGTGATGCGGCACGTATTGTCCTTGCCTTACAGTTTGTCGCCGGGGTAATCGTGATGTTGATCACTCGTACATTAGCGCAATACCTGTTTATGTCGATGGGACAGCAGGCCAAAGCAACGTTACGGTTACGTACGGTTCGCCAAATTGCTGACGCCGCGTTCAGCGTACTGGAACAACAAGGCCGGGAGAAATCATTAGCCGTGCTGACCCAGGACTTGGATCAGATCGTTATCTTCTTTGTCACTTTACCCAGCTTGTTGACCTATTCTGCGGTGATCGTCGGCTGTTTAGCCTATCTTGGCTGGTTATCGATGCCTGTCATGCTGATTGCTATTGTCACTATCGTGATCGGTTCACTCGGATTTGTTTGGGTTAATCGTCGGGCAATGACATTGCTCAAAAACTCTCGTCGGCGGGAAGACGGTTTGCTCAAACACTTCAATGCCTTGTTCGCGGGCGCCAAAGAACTGCGACTGCACCGTGAACGTAAACAGGCTTTTCTGAGTGGCGCTTTAGAAACCACCATCGAACAAGTGCGGGTTGAACGCACTCGTGGCTATGTGTTGTATGCATTAGCCAATATCTGGGGCAGCGTGTTTTTCTTTGCATTTATCGGCGTGGTGTTGTTCTTACTGACCAGCGTGATGCGGCTTGAGGGCGCGGTGCTTTCAGGCTTTGCGATGATATTTCTGTACATGATTGTGCCGATTGAAGGGCTTCTGTCTGCGCTTCCCAGCCTCGGCACCGCCCGAGTGGCGCTGGAGCGAATCGATAAAGTCAGTCAGTCGCTGCCCGCTGAAGTAGGGCATCCACAGAGGCAGCAACAGACGATGGTGTCGATTGAACTACGCAATGTTGGCCACCAATATTTCAATGAGCAGCATCAAAGCATGTTCCGTCTCGGGCCGCTGAGCCTGAGTTTCAAGCCAGGTGAGCTAGTGTATTTGATTGGTGGTAACGGCAGTGGAAAAACCACGTTAGCTAAATTGATCGTTGGGTTATACCCGCCGGAGAACGGTCAAATTCTGCTTAATGGTGAAGTGGTTGATGACAAGGCTCGTGATAATTACCGCCAGCTATTTTCTGCGGTATTTAGCGATTTCCACTTGTTTGATGATTTATCAGGGCTGAACTCTGCGGATTTGGATCAACGTGCAACCCAATTGATCCAAGCGCTGCAATTAAGCCATAAAGTGGCGGTAAAAGAGGGGCAGTTTTCTACGCTTGCGCTTTCCACCGGCCAGCGTAAGCGTCTGGCGTTAGTCGTGGCCTATCTGGAAGATCGACCCTTTTATCTGTTCGATGAGTGGGCAGCGGATCAGGATCCTACTTTTAAAAACGTCTTTTATCAGCAATTGCTTCCCGCTTTGAGAGCTCGCGGCAAAACAGTATTAGTGATAACCCACGATGATCGCTATTTCCATCTGGCCGACCGTTGTATCAAGTTGGAGTTTGGTCAGCTGTTGGCGGGCGAAGCCTTTGAGGAAGCGCCATGCTAACAACTTTTGTCTCGGCCTTGAGAAAAGATCTGAAACTTTTATGCATCATCGTCGTGGTGGCGTTGTTACACGGATTGTTATTACTCGGCTTACATTTTTCACCGCCCGATACACCGCCAGCCGCTCCCCCGGTGATGGCGGTGCAAATGCTGCAAATGGCACCCGAGCCGCAGCCGGTAAAGCAAATCGCGCATATCGATCCGCCGAAGCAGGTCGAGATTAAGCAGCCAGAGAAAGTGCCGGAACCGGTGGTACAGAAAGCGGATATCGCGATACCTAAAATTGAGAAACCTAAACCTGTGCATGCCGTTAAAGCCAAGCCAGTTGTTAAACCTGTGGCGCACCACGCTAGCAAGCCGCCAGCTATCAGTAAGGTGCCTAGTGTGAAAACACCGGTTGTGCAGGCCGTCGTGACACAACCGATATTTAATGCCGCTTATCTTAATAACCCGCCGCCGGAATATCCGAGCCTGTCGAAGAGGCTACGTGAAACCGGCACGGTGATGCTGAAAGTACAGGTCAGCCCCAGCGGGTTGGCTGAAAACGTGGCAATTAGCCATTCCAGTGGCTATGACCGTTTGGATCAGGTGGCCATCAACGCGGTAAAACGCTGGCGTTTTATCCCGGCCAAACAAGATAATCAGCCCATCGCGGCTTGGGTCATAGTGCCGTTGGTGTTTACGCTAGATACGTAGTGACTTTGCGGCCTCTTGCAGAACCTGTTCAATAAACTGCGCGGAGTTTTCCATTGCTTGCATGGCTTCTGGCAATATCGTGGCGTAGAAATGCCAAGCGTGGAACATGCCCGGCCATACTTCAAGCGTCACTCGCACGCGGTTCTCGCCAAGATGGGTGGCAAGTCGCATAGCGTCGCTCAACATCACTTCGTTTTCGCCAATTTGAATCATGATCGGCGGCAGGTCAGTGACATCAGCAAATACCGGTGAGGCTAACGGGTGATTTGGCAGGGTATCGTCAAGGAAGGTTTTAGCTAACAAGTTTAGAGCATCGCGGGTGCACAGTGGATCGTAACCGACACGGTTATACATCGATACGCCACTATGCTCAAGATTGGCCCAAGGTGAAATAGCGACACCACCGGCGGGTAAACCCCAGCCCTTATTTCGCGCCGCGACCATCACGTTGATGACCATTGCGCCACCGGCAGACTCTCCAATAAGGACGATTTTTTTCGCATCAATGCCTTGTTCTAACAGCCATTCATAAGCGCGGATCACATCATTGACTGGCGTTGGGAAGGGATATTCCGGCGCCAGGCGATAGTCAGGCAGATAGACACGTGCACCGACCATTTTCGCGTAGTTGCCACCAATGCCCAGATAACCGGCCGATGCCCCCATGATATAAGCGCCGCCGTGGATATACATCAATACGGCATCCGTTTTTAATTGCGCCGGTGTAATAAGCGTTCCCGGTACGCCCCCCATATTAACGTCGTTAATCGTGACATCGCTTGGATGTGGCTGTTTAGCCTGTAGGTTGTTATAAGCCGCCCGCACCTCGCTGATATCTGCGGCTGTTGGATCGCCGCTCAGAATAGGGCCGAGTTTGGACAGAATATGATTGGTTTCTTGCAGTGCGGCGAGCGTATTTTGATTGAGCATAGTGTTCCCCTAATGTTGGTGTGTTGATTGGCTTATTTGTCTTTATAGAAAACAGAAGGGCATGTTATAGAAAGCATTGGGGAATGTGTTTCCCCACTCAGGGAAGCGATAGTCCACAAACCAAAGCGGCGGGAGAACCCCATGGAGCTCAATAGTATCAATGACATCGCGGCTTTTGTGGCGGCGGTAAAAGCCGGAAGCTATACCCGTGCGGCAGGAAATCTGGGGCTGACTCGTTCGGCTATTGGTAAGAGCATCGTACGTTTAGAAGAGCGACTCGGCGTGCGTTTACTGAATCGCACCACGCGCAGCTTAGGGTTAACCGACGAAGGTCGGGTTATGTATGAACGTTGTCGACAGATCCTCGAAGATCTGGAAGAGGTCGACAGCACCATGGCAATGCGCCGTCACGTACCAACTGGCAGGCTAAAGCTTACTGCGTCGCTCTCCTTCGGACAGCGGCATATTCTGCCGCTGGTGGGGGAATATCTAAAGCTGTGGCCAGAACTCCAGGCGGATGTATCGTTCTCCGATCGCTTCGTCGATATCATCGAAGAGGGGTATGACATTGCCATTCGCATTGGTGACGGCAAAGAGGATTCCCGGCTCTTGTCGCGAACGATTGGCTGGCAGCAGGCGATGACTTGCGCGTCACCAGATTACCTGCAAAGGAGAGGGACGCCGCAGCATCCTCGGGATCTTGTCGACCACGATACGCTGTTCTTATCTGGTTTTTTGCGTCGCCGCGACTGGAAGTTTAAAACCTCAGAAGGCATTTACAGTTTTGATTGCCCAGGCCGACTGAATATCGACAGCTCCGAAGCCATGAGAGCTTCGGCTTTGGCCGGGTTTGGCATCATCCACCTGCCGACTTATCTACTCTTTGACGATCTGCAAAGCGGCAGGCTGGTGCCACTGCTGGAAACATTCAATATAGAGCCGGAGCCTATTAGGTTGCTTTATCCCAGCAAACGTCATCTCTCGCCGCGTATCCGCGGTTTTATCGATTTATTGGTGGCGCAGTGGCAGCAGGGCGTGCCTTGGGAGCAAACAAAAGAGTAGATCGCCAGCCGCACGGCAATCTAATGGCGAGCGATGTCGCCCAACAATTCAATATTCTCGAGTTAGCATCCAATATTCGACGCTGATGCATGTGTAGCGCTCTGTTATGAGGGAGAATCAGTCAGCACTAAAAAATGGCAGATGCTTAAAATATACACAGATGATACCCTGGCATATACTTAGCATATGTGACCGCAATTCGCGGCGCCATTATTTAGTGAGGATAAAACCATGAGGATCGTATCTGTGTTTAAAAATGGCAATAATCGCGCTATTCGCCTGCCGCGGGATATGGATTTTGAGGGCGTATCGCAACTGGAGATCTCGCGAGAAGGCGATACCCTAATTTTGCGTCCGGTGAAACCTAGCTGGGACTCTTTTTTACTGGAAGAAAAAGCGGATGCGGATTTCATGGTTGATCGTCAGGACGTAGTCGAAGAGGGACGTTTTGAGCTATGAGTCTTTTCATGCTGGATACGAATATTTGCTCATTTATTATGCGCGAACAGCCGCTGGCGGTTATTGAGAAACTACAGCGGTGTGTATTACGTCGCGACCGCATCGTGGTGTCTGCCATCACTTATGCTGAAATGCGCTTTGGCGCGATAGGTAAGAAAGCCTCGCCGCGCCACACACGATTGGTTGATGCCTTTTGTACTCGCCTCGATGCAGTATTACCTTGGGATCGTGCCGCGGTTGATGCGACCGCTGAGATAAAAATGGCGTTGGCTGCTGCCGGTACGCCAATTGGTGCCAACGATACCGCGATTGCCGGGCATGCGATTGCTGCTGGCGCGATACTGATAACCAATAATATGCGCGAGTTTGAAAGAGTGCCTGGCCTGACGGCCGTCGACTGGGTTAAGTGATCTTTGGCGCATATTTCACGCGGCGGCTAAACACTGCGATAAATATTCTCAACATTTTTGCCACAGGCTTTATGAGCAGATATACACTTTACTGACCATTTCCTCATCTCGATGTATGCCATGTCTACTTCTTCTTCTCGTTCTACACCGGTGTTCGATGGCCATAACGATCTGTTGCTGAATCTGTGGCTCAGCCAGGCTGAAAATCCAGTGGGGCTATTCCTTGATGACAAGCTCGATGGGCATCTTGATATGGCGCGCATTCGCCAAGGCAACATGGTGGGAGGGTTGTTTGCTGTATTTGTTCTGCCGCAAGATTATTTAGCGAAGTTCGCCCCGCATAAAACGGCGCTAGCGCATGACCCACTGGCCGTGACCCAGGCTCAGATAGCCCTGCTACAACACATCGAAACACAGTCGGCTGGACGGGCGAAAATTTGCCGCACGGTTGCCGAGATTGAATCTTGTATCAGCAGTGGCGTATTGGCGATGGTGTTGCATATTGAAGGTGCCGAAGCGCTGGATCCAGAGCTCAGGTTACTCGATAGCTGGTATGAAGCCGGGTTACGCAGCATCGGGCCAATGTGGAATCTGCCCAATCAATTCGGCTTTGGTGTGAAAGGTGATTTCCCAGGTTCTCCTGATACCGGCGAAGGTTTTACCCCGGCGGGGATCTCTTTGCTCCACGCCTGTAACCGTAAGCGTCTGCTGATTGACTTGTCGCATATGAATGAGAAATCATTCTGGCAGACTGCGCAATACAGCGATGCGCCGCTGGTGGCAACCCATTCAAATGCCCACGCACTATGCCCACATCCACGTAATTTGACTGATAAACAGCTTGCGGCTATTGCCGAAAGCGATGGCTTTGTTGGCGTTAATTTTGGCACCACGTTTTTACGCGCCGATGGCAAACGGGATAACAACACGCCTCTTAGCGATATTGTTCGCCACCTCGATTATTTGCTCGAAAAACTGGGTGAAAACCGCGTAGGTTTTGGCTCAGATTTTGATGGCACCAATGTGCCAGACCCGTTGGCAGATGTGGCCGGATTACCACGTTTAATTCAGGAATTGAGTGATGCGGGCTACGATAGCGCATTAATTGAGAAACTTGCATGGCGCAACTGGTTGCGCGTACTCCGGCAGACTTGGGGCCACTGATCCTCCCATAAAGTGGTGCTACGAATAGCACCACTGCACACACACCTTATTCTTGTACTACTCTTTTAAGGTTACAGAGCTTGCTATCGATTTGATCGCTTAGCAAAGGTCTTATTCGCCAAAATATCGATGTTTGGCAATTAACCCATCACTTCTGTAACGACTGTCTCGGTGATTAGCCAATCTCTTTCTATCTAGAGGAAATCATTATGTGGAAGAAACCAGAATTTGTAGATTTGCGCTTGGGCTTGGAAGTGACGCTATATATTTCTAATCGTTAAGTGTTTGCGCCCACAGAATTTCTGTGGGCACTTTTCATTTTCTCACGGATTTTCCATGCTGATAAAAGTTCTTGGTTCTGCGGCAGGGGGCGGTTTCCCACAGTGGAACTGTAACTGCAGCAATTGTCAGGGGGTGCGAAATGGCACGATGCCAACCTCTGCTCGCACTCAGTCATCTATTGCGGTAAGTGATGATGGTCATGAGTGGGTGCTATGCAATGTGTCCCCCGATATCTGCCATCAAATTGCTGCAACGCCTGAGCTCATCAAACACGATGTGCTTCGCGGTACGGCAATAGGCTCAATTATTCTCACTGACAGCCAGATTGATCACTGTGCTGGTTTACTCAACTTGCGAGAAGGCTGCCCACATCAGGTGTGGTGCACGTCAGAAGTGCATGATGACCTCACCAGCGGATTCCCGATTTTTACTATGCTAAAACATTGGAATGGCGGATTGGTGCATCACGCTATCCGGCCCAATGATGCTTTCAGCGTGGCGGTATGTTCTGCGCTGAAGTTTACCGCCATCCCGTTACTGAGCAATGCGCCGCCTTATTCACAATATCGTGGCAGGCCATTGCCGGGTCATAACGTCGCGCTATTTATTGAAGATACTCGCAGTGGCAAGCGGCTGCTGTATGCACCGGGTTTAGGGGAGCCAGACGCCACGCTGCTGGAATATATGTATCAGGCAGATTGCCTACTCATTGATGGCACGCTGTGGCATGACAACGAGCTCGCTGCGACTGGCGTGGGAAGTCATACCGGTAAGGACATGGGACATTTGGCGTTGGCGGAAGAGCAGGGCTTAATAACGCTGCTCAGTACATTGCCTGCACAGCGCAAGATCTTAATCCACATAAATAACACCAACCCGATCCTCGATGAATCTTCTGCCCAACGGCAGGCACTCACTGAAAAAGGTATTGAAGTCAGTTGGGATGGGATGCGTATCGACTTGTAGGTAAACATTATGGATCAACAACACAAACTACTGACCGCAGAAGCCTTTGAACACGCGCTGCGGGCGAAAGGCGCTTATTACCACATTCATCATCCTTACCATATTGCTATGCATAATGGTCAGGCAACCCGTGAGCAGATCCAAGGATGGGTCGCTAATCGTTTTTACTATCAAACCAGCATCCCGCTAAAAGATGCGGCGATCATGGCCAATTGCCCCGATCCACAAACCCGACGTAAATGGGTGCAGCGTATTCTCGACCATGATGGTTATGGCGACAATGAGGGCGGGATTGAAGCTTGGTTACGCTTAGGTGAAGCGGTGGGATTGGAGCGTGATGCGCTGTTATCTGAGGAGAAAGTGTTACCGGGCGTGCGTTTTGCCGTTGATGCGTATGTCAATTTTGCGCGGCGTGCCGGTTGGCAGGAGGCGGCGTGTAGTTCTCTGACTGAACTGTTCGCCCCACAAATCCATCAGGCAAGGCTAGATACTTGGCCGCAGCACTATCAATGGATCGAAGCCGAAGGTTATGGCTATTTCCGCAGCCGTTTAAGCCAAGCGAACCGCGATGTTGAACATGGTTTACAGCTTGCTTTGGAATACTGCAATACCGTTGAAAAGCAACAACGGATGCTGGAAATCCTGCAATTCAAACTCGATATTCTATGGAGCATGCTGGATGCCATGAGCATGGCGTATGAACTTCATCGCCCGCCGTATCACACGGTAACGCAACAGCCAGTGTGGCATCGAGGCAAACTTCTATGATCACTATTCATGAACAGCAGATCCCAGCTTTTCGCCGCGGGTTTCGCCTGCAATGGGAGCAGGCACAGAATAGCCATGTTGTGTTGTACCCCGAAGGGATGGCAAAACTTAATGAAACGGCCGCGGCGATCCTCGAACTTGTGGATGGCAAGCGCCCATTGCAGGCGATTATTACTGTGCTTAATGAGCGCTTTCCCGATGCCGGTGGCGTAGACGATGACGTTAAAGAGTTCTTTGGTCAGGCCTATGAACAAAAATGGATCATCTTCCGTGAAGCTGTCTGAAAATAAGGTGAATCCGCCACTGTGGTTATTGGCCGAATTGACCTACCGTTGCCCATTGCAGTGTCCGTACTGCTCTAATCCGCTGGATTTCGCCCAGCAAGAAAAGGAGCTAACGACCGAACAGTGGATCGAGGTGTTTAAGCAGGCGCGTGCGATGGGCAGCGTGCAGCTTGGTTTTTCCGGTGGCGAGCCGCTGGTGCGTAAAGATTTGCCTGAACTTATCCGCGCGGCGCGGGAGTTAGGCTTTTACACGAATCTCATCACCTCAGGAATCGGCTTGACTGAGAAGAAGATCGACGCCTTTGCCGATGCCGGTCTGGATCATATCCAGATCAGTTTCCAGGCCAGTGATGAAACGCTTAATGCCGCGTTGGCCGGCTCACAAAAAGCTTTCCAGCAAAAGCTGGCGATGGCTAAAGCAGTAAAAGCTCACGGTTATCCGATGGTGCTAAATTTTGTGCTGCATCGGCATAATATCGACCAAATCGACCGCATTATTGAGCTGTGTATTGAGCTGGAAGCCGATGATGTAGAACTGGCGACTTGTCAGTTCTATGGTTGGGCGCAGCTTAATCGCGAGGGCTTATTACCCACCAGAGAGCAGATTGCACGGGCGGAAGACGTGGTGCATCACTATCGTCAGCGCATGGCGGAGAGTGGCAATCTAGCCAACTTGCTGTTCGTGACCCCCGACTATTATGAAGAGCGTCCTAAAGGCTGTATGGGCGGCTGGGGCGCAATTTTCTTAAGCGTTACGCCAGAGGGTACCGCGCTGCCTTGCCACAGTGCCCGCCAACTGCCGGTGCAATTCCCATCGGTACTCGAACATAGTTTGCAAGATATCTGGTACCACTCCTTTGGTTTTAATCGTTATCGTGGTTTTGATTGGATGCCGGAGCCTTGCCGATCTTGTTCTGAAAAGGAGAAGGATTTCGGCGGCTGCCGCTGCCAGGCCTTTATGTTAACTGGCAATGCGGACAATGCCGATCCGGTTTGTTCTAAATCACCGCATCACGGGCAAATCTTGCAGGCGCGTGAGCAGGCTAATTGCACCAACATGCAGATTAGCCAGTTGCAGTTCCGCAATCGCGCCAACTCACAGCTCATTTTTAAGGCTAAACCTGCCTGATGAGCCAGAAAATAAGCCAGCAAATGCGCTTGGCTAACGGGCTACAAGTTCAGTTGATTCACGACCCGTTAGCCACCAGCGCGGCGGCGTTGATTCAGGTTGATACCGGGAGTCATGACGAGCCTGAAGAGTGGCCTGGGTTGGCGCATTTGCTTGAGCATGTGCTGTTTACAGGCAGCAGTGCTTATCAAGATGATGAACGGTTGATGGCTTGGGTGCAGGCCGAAGGCGGTAAACTTAATGCGACGACATTGGCCACATCCACCGCGTATTTTTTTGAGATTGCCAGCCATAAACTTGAACCTGGATTCGCCCGGCTGGTGGATATGCTCGCCGAGCCATTGCTGGCAGTTCAAGCCGTACAACAAGAAGTTGCGGTGATTGACGCCGAATATCATATGCTTTGCTCTTACGCTGACACACTGTGCGATGCTGCGCTCAGTCAGGCTGTTATTGGCCCTCATCCGTTGCAGCGTTTTTGTGTCGGTCATCGCCAAAGCTTTGGTGATGATATCCCGCGCTTGCAGCAGGCTTTACGTCGCTACTATCAACAATTTTATCACGCTGCTAACCTCAGACTCTGGCTGCAAGGGCCACAACCTTTGGCGCAATTATCGGCGCTAGCCCAGCGTTATGGCGCGCAGTTTTCCTGTACCGAGCAGGCGATAGATTCTGCGGCGACTGTCCCTTTAATTTTGCAAAGCGAGCGAACACTGGCGCTATGTTGCGCGGGATCACCGCGTTTACGGCTGTCCTTTATATTGCCTTCGCCACCTAAGAGGCTGAAGCCTGCGCTGGTGCTATTGCGACAATTGTTGATTGACTCAGCAGAACAGAGTTTGTTGGCGATATTACGCGCCAGAGGGTTGGCTGATGATATTTGTCTGTTGCTGCCTTACTGCGACGACCGCCAGGCTATTCTCACCATTGAGATTTCTGTGTGTGCTGATGACCCGGCGCTGTGCGCTGATATTGAGATCCTTTTCTGGCAGTGGCGGCAGCAGTTATTGTCCTTGAGCCGATTATCTCGGCACCATTATGCGAGCCTGGCCGTGCGTGCTTTTGATTATCTCGCGCCGCTGGATCAGTTGCGTGCCCGGGCATTTGGTTTGGCCCCGATTGAGCGCGAGGAAGAGAGCGATTGGCAGGCTTTGTTGCAACTATTGCACCGCGATAATGCCACGCGTTTATGGTCATCGCCTGCGGTAAAGGCTGACGCAATCGACGCGCAAGGTTTTAGGCTACAACTCGGCCCGCTAACATTCCCACCGCGACATGAAGCCTCGGCTGTGCCGTTGTTTCGCTTTTATCCTCAGCCACAACAGGTCGATTTTGCTGTGTTACCGACATCAAAAATCCGCTTGCCACATATTGTGCCTGATGCAGGGGAAGGGATGCTGTTGTTAAGCCCAGCCCCAGGAAATCTATTATCGGAACGCAGCCGGCACCTTATTCAAGCTTGTTTGCGTACGCTGTCTGGCCACTGCGCTCATCTTGGCGGTGAGCTGGTTTTCGATGTTCATCAAGGGCTTTGGTTGTTACAACTACGAGCTGAGAATTCGGTGATGCTCAGCAGTGTGGCGCAGCTAATGAGTCGATTGAGCAGGGTATCTGACGAGGATAGGGCGCAAGGTGAACGGGCTTTTGCTAAAGCAGAGTTAGCGGCACGGGCAGATATTGCGGTGCGGCGTTTGCTCCAAAAACTGCCGATGTTCTTAATGCAGCAAGGCGTCATGCAGCCAGACGCGAGCGCGGATTCTACAGCGCTGCTGCCACCGGCGTGGCAAGCCATACTTTATGGCGGCAATGCAGAACTTCATCATCAACTCTCGCATCTGCTGACGCGTTTCCCTGCAACGATCAATACAGGAAGCACAGAGTATAGCGAGGCGATATTTGTGCCGCGTCGTTATGCTATGGCGACCGACGGGCCTGATTCGGCAGTGCTGTTGTTTTGCCCTTTGGGGGAGCAGAGCGCACTGTGTCTGGCGGCGTGGCGCTGTCTGGCGCTGATCTTCGAGCCGCATTTCTTTCAGCGTATGCGGGTTGAGAAGAGTATTGGCTATGTCGCCAGCTGCCGTTTTCATCAGAGCGCGGGCTTTGCCGGTCTGCTGTTTGCACTACAATCTCCGAGCTGTTCGAGCGCTGAGTTGTTTGCGTATATCGAGGAATTTATCGTAGAAATGGCCGGGGTGATTGCCGCTATTTCACCCAAGCTCATGGCCGAAAAATTAGCGATATTGCGAGATGCTTTGCAGATTTCTCGCCGAGATAAGCCTGAGCAAGCGCGCGAATATTGGTGGCAACAGCAGGCTTATTTCCCTGCAATGACCGAACAAGACATTACGCAGCTTGACCTGCCTCTGCTACAACACTATTACCGCCTGTTTTGTTGTGATGCTCTTCAAACATCATCAATTCACCTCAGTTAACGCCATAAATACGTCATCCGATTGACATCAATTTACGCTACTTAATTAGGCCAGTTTACCTGCCGGGTGGCAGGCTCATACCGCTAATGAAAGAGTCGAATTATGTTAATCGTCAGCTACAACATTCAGTATTCTCTGGGTCGCGATGGGAAATATGATATCGCACGCATCGCCGAGGAGATTGGTGGTGCCGATATTATTTGTCTGCAAGAGGTGGAGCGCTTTTGGCAGCGTTCCGGTAATCTCGATCAGGTGCAGGAACTGGCCGATAGGTTAGGTGGCTATCACTGGATCTACGGTGCGAATATGGATATGGATGCCAGCAGCGTGGATGAAAGCGGTAAGGTCAATAATCGTCGCCGCCAGTTTGGCAATCTGACGCTGTCGCGTTGGCCGATCCTTTCTAGTCGCAACTTCCCTTTGCCGAAATATGGCACCCTGCATCAACACTCTCTGCAACGCGGTTTGCTGGAAACGGTGATTGATACAGGCAGCGATGTCTTGCGTGTTTACAATGTGCATTATTGCCATCTTGATGCGCAAACGCGTCTGCCACAGGTGGAAGCGACGATGGATATTATTGCACGCGCGCCGCTTGAGGGTGGGGCTTGGTGCGGTGGACATCCTGATCCCGCGGCAGGTTGGCTGGAAGGTACCATACCACCAATGCCGGAACCGATGATGTTGATGGGGGACTTAAACTTCCTGCCAGACAGCGCCGAATACAATCTATTGCTCGGTGCCAAATCCGCAGATTATGGTCGGTTATCGCGTCGTAAAGGATTCGTTGATGCCTGGGTTGCCGCTGGGCATGAAGAGCAGTCTGGTGTGACCCACCCAGAGCTGCCGGGGCGTATTGATCACTGCCTGTTATCGCCAGAACTTGCCAGCCGGGTTCGCCGCTGCTGGATTGATATGGATAACATGGGATCGGATCACTATCCGCTGTGGGTTGAAATTTAAGTTGCCCGGTAAGGGTTTTAGATAAAACCCTTACCGCCTATTGCTATCCTACTATCGCGATTAGCTCGCTCGCATCAGAAGTTATAGGTCATACCCACGCTGTAACGACGTCCATCCAAGGTGGTGTTGTAGTGATCGTAATCGACTTGCTTATCCAGAATGTTATAAACCCCGGCGGTCAGTTGCAGCTTTTTGCTGGCCTGATAGCTCAGACCGGTATCAATAAAGCTATAAGACGGCGTGCTTTGCGCCATTGAGGTTCGGCTCAAGTATTCCGAGGTTTTGCTGCGGAAATTGAGGCGTGACCACAGGCTGACATCCTGTGTCGCTTTCCAATCGAGCGTGGTGTTGAACATGTGTTTTGGCATTTTATTCAACGCCTTGCCTTGATATTCCCCACTTTTCTGTTCGGACTGGGTAAAGGTGTAGTTTGTGGCTAACGTCCAGTCTTCGGTAATATCCCATCCGGTGGTCACTTCTACGCCGCGCATATTGGCTTTGTCGACGTTGACCTTATCGCTAACAAAGTCATAAACCTCGCTGCCAATGGTGCAAGAGGGATCGTTTCTGCTGCTGCAACGACGTAACTCGGTAATCTTGTTTTTGAAATCGGTGTTAAACACAGTAACGCCAGCATTCAGGCCTTTCTGGTTATCCCAGAGTACGCCGATCTCTTCGCTGACGCTTTTTTCTGGTTTCAAGTCTGGATTACCGACGATGATGCCATTGCTGACGCCGCCACCGGTAACTTGTCCCCAGTTGGCTGAAGATTCACGTAAATCAGGTGAGCGGTAGCCGGCGGAAACCCCGCCTTTTACTGTCCAGGTATCGGTCAGATGCCACACGCCGTACATCCGTGGCGTCCAGTGGCTGCCGTAGTTTTCGTCTTGATCCATTCGCAACCCAGTGGTCAGGCTGAAATCGCGAGTCAATGCCCACTCATCCTCGGCAAACAGCGCCCAGCTCCAGCGTGTTAATTTGCTCTGATAATCAGAAGCGGCCAGCTGATTGCCTTTATCGCGCAGCTCTTCATAGCGATATTGTCCGCCCAGATTCAGCATATGGTCGCCAAGCTCAAACTGATTCTGAGTATTGAAGATAGTGTTATACATCTTCATATTCCGGCCTGGATTATTGGTTTCTTCACGCTGAACGTAGCTGGTTGTGTGGCCAAGGTCGTAATAGCCATTGTGGGTGATTGAGTAGTTGTTACGTACGTAGAGATTTTTACTGGCAGTATTATCTCTGCACTTTCCACGGCTACAATTTTGTTCAGCGATGGATTTACCCGGCGTGCTATTGCGGTTTTGCAATGAGCGGCCAAATTCAAAATCAAAATCGTTTTGCTCATTGGGGGTCAGGCTGAATACCGCCGTACCGCTGCGCATACGCTGTTCGTTGTAGCCATTCACGATGCGGTCTTCAGCACGACGCGACCATAAGCCATTCACCCGCAGCCCGAGCAAACCGTCAATCAAGGCGCCGGATGCATAACCGTTGGTTTGGAATAAATCACCGGAATGACTACGTTCCTGCAAGGTTGCATCACCGTGAATGGAGCCTTGCCATGCCTGAGTATTCGAGGTTTTGCGGGTAATAATATTCACCACACCACCCATTGCATCAGAACCATATAGTGAGGACATGGGGCCGCGTACCACTTCGATGCGCTCAATAGCTTCCATTGGCGGTAGCCAGCCTTGTTCAATACCCGCGTTATCGCTGTTAGGGCGAGTACCGCGCGTATCGACCCGCTTGCCATCAACCAGAATCAGCGTGTATTTAGATGCCATGCCGCGAATGCTGATATCGCTGCTGCTGCCACCGCCAGTAATCACTACCCCCGGCACATCTTTTAGTGCATCCGTCACGTCGCGATAGGCTTTGTTTTCAATCTGTTTACGTGGGATCACCGAAATTGAGGCCGCTGAATCCTGGATTTTTTGCTGAAATCCAGAGGCGGTAACTACCATGGTATCGGTGGCGTCTGACGGTGCGGCAAGTAGGTTTGCGCTAGCGAGTGAAGTGATAATCAAGGCAGCAACTTGGCTGTAGACAAGCTTTTCCATGTAATAAATATTCCTGGCTCAGAGCGAACAGGCATTACGGCTGTTCTGGTATTGAATGAAGGACTCAATCTGCTGCACGGCATTTGATGACGTGAGGCGTAAGCGCATTGTAAGGAAATAAAACAGAATGTAAATAATAATGAAAATGATAACTACTATCATTACTAAAATTGTGACGAGATAGGAAAAACAGAAGTGAACTGCGCTGAGATGACCTCAGCCAGCTTAGTCAGGTGATAAGGCGTTTTCGGCCTGCTGCCGCATCCAGTCTATAAAACTACGATGTTTGGCGCTGATATGCATATCTTGTCGCCACATCAAATGAATAGGGCGCGGAGCTGGCAGAGCGTGCTCGAGTAAACTCAGGAGCGTGCCACGGGCGATATCTTCGGCGAGCAGCAGGCGGGGTTGTAGGATAAGTCCCGCCCCGGCAAGTGCCGCACGACGTAAGGCCTGACCGTCATTACAACTAAAGGTGGCTCCGCTTTCTGGCCAGATTAATGCATCGCCGGAACGCCAGGCATTGCGTTTATTCCAAGTGGTGTTATGCAGGCAACGGTGTGAGGTAAGCTCGTCTCGATGGCGTGGTGTGCCATGTTGTGCCAGATAGTCTGGTGAGCCTGCAATAATCATTTGGTAGTCGCCGAGTCTCTGGGCAACCAACGGACTGTCACTTGGCAATGCCCCAATACGAATAGCAAAATCAAAACCTTCAGCAATAATATCGACAAAGCGATCGCTTAATTCCAGCTCAATATTCACCTCGGGATAGTGCAGTTGAAACTCACTGCATAAGGTTGCAATGGCGCAGCTGCCTAATGTCACCGGGGCGCTGATGCGCAGGCTACCTGCGGGAAAACGCCGCAGACTGTCGATACGGTTTTCTGCATCGCGCAGTGCGGCCATGACCTGTTGACTCTCTTCATACCAGGCTTTACCTGCTTCAGTGAGCTTTTGGCGGCGAGTATTGCGCTGTAATAATCGTGTTTGCAGATGTTCTTCCGTTTGCGCCACGATTTTGCCAACCATCACCGCAGAGATATCGAGTTGTTTGGCGGCTTCACTGAAGTTTCCGCTTTCAACAACCGCGATGAAAATTTCCATTGCGCGTAATTTATTCATGATTCCTAACTTTTAGTTGGTAATGAACGAATCTTTTGCTCATTTTTCTTCTTATTCCAATGTCTCAGTATGGAGTCTAGTTTATGCAGACAGGGGATAAAAATGAAAGTGATGGTTATTGGTGCCAGCGGCACCATCGGACGCGGTATTGTCGATAATCTACAGCGCGATCACGATGTTATTCGCGTAGGGAAAACTCAGGGCGATTTTCAGGTGGATTTAACGGATGAATCTTCAGTTAGCGCGCTATTTGCCAGTACGGGTAAGGTTGATGGCATCATCGCCGCGACCGGCGGCGTGCATTTTGGTCCGTTGGCTGAGATGAGCAGCGAGCAGTTTGTGTCTGGTTTGCAAGATAAGTTGATGGGACAAGTTCGACTGGTATTAATCGGCAAGGATTACCTGAATCCCGGCGGATCTTTTACGCTAACTACCGGTATTTTGACCCAGCATCCGATCCGCACTGGTGTAAACGCCACGACAGTGAATGCTGCGCTAGAAGGCTTTGTGATGGCTGCCGCCAATGAGCTTTCAGGCCAGCGTATCAACGCAGTAAGCCCAACTGTCCTGACCGAAGCATTGGATAAATATGGCGCATTCTTCCCCGGTTTTGAAAGCGCAGCGGCAAGTCGTGTAGCGCTGGCGTATCGGCGTAGTCTGGAGGGGATTGAAACAGGGAAGGTTTACCGCGTCTGGTAAGGCTCAGTCATATCTGGCGTTGCGTTTGTCGTGACGTAACGCCCAATGATTTTGGGTATATAGCGACAGAAGTACGATTATTCTCAATCAGAAATTGTTATGTGATATAGCCCAAGGTTAGAGGAAAAAATTTTTTAAGCGCTCAGGTATTGGTGTTTACTTTTATTGATTTGCTCTGAAAGTAAACCCTTCAATACTTGAGAATAATCATATGACAATAAAAGCAAAGATTAATAAGTTAGGGATTATGGTGGCCACGGCCATTTTATTTGCAACGACAGGGAGTTATGCCGAAAGTCCTACTCCAAATGATACCGAAAATCATAGTGGAAATACGTCACCTGCATGGGTTAAAAGCGCGGTCTTTTATCAAATTCATCCGCAATCCTATAAAGATTCTAACGGCGACGGTATTGGTGATATTCAGGGTGTTATTGAGAAACTCGATTACATTAAATCAATTGGGGTCAATACCCTGTGGTTTAACCCGTTATTTACATCGCCTTTTAAAGATGCCGGTTATGACATCACCGATTTTTATCAGGTTGATCCGCGTTATGGCAGTAATTCAGATTTAGTGATGCTGATTAATGAAGCGCACAAACGGGGTTTACGCGTCTGTCTGGACCTGGTTGCGGGACATACCTCGGATCAAAGCGCGTGGTTCCAGCAAGCAAAAGAAGGGAAAGATCAGCGCTATTCTGATTACTATATTTGGCCAGACCGTATTCCCGACGATGTGAAAGGCAAAGAAAAAGATCAGGTTGGTGGCACCATCGGTGAAGACAGTTTTGTGAAGATCCAACATGCACATTCGCCGTATTTCATCAAAAACTATTATGCTTCCCAGCCGGCGCTTAATTATGGTTATGCACATCCGAATCCGGCTCACGCATGGGAACAACCGGTCGATGCACCGGGACCTATGGCGGTGCGCCGCGAGTTGAAGAATATTATCGCCTTCTGGATGGATAAAGGTGTTGATGGTTTCCGCGTTGATATGGCCTCCAGTATTGTGAAAAACGATCCGGAGAAAGTGGAAACCATTAAGGTCTGGCAGGATATTTCCTCTTGGTATCACCACCAATATCCGCAAGCGGTATTAATTTCGGAATGGAGTAATCCGAAGGAGTCTTCAGCCGGTGGCTTTAATATCGATTTCATGATGCACATTGGTAAATATAACTATACGTCGTTGTTCTTTAATCGCGTAGGCGGTGAGTTTGAGCCAACGGTGAGCTATTTTGCCAAAGATGGCAAAGGCCAACTGGCAGAGTGGTACAAACTTTATAGCGAGCAATATAATGCCACGAAAGGCAAAAGCTATATTTCGATGCCGACCAGTAATCACGATATCCAACGTCTGAACGCGGGTGACCGCGATAGTGTCGATCAGCTTAAAGTAGCGATGACCTTCTTCCTTACGATGCCGGGCACGCCGTTTATCTATTACGGTGATGAAATTGGTATGCGTTTCCAGACCGGTTTGTGGAATAAAGAGGGCAGTCAAGGCCGGGCCACCAAGAACCGCGCCGGTTCTCGTACCCCGATGCAGTGGGATAGCAGCGGCAATGCAGGTTTTTCGAGTGCCGATGCCTGGAATCTTTACCTGCCGATTGATAAAGACCCAAATCGTCCGACGGTTGCCAAAGAAGATAAAGATCCAAACTCCTTGCTCAACTACACCCGAGAATTATTGAAATTACGTGGTGCTTCAAACGCGCTATCAGCCGATGGTGATTGGAAGCTTATCAGCGATGTGAATAAGCCTTACCCGATGGTTTATCTACGTTCTGCGGGCAATGAGCGCTATCTGGTGGTGCTTAACCCAAGCGAAAATAGCGTGAGTACAACGGTAGAAGGGATTGATATTAGCCACGCCGCGCGCGTAGTTGGTAAAGAGGAACAAGGGCAGCTTAGCCAGAAACAGCAAAGTACCTTAATCGACGTTAAGCCGATTTCGGCGCTGGTTTATAAGCTTTAAAAAAGCCATTATCGCCAGACAGAGGAGAAATACTTTGTCTGGCTTTTTTATTTTCGATATTTACCATCATTCTGCGACTTTCAACGCACAGATTCCTGTTTTTTCTGGTCAGGCAATGCTTTACCATGACAACCACTCTTTTCTTGCATAGTGATAGATATCCGATGCGTTATTTGGCTGCCACACTTCCTTTGCTGGTTTTACTGACTGCCTGTAGTTCTAAGCCAAAACCTGTGGCTACGGCACCTCAAAATACGCTGTTTCAGGGCGGTTTTCTGCTCGATCCAGCTCATAGGGGCGAAGATCTTAGCGGTGATTTCGCTAATAATCCTGAGACGGCGCAGTTTGTTGATAAAATGGTGCGCGAACACGGATTCGACCGCCAGCAATTACATGATGTGTTGTCGCAAGCCAAGCGCTTAGATTGGGTATTACGTTTGATGGATAGGCAGGCACCGAGCGGCCCGCCAGCAACGGTGCCAAATGGTGCCTGGTTGCGTTATCGCAAGCAGTTTATCACTCCAGATAACGTACAAAATGGCGTTGTCTTCTGGAACACCTATCAAGATGCCCTGCAACGTGCGTGGCAGGTTTATGGTGTACCACCAGAGATCATTGTCGGTATTATCGGCGTTGAAACCCGTTGGGGCCGCGTAATGGGTAAAACCCGTATTATTGATGCGTTGGCAACGCTCTCATTTGCCTACCCACGACGCGCGGCTTATTTCAGCAGCGAACTGGAAACCTTCTTGCTGATGTCCCGTTCTGAAGGCGACGATCCGCTGAATTTACGCGGCTCATTTGCGGGTGCAATGGGATATGGGCAATTTATGCCGTCGGCCTTTAAAAATTACGCGGTCGATTTTGACGGTGATGGGCATATCAACCTGTGGGATCCGATTGATGCTATCGGTAGCGTAGCTAATTACTTCAAAGCGCACGGCTGGGTAAACGGTGGCGCGGTTGCGGTGCCTGCCATTGGACAAGCGCCAGGATTGAAGAATGGTTTTAGCACCAAATATTCAATCTCTACCTTGGCAGCGGCAGGCTTGAGCCCACAAAGCCCGCTGGGTAACTATCAAGAGGCTAGTCTGTTGCGCCTTGACCTCGGCAATCGCTACCAATACTGGTACGGCTTACCAAATTTCTACGCGATTACTCGCTATAACCATAGTGTGCATTACGCCATGGCCGTTTGGCAGCTTGGTGAAGCGGTGAAACAGGCAAGACAAGGGAATTGAGAAATTGGTGTTTTGACGTGTTAGTTGACCCATTAAGTCCTTGACCTTAAAGCGCATCTTGTCGGCCAAGAGAACGGATGCAGGCCAGGGGAAATCCGCCAGGGAAGGCGGATTTAGGTTGAACAATCATGGATGATTGTTGAAACCGACCCGTCCGGCCAAAGCAGTGAACGCGGGAAGTCGCGTAGCGACCCGACAAGCTAAGCGCAGGGCGCGGGATGCAAGGGTTTTCGCCTTAAAACCCTTGCCGGGCGCGTTCGGCTACGCTGATATATTGCTCTATATTGATAAGCGACCGAACCTACGCAATGCTGATATAAATCTCCTCTAAATAATCAATTCGTGGCGATTCTGGTCATCAAGTTTATTGATTTACAAATCAAACAATCTCCTAATATCTAGTTGCTCATAAGCCTGTTCCAGCGCCGCGAGCGCCCTCTCATCACTACTCGCATGCAGGTGACTCAACTGTTCCAGCGGTAGTAAAACCGCTTCACAATGGGCATAGTCCCTGACACGTAATGTTGGTGGGATAGTGCTGAAAATCGCGCGGGTGGGGATATCAAAACCAGCGGCGGCGTGAACGGCCGCGCTATCTATGGTGAGCAGGAAGCTGGCCTGTTTGATCCACGCAAGGAAATCGAGCGTATCGGTTGAGAACGTCGAGATATCAACATAATGCGCATGTTCAACCGGGCCAAAACCTAATACTGGCAATCGATACTGTTGCCATAATGCCTCGACCAAACGTGGGCGCTGCGTGGTAGGAACGCTACGAATCGGCGTGCTGGCGGTATGGCAAAACAAAACGTAGGGCTGTTGCTGCCAATAGGCGGGCAGCGCCGGTAAAGCGAGGTGTTGTAGCCAGTGATTACTTTTTAATGCGGCGGGAATGCTGTCTGGGTTAACGCCCAAGGCATGGAAAAAGAAATCAATCATTGGCATGTGCGCAAAGTCGGGCCAGAACACCTGATTGCCAAGATCAATACAGGCGGCACGAGGCGCGCACCAGCGCGAGGCAAAATAGCTAAGTGGTTGCGGCAGCGCTTGCGTGTTGGCAATCAACATCTGGGCATGCTGATACAAGGTGTCGACATAAACCGGTGCGAGCGCTGGGCGATAAAGCGTGATCTCTAGCTGCGGATAACGTGTTTTTAATGCGTATAACGCGGTGAGGCCAATAATAGAATCGCCCAGCGCGACGCCCATACCATTAATAATATCGAGCGTAGAAATCGTGTCATAATCCAGCTCAAATGACCGGATAGCACGGTTTTTTATTGGCGCAATATCAGAGAGCGGGCGGTAATGTTCCAGGCGGGCTTGCTGCTCAAGATCGTATGACGCGACGACATGTTCATCTGCTGATAGCAGGCTACCAGTGTGACGTAATATGGCGTGTTGAGGCCAGAATTCTTGCAGCAGGGGGGATTCAGGTGTGGTTTGCATATCCGCTTTGGGCATTCAAGGTTTCTCTCAGATTCGCCTGTTCTCACGGAAAACGAGCAGAAGAAATCAATCGCGAGAGTCGGATTTCTTCTGCCGTTGGGTCATTTCATATTGGTTGGCCGGATCCATGGCCTCGACGGCTTTTTTTAGCTCAGACAGGGCAAACTTCAGCGAGGCAATCTCTTCGCGTAAGTTTTGAACTTCCTGTTCTTGTGTTACGCCACGGTTTGTTTTCGGAAATGCGCTGAAAACATCCCGCTCTTCAAAGACTCTGACCTGTCTATTATCCACTTCAACGAGCTGATATTTTAGACGGCCGCTATTGATAGCGTTATAGACAGTCTTACGGCTGACCATGGCTAATTCAATGACGTCGCTGATTCGTAACATCCTCTTCCCCGGCTTATTCGTCACTACGCGCTGCTTTTAACTGAAGATTCTAGCGCGTAACGACGGCGTCGGTGAACTCTTTTACTTGCCCGGCGACTGACATTTTGCATAGGGCTTGCACGCGTTCCTTGTCTGCCAACAGTCCAAACAGCGATTGGATGATTGCCACCTTTTCACAATCAGGCGCGATAGCCATCATCACGATAATATCCGGCGTCACCAGCTCCCCCGGTTCATCAGTACGATGAAACTGCACGCCAGCCTGATTAATGCCAACGGCAAAACCGGTGTGATTAACATGCTCAAATTCGGTATGCGGAATGGCAATGCTATGCGTTTCCATATCAATGCCAGTCGGGTACTGTGCTTCGCGTTGCAGCACACCGGCTTTAAAAGAGTCTTTCACTAAGCCGGCTGTATATAAACTTGTCGCGAGCTGGCCGAGCAAATCATCTCTGCTGATTGTCTGTGTAAAGGTAAAAATGCGGTCTGCGCTAAACATGTTAGCTGCCCTCCATCATATTGGACTCTTGGGCGGCGAGTTGCTGGTTCTCTTGCGCCAGCTTTTTGCGGTTCCACACGACCAATCCCAGTGTACAGATACTCAGTAAGCCAACGCCTAACGCCTTAAAGTAGAAGCTTTGGATAATGACCCAAGGCAGCATGGCGCCTGCGTAATCTACGCTGCTGATGCTGGTTGTTCCCTGTGGCAATGAGAATCCGGTGCTGACGGCGGTACTGGTGACAATTGGAGCCAGGCTGGTACCGATTAAGAGCGCCAGACTTAAGGTGAGTAAGCCAGTAAGTAGGGTACGGAACATATCGCCACGGCACACGGCAGTGACTAATACGAAGGCAAAAGGCAACCCGGTTAATGAAGCAAATGGCAGGAATTGGTTATGTGGGATCACCGCAGCCAGCACCAGCATCAGTGGGATCATCAACATGGAGACTGAAAGCGTGACGGGATGGCCAACGCTAACGGCGGAATCCAATCCGATAGCAATTCGGCCAAAGGAACCTGCTCTTGATTGAGCGATTTCTTGAATACGTTCGCTGATAGGATACACGCCTTCCATCAACATCTTCGCCATACGCGGAATAATCGTCATGACCGCGGCCATGGTAATAGCAGTCTGTAAAATAGCTTTAAATTCAATACCGGCAATGACGCCTAAAAGCGCGCCGATGATCGCACCAAGTGAAGCCGGATCGCCAAGGATAGACAGGCGTTTCTGGATCACTTCGGTATCGATTTTGATATCGCGGATCACCGGGATGCGATCAACGATGGCGTTAACTAACCAGGCCGCAGGCACGAAAGATACTGAAAAACCGTGGGGGATCGAAATTGACGGCAGGTTGAGGTATTTCTCGACATCACCGCTGGTACGGTCAGCAATCACCATGGTAATGATGCAGTTGATCGCGGCGGCAAAGATACCCAGCCACAAGCTGCTGGTAATAATAGCGACCAGAGAACCGGTAAAGGCGTGGTGCCACAAGTTCCAGATATCGACGTTAAGAATACGGGTGGTTTTGGTGTATAGCATCAGGATATTGATGGCGACACAAACTGGGATAACCAGCGCGCCAACTCGGGTGCCCATTGCTACTGCCGCTGCTGCGGGCCAGCCAACGTCTAGTACGGTTAAATTTAACCCAAAGCGATGGACTAACGCATGGCTGACAGGCGTTAGAGAATCAATCATTAAATTGACGGTAATGCTTAAACCGATAAAGCCGATCCCAACCATTAACCCGGCTTTGATGGCTTTAGAAAATGACAGGCGCAGCAGTAAACCCAAGATAATGAAGATCAGCGGCATCATCACCGATGCCCCGAGATTAACAATGTAATCGATGATGAACATGGATTAGCCCTCGGCCAAAATTAAGGTTTTTACACTGTTAAATACTTTATCTATTCCCATTCCCGTCAGTAATGGCAGCGCATTGACCACCGGAATTGAGGTAGTGATGGCTGAGGTTGAAACAATAAAGTCGATGTCGCTGCGTGTTAATGCTTCGGCTACGGTGCCTTGGGATATACGCACGCGATCGCTGAGCTTTTCTTTATCCAGGAATGCTTCAATTTTTTTTAACGCCACTGTGCTGGTTGCTACGCCGGCACCACAGCAGATCATTAGGTGTTTCAAGGTCATTCTCCTCTGGTCAATGTGGGATGGATTAAAGCATGGCCTTGAAAATTGAAATGTGATCAATGTGTAATTTTACACATCATATACACGCGATTATTTTTAGGGTATAGGCCTATTGATTTGGGAAGGATCGCGCAAAATAATCTGTCCGGCAGATCAAGATGCGGAAGAGATGCTACCATCACCAACTCAATATGATTTGCAGGAGCCGCGATGAGCGAACAACGATTGGCTGAGAAACCATTGTCTGAGAAAGAACTGCATCAACTCAGTATTGATGTCGGACAGCAACTTAAGACACAAGGATTGTGGATCACTTGTGCTGAGTCTTGTACCGGTGGCTGGGTGGCAAAAGCGATTACTGATATAGCCGGTAGCTCTGCTTGGTTTGATCGCGGTTTTGTCACTTATAGCAATGCGGCAAAGCACGACTTGCTCGGCGTATCTGAATCGACCTTAAATACCTTTGGTGCTGTGAGCGAAGAAGTGGTGCGCGAAATGGCGCAAGGGGCGCTGCACGCTGCCAAAGCCAATCTGGCATTATCCATCAGTGGGATTGCTGGCCCAGATGGCGGCAGCATAGAGAAACCGGTCGGCACTGTCTGGTTTGGTTTTGCTGATTCCACAGGGCGAGTACTGGCTATTAAGCAGGTATTTTCCGGTGACCGTGAATCGGTGCGTTTGCAAGCTGCTGTTTTTTCATTACAAACAGCGTATAACGAGTTTTTGAAAAAATAGGCTTGATACTGTATGAGCATACAGTATAATTACGTCCAGTTATCTGAGTCTGTATATCTAAATACAAACAACCACATTCAGTGGCACCGCAGCCAAGTATGTCACGGTGCCGCACGAAGGAGCGAAAATGGCTATTGATGAGAACAAGCAAAAGGCGTTAGCTGCGGCACTAGGCCAGATTGAGAAACAATTCGGTAAAGGTTCCATCATGCGTCTTGGTGAAGATCGCTCTATGGATGTAGAAACGATCTCAACTGGCTCGTTGTCTCTGGATATTGCTCTGGGCGCTGGTGGCCTGCCAATGGGCCGTATCGTTGAAATTTATGGCCCGGAATCTTCTGGTAAAACCACCCTGACGTTGCAAGTTATTGCTGCTGCACAACGCGAAGGTAAAACCTGTGCGTTTATCGATGCAGAGCACGCGCTTGACCCGATCTATGCTAAAAAACTGGGCGTAGATATCGATAACCTGCTGTGTTCTCAGCCGGATACCGGTGAGCAGGCGTTGGAAATTTGTGATGCTTTGACCCGCTCTGGCGCGGTTGATGTCATCATCGTTGACTCCGTTGCTGCGTTGACGCCAAAAGCGGAAATCGAAGGCGAAATAGGTGACTCACATATGGGCCTGGCGGCACGTATGATGAGCCAAGCGATGCGTAAGCTGGCCGGTAACCTGAAAAACGCCAACACACTGCTGATCTTTATCAACCAGATCCGTATGAAAATTGGTGTGATGTTCGGTAACCCAGAAACCACTACTGGTGGTAACGCGCTGAAGTTCTACGCCTCTGTTCGTCTTGATATTCGCCGTATTGGCGCAATTAAAGAAGGCGATGTGGTAGTGGGTAGCGAAACCCGCGTTAAAGTGGTGAAAAACAAAATCGCTGCGCCATTCAAGCAAGCTGAGTTCCAAATCATGTACGGCGAAGGGATCAACATCAACGGTGAGTTGGTTGACTTGGGCGTTAAACATAAACTGATTGAAAAAGCCGGTGCATGGTATAGCTACAACGGCGAGAAAATTGGTCAGGGTAAAGCTAACGCAGGCAACTTCCTGAAAGAAAACCCAGCTATTGCTTCAGAGATTGATAAAAAACTGCGCGAATTGCTGCTGAGTGGCAATGGTGAACTGAGCGCCGTCACTACAGCTGAAGATTTAGACGAAGACGCTGAAACCAGCGAAGAGTTCTAATCATTTGACTCGCGGCCTCAATAGCGGGCGCTTGTAAGGTTTCACATGAAATGCCAGCCTGTTATAGGCTGGCATTTTTTTTATCTCATTAATGCCCGTTATACTGCAAACTGCACCGGTGTGGCTGTGCTGTCTGTCGCCTTGGTGTAACGCCAGTTATTTTGAGTATATGAAACGAAGGAAACGCATAATGGCGGATGATTTAACCCCGTTCGGTGCGAATCAGACCCGGTTGCAGGATGAACAATCAGCTACATCGGTATTTCCTGAGCCAAAAGATGAGAACCGTAGCAAAATTAATACGCTGACCGCGCGCGCCATGCGTTTGTTAGGCCAACGCGATCACGGTGAAGAAGAGTTGCGCCGTAAATTAATGACGCCTCCTCAACCTTTTGTTCGTCCATCGTCGGCTAAAAACTGGCGTAAACCACCGCAAATGCCGGCAGAAAAATCAGCACCAGAGGAAATTAATGCCGAACATGTGCAGCAGGTTATTGAGTACTGCTACCAGCACGGTTGGCTTGATGACAACAAATTTGCCAGTCGTTATATTTCAGGGCGCAGCAATAAAGGTTATGGCGCACAGCGCATTCGCTCTGAGCTGCAACAGAAGGGCGTCGATAAAGAAATCGTGAATATTGCATTGGAAAATAGTGAAGTTGATTGGAGCCTATTAGCCTACGACGTAGCGACCCGAAAATTTGGCCAGCCATTGCCAACGGATTGGAAAGAGAAATCCAAAGTTTTTCGCTATTTACTGTATCGCGGCTTTTTTCAGGAAGAAATCCACGCTATTTATCGCGATTTTGCAGATTGAATGCATACGGGATTTTACTTCCCTGCGTAGAAATTTTATCTTATCCGCACTTTTTCGTTCGTGAGCTTTAAAGAAAGCTGATCTTAAATCGTGCCTATCTTGCTCACGGGCTGTTCTTCTAGCCTTATTCCGGGACATTTATGAGCAAGAGCACCGCTGAGATCCGTCAAGCGTTTCTCGATTTCTTCCAAAGTAAGGGACATAACGTAGTTGCGAGCAGCTCGCTTGTCCCGACTAATGATCCGACATTGATGTTTACCAATGCCGGTATGAACCAATTTAAAGACGTTTTCCTTGGATTAGATAATCGGGATTACACCCGCGCTACCACGTCCCAGCGCTGTGTTCGCGCGGGTGGTAAGCACAATGACCTGGAAAACGTGGGTTATACCGCTCGTCACCATACGTTCTTTGAAATGTTGGGTAACTTCAGCTTTGGCGATTATTTCAAGCGTGATGCGATTAACTATGCGTGGGAACTGCTGACTGGCGCAAACTGGTTCAATCTGCCAAAAGAGAAGTTGTGGGTGACCGTCTATGAAACTGATGACGAAGCTTACAGCATTTGGGAGAACGAAGTAGGCGTGCCGAAAGAGCGTATTATCCGCATCGGCGATAATAAGGGCGCAGCCTTTGCTTCAGATAACTTCTGGCAGATGGGTGATACCGGTCCTTGTGGTCCTTGTACCGAGATCTTCTTCGATCACGGCGATCATATCTGGGGTGGTCCTCCTGGAAGCCCTGAAGAAGACGGCGATCGCTACATTGAGATCTGGAACATCGTCTTTATGCAATTTAACCGTCAGTCCGACGGTACCATGCTGCCGCTGCCAAAACCTTCCGTCGATACCGGTATGGGCTTAGAGCGTATTACAGCGGTATTGCAGCACGTTAACTCTAACTACGATATTGACCTGTTCAAGAAGCTGATTGCTGCGGTTGCCGAAGCAACTGGCGCAACTGATTTGAGCAACAAGTCTCTGCGCGTTATTGCTGACCATATTCGTTCTTGTGCATTCCTGATCTCTGATGGCGTAGTGCCGTCTAACGAAGGTCGCGGTTACGTATTGCGTCGTATTATTCGTCGTGCGATTCGTCACGGGAATATGCTGGGCGCGAAAGAAACCTTCTTCTATAAGCTGGTTGCTCCGCTTATCGACGTCATGGACTCTGCTGCTGATGAACTGCGTAAGCAGCAGTCATTGGTTGAACAGTTGCTGAAAACTGAAGAAGAGCAGTTTGCTCGCACTCTGGAACGCGGTTTAGCGCTGCTGGATGAAGAACTGGCTGCGCTGAAAGGTGATGTCCTGCCTGGCGAAGTGGTGTTCCGTCTATATGATACCTTTGGTTTCCCGGTTGATTTAACCGCTGACGTTTGTCGCGAACGTAATCTGACGGTCGATGAAGCAGGTTTTGAGAAGGCGATGGAAGCACAGCGTCGTCGCGCTCGTGAGTCTAGCGGTTTCAGCGCAGATTATAACAATTTGGTACGTATCGAAGGCGTGACTCAGTTCTCTGGCTACGAGCACGTACAGCGCCAATCCAAAGTGGTTGGACTGTTTGTGAACGGCCAGCCGGTTGAAAAAATTCAGGCCGGTGATGAAGCGATTGTCGTGCTGGATGACACGCCGTTTTATGGTGAGTCCGGTGGGCAGGTTGGCGATAAAGGCGTACTGAAAACCCAATCTGGTGAGTTTACTGTTAACGATACCCAGAAATATGGCAAAGCATTCGGTCATCAAGGTGTGCTGAGCGCAGGTTCTCTGTCTATCAACGATAGCGTCACCGCTGAAGTTGACGAACAGCGTCGTAACCGTATTCGCCTGAACCACTCGGCGACTCACTTACTGCACGCCGCATTGCGTCAGGTTCTTGGTAAGCACGTTGGCCAGAAAGGTTCTCTGGTGAATGACAACTACCTGCGTTTCGATTTCTCGCATTTTGAGGCGATGAAGCCGGAAGAGATCCGTCAAGTTGAGGATTTGGTCAACGCACAAGTACGCCGCAACTTGCCTGTCCAGACCAAAGTCATGGCGTTGGATGAAGCGAAAGAGCAGGGCGCAATGGCGCTGTTCGGCGAGAAGTACGAAGATAGCGTACGCGTGCTGTCGATGGGGGACTTCTCTACTGAACTATGTGGTGGTATCCACGCCGATCGTACTGGTGATATCGGCCTGTTCCGTATTCAGAGTGAATCGGGCACGGCAGCTGGCGTTCGCCGTATTGAAGCGATAACCGGTGATAAAGCAATTGCGTCATTGCATCAGCAAAGTGATTTGCTGCAAGACGTTGCGCACTTGGTTAAAGGTGACGTTAATAGCGTGACTGATAAGATTCGCGCATTGATCGAGCGTTCACGTACGCTGGAAAAAGAGCTGCAGCAGGTTAAAGATCAGCAGGCGGCACAAGAGAGCGCATCGCTTTCTAGCCAGACTGTTGAGGTGAAAGGTGCGAAGCTATTGGTGCGTCAACTCGATAATGTTGAACCTAAGATGCTGCGTACCATGGTCGATGACCTGAAAAATCAGTTAGGTTCAGCCATTATTGTGTTGGCAACGGTAGCTGATGATAAAGTCAGTCTGGTTGTAGGCGTGACCAAGGATTTGACCGATCGTATTAAGGCCGGTGATTTGATTGGCACAATTGCAGCTCAGGTTGGTGGGAAAGGCGGCGGTCGTCCAGATATGGCGATGGCTGGTGGTACAGACGTTAATGCGTTACCAGGTGCATTACAGAGCGTCGAAGCTTGGGTTACATCAAAGCTGTAAACTAAAAAAAAGCGACAATGAACACGTCATGATATGTTGTGCTATGACGTGTTCAGTCTTAATGTGCAAGGAAATGATAAGTGTTACATCACGACCTTGCTAATTTAGGCTAAACTTAACGTCACACACGGCTAATGTATGATATGGATTACATTTAATGTGGCAGTCGTGGCTTACGTTTCGCCAGTTTATGATAGATAATGACCGGGAACTGAGACCCGACTCTTCTAATTATTCAAGGAGCAAAGAATGCTTATTCTGACTCGCCGAGTTGGTGAAACCCTCATGATTGGCGATGAGGTAACCGTTACCGTTTTAGGTGTTAAAGGTAACCAGGTGCGTATTGGTGTGAACGCCCCTAAAGAGGTCTCTGTGCATCGTGAAGAGATCTATCAGCGTATTCAGGCTGAAAAATCTCAACAGACGAGTTTTTGATTTAACTAGCGTCTCGCATCATGCGAGGCGCTAATGCTTTTTGGTTGTTTTTTCCCCTTCTGGTACGTCTTTCTCTTTTTCCCCCATTTAATTATTAAGTTTCAGCTTGCTGAGGCTCTGGTACTTTTTCCATAAAAAATAGTCTTATTAGTATCATTAGCCGGTAATATTGCCTTTAAACTAGGCAGGTTGGGTGGGAATTGTGCAAATGAACGATTGTTGGGAAAAAAGGGTTTGACTTATAAGTCCGGGAAAGTAATATGTGCGCCACGCAGTGCCGATGAGCTTAAACAAAGTTAGTCAGCACAATTCGAAAGAAGCGTATGGTGAGGTGGCCGAGAGGCTGAAGGCGCTCCCCTGCTAAGGGAGTATGCGGTCAAAAGCTGCATCCGGGGTTCGAATCCCCGCCTCACCGCCATTTAAGATGCACCCATAGCTCAGCTGGATAGAGTACTCGGCTACGAACCGAGCGGTCGGAAGTTCGAATCTTCCTGGGTGCAC